>NZ_JARTWB010000001.1:0-658097 GCF_031450785.1 Caballeronia sp. LZ062
GTGGTGAAACAGCCAGTCGTAGAACGCCGCCTGCGGTTCTTCGAGCAGCCGCAGCGCGTGAAGACCCGCCATGCGCGCCGCTTCGACCGTGAGGGCGCGCGCGCCTTCATCGAAGGACGCGGGAACGGTAAGCACGATGTCCTGTGCTTCGAGCGGCGCGTCGGGGAACTGCTGGTTCCACGCGGCGCGCACGTGGGCGAGATAGCTCGCGCTCGCGGCGACGGGCGACACTTTCGCGACGTCGTCGCCCGCGCCCCACGGCAGGATGGGCGCGACGCGATCCACCGATGCGTGCGAAAGCCAGCTCTTCGCGCTCGACACGAGCCGCCCGGGCACCTGCGCGCCGAGATGGCGAGCGAGGCGGCCGACGACCGCTGGCGGCTCGGTCCCGGAAGCCGGCGACCACGGCAACTGCACGTCGCCGGGTGCAAGCTCGCCCGGCGCCGGGTGATACCGCAGCGACGGCAGAAGCGGCTGCGCGGCCACTTCGCCGGGACCGACGAGTTGCTCGACCGCAAACACGCGAATGTCGTTCGAACCGGCCTCGGCATAGGCGACGACGGTATTGCTCGTCCCCAGATCGATGCCGACGCGATACCGCGCGCCCGACGGTGCCGACGGCTTTTTCTTGCGCGCGGACACTTACAGGCCCGCGCCGTGGTCCGCGTTCGCGCTGCCGCGCACGTCGAACTCGACTTTCCAGCGTTCCGCCGAGCCGCGCGGGACCGCTTCGAGTTCGAGCGTGCCCGCTTCCGTCACGCGCGCGTGCAGCTTGACCGGCACCACTTCGCCCGGGGTGCGTCCCTCGGAAGGCAGCGATGCCTCGATTTCTTCCAGTTCCTGCAACTCGTCCGGTTGCCAGTAGTCGAGCAGCGTGCCGACCTGATCCTGCCTGCGCACCGACGAGCCGAAAAAGCGGAAATGCACCGGCTCGCCGACGACCAGCCCGAACTCCTGCGCGGGCAACGCCGCCTCGGTGCCTTCCTCCATGCCGAACGGCGCGACGCAGAGCGCCGATACGGGCGGCTCGAGCCCGGGCACGGCCGGCATCGCCGATTCGACCGCCACGTAGTACGCCCGCGCCGTGCCGCCGCGAATCCGCACACCCTTGCCGCGCCGCACGTAGCCGTAATACGCCGCGCCTCGTGCCACCGCGAGATCGAGATCCGCGCCCTCCAGCAGGCGGGCGGGCGGCGCATTTTCGACGGAAAGCCAGGCGTTGAGCGTCGTCATCACGCGTTCGACCAGCAAATGCGACTTGAACACGCCGCCGTTGAACAGCACGGCGGTCGGGTGCAACAGCGTCGCGCCGGGCGGCACGTCGTGCTGAATGCCTTCCACTTCGGCGAGCGCGTTCACCTGGCGGCCAAGGAACGCGGCGAGATGACGCGTGACGGCCGCGTCCTGCGCGTACGGCAGGCCGAGTTGCGTGAGACCGACGCGAGCGCGCGCAACAGGACGGGCGGACGCATCGACTTGCGGGAAGAAGCCTTCGAGCAGAATCTGCGTGAGTTCGGCGCGCGTGAGTTCGGTGCGCAGCGACCCGCCGATCAGCTTCGAACCGCGGCTCGGCACGACGAGCGGCACCGCATCGGTAGTCGGATCGGAGAGCAGCGTCTCCTTCGCCGAGCGGCACGCGTAGGTCAGCGCGCGCAACTGCCACGGATCGGGCTGCGTGCCCTGACTTGCGAGCTTGCGCGCGACGACATGCGCGAGCGCCAGATCCATGTTGTCGCCGCCGAGCAGAATGTGCTCGCCGACCGCCACGCGATGCAGTTCCAGATTGCCTTCGCGCTCGACCACGGCGATCAGCGACAAGTCCGTCGTGCCGCCGCCGACATCGACGACGAGAATGACGTCGCCCACCTTGACCTGCTTGCGCCAGCCGCCGCCCGACTTTTGAATCCAGCTATAGAGCGCGGCCTGCGGTTCTTCGAGAAGCGTCATGCGCGCGTAGCCCGCTGCGGCCGCCGCTTCGGCGGTGAGTTCGCGCGCGGCGGGATCGAAGGAGGCAGGAATCGTCACGGTGACGTCCTGCTGATCGAACGGCGCGTCCGGATGCGCGTGGTTCCAGGCTTCGCGCAAATGCGTCAGATAGCGCACCGAGCTTTCCAGCGGCGACACGCGCTCGACTTCCTCGGGCGCGTCGGCCGGGAGAATCGCGGCGCGCCGGTCGACGCCCGGATGACACAGCCAGCTTTTCGCGCTCGACACGAGCCGGATGGGCGTGCCCGCGCCACGGCTGCGCGCCAGTTCGCCGACGATAAACGGCCGCTCCTGCGTCCACGGCAGCGTCAAATCGCCGGGCGCGAGTTCGTTCGGATGCGGCAAGTAGAGAAACGACGGCAGCAGGTCGCGCTCTTCGGCGGCGCCCGGCGCGGTCAGTTGCGCGATGGACAGCACGCCCTGCGCGGTCTTTTCGCCATCGCTCGAAGACAGGTCCACGTACGACAGCGCGCAATGCGTGGTGCCGAGATCGACGCCGATCGAATAGCGCGGCGTGTTTTGTTCGTTGAAGTCGCTCATAGCTCCACCTCGGCCGGCGCGACGATGCTCGCATCATGCGTCTGTGCGAGCTTCGGCAGGCGCGTTTCCTCGACCTTCCATCCACGATGGCTGATGCTGCCGTTGAACGGCGGCTTGCCGACGACGTTGCCGGTGAGCCGCACGGCGCTCGCGTCGAAGCCGTCTTGCAGCGTGATGCGGCTGCCTTCGGCTTCGGTGCGGACCGGCTTGATGGTGAAGTGCTCGCGCAGCACGGCGCGGCAGCCGTCGTGCACGAGGCGCGCGGCCGCGCCGATGTCGGCGTCGCTGTAATTGACGATGTCCTCTTCGACGAAATCGATGAAGCGCGCGTCGCGTTGCAACAGACCGAGCAACTGCAGTGCGGCGACCGGGCTCGCTTCCTTGAGCGGCGACGGTGCCGGTGTTGCCGGCGCAACGGGAGCGGCGGCGGGCGCCGGCGTTTTAATGGGCGCTTCCGGCGCTTCGGGTGCTTCGCGCAGACGCTGCACGCGGCCGGCGAATGCGCCGTTGCCGAGAATGCCGAAGAAGGCGCCGAAGGCTATCGACAGCCTGCCGAAGAAAGATGGATTCATGTCGGTCATGGGTGATGCTCCTGTTGGCCGCGTCCGAAGGACGACCTCATCCTCGGGCGGCGCGGGTGGCCGAGTTCGGTGGCTGACCGGCCGCAAAGCGCCGGTTGCCGGGAATGCTGCGTCGGCGCGATGGCATCGCGCGCCGGTGAGACGAGCGCAAGAAACGCCGGGGCGTTCGTGCCTCATCCCGTTATTGTCCATGAAGTTGCGGATCACGCGGGAAAACATCCTCGCGGGCGGGTTCGGGCTGGCCGCTCGACGGGGCGCGTCGCGCGTGGCGGCGGCGCTCATTCTCGGGATTTGCGGGGGTAAGTCAAGGCGGGGCGGGTGGATGCGTTGGCTCGGCGGGAAAGGCTGGAGGCTCGAGCTCTCATGGCCGGGCGTCGAGCGGAGGCCAAGTGCGGGTTTGGGTGCGAGTGCGGGTTGGAGTCTGAGCGCGAGTCCACGGGCAAGCTCAAGTCCTAATCCGAGCCCCGAGCCCCGAGCGGCGAGCCGCGAGCCGCGAGCCGCGAGCCGCGAGCCGCGATCGCTAGCGCGCAGCCCCGCCTCGCAAGCTGCCACGCGCAGACCGCAACCCGCGAGCCGTAAGCCAAAACCCAAAGGCACAAGGCACAAGGCACAAGGCACAAGGCACAAGGCACAACGCGCAAGGCGCAGGGCACAAGGCATTCGCCGGCGGACGTGACATCACGCAAGCAGCGCGTATGACACCATCTCAACGGCGATGCCAGCACGGCACCGGCGAGTCGTTATCCAGCGGAATTAGGCCGGCCCGAGCCGAACCTCGCACGGACGCACATCGCCCCTAACGCGGCTCCGCTTCCCGATTCTGGCCGAATCCGCCATCGACGGCGTGCTGGGCGCCACCTCGGGCTTTCACATCGAACGCGGCTACATACGCCACCGCATCGCTGCCATCCCACACGCGGCCGTCGCAGAGGGTCGCGGCTTGCCGTTCCGCAGGGATCGGCACGCCCGAAGCGTCAGCCGCCTCGCGATACAGGGCCGTCTGGTTGACGGCGGCGGCAACGGCGGCGTCGTCGCTCTCGGCGGTGAGCATGCCCCATCGACGGTACTGCGTGATGAACCAAAGGCCATCGGATGAGCGCGGGTAGTTGACCGCGCCGTCATCGAAAAAGCGCACTGGCGCGGTGCCGTCATGCATGCCGAGGCGGGCTTCGATCAGTTCGCGCGGCACGCCCAGCAAGTCCGACGAAGCGAGCGCTTGCGCGATCTCCGCGCGATGCTCACGCGTATCGACCCAGGCGCATGCATCGAGCATCGTGCGCACCAGCGCCCGCGCCGTATTCGGATACAGCGCGACGAAATCGCGCCGGCAGGCGAGCACCTTCTCCGGATGGTCCGGCCAGATCTCACTCGTATGGACGACCGTGCGCCCAGCGCCGCGCGCTTCGGCCACCGCATGCCACGGCTCGCCCGCGCAGAAGCCGTCGAGCGTTCCTTCGGCCAGCGCCTCGGCCATGCGCGGCGGCGGAATGACGACGCTGCGCACGTCGCGCAACGGATGCACGCCGTTCGCCGCGAGCCAGTAGTACAGCCACATGGCATGCGTGCCGGTCGGGAACGTCTGCGCGATGACGGGCATTCTCCCGAGCGATGCCAGCGCGTCCTTCACGCGCGCGCCCTGACGGATGGCGTCCGCGATCGGATTGGACAGCGTGATCGCCTGCCCGTTGCGATTGAGCACCATCAGCACGGCCATGTCCGCCTGCGGCCCGCCAATGCCGAGTTGCACGCCGTACACGAGCCCGTAGAGCGCGTGCGCGGCGTCGATCTCGCCCGACAGCAGCTTGTCGCGCACCGCCGCCCACGACGGCTGGCGGCACAGTTCGATTTCGATGCCGTGCCGCTGTCCCATCTCGCGCAGGGCGGCGGCAGCGAGCGGGGCGGCGTCGCTGAGTGCGACGAAGCCGAGCCGCAGATGCGTGCGTTCGGGCGCGGGCGTGGCGGATGAAGCGGATTCGAGCGAATTCATGACGTGATAGGGAGTACTGGCTAACCGAGCAGATCGGCCACGGAAACAAGCTGACGCGCGATTTCAGCGACTTTCATGCCCTGATCCATCGCGCGTTTGCGCAGCGTGGCGTAAGCGTCGTTCTCCGACATGCCGCGCCGTTCCATCAGCAGACGCTTCGCGCGGTCGATCACTTTGCGTTCCGCGAGTTCGTTTTCGACTTGTTCGAGCCGCAGCCGCAATCGCGCCTCGTGAGCGAAGCGCGCGAGCGCGACATCGATGATCGGCGCGAGCCGTTCCGGCGCGAGCCCCTCGACCGAATACGCCGTCACGCCCGCACCGACGGCCGCGCGGATGAACTGCTGGTCGGCGTCGTTGCTGAACATGAGCACCGGGCGCGGCGCGGCCTGATTCATCACGGCGAGCTGTTCCAGCGTGTCGCGCGACGGCGACTCCGTGTCGATGATGACGACATCGGGCTTCTGACTCTCGACGGCCGCATGCAGCTTGGCCGGCGCGGCCACTTCGGCGAGCATCTCATAGCCCATGCGCGCGAGCTGATCGCGAAGATCGCCGATGGGCTTGTCGGTGTCGGTGACGAGGAGAACGCGCAGCATCTGTCGGGCGTAAAGCGGTGTATCGAAGGATCGGTGTTTGAACTCTAACGCACGGCGCCGAAAGCGAAAACCTGGCCGAATGGCATAGGCCGCATGACAAAGGTATTCAGGCCGCGTGGGCGAGACCGCGCTCGCGCCGCGCCGCGAACTCCACCGCCTCGCCGATGGCTCCGCCCACGAAAATGACGGCGGGGCTGCCGAGCCCGGCTTCAGCGGCATCCTCGGCCAGACGTTCGAGCGTTGTGACGAGCCGTCTCTCATCGGCCGAGCCTGCGTGCTGCACGACCGCCGCCGGGGTGCCGGCGGGCAGCGCGTCGAGCAGTGACGCCGCGATGCTCGCAATGCGGCTCATGCCCATGTAGATGGCCAGCGTCATGCCGGTCGCGGCGAGCGCGCGCCAGTCAGGTTCGCTGTGGTCCTTCATGTGCGCGGTGACGAAGGTCACGCCCTGGCAATGGTCGCGATGCGTGAGCGAGATGCCGAGGCTCGCTGCCGCCGCGAAGCCGGACGACACGCCGTTCACGATCTCCACCGCGATGCTCGCACCGCGCAATGCCGCGAGTTCTTCGCCCGCGCGGCCGAATAGCAGCGCATCGCCGCCCTTCACGCGAACCACGTGCAGGCCCATCTTCGCGTAACGCTGCATGAGGCGCTCGATGAATGCTTGCGGCGTTGATTTGCAGCCGCCGCGCTTTCCCACGTGAATCACGCGAGCGCGTGGCGCGAGCGTGGCGATGTCCTGATTCGCGAGATCGTCGAGCAGCAAGATATCCGCTGCAGCCAGCACCTTCGCGGCGCGGATCGTCAGCAGATCGAGATCGCCGGGGCCTGCGCTCAGCAGCGTCACTTTGCCTGGGGTCTTCGCGGTGGTGTTGCTCATGTTCGGTCCTGTATCGCATGGTGCTGGGAATCGGCGCGGCGAACGCAAAAAGCGTCCGCTCGTGTCGGGCACGAGGACGCCATTGTCCGTAGTTCGCAGTCGCTATCTTCGATGCCGCCGCCAGCGCCGTTGCCGTGGCGCTCGATGAAATGCAATAAGCGGGCCATTGCGGTGGCATCAGCCTTTTCGATGCCGTTCGCGGCGAACGAGCACAACCACTGTGCGCAGCCGCACTGCCACAGCGCGCGCACGCGTCGATTCAGTGAAGCGGGCAACGTGCGCTAACCGGTTGGTACAAACACACGTCGGCGCGAGCTTCGCACGCGATGGGTGCTGCGTCGCACCATCGCTGTGCCGGCCTGCATCGAAACGCGACGCGCAATGAATCGCCACGCGCAGTGTGCGGACCGCGCGAAGCCTTATGCAGCAAGCGATAGCGGGCGATACAGCGCGCATG
This sequence comes from Caballeronia sp. LZ062, assembly GCF_031450785.1. NCBI lineage: Bacteria > Pseudomonadati > Pseudomonadota > Betaproteobacteria > Burkholderiales > Burkholderiaceae > Caballeronia > Caballeronia sp. LZ062. Next base: position 7,028 of record NZ_JARTWB010000001.1, read on the forward strand.
GCATAGCCCTTGCCTTTAGTCTCGCATCGGATCAACGGCGATCCGTCCTGAACACAGCGCCTGGCGGATGAAAACGCGGGCACGGACAACGGCGTCCCCTGCATCCGGCCATCGGCCGAATGCGCGGGACGCCTTTCTTTTTTGCGGAAAGACGATGGATAAAGCCACCCGAATCGATCTCTTCAGCTTGCGTACCGCGCCGATGCGCGCGTTCCATCTCACGTGGATGGCGTTCTTCGTGTGCTTCTTCGCGTGGTTCGCGTGCGCGCCGCTCATGCCGCTCATCAAGCGCGAATACGGGCTTAACGCGGACCAGATCGCCAACATCAACATCGCGGCGGTGGCCGTGACGATTCTCGTACGGCTCGTCGTCGGTCCCATGTGCGATCGCTTCGGGCCGCGCAAGGTCTATAGTGCGCTGTTGCTCGCAGGCGCGGTGCCGGTGATCGGTGCGGCGCTTTCGACTGGCTATGACAGCTTCCTGTGGTGCCGTCTCGCGATCGGCGCAATCGGCGCGAGCTTCGTCATCACGCAGTACCACACGTCGGTGATGTTCGCGCCGAACGTGGTCGGCACGGCCAACGCGACGACCGCAGGCTGGGGCAACGCGGGCGCGGGCGCGGCGCAAGCCATCGTGCCCTTGCTCGTTGCGGCCGCGATTGCATTGGGCGCGGGCGAGGCATCGGCATGGCGCATCGCGCTGATCGTGCCGGGCGTCGTCATGCCTGTGATGGCCTTCTTCTACTGGCGCTATACGCAGGACTGTCCGCAAGGCGATTTCGCGCAACTGCGACGCGCGGGCATTGCCATCGACGGCGGCAAGAAGGGCGGCTGGCAGAGCTTTCTCACCGCTTGCGCGAACTATCGAGTGTGGATGCTCTTCGTGACATACGGCGCGTGCTTCGGCGTCGAAGTGTTCATTCACAACATCGCGGCTGTCTATTACGTCGATCATTTCGGTCTGTCGCTCGGTCAAGCGGGTCTGGCGGCGGGCAGCTTCGGCTTGCTCGCACTGTTCGCACGCGCACTCGGCGGCTGGCTCTCCGATAAAGCGGCCGCGCGACGCGGCCTCGATATCCGCGCGACGCTGCTCTTCGTGCTGATCGCGGGCGAAGGCGTCGGGCTTTATGCCTTCGCACACGCCAATAGCATCGCGCTCGCTGTCATCGCGATGATCGCGTTCGGTCTCTTCACGCACATGGCGTGCGGCGCGACCTATGCGCTCGTGCCGTTCATCGACCGCAAGGCGCTCGGCGGCGTGGCCGGCGTGATCGGCGCGGGCGGCAATGCGGGCGCGGTAGCGGCTGGCTTCCTGATGAAAGGCGTGGGCAACGTGCAGCAAACGCTCTCGCTCTTGGGCGTGCTCGTCGCGGGCTCGGCGCTGTGCGCCATTGCCGTTCGCTTCTCTCCTGAACACAAGGCACGCGAAGCCGCGCTGCGTGAAAGCGCGCTCGCAGTCCATAACGGCGTTGCAAACTGAGGAAGGTCCTGTCATGAAGATCGTTGTCATCGGCCACGGCATGGTCGGCCACAAATTCCTCGAATGTCTCGCTGAAAGCGGCAATGAAGCACTGCACGTTACGGTGTTGTGCGAGGAGCCACGCGCGGCCTATGACCGCGTGCATCTGTCGGAGTTTTTCTCGGGCAAGTCGGCGGATGAACTATCGCTCGTCCAAGAAGGGTTCTTCGAACGTTCGGGCTACGCGCTGAAGCTGAACGCGAGAGCCGTTGCGATCGACCGCGCCGCGCGCACCGTCACGACATCGACGGGTGAAACGCTCGCCTACGACAAGCTCGTGATGGCCACAGGCTCCTATCCGTTCGTCCCGCCGGTAGATGGTAAGGACCGCGAAGGATGCTTCGTCTATCGCACGATAGAAGACCTGCAAGCCATGCAGGTGTTCGGTGCGCGCGCGAAGACGGGCACGGTCGTCGGCGGCGGATTGCTCGGACTCGAAGCTGCGAAGGCGCTGCGTGACATGGGACTCGAAACCCACGTCGTCGAATTCGCGCCGCGCCTGATGGCCGTGCAAGTGGACGAGGGCGGCGGCCGCGTGCTGCGAAGCAAGATCGAGGCGCTCGGTGTGACGGTGCATACGAACCGCAATACGGTCGCTATCGTGGATGGCGAGAACGCGGTGAATCGCATGAATTTCGCGGACGGCGAGCATCTCGACACTGACATGATCGTGTTCTCCGCGGGCATTCGTCCGCGCGACGATATCGCGCGCGCGGCGGGACTGGACGTGGGTCCGCGCGGCGGCATCGTTATCGACGACGCCTGCCGCACGAGCGACGAGCATATTTATGCGATCGGCGAATGCGCGCTGTGGAAGGGCCAACTGTTCGGTCTCGTTGCGCCGGGTTACGACATGGCGCGTGCCGTCGCGAAGCAGTTGCTGGGCGAGCAGGCGTCATTCACCGGCGCGGACATGAGCACCAAGCTGAAGTTGATGGGCGTGGATGTCGCAAGTATCGGCGATGCGCACGGCAAAACGCCCGGCAGCCGTTCCTACCAGTTCAGCGACGAGCGCAAGCAGATCTACAAGAAGCTCGTCGTGTCCGATTGCGGCAAGTACCTGCTGGGCGGCGTGATGGTCGGCGATGCAGCCGAATACGGCACGCTTCTGCAACTCATGCTGAACAAAATGGAACTGCCCGAAGCGCCGGAGTTCCTCATTCTTCCGCAAGCAGATGGCAAGGCCAGACCCGCACTCGGCGTCGAAGCGTTGCCGGACGCTGCGCAAATCTGCTCGTGCAACAACGTGAGCAAGGCCGAAATCTGCGCAGCGGTTTGCGCGGGCGCGACGAGCATCGGCGCATTGAAGAGCGCATGCAAGGCGGGCGCGTCGTGCGGCGGCTGCGTGCCGCTCGTCACGCAAGTGATGAAGTCGGAGATGAAGCGTCAGGGCCTTGCGGTGAACAATCACATTTGCGAGCACTTTGCTTATTCCCGGCAGGAGCTGTATCACATCGCTCGTGTGGAAGGGCACCGCACCTTCGCGTCTCTGCTCTCGAAGCACGGCAAAGGGCTCGGCTGCGATATCTGCAAGCCCGTGGTGGCCAGCATTCTCGCTTCGTGCTGGAACGAATTTGTGCTGAAGAAAGAGCACGCGAGCTTGCAGGACTCGAACGATTACTACCTCGCCAACATTCAGCGCGACGGCACGTATTCCGTCGTGCCGCGCATGGCGGGCGGCGAAGTCACGCCCGATGGTCTTATCGCAGTCGGCCAGATTGCGAAGAAATACGGTCTCTACACGAAGATCACGGGCGGCCAGCGTGTCGATATGTTCGGCGCGCGCGTCGAGCAGTTGCCGCTCATCTGGGAAGAGTTGATCGCAGCCGGTTTTGAATCTGGTCATGCCTATGGCAAAGCGCTGCGCACGGTGAAGTCGTGCGTCGGTTCGACATGGTGCCGCTATGGTGTCGGCGATTCGGTCGGCCTCGCGGTGCAACTCGAAAATCGCTACAAGGGTTTGCGCACGCCGCACAAGATCAAGTTCGGCGTATCGGGCTGCACGCGCGAATGTGCCGAAGCGCAGGGCAAGGATGTCGGCGTGATCGCGACGGAAAAGGGCTGGAATCTCTACGTCTGCGGCAACGGCGGCATGAAGCCGCGTCACGCCGAACTGCTCGCTTCCGATCTCGATCAGGCGACGCTCGTGCGTTATATCGACCGCTTCCTGATGTTCTACGTGCGCACTGCGGACCGCTTGCAGCGCACGAGCGTATGGCGCGACAACCTCGAAGGCGGCCTCGATTATCTGATCGACGTCGTCGTCAACGACAAGCTCGATATCGCGCATGAACTGGAAGCCGAGATGCAGCTCGTCGTGGACACGTATGAAGACGAGTGGAAGAAGGCCGTCACCGATCCCGAGACCCGCAAGCGCTTCCGTCATTTCGTGAACAGCGACAAGCGCGACGAGACCGTGACCTTCGTCGAGGAGCGCGGGCAGATCCGGCCGGCGACGCCTGATGAACGTAAGGTCAAGCGCATCGATATTCCCGTGATTGTCGAAACCGTCTGAAGCAGGAGCACAACATGAACGACCGTATCGAACCGGACTGGACCCTTGTTTGCGAACTGAACGATATCGTGCCCGACACGGGCGTCTGCGCGCTCGTCAACGGCGCACAGGTCGCCATCTTTCACGTTGCGGCGGAATCGGACACGGTGTACGCAATCGACAACTTCGATCCGCACTCGCAGGCCGCCGTGCTCTCGCGCGGCATCGTGGGGAGCCTCGGCGAACGCATCGTCGTGGCGTCGCCGATCTATAAGCAGCACTTCGATTTGCGCACCGGCGAATGTCTCGAAGCGCCGGAGCGTTCGGTCAACGCGTACCGCGCAAGGGTGGCGGGCGGCAAGGTTTGGATCGCAGCATGAAGACCGAGTATGCGGTTGCAGCTGCGGCAGGCGCGGGGCGCGTTGAAAAGCAGCGGCTCGTCGTCATCGGTAACGGCATGGCTGGTATGCGTACCGTCGAAGAGTTGCTGAAGATCGCCCCCGAGCTCTACGACATTACCGTGTTCGGCGCCGAACCCCACGGCAACTACAACCGCATCCTGCTCTCGCCAGTGCTGGCTGGCGAAAAGAGCATGGACGACATTGTCATCAACACGCGCGAGTGGTACGACGCGAACGGCATCACGCTGTATGCGGGCGATGCGGTCATCCAGATCGATCGTGCGCGGCGTATCGTGCGCTCTGAAAATGGGCGCGAGGCGCCGTATGACCGCTTGCTGATCGCGACCGGCTCGAAGCCTTTCGTGATTCCCGTTCCCGGATGCAATCTGCCCGGCGTCATTGCGTTCCGAGATATTCAGGATGTCGAAACGATGCTCGACGCTGCACGCGATCATCGTCATGCGGTGATCATCGGTGGTGGATTGCTGGGTCTGGAAGCGGCTAACGGCTTGCAACGGCAAGGCATGTCAGTGACGGTCGTGCATGCGAGCGGCAGCCTGATGGATCGGCAACTGGACGCAAGCGCGTCCGCCTTGCTCAAGCGTTCTCTCGAAGCAAAGGGCCTGCGTTTTGCGATGGCGGCGCAAACGACCGAGATCGTCGGGGACGAACGCGTGCGAGCCGTGCGCTTTGCAGACGGCACGCAGATCGACGCGGACCTCGTCGTGATGACAGCAGGCGTGCGGCCGAATATCGCGCTGGCGCAAGCTTCGGGTCTGCACTGCGAACGCGCGATCGTCGTGGACGATACGCTGCAGACGTTCGATCCGCGCGTCTATGCTGTGGGCGAATGTGTGCAGCATCGCTCGGCCACGTTCGGCCTTGTCGCGCCCATCTGGGATCAGGCACGCGTGGCCGGCGCGCATCTCGCGGGCGCGGGACATCGGCGTTATGTGCAGCGCGCGACCGCGACGAAGCTGAAGGTCACGGGCGTCGATCTGTATTCCGCAGGCGATCTCATCGGCGGCGAAGGCAGCGAAGACCTCGTGTTACGTGATCCTCGCCGTGGCGTCTATAAGCGGCTTGTGTTGCAGGCGGGCCGCATAATCGGCACGGTGTTGTATGGCGATGTGAAGGACGGCGGCTGGTACTTCGATCTGATCCAGAACCGCACAGATGTCTCGCATCTTCGCGACCGCTTATTGTTCGGAAAGACGCTTTGCGAAGGGACCGCATGAGTCGCATCGATATGAATGCCATCATTCCCATCACGCCAGAGAAGCCCGTTGGTGTGCGCACGACATGCCCTTATTGCGGCGTCGGGTGCGGCGTTGTAGCCACACCGCGCACGCCTGTCGACGTTGCCATTTCCGGCGACGAAACGCATCCGTCCAACTTCGGCCGTCTGTGCGTGAAGGGCTCCGCACTCGGAGATACGGTCGGCTTGGACGGGCGCCTGCTCAATCCGAAACTGCGAGACAAGGCGACCGGCAAGCTCAACGATGTGTCGTGGGCCGACGCAATCGGCACTGTCGCGAGCGGCTTTTCCCGCATCATCGCCGAGCACGGGCCAGATGCGGTGGCGTTTTATGTGTCCGGCCAGTTGCTGACCGAGGACTACTACGTCGCCAACAAGCTCATGAAGGGCTATGTCGGCAGCGCGAACATCGACACGAATTCGCGGCTCTGCATGTCGTCGTCCGTGGCGGGGCATAAGCGCGCATTCGGCGAAGACCTCGTGCCGATGAACTACGAAGACCTGGAGCTCGCGGACCTGATCGTGCTCGTCGGATCGAACACCGCATGGTGTCATCCGATCCTTTTCCAGCGCATCATGAAGGTGAAGGAAGCGCGGCCGGACGTGAAGATCGTCGTGATCGATCCGCGTTACACCGCTACGTGTGAGATGGCGGACTTGCATCTGCCGCTGAAGCCCGGCAGCGACGTGCGGCTCTTCAACGGCCTGTTCGCCTTTCTCGCGGAGCATGGTGCAACGGATTCCGCGTTCGTCGATGCGCATACCGAAGGCTACGACGCTGCGCTGTCGGCAGCCGGGCCTGCGGACGTCGCGCAAGCGGCGAAGGACTGCAAGGTCGACGCGCACGACCTTGCGAACTTCTATCGCCTGTTCGCACGCACCGAACGCGTGGTCACGGTGTATTCGCAAGGCGTCAATCAGTCGAGTGCTGGGACCGACAAGGTCAACAGCATCATCAACTGTCATCTGGCGACGGGCCGCATCGGCAAGCCGGGAATGGGGCCGTTCTCCTTCACAGGGCAGCCCAATGCAATGGGCGGCCGCGAAGTGGGCGGCCTGGCCAATACGCTCGCCGCGCATCTGGAACTGGATAACGCGACGCACCGTGACGTGGTGCAGACGTTTTGGTCATCGCCACGTGTCGCATCACGCGGTGGCCTGAAGGCCGTCGAACTGTTCGATGCCATCGAAGCGGGGCGTGTCAAGGCCGTATGGATCATGGGTACGAACCCAGTCGTCAGTCTGCCGGACGGAGACCGTGCGAAGCGGGCGCTCGAACAGTGCGAGCTGGTCGTCGTATCCGACATCATCGAGAAGACGGACACCAATGCTTTCGCGCATGTGCTGTTGCCCGCGCTTGGATGGGGCGAAAAAGACGGCACGGTGACGAATTCGGAGCGGCGCATCTCGCGTCAGCGGGCGTTCCTGCGCGCGCCCGGGCAGGCACGCGCCGACTGGCGCATCATCTGCGACGTCGCGCGGCGCATGGGTTTCGATGGCTTCGAGTATGACGGCGCGCACGAGATATTCGACGAACATGCGCGCTTGTCGTCGTATCGGAACAATGAAGACGGCGCGTATCGCGCATTCGATATCGGCGCGCTGAGCGGCCTGTCACGCGAGCAATATGATGAACTACAGCCCGTGCAATGGCCGCTCCGTGCGAACGATCACGCGAGCAGTAAGCGGCTCTTCGACACAGGGCGCTTCAATCATGCAGATGGCCGTGCGCGCTTCGTCGCGACGTCGCCGCGCGCCCCCGTCAATGCTCCGGATATCAACTACCCGCTCGTGCTCAACACCGGGCGCGTGCGCGACCAGTGGCACACGATGACGCGCACGGGCCGTTCCGCGAAGCTCGCGGGGCATATCAGCGAGTCGTTCATCGATATGCATCCGCAAGATGCGCTCGCATGCGGCGTGCGAGAAGGCGAGTTGGCGCGTGTGACGAGCCGCTGGGGTTCGATGGTCGCTCGCGTACAGCACGGTGGCGGCATGCCGCGCGGCAGCGTCTTCGTGCCGATTCACTGGAACGATCAGGTGGCATCGGATGCACGCGTGGGCGCGGTCGTGAATCCGGTTGTCGATCCAGTGTCGGGCGAGCCCGAGTTCAAGCACACGCCGGTCACAATCGAGAAATTTCATGTGACGTGGCACGGCTTCTCGCTTTCCCGCAATGCGCTTTCGCTCGGTAATGTCACGCACTGGACACGCATTCACGGCGATCGCTTCGTGCGCTATGAACTGGCGGGACGCAATCGCTTCGATGCGTCGCATGACGATCATCACGACTGGGCGCGAGCACTCTTCGATATCGACGATCCGCACGCGGACTGGATCGAGTACGAGGACAAGAGCGCGGGCGTGTATCGCGCGGCGCATGTGGTGAACGACCGCATCGAGAGTTGCGTATTCATTTCCGAGCGCCCCGATTTGCCCGCGCGCGCATGGCTCGCGAGTCTCTTCGATAAGGACCGTTTGAGCGATGAGGATCGTGCGAGCCTGTTGCTCGGTCAAGCCATCGGCAAGGGCGAGGACACGGGGCCAACGGTCTGCTCGTGCTTCGGCGTGGGTCGCAACACCATCTGCAACGCGATTCGCGACAAGGGTCTGAAAACAGCGGCGCAGGTCACGGCATGCGTGAAGGCGGGCGGCAATTGCGGCTCATGCGTGCCGGAGTTGAAGAGGCTCATTGTCGAGACAGAAATGGCACGGTTGAGCGTTAGCTGACCGCTCGCGTTCTTCTAACCTGCGGGGCGTACGCCGATTTTCTCTTCATGCGGTCGTGCCACTTGCGCGTTCCCGGATGTAAGAACATCCTGCGCCGGCCGATGCTCGCTGCCGAAGCGCGCAACGGAGAACGCAAATGTGTTGATGCCGTTCGCGCTCGTTGCCGACACCGTGCCGCGATGCATCTCCGCCACCGCTTTCACAATGGCGAGGCCGAGCCCGTGATTCTCGCGGCTATTCGTGCGCGAGCTTTCCGCGCGATAGAAACGGTCGAACAGGTGCTCCATGATTTGCGGCGCAATCGGCTCACCAGGATTCGCAACGGCGATGCGCACGCGTCCATGCTCCCGCGTGATCGCAACAGAAATGGTCGCGCCCGGCGCGCAGTGCTGGATCGCATTCATCACGAGATTGGACAACGCGCGTCCGAATAGCGACGTGTTGACGAAGGCGCGCGCATCGCCAGTCGATACCGCGCGCACCTGTGCTTCTTCCAGAGGGATCTCGAGAAAGTCCAGCGTGCGGTGCACTTCCGCAGCAAGCGACACTTCCACAAGACCTGTCGCGCGTTCGCCCTGATCGGCGCGCGCGAGAAAAAGCATGTCGTTGATGATCGCACGCACACGTTCGAATTCTTCGAGATTCGACTGCAACGTATGGCGCAATTCTTCGATGGGGCGGTCTCGCGTCAATGCGACTTCCGTTTGACCGATGAGAATGGTGACGGGCGTGCGCAACTCATGCGCGACATCCGCGTTAAACGCTTCGAGCCGCCCATACGCATGGTCCAGCCGTTCGAGCGCACCATTGAACGACTTCGCGAGGTCTTCGAGTTCGAGCGGCAGCGACCGTGTGTTGAGACGTTGCGAACGATTGTTGGGGCTCACGCTCTGCGCATCGCGTGTGAGCCGCGTGAGCGGAGCAAGGCCCAGCCGCGCGACAGAATAGCTGAGCAATAACACGGCGACGGTCGCAAGCGCCGTCAGCGCGGCGAGCGCCACGCCGAACACGCGCATGGTGCGTACGTTCGGTGAGCAATCCACCGCGACGAAGAGTTGCAGCGGCGGACGGTCGGCGTTCGGCGGAATCGTGAGCGTGGTCATCAGCATGTCGTAAGCGCGTCCTTCCGGCTTGAAGCGGACATAGCCGCCCAGCACGCGCTTGGTGACCCGGCCCGCAGGCGGCGTGCCGTAGCTGAAGCGCGGATCGTTGCTCGTGACCGCGAAGAGCGTCGAGCCGTCGCGCGGCGTGATATCCGCGAGCTTCTCCTTGGCGATCTTCCACTTGTCCGCATTCGATACATGTGTGACGATGAGCCGTGCAATCTCCGCGCGGTTATCGAGCGAATCGCGCAAGTGCTGTTCGAGCTGAACGCGAAGCACGAGAAAGAGCCCCGAGCCCACGAGCGAAAACACGAACAACGCAACGAGCGCGAACATGACGGCAAGGCGCCGTGCAATGGAACGTTGCGAGCCACGAAGGCCCTGCGCCTGCGGAATCTCTTGCGATGCTGCCCACGGAACGTTCATGATGGCCTCGCGTCTTCCCTCGTGTCGGGTGCATCGCGCGGCTCGCGCACTTCGAGCACGTAGCCCATGCCGCGCACCGTATGCAGCAGCTTGGTGCGAAACGGTCCATCGAGTTTTGCGCGCAAGCGTTTGATCGCGGTTTCGACCACGTTCGTATGGCTTTCGAAATCCACTTCCCATACGAGTTCGGTAATCGCCGTTTTCGACAGGATATCGCCGTGACGTCGCGCAAGCACGCTCAGTAGCTGGAATTCCTTCGCAGTGAGGTCGAGGCGCACGCCGTCGCGCGTCGCCCGGCGCCCGATCAGATCGACGTAGAGATCGCCTACCGAAATCAGCGTGGATTCCTGGGCGCGCGTACGCCGTGCCAGCGCGTGCAGCCGTTCGACGAGTTCCAAGAAGGAGAACGGTTTCGTGAGGTAGTCGTCCGCGCCTTCGCGCAGGCCGCGCACGCGGTCGTTGATGTGATCGCGCGCGGTCAGCATGATGACCGGTGTGGACTTCTGCATGCGCAGCGCCTTGAGCACGGCGAAGCCATCGCGGCGCGGCAGCATCACGTCGAGCACGATCACGTCGTAGTCGTATTCGATGGCGAGGTGCGTGCCTTCTTCGCCGTCCATCGCGATATCGACGACCCAGCCTTGCTCGGTCAGGCCCGAGCGCAGGTAATCGACGACCTTGTGTTCGTCTTCCACTATCAGGACTTTCATGCCCGCACCTGTGTGTTCATCGTGTGCTTACCGTATCGAGACTCCGTCACTATACGAGGCCTGCTGCATTCATTTCGCATGAGCGTCCGCGACATCCTGTACCTGCGCTGGCTGATTCACGTCCCATCCGCCGCCCAGTGCCTTCACGAGCGCGACCGATACCGTATGCTGCTGGCCGCGAATCTGCACGTCCTGCCGCTCGCTCGTGAGCAACTGCTGCTGCGCCGTGATGACGTCGAGATACGCGACGAGGCCGCCGGAATAGCGGTCATTTGCAAGCGAGAGCAGACGTTGCGCATCCATGACGGCGGCATGCGACTGCTTCGCTGCACCGTCGAGCACCGACAGCCCGACGATGCCGTCCTGCACTTGCTGGAACGCGTTGAGCACGGTCTGCCGGTAGTTGGCTTCGGTTGCGCGATAACCTTCGCTCGCGAATGCGACCGCCGCAGACCGACGCCCGCCATCGAACACGACCTGGCTTGCCATGGTACCGATGGTCCACAAGAGACTGGGCGCCGAGAAAAGGCTCGTAAGCGCCGTGCTCTCCCAGCCGATGTTTCCGTTGAGCGTGAGGCTTGGAAAGAATGCGGCTTTTGCGACGCCGATTTGCGCATTGGCGGCGGCCATCGCGCGCTCCGCAGAAGCTACATCGGGGCGGCGTTGCAGCACGTCGCTCGGAAGACCTAGCGGAATCGGCGGAATGGGGCGTTCATCGACTCTCGCGGCAATCGAAAATTGCGGCGCGGGCGTGCCGACGAGCGCGGCAATCGCATGTTCGTATTGCGCACGCTGATTGAGGAGCAGTTGCGCCTGCACGCGGGTGGAATCGAGTTGCGATTGCTGTTGCAGCACATCGAGGCCGGACACTGCGCCCAGGCTGTGCTGCGTGTTGACGTAGTCGAGCGCTTTCTCTTGCAACTGCACCGAGCGATTCAGCACGTCGATTTCTGCATCGAGTTCACGCAGCGAAAAATAATCGCTGGCGAGGTCGGTGGTTAGCACGAGGCGCGCGTTCGCCAGATCGTCGCGTGTCTGATCTTCCGATGCTTGCGCGCTTTCCACTTCGCGTCGAATGCGGCCGAACAGATCGAGATCGTAATTGACCGCGGGCCCGAGCTTGAGATCGTTCTGCACGGTCGACATGCTCGGCGTGGTGTAGTTGTTCACCGGTCGATTGCGCGACGTTCGCGTGCGCGCCGCTTGTGCATTGAGGTCGATTTCGGGCAGCGCCAGCGATGACGTTTGCGCGAGCGTCGCACGTGCCTGCTCGTAATGCGCACTTGCAGCGGCCAGCGTCTGGTTTTGGGCGAGGGCTTGCGATTCGAGTCCGTCGAGCACGTCGTCGTCGAAACCGTGCCACCAGTCGAGCGCGAGCGGCGCGTGCGAAGGCTCGCCCACATGCCAGTACGAGTCGGTCTTCCACGTGGGCGGCGTTTCTGCAACGGGCCGCTGATAATCGGGGCCTACCGTGCACGCCGCGAGCATTGACAACAACGCGACGGATGAGGCGATGCGTCTCATGATGCGGCCTTCTTGTCGCTTGCCTGCTGCTGCGGTTGCTGCTGTTGGTCGTGCTGCTTTCCTTCCTGCGGCGCGATGACGACGTGATCGCCATCCGCCACGGAATCGCTCGGGTTGACGATTATCTTGTCGCTTTCTTCGATGCCGCTCTCGATCTCCAGCGTTTGACCGAGGTCCTGCGCGATCACGATTTTATGCAGATGCACGTGACCGCTCGCATCGACGACGGCCAGGCGCGGGCCTTCCGCGCGAAACAACAGCGCATTGCCGGGGACGATCAAACGCGCATGAGCAACGGATGGCACGGCGACCTGCACATAGGCACCCGGACGCAGGCGTCCATCGGCGTTCGGCAGCGTCACTTCGATCTGCAGCGAACGCGTGGGCACGTCGATAGCGCCGGAGATATGCGTGATCTTGCCGTGAAACTGTTGCCCCGGGAGTTCCGCCTGCGTGACGACGACCTGTTGTCCCACCGATACGTTCTGCGCATACGCCTGCGGCAGTTGCACATAGACACGTAACGGATCGGACTGCGCGAGCGCGAACAGCGCGCGGCTTGCGCCGCTGCCCGCATCGATCAGATCGCCCACATCGACATTCCGCTGCGTGACCACGCCTGCGAAGGGCGCCACGATACGCTTGAATGATTCGAGCTGGCGCAGGCGCTTCACGTTCGCATCGGCGGCGGCGAGATTGGCGACGTCCTGGTTGTACGTGCTCTGGCGTTCATCCAGTTCCTGCTGTGAAACGGCATCGCGCTGACGCAGCTGCTGCCAGCGTTGCAGCGATGATTTCGCAAGGCCGAGGCTCGATGCGGTCTGGTCGCGTTGCGCGACGGCTTGCGCGAGTTCCTGATCGATCTCGGGCGTGTCGAGATCGGCGAGCAATTGTCCCTGCTTCACGCGCGCGCCGATATCGACATACCAGTGCAGCAGATAACCGGTCGCACGCGCATAGATCGGCGATTCGACGAAGCCGCGCAACGTGCCCGGCAGCGTGGTTTCGCCGCTGCCGTCCGTCTGCGTCGGCGTAACGACGTTGACGTATTGCTGCGCGCTCTGCTGCGTGCGCGTGGCGACGGACTTGTTATGCACGAGGTCGCTTACGACCGTGCGCACCGCGCCTATCGCAAGGAGCGCGAGCACGATGACGATCGCGATCTTCGCGCGCTTCCATTCGAGGTTGCGCGGCGGCAGCGCCGGGCCTTCGTTTGGATCGCGTGCGGGAATGGCCAGCGATGCGTGGTTCTTTTCAGTCATGTTCGGCTTCGTGCGTGATGCGGTTCAATGTTGATCGTCATGCTGCGCTTCGTTTTTTCGCCGTGCGCGGCGTGCAAGCCGCGAATGGATGCCGGCAAACACGAGCGGCACGAAAAAGAGCGTCGATACGGTTGCGAAGATCAGGCCGCCGATGACCGCGCGGCCGAGCGGCGCATTCTGCTCCGCGCCTTCGCCGAGCCCGAGCGCCATCGGAATCATGCCGATGATCATCGCAAAGGCCGTCATCAACACAGGACGGATGCGGCTCGCGCCGGCTTCGAGCGCGGCGGTGAGCGGCGGCGCGCCGGCCGTGAGACGCTGTCGTGCGAACGACACCATCAGGATACTGTTGGCGGTGGCGACGCCCATCGTCATGATCGCGCCCGTGAGCGCGGGTACGGAGAGATGCGTGCCCGTGAGGAAGAGCATCCAGATGATGCCCGCAAGCGCTGCAGGCAGTGCGCTCACGATGATGAGCGGATCCACCCACGACTGGAAATTCACGACGATCAGCAGATAGACGAGCACGATGGCCATCGCCACGCCGACACCCAGTCCGAAGAACGACGTGCGCATGGTCTCCACTTGTCCGCGCACAGCGATTTGACTCCCGCGTGGCAGCGTGCCGCGCGCCTGATCGACGAGTTGATTCACGCGCCGCGCGACGCTGCCGAGATCGCGTCCTTCGACGCTCACGAAGATATCGATGACAGGGCGTATGTTGTAGTGCGAGACGACCGCGAACTGGCTTTGCGGCGAAAGGCGCACGAGATTGCCCAGCAGTTGCGTCGGCCCCGTGTTCGATGCCGATACCGGTGTGCGCATCAGTTCATCGATGGACGACACCTGATACTGCGGCGTCTGCACAGCCATGTTGTATTCGACGCCATTGCGTGGATTGAACCAGAAGCCCGGCGATGTTTGCGAACTGCCCGACAGCGACACCAGCACGTTCTGCGCGACGTTGCTCGCGGAAAGATTGAGCTGCTGCAAGCGCGTGCGGTCCATCTGCAAATTGAGTACAGGCTGGTCGAGCTTCTGCTGAATATGCGTATCCACGTTGCCGGGGATCATGCGTATCTGCTTCATCAGGTTGCTCGCTGCCTGAAAATTGCCTGTCTGGTCTTGGCCCTGAATCTGCACGTCGATGGCGGCGGGAAGACCGAAGTTCAGAATCTGCGTGACGATATCTGCCGGCTGAAAGAAGAACTCGACGCCCGGAAACAGGCGCGGCAACATGGAGCGCAACTCGTCGATGTACTTTTGCGTCGGCGCATGATCGGGGTTGAGCGCCACCTGTATCTCGCCGTCGAGCGTGCCGATGGTGCCCGCGTTGCTATACGACAGGTTGATGCCGCTATACGGAAGACCGAGGTTATCGAGGATGGTGGCGAGTTCGTCCTGCGGCACGACTTTGCGCACGACTTTCTCCACTTCATCCGCAAGGCGCGCGGTTTCCTCGATACGCGTGCCGGTCGGTGCGCGCATATGCATTCGGATATCGCCCGCATCGACGCTCGGGAAGAAGTCTTCGCCGAGCACGAACACGAGTCCTGCCGACAGCAGACAGAAGCCCAGAAAGAGCGATCCGAACAGACGCCGCCGCACGAGCAGGCTGCTCAGAATGACGATGTATGCCGCACGCATCCGCTCGAACCCATGATCGAAACGGCGGTGGAGTCGCACGAAGAGATTGGGCCGGGCCTTGGCGTCCGGTGCGTGCGCGTGGCCCATAAGCAGCATGGCGAGCGTCGGCACCAGTGTGCGCGACAGCACATACGACGCGAGCATCGCGAAGACCACGGCTTCCGCGAGCGGCACGAACAGATAGCGCGCGACGCCCGTGAGAAAGAACATCGGCACGAACACGATGCAGATACATAGCGTGGAAACGAGCGCAGGCACGGCGATTTCGCCCGCGCCTTCGAGAATCGCTTCGTGCAGGTCGGTGCCCATGTGTAGATGACGTTCGATGTTCTCGATGGTCACGGTCGCGTCGTCGACCAGAATGCCGACGGCAAGCGCGAGGCCGCCGAGCGTCATGATGTTGATGGTCTGGCCGAGCGCGTGCAGTGCGAGCAGCGACGAGAGAATCGACAAGGGAATCGAGATCGCGATGATGCACGTGCTGCGCCAGTTGCCGAGGAAAAGCAGGATCATCGCGGCGGTGAGCGCAGCGGCGATCAACGCTTCGCGCACCACGCCCTCCACGGCAGCCTTCACGAAGACGGACTGGTCGAATAGCGCGTTGATCTTGAGATCTTGCGGCAAGGCGGCGCGCGCTTGCGGCAAGAGGCTGTGCAAAGTGTTGACGATGGAAAGCGTCGACGCATTGCCGTTCTTCAGCACGGAGATGAGCACGCCGCGTCGTCCGTCCTGCCGCACGATGTTCGTCTGCGGCGAAGAGCCGTCGCGCACGTGTGCCACTTCACGCAGGTAGGTGGTCGCGCCGTTCAGCGTGCGCACGGGGATATCGTTCAGGCCTGCGACGGTGGTCGGCGAGCCGTTCATGTTGATCGTGTATTCCCTCGGGCCGATCTTCGCCGTGCCGGTCGGCAGAATCAGGTTCTGTGCGTTCACGGCGGCCACCACGTCCGTCGGTGTGAGGCCCTTCGCAAGCAGCGCGCGCGTGTTCAAATCAACGGAAATGAGGCGCGTCCTGCCGCCATACGGATACGGCACGGCGGCGCCCGGAATCGTCACGAGCTGCGGACGCAGGAAGTTGAGCGCCGTGTCGTTCAGTTCCTGCTCGGACTGCTTCGGGCTCGAGAGCCCCAGTTGAATCACCGGAATGCTCGACGCCGAATAGCTGATCACGAGCGGTGGCGTGGCACCCGGTGGCATTTGCTTCAACTGCGCCTGCTCGACAGCCACTGTCTGCGCGATCGCCGTCTGGATGTTGGCGGTCGGTTGCAGGAAGAGCTTGATGATTGCAATGCCGGGAAGCGACTGCGACTCGATGTGCTCGATGTTATTGACCGTCGTGGTCAGACTGCGCTCGTTGACGGACGTGATGCGATTGGCGATGTCCTGCGACGACAAGCCCGTATACGTCCAGATGATGCTGACCACCGGAATGTCGATCTCGGGCAGCACGTCCACCGGCGTCGTCAAGAGGGCGAAGGGCGTGGCCAGCACGATCAGGATGGCCATGACGATGAACGTATAAGGGCGCTTCAGCGCAACGTTGACGATCCACATTGAGTCGTTGGGAGAGTGCGAGGAAAGGGCGCTGCGGTCGTGCTCTCAGCGCGCGTAGCGTTCCATGAAGCGTGGCGGGCGCGTTGCGTTCAGTGCCGCTATGGTAGTGGCCGCCCACCAACGACAATATGACGCGAAAATGGCGGTTGTGTCAGGTTCGCTGTCGAGGAGCGAACGTTCGTGTTTTAGTCTGAAGAAAGGGCGAACGCACGAAGCGATCGCCCTGGACGACCTCAGTCCTTAGGCGACTGTTGTGCTGAAGCCGAGCGGTACACGCTGGCCCCCGTATAGATGCCTTCGCGTTGATCGAGGAAACTGCCGGGATAGCGTTGATCGTCGACGCCGGGATAGTAGCCGGAGCGTTCGGCTCGTATCAGGTCGTCGAGAACCTGCTGACGGGTCAAGCTGTTTGGCTGCGCGGCGGCGGCGAGCGGCGCGAGCGCGAATACGACCAGGGCAATGTGCGTGACTGGCTTCATGGCGAACTCCTCATGCGAATGATGGACGGACGCAATTCCATTGCGCGTCCACGGCAGAGCGGCCGTGGACGGTCCATTGTAAGCACGGTCGTCCGCGAGGAATTCACCTGTTTGCGGGGGTTTTATCGAACGCCGCGAATGAACCCGCAGTTATTGCGGCGACGGCCTGTTGGACGTCGTATGGCCGGACGCCGACGTGCCGTCTGCCGATGCGCCGTATGCCGTGCCCGAATGCACGCGTGCTTCGGCTGCCTGGATGTCGTTGGGATAGAACGCATCGCGGGCGGACGGCTGATAACCGGCCTGCTCGACTTGCTGAAGATCCTGCTTGACCTGCTCGCGCGTGAGGCCTTCCTGAGCCAGCGCAGCGAGGGGGGTTGTGATGAGTGCGGCGGCGACAATGCGCATGACGAGTTTCATGGCGAACTCCTGGTACGGGTGAAACGGCGATCGCGGCATGCGGTCGGTGACGGTGACGAAAGCCGGCATGGCGTCTCTCGCCAGGACTGAATTGTATTTGTCGTACCGTGACGAGATGCTGGCGAGGACATGGCGTTTTCGTCAGCGGCGCGCGCGTGTCGGCTGCCTGAAAGACGGCGCAGCCAGTGATAGACTCGCCTGCGCGCGACGCCCGCCTGGCGGGAAAAGTCGCGACGCCTCGCTTCTTCATTGAAACCGGAAACGCTCAATTGCCGTTCAAGCTGCCGACCACCGCCACCGCTCCGTTCTGTCCATCCGAAGTCAAAGGCTCCGTCATTGTTGCGCCGGGTACGCCGCTCTGGAAAAAGCTGCTGCAATTCGCGGGGCCGGGGCTGCTCATCTCCATCGGCTACATGGACCCCGGCAACTGGGCGACGGATATCGAAGCCGGCTCGCGCTACGGCTATAGCCTGCTGTTCGTCGTTGTGCTGTCGAGCATCGCGGCGATGGTGCTGCAATGCCTCTCGATGCGCCTCGGCATCGTCACGGGCCGCGATCTCGCGCAGTTATCGCGTGAACGTTACGCAAAGCCCGTCGCCAATGCGCAGTGGATGCTCGCGGAGTTGTCGATCATCGCGTGCGATCTTGCCGAAGTGCTCGGCGGCGCGCTGGCGTTTCATCTGCTCTTCGGCTGCTCGCTGATGTGGGGCGTGATCCTCACGGCATTCGACACGCTCATCGTGCTCGGCCTGAAGGGCAAGAATTTCCGCGATCTGGAAGCGATCATGCTCGGGCTTATCGCGACGATCGGCGTGGGTTATATCGTGGAACTGGCGCTCGTCAAGCCGCACTGGCCGTCCGTCGCCGCGGGACTCGTGCCCTCGTTCAGCGTGCTGTCCGAGCGCGAACCGCTCTATCTCGCCATCGGCATTCTCGGCGCGACCGTGATGCCGCATAACCTTTATCTGCATTCGTCCATCGTGCAGACGCGAGTGGTCAGTCGCGAGCCGAAAGATATCGCATCGTCTATCAGGCTTTCGCGGCTCGATACGATAGCGTCTTTGATCCTTGCGCTTCTGATCAACGCGGCGATCCTTATTCTTGCCGCTTCCGCGTTTCATGCCACGGGGCACACGCAAGTCACTGAAATCGAAGACGCGTACAAGCTGCTTGCGCCCATCGTCGGCAGCGGACTCGCCGCGATTCTCTTCGCCGTGACGCTCTTCGCCTCGGGGCAAAGCTCGACGTTCACGGGAACCATCGCGGGGCAGGTCATCATGGAAGGCTTTCTGCGCCTGAAGATTCCGTGCTATCAGCGGCGCTTCATTACGCGGGCGCTTGCACTCGTGCCTGCACTGATCGGCGTCTATATGCTCGGCAACGGCGCGGTCGGCAAGCTGCTCGTCGCAAGTCAGGTCGTCTTGAGCCTGCAATTGCCGTTCGCGCTGTATCCGCTGATTCGCATGACAAGCGACCGCGCACTCATGGGCAGCTTCGCGAACGCTTCGCACACGAAGGTCATCGCGTGGCTGCTCTTCGTGGTGATCAGTGCCGCGAACATCTGGCTCGTCGTGCAAACCGCGACGGAGTGGTTCGCGTAAGCGCGAGGCTTACGCGAACACCTTACTTGACGACGGCAACCGGCGTATTCGATTTCGCCGCGACAGCAGCGGGAATCGCGGTATCGGCGGGCAAGGCCTGATCGACCGTCGTGCGTCCGCCATCGCGGAAGAACGCGAGTTCCGCAGCTTTGTTCAGCACGAGAATGCTGATACGCCGGTTCGTCGGCTCGTCGATGACATCCTTGTTGAGCGGCAGTGCGTCGGCGAGGCCCCGCACTTGCAGCACCTTTCCTTCGTTCATGCCGCCTGCGACCAGCGCGCGCCGCGCCGCGTTCGCACGCTCGCTCGACAACTCCCAGTTCGAATAGCCTTTCTGATTGCCGGAGTAGGGCACGGCATCCGTATGGCCCGCAATCGACACGCGATTGTCGACGTCGTTCAGCGATGCACCGATGTTCGACAGAATCGTCGTCACATAGCTTTCGAGCTTCGAGCTGCCCGATGCGAACATCGGGCGCTTCAGCGAATCGACGATCTCGATGCGCAAGCCCTCGCTCGTGATCGCAATGCGGATCTGGTCCTTGAACGCCCGCAATGCTGGCGTATTTTCGATCAGCGCCGTGAGCTTCTGCTTAAGTTGTTGCAGGCGCTGCATGTCGTCGACGGCGACGGCCGCGCGCGCGACGGAAGGCGGCACGGGCTGCGTCTGGCTCTTGTTGGCTTCGCCGGGGCGCGAGCTGGACAAATCCTTGCCGCCGCCGTTGATGACGCTCGTGTGCGCGGACGCGCCGCCTTCGTTGCCGAAGAGCGCGGAAAGCGGCGTGTTGAAGTATTGCTCGATGCCTTCCTTGTCGTACTTCGACGTGGAGCCGAGCAGCCACATCAACAGGAAGAAGGCCATCATCGCGGTCACGAAGTCGGCATAGGCGATCTTCCATGCGCCGCCGTGATGGCCGCCGTGGCCGCCGCCCTTCTTCTTGCGACGCACGACGACAGTGGGCGCGAGCACGGATTGCAACGGGTCGCGCGACGGTCTTTCAGCCATGAACGATGCTCCTTATTGTGCGGACGCGGATCAGGCCGACTTCGGCGACTTGGTGGCGCGCACGGCGTCGTCCAGTTCCTTGAAGCTCGGACGGTCCGCGGTGAAGAGCACCTTGCGGCCGAACTCGACGGCGACGGTCGGCGCGTAGCCGTTCATCGAAGCGAGCAGCACGGACTTCACGCACTGGAACGGCTTGGCTTCGGCGGCGCCCTTCGCGTTGAGCAGGTCCGCGACCGGGCCGATGAAGCCATACGCGAGCAGAATGCCGAGGAACGTGCCGACCAGCGCACCGGCGATCATCTCGCCGAGCACGGCGGGCGCGGCGCCGACCGAGCCCATCGTATGCACCACGCCCATCACCGCGGCGACGATGCCGAACGCGGGCAAGCCATCGGCCATCTTCTGAATGGCGTTCGCCGCAACCGCGCTTTCCGAGTGGTGCGTCTCCAGCTCTTCGTCCATCAGATCCTGCAATTCCAGCGCGTTCACGTTGCCCGCCGACATCATGCGCAGATAGTCCACGATGAAGTCGAGCAGGTGATGATCCGCCATCACGTGTTCGTACTTCTGGAAGACGGGGCTCGACTCGGGCGCGTCGACGTCGGCTTCGAGCGCCATCATCCCTTCCTTGCGGGCCTTTTGGAGCAGTTCGTAGAGCAGCGCGATCAGCGAGAGGTATTTCTCTTTGGTGTACCCGCCGCCTTTGAAGATCTTCGGCAGTGCCTGCAAGGTCTTCTTGAGCGTGGACGTCGGATTCGATACGACGAACGCACCGATGGCGGCGCCGAAGATACACAGCAATTCAAAAGGCTGAACGAGGGCCGCCAAGTGACCGCCGACCCCCATGAAGCTCCCGATGACGGAGCCGATGACGACCACCCATCCGATAACGACAAACATGATTTCTCCGCAAATGTCCGGGCGTTGCGAGCCGTGCGCGCTCGTCAATGAAACACGCACGGCTCGCAATGCATTGTCTGCATGATGCTGGGCTTTTTAACGGCGCGGTACACGCGGACATTAGGGTGGGGCACGCAAACATTTCAACGAGACGCGTCGCGAGGTAAAAGTTACGCGCCCGCTTTACGCCCGAGGTAATGGATTGCTGCTGTGCGCTTCGTCTACCATCGGCGCATGGACACGACATTGACGGAAGCGGCGCAGCGCGCGCCGACGCTTACGCCGGCCACGGTCGGCACGTTACTGCGCGAATGGCGTCAACGCAGGCGCATGAGCCAGCTCGATCTCGCGTGTATAGCGGACGTTTCGACGCGCCACTTGAGCTTTATCGAATCGGGGCGATCGGTGCCGAGCCGCGACATGCTGATCCGTCTTGCCGAGCAACTGGACGTGCCTTTGCGCGAGCGCAACGCGCTCTTCCTCGCAGCCGGCTATGCGCCGATGTATCGCGAGCGCGCGCTCGCCGACCCGCGACTCGAAGCCGCGCGGCGTGCCGTCGAGTTCGTGCTGAAAGGCCACGAGCCATATCCCGCGCTTGCCGTGGATCGCCACTGGACGATGATTGCAGCCAACGCTGCGCTGCAACCGCTCGTCGCATCGGCGGATGCGTCGTTGCTTGCGCCGCCGGTCAACGTGCTGCGCCTCTCGATGCATCCCCAAGGGCTCGCAAGCGTCATCGACAACTGGCACGAGTGGCGCGCGCATTTGCTCGCGCGGCTGCGTCGCCAGATCGAGGTGTCCGGCGACGTCACGCTCGCTGCATTGCTCGAAGAACTGGAAGCGTATCCTGCGCCGCCGCACGCAAGAGACGCCGAGCGCGGCGAAACCGATCTCGTGCTCGTGCCGCTGCGCCTGCGCACGGAACACGGTGTGTTGACGCTATTCAGCACGACCACGGTGTTCGGCACGCCCGTCGACATCACGCTGTCCGAACTGGCGATCGAAGCGTTTTTCCCCGCCGACGACGCCACCGCGCGCATACTGCATCAGGCGCACGGCGAGCGTCGCTGAACGTGCGGCGCGGAACCTGCCGCCGCTGCGCGAATCAATATTGAAAGGGAGAGCGACGCACGCGGCCTCGCGTGTCGGGTCGGTGCGATCGCGTCGGCTTTTTTCAACCAACGCAGAAGGCAGCCATGATTCAAACATTCGAACAATTGATCGGCGGCGAGCGCATGCAGTTTTGCGCCAGCATCGCGGAAGGCGGCGGGCCGCAGCGCGTCATCATCAGCCGGGCAGATTCGGCGGAATCGCTCGTGATCGTGCAGGCCGACGGCATCATCGGCACCATCCGCGCGGAAGTGGAAGCGCCCGATACGTTCGTCGCGGACGCGGTGCGCAAGGCGCAACAGGAAGCGTTGATCGAACGGGCGCTCGAAACCGGCGTCGTGCAAACCACGAGTCTGTAGCCTCATTCATATAACGATGCCCGCGCGGCTCGAAAGGCTGCGCGGGCATTGGCGTCATGCGGGCGCCGAACCGGCTGCTACATGCGCGGCTCGCCGTTCTTCGGGTCGGCCGGAACCAGCGGCATCGCGGAATCCGGGCCGTCCGGCATGTCGGGATCGTCCGGATTCGGCGCGGCGTCCGGGTCGAGCAGCTTGTCCGGGTCCGGTTCGACGGTTTCTTGCGGGGCCTGTGGCATGTTGGACATGATGCGCGTTCTCCTTGAAGTGACTTCGGTCCGTTCGCAACCTGTGTTCCCGGCGCGTTGAGCGATCACGCTATTTCGCTGCGCCTCGCGGCCGCTGCGCTGCTTCAGCGCTGTCCGCCGCCGCGCCGCTTTTCACGCCGCGCGCAATGATTGCCGCGCACGTCAGCACGCCCAGGGAAATCGCCGCCGACCAGCGCACGGCATCGACAATCTGCGCCGACGCCGCCACGCTTTCACCGTGGCCCGCCAACGCGCCGAATGCCGCCACGCCTATCGCGCCGGCCGCCTGCCGCGCGGTATTCAGCACCGCCGACGCTGTGCCCGCGCGCCGCTGACCGACGGTCCCCAGCAGCGCGGTCGTCATCGCGGGAACGGCTACGCCCATGCCGGACGGAATCAGCAGGAACGGCAGCAGCAGCGCGGCTGTCGGCGTGTGTGCATCGACGAAGACGAGCGCCCCGAAACCCGCCGCGTCGATGAGCGCGCCCGCGATCATCGGGCCGCGCGAACCGAAGCGTGCGACAACCGGACCGCTCGCCAGGTTCGACATCAGAAAGCCGCCCGTGAGTGGCAAAAACGCGAGTCCTGTCTGCAAGGGCGTGCGGCCGAGCACGCGCTGCAAGTAAAGGCTCAGCACGAACACGATTCCATAGTAGGTGAAGTTCACGCCGATGCCGAACAGCACCGCCGCGCTGAACGTGCGCTCGCCGAAAAGCGACAGCGGCAGCATCGGCGCGCGGCTTCGCCGTTCGACTGCGACGAAGGCGCCCGCCGCCGCGAGCGCGACCACGAACGCGCCGCAGGCCAGCGGATGCAGCACGCCGAGCGGCCGCGCTTCGATGACCGCGCCGACCAGTGCCGTGAGCGCCAAAATGGCGAGCACCTGGCCGCTCAAGTCGATGCCGCCGCCGCGCCCGTGCGACGGCGCCTTGTCCACCCACGCGAGCGTCGCCGCCATGCCGGCCGCGCAGATCGGCAGATTCACCCAGAAGATGCTGCGCCAGCCGAGGGCTTCGATCAGCAGTCCGCCGACGATCGGGCCCGCTGCAATCGACACCGCGCCCGCCGCTGTCCACAAGCCGACGGCGCGCGCCCGCACGCGCGGATCGTGGCCGCACGCGGCGTTGAGCAACGCGAGCGAATTCGGCAGCATCGCCGCCGCGCCGACGCCCTGAAGCGCGCGTGCCGCGATCAGTTGCGCCGCGTCGCGCGAAAAGGCGCACGCGAGCGAAGCGAGCGCGAACAGCGCGAGACCGATGATGAACAGTCGCCGCGCGCCGAGCCGGTCGCCGAGCGATCCGGCGGAGAGCATCAACGCGGCGAACGCGAGCGCGTAGGCGTCCACGGTCCATTGCAGACTCGCGACGCTCGCACCGAGATCATGTCCGATGCTCGCCAGCGCCACGTTGACGATGGACACGTCGAGCTGCGACACGACGAAGCCGACGCTCGTCGCTGCAACGACGCATAACTGACTGGAAGAGAGGTTCGAGTTCATGCCGCTCATCGTAGGCGCGTGGCGCGCGAGATGTTTCGGCATCGCATGAAATGAAAATGGCGCACGGCGAGAGCGTGCGCCATTGCTCGTCAGAGCCGGACGGTTGCGGCTTTTAGCGCGCGTCCTTGATGAAAAGCGCAGTGACCGCGCCGACGACGCACAGCGCGCCGACGTACAGCGCGGGCGCAGTCGGGCTCGATTTCATCATCAGCGAGACGACGATCGGCGTCAGTCCGCCGAACACCGCATACGCGACGTTGTACGAGAACGAGATGCCGGAGAAGCGCACGGCCGGCGGAAACGACTTGACCATCACGAACGGAATCGCGCCGATCACGCCGACGGTCAGGCCCGTGAACGCGTACCACGGCAGCAGCATCGAGGCATCGGCCGCGACTTGCTGGAAGAGCGTGTAGTACGAACCCGCCAGCAGGAACGCGCCGACGAAGAGCGTCTTGCCCGCGCCGATGCGGCCTGCAATCGCGCCCGCCAGCACGCAGCCGACCGTCAGGCACAGCGTCGCTGCGCAGTTCGCGATCAGCACCGTCGCCGGTGCAATGTGAAACTGCTTCTGCAGCAACGTCGGCGTCATCAGAATCACGACGACGATCGCCGCCGAAAGCATCCACGTCAGCAGCATGGAGACGATGACCGCGCGGCCGTGGTCGCGCAGCACTGCCTTGAGCGGCAATTCTGCCGCGAGCGACTTGCGCTTCTGGAGTTCGGCGAACACCGGCGTTTCGTGCAGCCAGCGGCGCAGATAGACCGAGCAGAGTCCGAACAGGCCGCCCAGCAAGAACGGCAGACGCCACGCAAAGCCGGCGACATCCACGGGCGAGAAGCTCTTGTTGATGGCTGTCGCGATCAGCGAGCCGAGGAGAATGCCCGCCGTAAGGCCGGCCGTGAGCGTGCCGCACGCATAACCGATGTGACGGCGCGGCACGTGTTCCGAGACGAACACCCATGCGCCCGGCACCTCGCCGCCGACCGCCGCGCCTTGCATCACGCGAAAGACGAGCAGCAGGACGGGCGCCATCAGGCCGATGGACGCGTACGTCGGCAAGAGGCCCATCAGGAGCGTCGGCACTGACATCAGCAGCACGGAGAGCGTGAACATGCGCTTGCGTCCGAGCAAATCGCCGAAATGCGCCATCACGATGCCCCCGAGCGGCCGCGCCAGATAGCCGGCGGCGAAGATGCCGAAAGTCTGCAATTGCCGCAGCCAGTCAGGAATGGACGCCGGGAAAAACAGCTGGCCGATGACCGGCGCGAAGAACACGAAGATGATGAAGTCGTAGAACTCGAGCGCGCCGCCGAGCGCGGCGAGCGCGAGCGTCTTGTAGTCGCCGCGCGTGAGCGCGCGGCCGGCGGCGTGCGACGCGCCGTCGAAAGGTGTTGCCTGCATCGAATGAGAACCCGTAATGAGAAAAGCCACGCGTGCGATCGAGCGACGCATGGGACGAGGCGATGCCCTGCGGGATGTCGGACGCGCCGGGTGAGCGCGAAACGGGAACGACCGGGGCGCGGCGTGAAGCCGGCCCGCCACCGCGCTGCGCATGACGGCGGACAGCCGCGCCGCAGCTTGCTATCGCGCCGTCTCGGTAAGGCGGCGGAAGCGGGGACTTTCGGCTCGATGTATGCCGAAGGCGGCATGTTACAGGATGTAAGTTGCCGCTACACAAAAATTGACAGTCGGATGTGGCGCGCCCGCGCCACTTGCAGCCAAACGGCGGTTACATGCGTTGACATTTCGGACGAGTCCGATGGGAAAGGTCCGGTCCCCTCACCAGAATGCGTGCCTGTATTTGCCGTCTCTTTTTGTAACGAGAAGACGCCCGGAATGATGCCGTGACAAGCGGCATCGGCCCATGTTCTTGGACTCATCAGGCTTGCCACTATGCGCGTCGCCGTTTTGCAAACCGACCCCAGTTACCGAAATCTCATCGCCGAAGTCATCAAACGACTCGGCCACACCGTCGTCACCTTCGGCGACGGTCTGCTGCTCTCTAAGGCGCTGTCCCGCTCGACGGTCGATCTTCTGATCCTCGACTGGAATTCGACCGGCCTTTGCGGCCTCGACCTCGTGAAGTCCGTGCGCTCCAGCTTCGGCGAGCGCGTTCCCGTGATGTTCGCCACGGCCGACGGAGCCGAGCATAACGTCGTCTGCGCACTGACCGCGGGCGCCGACGACTTCGTGATCTATCCCATCCGTCCGGGCGAATTCGGCGCGCGTGTCGAAGCCCTGCTGCGCCGGGCGTATCCGACCACGTCGAGCGCGTGTCTGGAAGTCGGGCCGTATCGCTTCGATTCGCGCCATCGGCCGGAAAGCCCCGTCCAGCAAGGGCTGTTTGATACTTGTTCAACAGGTGTTCAAAACCGGTGGCCTTTGGCGGATCTTGTGGAACGGGTTCTGTGGCTGTAGCCGGCCAGAAGGTGCCCTTCGATTGCTGGGTCGTCGAGACATTCGGCCGACAGCTCCACTTCGCCAACGGTCATTCCAACGCTGAGCGCCAGCGTAGTTTCATTGGCCGTTGCAAACGTTGCTTCATCAGTGTGGATGCGTCCGAGCATCAAAGCAAACGGTTTGACCGTCTTCGCAGATTGTTTTTTACTGAGAGATCAGGTTCGTATGAACTGTCGGCAGATTTCTGCAGTACCTTTTGAGACGCTGGGACGGGAGCGCACGATAGTCCGTTGGCTCGGACAGTCGATGCTAACCTAACGTCTTCTCTTTGCATCTATAATCAGACGTCGCTGTAAACTCAACAAAAGCCCATCGTCGCATGTCGCGCACTAACACCTCAAACATAATTCAAATCAGTACGCGAGAAGCGCTCCTGAAGCGGCGATTGCGACGACATCTCGCTGCCCTCGGCTTCAGTCGAACGGCTGATGGTCAACTTACTTCTCCAGGATCAACGAAAGACATCATTCGCCAGGTGCATGCGTCCCAGCGAAAAGAGATTCTGGAGGGGCAGGTTGATTTCATATCGAAGAAGCTACCTAAGCTCTTGCACTATTTTGCGTCTGGCATAGACATCGCGCCAAGGCGGGTTAGTCCAAGAATAGAACGGATAGCCAGTGATACCTGGCAGTCTGATCTCTTCCGTCTCGCGTCACTGACATGGTCGGTTCCCGTATCAAGTGGTTTCGGGCGTCGGCTGCGCTATCTGGTTTGGGACGACAATAATGGGAAGTTGATGGGGATCTTCGCTGTAGGGGACCCCGTTTTTAATCTGTCCGCCAGAGACAACCATATCGGCTGGACAGGAGCAGACCGCGCAGACCGGCTGGTGAACATCATGGATGCGTACGTCCTTGGTGCCGTGCCCCCATACAATCTGTTGCTTGGAGGGAAACTTGTTGCGTGCCTTGTTAGAAGCAGAGAGTTATACGATGAATTTTCTGTTAATTACGGCGCGACGCGCGGGATAATTTCGAAGGAGCGAAAACAGGCGAAGTTGCTGGCTGTGACGACATCGTCGTCGATGGGCCGGTCGTCCGTTTACAACAGGCTGAAGTTGGAAGGCACTCAATATTTTGAAAGTCTTGGTTACAGCAGCGGATGGGGACACTTCCATGTGCCAGATGGCCTCTTCAGTGATCTGCGCGATTATCTAAGGGACAATGGCCATCCATACGCCGACACTCATAGATACGGAGATGGTCCGAATTGGCGGATTCGGACCATCCGCGCAGCAATGGCGTTGTTGGGATTCAAGGGTGATGTGCTAAAGCACGGAATCAGGAGAGAAGTTTTCATCTCTCTCTACGCGGAAAACGCCCTTACAATCCTAAGAACAGGTAAAGGAAGGCCGAAGTTGGAAGCACTGCGCCCCGTCGCTGAAATAGGAGCGTTGGGCGTGGACCGTTGGCTTATTCGTCGCGCGGAAACCCGACCAGAATACGCTGGCTGGTCTGCATACATGCTTTCTAACCTAATCAGCGCGTCGACGAAGGCGAAAAGCGTTAGCAACGCAAATATAAGATA
Organism: Caballeronia sp. LZ062; assembly: GCF_031450785.1. Classification (NCBI taxonomy): domain Bacteria; kingdom Pseudomonadati; phylum Pseudomonadota; class Betaproteobacteria; order Burkholderiales; family Burkholderiaceae; genus Caballeronia; species Caballeronia sp. LZ062. The sequence continues at coordinate 35,265 of NZ_JARTWB010000001.1, forward strand.
GTTACCAGCATACCCTTGAAGGATTCCCAGCATGGACGTCTGCGGTGCTTTTGGAACGTTTTATGACGAGTTCGGATGCCAGCTTGAAGTTGCAGGGCCCACCTTGGTATTGCTTTTGAATCCGCTTGGAGCCACGCATGTTGAAAACCGAAGTTAGCGATTACCTCTCGGCCAGTCGTCTCGCCGACGGCATTTATGTCGTGGGGACTTTGCAATCTGGAGTGACGGTTTACAGTCAACAGGTCCGTGCGCTAAACCTCGTCTACAGCTTGCTGGAATCGCAAATCCTATCGCCGAGTGTAACTAGAGTGGCCGTGATAGGCGGAGGCATCGCCGGCCTTACGTTAGCTGCCGCGGTGGCTGTAATGGGAAAGCACGCTCATGTATCAGTACTTGAACAACATGCTGATCTATGCCCGTTACAGCAAGGCTCGGATACACGGTGGCTGCATCCCCACATTTATGATTGGCCAGCTTTTGGTAGTCGACAACCTAGCGCTATGCTTCCGTTTCTGCAATGGCGGGAAGGACGTGCGTCGGATGTGGCTTCCGAAATACTGAAAAGATTTGCTGAGGTCTGCGATTCCGGCCTTGGTGCGAACAAGGCTGGGGACCGGATAGCTGTGTATTTAGATGTTAAAGAGATGAAGATCGTGCAGCAGACAAGGGAGATATCGTGGGTCGGTTCCGCAACTGCTGCCGCTGATGGGTTTTTCAAAAAGACAGAGGGTATTGGTCGTGCTAGCCAGTTCGACCTGATCCTGCTCGCGGTTGGCTTCGGCCGAGAGCGTGCAGCGACGGTTGGAATACCAAGACTCTATTGGCAGAACGACGATCTCAGTCAGCCCAGATTATCTGAGGAATCGCGTACGTTTTTGATATCAGGATCCGGAGACGGGGCGCTAGTCGACCTCTTCAGGCTCACTATCGAACGATTTCGACAGGACAGAATTGTCTATGAGTTATTTGGAGCCAACCTGGAAATGTTCGAAGCGTTGCTTCGTAGCAGTTTGCAATCTCGAACAGGGTCATGGTGGAGATTGTTCGAAGAACTTGAACTATCTGGCGAATCTTTTATTAACGATGCGATACTGGCCCTTCGGCACCGGATACGAAAGGATACGCGTGTGATTCTTCACGTTGCAGGCTCACGCGGCCAAGTTAGGAGCCTCGAGGGAGCGATCGAGCAGAAAAGCGCAATCTTGAACAAATTATTGACGTTTTTGCTTCACCGCTGCGGGGCGTTCATTCCCAGCTTCCGCAGCATGCCTGAGACGATTGAACGTTTCAGGCCGGACCAAAGAGATATCATATGTCGGCATGGTACTGACCCGAAGGCGACGATCAGAGACCTATTTTTCAATTCATTACTTAGCGTCGAACTCCGAGCAGTTGGAGCACGAACCCAAGATGCGAAACCGCTGTGGCCACGCGGCTACTTTCCGATCATTCCAGGAGCGACATTGTGAGCCAAGCCGACGAGACCGCAGTACCCGATAAGGAGAGGGTGCCTGAAGCCACGCAGCTACTGACTCTCCCATTTGTTTCCGCGGTAGCAGGCGTGCTTGATGAGCGTGCCGGGGACAACGGGTTCCGAGTTGTATTGCATCGCACTATGTGTAGAGATGGCGTTACGTACCTCCAGCAAATTACGAATTACGTTTCCTCCGACCCCTCGCGAAGTAAAGGCTCAGGTCGAGTGTTCCCGGTAGATAAAGGAATTATTGGTGCAGCCTTCATAAATCGGAAGCTTCATCGTACGGCTGCCTTCACTGATTTAAAGTCTTTAGAAGAGGCCCTTGCTGCCGATCTTCTGGAATTGAATCGATCGAGCGATTTCGACAACGTGGCGCGTTCTTATTTTGCGATGCCATTTCTTGGTCGAACGGATGGAGAGCAATTCAAGCAGGAGGCCGAAGATAATGACCTCTTCCCGCTCGCAATATTATATGCGGAATGCTTCCATGACAACATTTTCTCCGACGACAGGCTTACGGCTGTTCTCAATGCAATGTGTCGCCGATTTGCTTCGACACTTGATAAGCTAGCCGCGGTCCAACTGGAAAGAGTTCGCAATTTTCCATTTCCAATTAACGATAGTGTTGAAATGAGAGCGGAGGATGAACCTTATAGGAGGTTGAATGGTCACCCGGATGAAAATATACTGCCGCCTGTTTTCAAGACACTGCGATCGTTCAATTTTGAGTTTGTCGTCTGAACTGCAATCGATTACGGGCTGTTGACAAAGAGCCGGGAGCAACGCGCTATGACTCATGCGACTAGTCTCTGATGTGAGCGTGGTGCGTGGTGCCGATACTGCCGATTCGAAATGTCACCGACCGCAGACTGACCTTCGGCTTCGGCCGACCACCTGTCAGCGACGATATCCGGGCGAGTGACCGGCGTACGCTGGAACTCGACGCTCGGGCCGCGATCTGCTGACCGGCCGAGACGGGTCGCTTTCACTCATTCGAACATCGGTGACTGCTGCCTACGGCCACCGCATTCGGCGATACGCGGCCAGAAAGGACCGGTCGACAGTGCTGGATCCGCCGACAAAGCCGCCATTCGGGCGGCAGCCAGGCCGAAGGAAGAACCCTGAAAAGTGTCAGTCACCTAATTCGTGGTTAAGCACGGCAACGCTTTCGCCGTTATAGCAGTTGACGCCTTCGATCATTTAGGAACCTACACAGGCCGAGCGATGCAAACTTGGTGGACGCAGCGCAAGCTAGAACTACAAGTTCTTTTACGGGAATTCATCGGATCAAGACCGCGAGTATGCGCAATACTTACCACATTCGTTGCTGTGCCAGCGGCGCTCGCATTCGTTATCGCGATGCCACATTGGCAGATTTCCCACAGTGCAGCGAATCTCCCTGGCAAAACAACTGACGTAGGCGTGGAAGAAGTCCACTGGGCGCGGCCGGGCTTCAAGGGTGACATTTGGATGAGTCCCGTGGCTGTTTTTACCATCGAGGGACAGCGAGTTGAGCGAACCGTCTCGTTCTCAGTGCATCCTGGAGACAGACTCACCGTCGACTATGCTACCGACTCGGGCGGTCGCGTACTGATCAAACAGGTTCGGCCTTCCTTCGATTGAAAACATTCTCCCGTCAGCGAACGCAGGAACGGGTGGGCCGAACCTCGAGCCGGCATAGCCGGAGATGGTAACGTGGCGTCTCATCCTCAACGACCGCTTGAGGAGAAATCGACCGTCCGCTCAGGGTCGGGCCGAGTCATTCCGGCGGAAGCCCACGAAGAACCAAACGTCAAGCGACGTTAATGCGCACCTTTACCGGTTCTAGCCCTCTAGAATCGGCGTAGAGGGCGGCCGTTTGATCCGACTTGTGACCGAGTAGGGCCTTAGTATCGACGCCGCCTTGCTCGAAATAAAGTCTCTTGGACAAGCTACGCAGTTCGTGGAAGGTCGGCGCCGCCTCGTCGGTGATCCCGGCGAGTTTGCGCGCCTCCCTGAACTTGTCGGAGATCGTCTTCGTCTTGACTTTTGAACCCTTCGGCGCCGCGTTGTTGCTTCTCGTGTGATGTATGAGGTACTTGCTGACGACGCCCGTTGCTCGGCACCGCGCGACGACATCGGCGAGCGACACCCCGAGAACGTTCAAGCGCAGTTCCAGTGGAATTGCGATGCGCGCGCCGGTCTTGCCGCGCTCAAGCACCGCATACCCGTCTGCGTTGAATGACCGCTCCCACTTGGCGATCGTCGAGAGATCCTGACCAGACACGATCGCGAGCAGCATCGCGTTCTGGAGCCACGGCGCCACCTCCGGGGCTTTCTCGAACGTCGCGTTGAAGTCTTCCAACGTCATCCGCCGGCGACGAACGGTGAGCTTCGCGCGCTCGGTATCTTCAGCCGGATTCTCTTTCATCCATCCGAGCGCCTTGCCGCGGCGGCAGATCATCTTCAGGCGCGTGCGCACCTGCACAGCCCAGTTCGACTTTCCTTCGTCGATGATCTTTTCTAGCATGGTCGCGATGTGCTTCGTTGTCAGGTCCATGCACGGAATCGCTCCCAGTTCCTTCTCGATCACCCTGTCGCGATACTTGTACGCGTCGAGCGTCGACTTCTTCCGGCCGCCGTCCGGCATCTTCTTGATCAGATCGGCTACGGTCTCGCGCGGTTGAACGAGGCGGTCGGCAAGCGAGCGCGTCAGCTTGCTGTTCTCAACGATCACATTTGCTTCGTGCGCTTCGTGGATCGCCTGAGCGAGCGGAATTCGGCCAAGCACATGCGTCTTTCCGTCGCGCGGATCGCGCCACACAAAATAGCCCGGGCGCGGCTCGTGCATGTTGTCCGGCCAGTTGGCGCGGCGGCGGATACGGGGGCGAGCTGCCATTTCCTCTTACCTCGGGATGCGTGAGGCCAACGACGGCCGAACTTGTCTGTCTTGGAACGTCGCGTTTTCTTCGACGTAGTATGCGCGGCCGACCTTCACGGGCGGCGGGTAGATCTTTCCGTCGCGGATCCAGAGGCGCGCGGTGCGGATGGCCGGCGCGGGCTCAAACTGCCGCTTGATCCATTCATCGAGTCGTACTTTCATTTGATTCCCCGACTTCGCGCGTCACGCGAAGATTCCATAAGTTCCAAGTTAAGCAGAAATAGGACCAATGTTTGCTGATGCGGGCTAACGCAAAAACCCTTGCTAACGACCATGGACGCGTCTCTGCCCTCAATGCCGCCCTTGCTTTTCGTCACGGAAATGAACCGGCTTCTTCCAACCAAGCAGGGATACAGGCCCGACCTGCGTGTGTTTGTCACCCAGCAGGACGGCGCCGATGGCAGCGCATCCAGATGGGACTGGGAGCCTAAGACTCCCGAAACAGAGGCCGCTGTCGCTCAGGCCCTTGAGGACGTTCGCCACCTCCACGGCTCGTAACGACACTAAAGTTAAGTGGACGGCCGCCGATAACGCTGGCATGAACAAGATCCAAGCCGAAGACCTCCTTTCCACCGCCGACCAAGACGCCGAAGACATCGTCGAGGCGAAGTTCGGCCACTTCAACGAATACAACAGGGTGCACACCGAAGCGCACCAGATCGTGTTTCAGGCGCTCGTCGCCGAGCGGTCGCCCGGCGTGCCGTTAATCGACCTGCTCGCCATCATTGAGCCGCCATTTTCTGTACTCACGAAGGCGCGCTTGCACTAGCTCGCTTTCTCCTGCGCGGCGATTGCGGCGTCGATGGATTCGAGCGGGAATGCGCCCGGATCAATCTGGTTCCGATACACGTAACGCCACCGAGCCGCGTCCCGCGCATCGCTCGACGGCGCAGCCTGACGCATAGCAATCACTTCGCGTTCAGCATCCTCCGCAGCCTTCGCAATGCCGTGCGCGGCTTGATAGTGCCCGCCATCCCGGTGGATAACCGCCAAAAGGTTGCCAAGTGCTTTTCGGTAATCGCGCGCTCTTGTGCATCGCTCGACGGCGCAGCAGGCGATGCTGCGAGATACAGCGCAACATTCGACTGGAAGCTCCGACTAGCGAAGGCAGTAACGGCGATTCCATCGGCCAGCAGCTTTCGTTGTTCGTCCGAAATCCACGCGACCGGCCCTGCGCTCCGCGCAGCAGGCGATGCTTGCCCCGAACTTGCGAGATAGACGATGCGCGATGGAATGTCGGATCGGATCGACGCTGCTTCGAACGCATCCTTATCTACGTCCTCCCAAGTTCCAGCGGCATAGACCTGATAGATCGGCTCTGCACTCAGGTCGAGAGCGGAGGATGCGAGATAGACCGATGCGCTATCTTTCCATCCGTCAAATTCCTCTACCTGCGCGCGCTCGTACAAGTCTTTCATTTGTTCTGGTGTCATGTTCTCTCGCAATAACAGTCTGTCCAATCATCACGCTGCACCGCTCTCCTGTTACATGCGCCATCGCCTCGACGAAGGAGACTGATGCGCGATGGATAAGCGGTGTCGTCGCGGTCTGCGCTTTGCCGAGCGCGGCCAGGGAATCGAGCAGCGCGCGGTAGGCGGGAAGGTGGCGGATCATGAAAGCGTGCGGCCGACGGACTCCATGCCGCAATGAAGTAGGGCGCGCGGCTTCATTTGATCTGGTGCCTGCGGATGCCGGTGATGCCGTTGGGCAGTTGCGTCTGCTTCGCTTCCTCATCATCGGGCTGCATGAAGTCAGAGCCGGTCGCGCCGGATGCCTTGATGGAGTGGACTTCGACCTTCGCGCTATCGACGAGGACGCGCGCGACGTCGGCGACTGCGCGGGCTCGCTCGACTTCCATCGGGTTGTCGCGGTTGCGCAGATCGGCGAGTGTGTCGAGCAGATGCTGCCGGACGGTGCTGATGTTGTTGCTCATGACTGTTTCTCCTTCGCCTCGCGGGCGATGCGATTAACCTGGCGCGTGATGGCGCCCTTGAGTTGAACGAGCTTTGCGAGCTCCGGATCTCGGTTTCGGGGATGATTCCGATGCGCGAGTTCGGCGCGGCTAACCAGTTCGAGCGCATCGAGCGTGATTCGCGCGGCGTCTGCCGTGCGCCGACCGGGCAGGAAGCAGACGACGTGACCCGGTGGGATAGGGCCGTTGGCGGCTTCCCACACCAACCGGTGGACGCCGACCCAGCGCCGCGCGGGAACGGGGTGGTCGTCCGTCACCTTCCGCTCGAGGTAGCCATCTTTGCTGAGGCGCTCGGAGCCGATCGGCACGTAGTTGTGCTGCGCCGCTCCGCTCATTGATCCCTTTTGGAACTGCGTGCGGCGCGAGTTCGGATGCGTGCCGCAGATGCCTTTCGTTCCTTTGTTCCAAGACGTCTGGCCTTTCTGGAATCGCGTTGCGATCATGCGGGGATCCTGCTTGCCACGTCGGACGCGGCCGCTGCGGTCGGATTCTAGGAAAGCGACCGACTTGCCAAGGCCAAGCGCCCGAGCTTTCTGGTACACCTGGCTGATGGGACGCGCGAGCGCGCGTGCAATGTCAGCCGTGTTCCCGTCGGGATACTCGCGCTTCACCTGGTCGACTTCCTGTTCCGTCCAAAAGCGGCGTGCCATTTCATCCCTCGTTATTCATTGCGGCGCTGAAGAATCTCGCTCGTGCTACGATCAAACCAAGGTCTGATGGAGTAGCGCTGTGCATAGCGAGACTTTCGAGTACCGAGGCTTCAAGATAACCCTCCGCCTGTTCGCTAAGGGCGAGGGCAGGTGGACTTGGGCTTACCGCGTAGGAAGCGGCGGTTACTACGCGATGTTCTTCAACGCTTACGCCAGTCAGGACGACGTCTGGAACGAGGCCCGGCACGCGGCGATGGACTACGTCGATTCCGTTTCCTTCCGATATTGGTAACGGCGGAGCCGTCGCTGATGCATAGGCGAGCGAAAGGCGCAACGTCATGCTTTCTCTCCGGTTATTCATTGCGGCGCTGGTATGAGCGCCGCGATGGTCAGTTCCCTGCAATGCGAGTTGACTCGGGCTGCGTCTGTTCGCGCGCCGTCAGAGCCTTCGGCTTACGCTTGCATTCGAACCCGGCGTCGCGCATCGCCTGGTAGATTTCCTCGCTGATTTGGCAGCGGATGCCGATCGCTGCGGCGCGCAGGGCGGCTGCGTGTTCGGCATCGACGGTGGACTGGCGTGTCATCTCAGCTGCCGCGACCTCGAGAACGCAAGACCGTTGATCCTTCGACGAGCCAAAGGCGCCGCTGAAACCCGCCACCGCGAATCCACCTTGAGTCGTCTGACCACAGTTGAATTGCGAGAAGCTCGACGCATACGCGCCAAGAACCGGTGCGGAGACATTTCGAACGGTTTGGCTCGTATGCTCTGGCGACTGACTAAACTCGATCGAACCTTGCGCCGTCGAAGTTGCCGCCGACTGTTGCGATGCGGTTGCCGTCGTCGTCTGTGCGGCCGCATGACCTGCTCCGAGTAGTGCTACGATTGCGATGGCCGTGAAACTTGCTTTCATGGTGGCTCCTTCCTCGTGTGGAGTCAGGCCGTGGGTGTTCCTAGCACTCACGGCCTCTTCGTTTCTGGGCTTAGTACGCGTACGAACCGCTGAGGCCGCTGTAACCGCCGGCCGAGTAGTCCACGCCTGCGCCCCCCTTCGTCGCACCGTAGCCATCGCCGGACGTGTAGCCGTTGCTCGTCGACGTCGTGTTGCTGCCGCCGACCGCACCCGAGAAGGAACCGCCCGCGCCGATCGCGGCGCCGCCGTTGTATGCGTACGAGCCGACTGCACCGACGCCCGCCGCCGTACCGCCAGCGGCGTAGCCCGATGCCGCGCTATTGGACGTCTGCGTGCTGTAGCCTTGACCGTTCGAACCCGACGAAGCCATGGAGCCGCCCGACAGCGTCACCGAGCTGCTGAAGCCCGCGCCGACGCTGAACGAGTCAGCCGCTTGAGCGTGGCCGATGAATGCTGCTGCGATCGCTACTGCCAGAAGTGCCTTCTTCATTTTTGTTTCCTCGTGATTGCACGTGGCCGACGTGCGGCGGTTTGTGATTCCTTCAGTGAGCAGCCGGCCACTGGATGCGCTTCTTGCGCTCTGCCAGCTCCGCAATTCGACGGTCGACACGCTCGTCAGCGCCACGGTTGAAAGCGACGACCGCGATGACGACGGCCAGCCAGATAAGCAGTACTACGTGATAGCTAGACATGTGGTGAGCCTTTTCGGGATCGTTTAGCGGGAAGCGCGCTTATGCAGTTCGGGCTGGTAGTGCCCGTTGTATTGCGGATGCAGCAGATACTTCGTTCCGAGGTTGCGGATCGATATAAGAAGTTTCGATTCGCGAACGGCAGCGTTTCGCTCAACCGGCGAAAGACCCGTCGGCATGTGGCGCAAATCTGTGTTTTTGGCCGGCGTTTGCATCACAGCATCCCCTTGAAGACTGCACAGATAACCGTCGTCGTCATTCCAACCAGCGACAGCACGGTGATGGCCATGTTCAGCGCCTTCGCGGCGCTGATCGTAGAGTCGTCGATCACGCTGTTCATTTAATCTGTCCTCATCCACCGGCCCGAGCGTCCGCGACGCCGGGTGCGATGATGTTTAATGCGTATTCACGCAGGAGATGTTCGATAAGCGCACCGGCGCCACCGTGTGCGAGGCGCGTCAACTCGAGTAGATCGCTTGCCAGCCAGCTCATTTGCTATCTCCTGTCCACTTGCCGGACAGGAAGCCCTGAGTACAAGACACTGGATTTATCCCAATGCCCTGATCTCAGGGCTCCCGGTTCTCTCCGGTACGCTGCAAGAACCGCACAGGAGTAACTATACGCGAACGCATAGTTGATGCAAGCTATTTATTCGCAAATGAATAGATGAATACGCAGGGTTGCTAGGAAGGCGGACGCAAAAAAGCCCGCTCGCGGCGGGCTTGAGAGGTTAGTTAGTTTGCGTTAAGCGGCTTCGAGCGCCCAATTTCTGACAGAAACGGCCAGCGCTCTTGGCGTCGTCTCGATTTCGAGGCCCAGGCCGCGTTGGCGAAGGTTCACATAAAGTAGGTCTAGCTCTTCGTCAATCTTGTTCTGCAAGGCTACGTCGTACGTGCCGTTCTCTGGCGGGCGCCAAACAAACAATTTCCCGCGTTCGCTCTCGTCCACAACAGAACTAGCAGCGATGAGGCTCATACAAGGATGATCTGTATTTGCTTGGCGGTATATCTCGTCTTTGAACCAGACCGAACCGAACGCTCCAAATTTGCCAGGGCCGCGCAGCGGGATGTTGATGCTTATCTCCTTGTCGTCTCTTCCTCGCGCCGTCATCGGCTTCTTTTGTTCGATAGCTTTAGCGACATTCGGATCGAGACTCCAAAGGCTACGCAACGTAGCTGCAGCTGCTTCCTTATAGTTGTACCTTTCAGTCTTCTCGATCGTTACTGTATCAACAGGGTCGAACTTCCCTATGGTCACGACTGATTCGAACAGTTGGTCGCAGACTGCTTCCGCAGATTCACCCTGGGCGAACTGCCACTCCCCGATGGTTACGTGAGGACTTGGGCTATCGATCACACTCTTCGTGAAACGCTCGGCTACCAGCGCAAGAAGAAAGCCAAGGTTCTCGCGGGCTTTGGTTCCCATTAGGCACTCCACGGGCCGCATCGATGCCGTGAGTCTAAATACCGGTTTCCGTGCCCGCGTTGCTCGGAACACAACACCAATATTTAGGAATTCGCCCGTGTGCATGTTCAGATGAAATCTGACGGGCGCCCACTTTCCCTCCACCCACCGGTCGGGCATCTCGGCACTTCCAAAGAGGAGGGAAAATTCCGGGGAGCTCATGCGAGCCCATTATACCGAGCGCGGATGATGTCACAAATGCGTTCGGCACGACTCGTCAAAAAACAGCCAAACGCTAGGCGATCATCTTCAATCGGAATGAGGCACTTCCACCAATAGTGGAGCTCGGACTGCACCGTCTTGAGAACGGCTTCGTGCCGGAGTCCATGATGCTGCATCATACTTACGAACGTAGCAGGTGGCCTTGAGTCGAAAAGCTCCTCAAGCAAGCGGTTCCAGAAATCTCTGGCCGGTTCAAGGTCGCGCCTGATCCAATCCCGCGCGCCGCGGCTCACGGCAAGGCGTCCGTGATCGAACAGCGCATATTTTTCCCGGCTAAGTCGATAGACGTTCCCGAGATGGCGGTCCGTGTGAGCAATCGTTTCATCGAACGTCACCGCGGCCGGGCATTCGGCCCAATTTCGCAGTTCCGCCCTGAGTAACTGACTGTCCTGGTCTGGATCTAGAGCCAAAGCGCCCTCTTCATGACCGAGTTCTCGAGTTCCAAATGCCGGGTAGTGAGTCAAACCTTTCTTGATCGCATCCTTCATCCAACCGGCAGGTTTCGGAACACTCGCTAGAGGAACCGGTATAACGAAAGCGCTGTTCGGGGTCGGGAGCGTCAGAGCCTTGGCAAATACGAACGCTGTAATTTCGTTAACGAGCCCTCGCGAGTTGCCGCCATCATAGGGGTACAGCTTCAGATAGCCCGTCATACCGCCGTGTTCCGGATGATGTATCCGCGCGATGTGAACGTGTTCGACGTTTCTTGACTTCGAATTCGGCATTCCGAGAGGCGCGATGTAAGACGCACGGTCGAGAAGCGAAACAATGTGGCCCATGCTCTGTCAGCGAATCAACTTTTCTTTTTCAAGTCCGGATAGTCGTCCGCGCCAACCGAGGGAGGCGCGAGGGAGCGCACGAGGTCTGCCAGTCTTTCGAGAACTAGACTGGGCGTTCCATGCTGGTCCGCATCAAGGACGGCGTCGATCAAAGCCTGAGCGGACGGGCTCGGCCTCTTCTTCTGGCTATCGGTAGATTTTGACGGAACTTGAGACTCGCTAGCGTCGCCCGCGTACTTTGGTCCGCGGCCGGTGAGCAACCACTCGGTATTCACACCGAACTCACCAGCCAGCTTTGCTGCCGTCTTCGTTTCCGGGACGCCAACGCCCTTGAGGATTCGACTAATCGTTGGCTGCGGAACGTCAACCTTACGGCTGAGCGCGCTCTGATTCCGCCCCGCGGAATACTCCGGATGGGCCTTCATCAATTCATCGAGGCGGTCACCGACTGTCTTTTTCATGCTCCGGACTATGCATCCACGAATAACGTGACGCAAATTTGTATCCATTCCCGTATTGACAAGTATGCATTCGCGTATAGAATCTTCCATATGAACACGTCAACCCCTACCCAGTTGCTTCGAGAGATAAAAGCTTCGACCGGGCTCAGCGAAGTGGCGCTTGCCGGTCGACTGAATGTCTCGCAGCCGACCGTGAACCGAATCTTGAATGGAAACTCGGAATGCAAATCGGGCACTTTGCTGGAGATCCAAAAATGGCACAGCGCGCTTACGGGCGCTAAGGGTGGGTGCAGCGAGCGCTGCGTGGATAGGTAGAGTCATGTTGGTAACACTCGTGAAGAAGTGAGCCAACTTTAATGAACCAACAGTTCCGACGCATTCGAATCGTTCGGAATCGGGGAGAAAGCTGATGAATACGCAGGATTCGACGACGGCGGAAGCGCCGTCGATCATCGTTGAACGGATGATCCAGGTTCGACTCGACAAGCGCCGCAAGCATGAAGTCGCGGAAAACGTCGGATGGGGGGTCGAGATGTTCGAGAAGGTTTGCAGTGGTTCCACCGGAGTGACGATCGACAGGATCGGTCCGCTTCTGAAGGAGTTTGGACTTGTAGTTTTCACGGAAGAGTATGCCGACTACCTGGCCCGAGGGAACGTCATTGGCTCGAACTGCCGCTGCGCACGAATGAATATGGGGGAGTGCGGGAGGAAGTAGGGGCGCGGGGATGTAAGTCGTAACACGAGCAGCTTGCGTGGCAGGCCTCTTCTGTTCCGATTTAGTACTACTGACGCGTGTCAGCAGGAGATCCCATGCAAAACAGTTTTCCGGTCCTTGTTCCGGGCGATCCGACGGCGGTGTTGACGCCGGCCGAACAAAAACAGATTCGCGATACGTTATGCAACATTGTCTTGCGTGGGCTGCGCTACCCGACTGAACTTTCCGACACGCGTTCGATGTTGTCGCGCGAGTTCGCAGAAATCAAGGCCGACTCGTCGAAGGCGGCGAAGGGGAAGGCATCGTGAGCAACATGCTTCCCCAGGTGGACGCGAGCGCCATGCTCGATTACCACGAAACGATGCTCGACCGCGTTTCCGCCGCGTGCGGGCTGACGGCCGCCGAGCGCGCGCGTCTCATCGGCGCCAAGCAGTGCATTGGCTGCGGCGCATACCAAGACATCCACGGTGTTCTGCCGTGCGGTCATGACCACGACCTGTGAGGTCATCCATGAACGATCTGACGATGCTCGGCGCGCCGACGATGTCGAGCCGTGAAATTGCCGAGTTGGTCGAGTCGCGCCACGACAAGGTTAAACAGTCGATCGAGCGGCTTGCCGCGCGCGGCGTGATCGCTCTTCCCCCGTTGGGGGAATACCTCGACAGCCTCGGTCGGCGCGCGGCAGAGTACCGAGTCGTGAAGCGCGATAGCTATGTGATTGTCGCGCAGCTCTCGCCCGAATTCACAGCGCGGCTCGTCGATCGTTGGCAAGAGCTCGAATCGCGCGCGACGCAACCAGCTGTCAATCTCGACGATCCGGCATTCCTGCGCGGCGCGCTGCTTCAGTACACCGAGCGTGTCATCGCGCTCGAACAGAAGGTTGCGGAACAGGCGCCGGCCGTCGAATTCGCGCATGCGATCCGCGACACGAACGACGCGATCTCAATTGGGCAGATGTCGGCTGTTCTCGGCATCGGCCGGAATCGCTTCTTCGCACGTCTCCGCGCCGACCACATCCTGATGGCGGACAACCTGCCGTACCAGACCTATAAGGATCGCGGCTATTTTCGCGTGATCGAGAGCGTCTGGATCGACGACGCCAAGGAGCCGCATCCGACGTTCAAGACGCTTGTGACGGGCCGCGGTCAGGTGTTCCTGCAGCGCAAGTACGGCGCCGAGGCAGCCTGAAATGGCTTTGGCTGACGTCATCCACATTCCCGAACAGCGCGCCGTCCAGGTCGAGGACGGGTTCACACGCATCGCTCACGGCATCCTCGAGGCGCTCGCGCTCGCAGACCTTGGGAAGCGCCACTACAAGGTACTGATGGTCCTGCTGCGCCAGACGTACGGCTATAACAAGAAGGCCGACGAGATCAGCTTGACCCAGTTCCGCGATAAGACAGGAGTCCTTCCGCCGAACGTTTCGACGGCGATCGACGAACTGGTCGAGATGCGCGTCGTCATCCGCACGCCGGGTAAGCATGCATTCTGCCTCGCTGTGAACAAGTCGTATGGGCAGTGGGCCGGCAAGGCGAAAGTCGATGTGTCCAAGCTTTGGGGTTATCGAAACGATAATAGTGCTGTTATCGAAACGATAAGTGAGGGTTATCAAAACGATAACGATGGTGTTATCGAATCGATAACCACAATAGACAACGCCAAAAGAAAAGACCAAAAGACAACTCCAAAAGAAACCCTTTCGCGCTCGCTTCGCGAACGCTTTGAGATTTTTTGGACGGCATACCCGCGTAAGCGATCGAAGAAAGCAGCAGAGAAGGCATTTGCCAAGGTCAACCCGGACGAGCAGCTCTTCAACGACCTGATGAAAGGTCTGGAGCGGGCCAAGACTTCGGAGCAGTGGCAAAACCCGCAGTACCAACCGCACGCAGGCACATGGCTGAACGACGGTGGTTGGATGGACGAATTCCAGACCGCGTACGACAACGCTGAACTTGCCGTGATCCGAGCCTTCAACCAGGCGCTCGGGGAGCGAGTCGGCACCGTGGACGAGGCGGCTTTCGTGGAGGCGCGCGCCGGCGCAATCCGCGCGTTCCTCGGAAAGCTGGCGGCCGATCCTCAAGCGTGGACGCGCTATTTCCCCGCCGTGCGCGACAAGGTCGAACTGCCGCCGCATGCCGGCTTCGATTACCTCATCAGCCCGAAAGGCTACGGCGACGTGCGCGGACGCATGGCGATCAAGCGCACTCCGGACGGAACGCGCGTGCATGCAGGCGACTGGGACAAGTCTGCGAGCGGCATCAAGGCCAAGGCGGAGGAAATGGGCATCGCATTCGACGAAGAAGAGCCGGTGCCGGCGATCGCCGCGCGCGTGCGCGCCGCAATTGCGAAGCAGGAGGAACAGTGAAGCGCTCCGCAGCCCTGCATTACCCGGAAGGAACGACCCGCGTCGGTACGGCGCGCGTGCGAGAGGACCGCACCGTAGGTCCCGACTTCGCAAGCCGCGAGTTGATGCGCCGCACGGGTCAGCAGCCGAACAGCGAGTTCGACGACATAGCTTCTGGATACGACCCGTTCGGCGAGGTGCCGAAGGTTCCGGCCGTTAAGAAGAAGCCTGCGAAGTACCGCAACGCGAAATGCGAAATCGGCGGCATCAAGTTCGACAGCAAACGCGAGATGAAGCGCTGGCACGAGCTGGTGCAGATGCAGGCTCGCGGCGAGATCGCCGAACTGGAACTGCAGGTGCCGTTCGTCCTGGCCGAGCCGGTGGTGATCGCAGGCCGTAAGCGCCCGGCGCTGAGGTACGTGGCGGATTTCGTGTACGAGAAGGGCGGAGAGACGGTCATCGAAGACGTGAAAGGCCGGGTAACCGAGGGATACCGCATCAAGCGCCATCTGATGGCCGCGCGGGGATTGACGATTGTGGAGATCAAATAATGCGATGCACCGAGAACTACGCGCGCCAGGACCTAAGCGGACGCGCTCAGACTAAGCGGACGCACAAGGTCATGCCGCTGAGCCAGCGTCTTGTCCTCGAATCGTTGCGCCGCAGGCGCGAGGCATCCGTCGGCGCGGTCGCGGATGAACTCGACAAGTCGCGCGACGTGACGAAGCATGTATTCACGACGCTCATGAAACAGGGCTACGTCGTGCAGACGCGAAAGATGGTCGTAACGGTGGGGCGCGGGCGCGAACCGGCGATGTACAAGTGGACCGGCAAGGCATTCCCGCCTTCGAGCGAGATCGCGCCGCGCGCAGACAGCGCCGATTACGGCCTGCCTCCTCATATCGCAGCACTGGTCGATGGCATGAAAGCGATGTGTCTCGTCGGGAGGGCTGCAGCATGAAGCTCTATATCGCCGGGCCGATGTCGGGCTATCCCGAACTGAATTTCCCTGCCTTCGACGCTGAAGCGGCGCGTCTACGCGCGTTCGGCTACGAGATCGTCAACCCGGCAGAGATCGACGTCGGGCCGAATCCCGACTGGCTGACAGCCATGCGTGCGGGCATCAAGCAACTCGTCGACTGTGACGGCATCGCTCTCTTGCCCGGGTGGCAAGCATCGGCTGGCGCAAACATCGAGCACAGCCTTGCGCGCGGGCTCGGGCTGCGCGTGTATCAGGCGTGCCACCTTGTCGGCCTGGCCGGCGACATGCCAGTAATTTCACAAGACGCCGTCGTCGAGATGGTCGGCCAAGCGGAGGCTGCGTGAAGCGATCGGCTCTGCTCGCACGCAAGACCCCAATGAAGCGCTCGTCGTGGCCGCTGGCCGATCGCGCGACGTCGCTGCGCCGCTCGGCGCTGAATGCGCGCGTGAAGAAGCCGACCGTCGCCGAAGGCTCGAAATATCTCGCGGCGTGCCGCGACGAGCCGTGCTTTCTGCGCGTGTTCGGCGTCTGTATCGAGCAGGCAACCGTTGTGCCGTGTCACTCAAACCAGGCGAAGCACGGCAAGGGCATGGGCAAGAAGGCTGATCACGAATACATGGTGCCCGGTTGCATGGCGTGCCACCAATGGATCGATCAAGGAAAGGCTCCGCGCGCGGAGAAGTTTGGAACGTGGGATCGCGCATACGAGGCTTGGCAGCCCGTGCGCGCCGCAAAGATGGGCTTGAAGGAGGGTTCATGAGGTTGTTGGTCAGGTTGAGCAAGCCATCGATGTATCACCGAGGTAAGTGGCGTCCCGATTACGCCACGTTCGAGTGCTTGGCACTCCGGCTGCACGGGCCAATGGTGTCGGGCAAGGGATTCGGCGCATTCATTCACGCAGACGTGGATCTGCCGCCGCAATACGCCAGATACGCGAGCGAGCAAAGGCGCAATCCGGACGGCACGTATCGCGTAGAGGTGATCGTGAATCACAACGCAAAAACACTGGCGCCGTTCCTCGCGAGCGGCCTTATAGAAATGGATGTGAGGGAAACAACATGATTCTGCCCGCCGATTTCGATCCGTACTTCGCCGTGACGGGCGTGAAGCGCCGCGACTGGACCAAGCCTGTGGAGCAGAAATGAGCGCACACGCATACATCAGCTTGTTGATTTGCGCCGGAAACTGACCCACTTTTTGCATCTAAAACTGACCCACCCCTGATGTGCAGAAACGTCATTTCGGTGCGTCGATTTCCTCCTCTTTTTGTCGTTTGGGTGAGCTTTTTCGGGTTGCAGCCCGCGATGCGGGCTGCCCCGCCGTGCTGTTTTTGAAGCGCCAGGAGTCGTTGCCTGTTTCGACTATGTGGCAGTGGTGTGTGAGGCGGTCGAGCAGCGCAGTCGTCATCTTCGCGTCGCCGAATACGTTCGACCATTCGGAGAAGCTTAGGTTAGTCGTAACTAGGATGCTCGTGCGCTCGTAGAGCTTCGAGAACAGATGAAACAGCAGTGCGCCCCCGGTTTGCGTGAATGGCAGATAGCCGAGTTCGTCCAGCACAATTGCGTCGACATACATCAGCCGATTCGCGAGTTGTCCCGGTTTGCCTGCGGCCTTCTCAGCTTCAAGTTGGTTCACGAGTTCGACGGTGGTAAAGAATCGAACCCGCTTGCCGTGGTGCTGTATCGCTTCGATTCCGATTGACGTCGCAAGGTGCGTCTTCCCCGTGCCGGGTCCGCCGATGAACACGATGTTTTGCGCCGATTCGCAGAATCGTACGGTGTGGAGTTCGCGAACGAGGCTCTCATCGACGCTCGCTTGCTCGAAGTCGAAGCCCGCGAGGTCGCGGTGAGCAGGGAAACGCGCAGCGGCCATCTGATAGTTGATTGACCGCACCTGGCGCTCGGCTGTTTCTGCCTTCAGCAACATCTGCATGAACTTCTCCGGCTCGAACTCGTTGTGACGCGCCTGCGCGAGCAGTTCGGGCCACGCTTGCGCCATACCGTGGAGCTTCAACGACTTCAGTAATGCGGCGGTTTCATTCGACATGACCATCCTCCTCGTTGCGAACGCGAAGCCGCTCGTATCGGTGAACATCCGCAACCGGTTCGACCTTGAGCGTGATTGCCGTTCTCACCACATCGCCTGGTCGAGCCGACGGGCTTTTTAGCCGCGCAAGGATGTTGAGGACATGGTCACCGCTCGGACGCCCAGATTCGAGCGCTAGCTCAACCGCCACTAACACAGCCTCCAGCCCATGGATGGGAGTCGCCGCGAGGACCTGCACCATCACGCGGTCGCCGCCGGTCTGCTTCAACAGGTGTCTCTGCAGTCGAAGCATCGGTTCGGGCATCGTCAAGAACGGCGCACCGTTTCTCAACGAGCCGGGCTTGCGCTCCACCAACGCGATGTAGTGGCGCCAGTCGTAGAAGGTTTGATAGCGGTCGAAGCTGCGCGGATGGCGGGCAATCTCGATGCCGTCGGCGACCAGGCTGATATAAGTCGGATAGCAGCGCAGGCTGACGATTTGATGTGCGTACTCGGTCGGCACGCTGTAACGGTTTCGGTCGAGGTGTACCAAACTTGTGGGCGACACGCGCACCGGCTTCTCGATGTAGCCATCGAACGGCTTCGGCATTTGCATCAGCCGTGGACGTTCGTCTGCCAAAGCCTCTTCGACGCTTAGTTCAGGCCACTGTGGATGTTTTAATTCCTTCCACGCCTGTCGGCATCGCTCGGCCAACCATATGTTCAGAACTTCAAGCGACTCCCACCGAATCGCGATTGCATCGTGCCAAATCTGTCGGCGCCGGTCTTGAACGTTCTTCTCGACGATGCCTTTCTCCCAGCCGGCGGCTCGGTTGCAGAATTCCGGCTCAAACAGGTAATGACCGCACATCGCGTGAAACCGCGCATTGATAGCGCGCTCCTTGCCAGGTCCGACCTTGTCGACAGCAGTCTTCATGTTGTCGTATATGCCGCGACGAGGGACGCCACCGAGAGCAACAAACGCTCGTGCATGGGCGTCGAACAACATCTCGTGACTTTGGGTCGGGTAGGCAACGAGCCAGAAGGCGCGACTCGCGGCGAGCTTCAGATGCGCGACCTCCACTCGTCGCCTGAGGCCACCGATGAAGACGTACTCGCAGCTCCAGTCGAACTGGAACGCTTCGCCGTATTCGAACGCGAGCGGCACGAAGGCGCCACGCTGCGCTCCGGCATCGCGTTCCTTCTTCCAGTTGCGAACGAACGCTGATACGCGGTCGTAACTGCCGTCGTAGCCGGAGGCGCGCAAATCCTCATACATCTGAGTCGCCGAACGTCTCTCTCGTCTTGGACGTTTGGTGTCGGCGAGCAGCCACAACCGCAGTTGCTCGGACCAAGGGTCGACAACGCTGTTATTGACGCGTTTCGGATACTTCGGCTCACCGGTCGACGGCTCGCGCAGCCAGCGTCGAATGGTGTTTCTTGAGAGCCCCGTCTGTCTCGCAATGTCCCGCAGCGGGACGCCGTCGCGGAAATGCATCCGCCGAATCTTGGCCAACATGCTCACGGTTATCACTCCGTTCTCCCGCTTGGCGTCCAAGCGGGAAGTTGAACATGTGGGTCAACTTTCGATGCAAATTTCTAGCGGAAGTGGGTCAGTTTTGCGCGCCTATCAACAGGCGGCCGACCCTGGCGTGAAGCGGTACCGCCCGAAGTTCATCGTGTCCGAGCAGCCTTCGTCGGATCGGACGTATCTCGAACGGCGCGTCGATTGGCAGATCGCGCGCGCCTATGGCATGTCGCGCCAGGTGCGTGTGCTGGTGGATAGTTGGACCGATCCGAGCGGCTCGCCGTGGTACTTGAACTATCAAGTGCCGGTCACCATGCCGCTGCTCAAAATTCCGGAGAAGACGCTCCTGCTCGTCACCCAGATCAGTTTCATCCTAGACGA
Organism: Caballeronia sp. LZ062; assembly: GCF_031450785.1. Classification (NCBI taxonomy): domain Bacteria; kingdom Pseudomonadati; phylum Pseudomonadota; class Betaproteobacteria; order Burkholderiales; family Burkholderiaceae; genus Caballeronia; species Caballeronia sp. LZ062. The sequence goes on from NZ_JARTWB010000001.1 coordinate 54,785, forward strand.
AAGCGGAACGCATACCGAGCTCCTGCTCGCGCCGCGTCAGGCGTATCTGCCTGAGCCGCTCGTTTTACAACGCATTGATCCGGACATCGCGCCGGCCTGAGGATCTAATGTTCGACGCACTGAACGCTCTCTCGCGGAGAATTCGTCTGTTCGTGAGTCGGGCGGTGATTTCGTTCGTCGATGACACGCGAACGGTCCAGTACCTGCAGGCAAAGATCAATGCGCTTGAGACGGTCGGCGACATTCCCCGCTACGTTGAGTACGGGCTGTCATCGAACCCGCCGCTCGGCTCCGAGGCGCTGATCGTATTTGGAAATGGCGAGCGCACGAACGGCATCGTCATCGCCACTTCCAACGCCAAATACCGCGTCACCGCGTTGGCGAGCGGCGAGGTTGTTGTGCACGACAACACCGGGCAGAAGGTCTACCTGTCGCAGTCGGGCATGGTGCTCGACGGTGGCGGAAAGCCGGTGACCATCACGAACACGCCGGAGATCGATGCCGACACGCCATTGCTGAAGTGCAAGGGCGACATCATCGACAACTACGAGACCAACACGCGCACCGTGGCCGGCATGCGCGCTGTAGCCAACGTGCACACGCATCCGATCACGAACGTGCAGACGGGCAGCAGCACGATCAATACGCAGCCGCCGACACAGCCGGAGTAATAGATGCCTGACATCAGCATCGCCTGGGATGCCGCGAACAGCCGAGGAGATTGGCAGCAGCTCGGCCCCGACCTGCTCACCGGGAATGATCTTCAAACCGCCGTCTTGCTGAGCCTTTTTACCGACCGCGCGGCGAACTACGACGACGTCATACCTGACGGCAGCGGAGATCCGCGCGGCTGGTGGGGCGACTTGGGCGAGGACAAGCCGATCGGCTCGCGGCTGTGGTTGCTCGACAGATCGAAGCAGACGCAGGAAGTCCTCAACAACGCGCGCGATTACATCATCGAGGCGCTGCAGTGGCTCGTCGATGACGGCGTCGTCGCCGGGATTGACGTGCAAACGGAATGGACCCGCGCGACGTTTCTCGGCGCGCAGATCACGCTTTATCAACCGGCCGGCCCCGGCGTCACACTGACGTTCGCATGGGCGTGGCAACAGATGACCTGACGATGCCATTCCAACGGAAGACGCTATCCACCTTGATCAACGAGGTGGCGGCCGACATCAATTCGGCCTTGCAGGGCGCAGACGCGACGCTTCGCTTTACGGTGCTGAAGGTGATCGGCAAGGTGCAGGCGGGGTTGTCCAATCTGCACATGGGCTATTTGGACTGGATCGCAAAGCAGTCCGTCCCGTTCACAGCTGAAGCCGAATATCTCGAAGGCTGGGCGGGCCTTAAGAAGGTGTATCGCAAGGCGGCATCTGCTGCACAGCTTTCGGCGAAATTTGCTGGCGTTGCGGGCACGCCGCTTAGCGCTGGCACGTCGGTCGTCCGGTCTGACGGTGTCACGTACACGACGGTATCGACAGCGACAGTGGACGGTACCGGAACCCTCTCGGTTACGATCGTCGCGACTGCTGCGGGATCAGCGGGTAACGCCGATGCGGGCACGTCGCTCTCGCTCGGCACCGCTGTCGCGGGCATCCAGTCCACCGGCTCGGTGACGGGCACAGTCCAATCGGGTGCCGACGTCGAGCAAGACGACGCGCTGCGCACTCGCATGCTGGCGGCCTATCAGAACACGCCGCAAGGCGGTGATGCGAACGACTACGCCGGCTGGGCGCTCGCCGTTCCGGGCGTCACGCGCGCGTGGGTTGCGCCGAACGGATTCGGTGCGGGAACAGTCGTCGTCTACACCATGTGGGACATCGCGGAAGCGTCGCACAACGGCTTCCCGCAGGGGACGAACGGCGTCTCGCAGTACGACCAAGGACCGGGCGGAATCCCTCGCGGGACTGCCGCGACAGGTGATCAGCTTGTTGTCGCCGACTCGCTCATCAATGAGCAGCCGGTGACTGCTCTCGTGTATTCATGCGCGCCGGTCCCGAACAGTCTCACCTTCACGCTTTCCGGTTTGAGCGGAACGACGACCGCGACGCGCGCGGCGATCGCGGCTGCAATCTCCGACGTCCTGTTCCGCAACGGTGATCCGCGCGCGGGCACCGTCAACCGCTCCGACATCGAGTCGGCTATCGCGTCGGTTTCTGGAACGAGTGGTTTTGTCATCACGCTCGTGCAGGGCGTGGTGAGCGGCACCACGACGACCTATCCGGGCAACATCACGAGCGGCACAGGGCAGTTGCCGGTGCTCGCGGGCGTGAACTACGTCTGAGGCCTCGATGCTCGCACCCAACTTCAAGGCGGCCGACTTCCTGTCCGCGATGCAGGCATTGCTGCCGCGCGGCCGCGTGTGGCCTCGCGATCCTGACACTGTGCAGGCGAAGGTCCTTTCGGGCCTCGCACCGAGCTACGAGCGCCAGACGGCGCGCGCGAACTATCTGCTCGTCGATGCCTTTCCGCCAACGACGTACGAGTTGCTGCCCGAGTGGGAGGCAACGCTTGGCCTTCCCGATCCATGCGCGGGAACTGCGCCGACGATCCCGGCTCGGCGTGCGCAGGTGATCGCGCGGCTGACGGCGCTAGGCGGCGCGTCGATTCCGCAGTTGACTGCATTCGCGGCATCGCTCGGTTACACCGTGACGATCACGCAGTACACGCAGGCGCGCGCGGGAATGCTCAAGGCCGGGCAGCCAGTCAACGGCTACGACTGGAACTTCGCCTGGAAGATTACGGCGCCGTTGAACACGATCGTCCGCGCCGTCGCCGGCGGCATGGCGGCAGGCGATCCGCTCGCGTCGTGGGGCAACAAGGTTCTCGAGTGCGAAATCCGCGCAGTGATGCCGGCGCACACCATTCCGATTTTCGCTTACGCCTAAGAGGCAAGAGTATGTTTCGAGTCGATGATGCAACGGCAGCGCCCTCGCTGCCATCCCCCGAAGCAGTGGGAACTCCGGGCTATTTCACCGAAGGTAACGCCGCTGCAGGCACACCCGCAACCAACGTGCGTGCGTCGTGGCTGAATATGCTGCAAGAGGAAATGATGTCGATCCTCGCAGCCGGCGGGATAACGCCAAGCAAAACGACGTACACGCAAATCAGGGATGCCATCAAGGCATATGTCGGTCCGGGTCGATTGCTCCGGACGCTGGTCTACTTCAATAGTGGTGGCACGCAGTACCTATCTGTCAACGGTGGCGCCGCTACGACGACAGGTGCGACCGTATACACGCCTAGCGCCGGCTTGGGGTCCGCATACGTCCAAGTTCAAGGAGCAGGCGGCGGCGGTGGCGGGACTGCTGCCACATCTACCGGCCAATACGCGATCGGAAGCGGCGGGGCATCGGGAAGCTACGGTTCTTCCTATCTCACAGCCGCGCAGATCGGTGCAAGCCAAGCTATCACCGTCGGGACCGCTGGTGCATTCGGCGGTGCTAATGGCAATGGCGGTACTGGTGGATCGTCATCGTTTGGCTCACTGATTAGTGCGCCCGGTGGAAACGGCGGACCTGTGGGGTTGGCTACCTCGTCGACATCTTCTCTCCAATACGGCGCGCAGCCCGGGGCCGCAGCGACCGGCGGCAATATCGTTTCCACCTATGGAATGCAGGGTGTCACAGGGAGTATCACCGGATCGCTTTTTGTCAGCGGCGCGGGCGGTGGCTCACCGATATTCGGCGGCTCGGGCGGCGGCAAATTTGTTTCCGGAAACGGGACCGGTCAACCTGCCGGGGCGCTGGGTGCCGGAGGCGGAGGTGCCGCGATTGGACCGTCATCGGCGGCTTCGACAGGCGGTTATGGCGCTGGCGGAATCATCATCATCCAGGAGTACGCGTGATGAACTATGCCTATGTGCAAGAGGGCCGGGTGATGGAAGTCATCGCCCCGATGCTGGATGACAGCGGGAACGAGATTCCCATCGAAGCGCGCTTCACCGAAGAGTTTCGTCAATCGCTGGTTCCTTGCGACGATAGCGTGAAGGAAGGATTGGTGTACGACGGGACGACGTTCTCGGAGTACGTTCCGCCGCCTAAGTCGGCGGCGCAGATTCTCGCGGATAACACCGCTGCTCGCGACACGATGCTTGCCCAAGCAACCGCGGCGATTGCTCCGCTGCAAGATGCCGTCGACCTGGACGAAGCAACCGACGCAGAAATCGCGCTGCTGAATAAATGGAAGCAATATCGCGTCGCGGTGAATCGAGTCGATTTGACGCAAGCAAGCCCGGTCTGGCCGGCCGCGCCTTCCGCCTGAACAGGCAAGTCGGAACAGCCGCCCCCAGAGGCGGCTTTCTTTTTATGCCCGGATGACCGGCAAACGAGGGGTGGTTAATGCCTGCTGAAGACTATTCGGGCTTGCGGGACAAAGTAGCTGAGCACGGCGAGGAACTTGCTGCTCTGCGCGAGTGGAAAACGGGTGTCTCGATTCGGATTGATACGTTCGTCACGAAGACGGAGTTTACCGTCGTGAAGATCCTCGTCTATTCGCTTGCGGGCACGACCTTGACCTCTGTTCTCGCCGCGCTGCTGGCAAAGGTGATCGTGAAATGAAGCCCGAAGATCGGAAGCAGATAGCCATTGGAGGTATGTACGCCGTAACGCTTATCGCAAGCGCCGCCGCACTGATGTATATAGCGCTCGTTGGTGGCAATCCATATCACGCCGGGCCGGCGGCCGCGTTCGATAAGGACGGCGCGCGCCGGACAACATTCCATCGTGGTGACTGGATGTACGTGCGCCGTAACGTTTGTCTCGATCGAGACATCTACGCGGAGCAGTCACCATCGCTGTACGACGTGGACCGCCACGCATACATCGCACTGCGCGGCGCCGCGACGCTTGCGAAGGCTGGATGCGCGATCCGCAGTTCGGCATTTGAGGTACCGCCGACCCTTCCGCCAGGCGACTACGAATACCGCAACGTGTCGCGGTTCCAAAACAACCTGGTCGGCCGCGACGAGAGCAACGTCTATCCGCCTATACGAATCACGGTGACCGAATGACCGATCTGACTGAGCCGGTGAGGGCGCGCGACGGCGTGCACATCGAGCAAGCATATTTCCTACGCGCGAAGCACCTTCCGTGGGTCTGCGGGATTCTGCTCTTCGGTGCGCTATGCACTGGCGTCGCTGGCATCTATGCGGGCAGCACCATGCAAGCGAGCAAGAACGAGCAGGACGTCATCGAGCTAAAGGAGCGGCTCGCTCAGCAGAAGCTCGAGTATGAGCAGCGACTCGGCAAGCAGTCGGCGCAATACGCGATCGACGTCAATAACTTTGCTGACGCCATCTCGAAGTTCGGGCAGGCGCTCGACAAGATGGACGCGAAGAACGATCTCCGCGCAGCAGAGCGAGAGCGCGCGCAGGCCGCCGCCATCATCGCTGCTCAAAAGGCGGCAGCTGCTGCCGCGGCGACGGCGCAGAAGACGGATCAGATTCTCGTGAAGCAAGACGCCGTGCAGCAGCAAGTCGTCGAGGCAGCCTCTGCGGTTAAGGCAACGGAGAAGAAGCTCGACACCGCTACTCGCGGCACTGCGGCCGTGCCGCCGACACCCTGGGCGGGCAATCGCCGCTAAACCGAAACCGCTTTTCATCCTAACCCGGCCGCGTGCCGGGTTTTTCATTTCTGGAGGGCATATGCCTCTCATCCCGTTCACTCGACTGCGGCTGACACTCGCCGACGGGTGGCAGAAGCTGCACAAGCGCGGCACCGTTATCGCCGGTGCCATCTTCACCGCGCTCGCCGGCGCTGGCCCGCTCATCGCCCAAGCATGGGAAGGAATGCCGCGAGAGGTACGCGACGTCATCCCCCAGAACGTGCAGCAGTGGATCGCGTACACGCTCTTCGGCCTGAGTTTCATCGCGATCCGCTACACGTCGTTGCGCCGCGTTGTGAAGGAGGGCGGCGATGGCACGAATTGACGCAGTCGCAGCCGGCGGTAAAAACCGAGTTGCCTTCCTCGACATGATCGCCGTCAGCGAGATCGGTACCGTGCAACTGGCCAAGACGGACGACGGATACAACGTGCTGGTCGGATCGACGCCCGCGCGGCTGATGCTTTTCAACAGCTACGCCGACCATCCGAACATCCTGAACACGTCGCTGAAGTCGACGGCCGCCGGCCGCTACCAGATCCTCTACCGCTGGTGGCGCATCTACAAACAGCAGATGAACCTGCCGGACTTTTCCCCGATCTCCCAGGACAAGTATGCGCTGCAGCAGCTGCGCGAGCATGGCGCACTGCCGCTGATCGATGCGGGCCGGTTCAAGGATGCGGTCGCGAAGGTGGCGAACGTGTGGGCAAGCCTGCCCGGCGCCGGATACGGGCAGAACGAAAACGCAATGTCTTACTTGCTGGCGGCATACCAGGCCGCGGGTGGAGGAATCTCAGCATGACCGCACTCATCACATCCCTGTGGCCGCTGATCGGCGGAGCGGTGCTCGGCCTCGGCGGCTTGATCTTCGGGCTTTTTCGTCACAAGTCAGCGCAGGCGGCGACCGCCGAGGCCGCCGCGGCAAAAGCAGACGCGGCGCGCGCCGTTGCTCAAAAAGAGAGCGAAGTGGACCAGTCGAACGCTGCGGCATCCGCTGCCGGCGAACAGGCCGTCGTCAATCGCGCGGCGGCTGATCAGGCGGCTGCGTCTACAGCGCGAGAAGACCTCGATGCCGAGCTCGACCAGATCGGCGCATTGCGACAGGAGTCGTGAACATGCGGGCCATGATTATTTGTTGCGCACTGGCAATCACTGGTTGTGCGACGACTGCGCCGGCGCCTCAGCCGCCTCAGACGGTGACCGTGACGAAGGTCGTTGACACGGCGTGCGACTGGGTCAGGCCAATCACGGCCAGCAAGGCAGACACCGACGAGACGAAGCGGCAGATTCTCGCGCACGATCTCGCGGTCGCGAAGAACTGTCCAGCAAGATAAAAGAAGCCCGGCATGGCGCCGGGCTCAACAGAGAGATTGACCGGACGATACCAGTCATCCAAAGTTTAGGACATGACAGGGACGCACTAAGTCGTTTTCTGAATGGGAGGGTCTCCCTTCTCCCGGGCGGCACAGTAGAAAGTAGAAGAGACACGTGCGACGGGTAAAAAGCTGATCAGGGCCAGCGTCTAATGCTGTAACCCTATCTCCCGACGCTATGTGGAGCACAACATGCTGGCGACCGCTCGGCAATAAAGCGACCTCTGCGAGCGCGGAACTAGCGTTCTCATGAGCACGCATCCGATCGCTCGTCTTGGGAAATCCACTCCCATTGTTTTATCGGAAGCCGGCCAACTCACTTAAGAAAGGTCGTGCGTCACTCCGCGCACTATTCGCTAGTCGTTGCCTTGAACCAAATTCCCTCGCCGTTGTGACGGTGCGTACACGCCGCTCGATTCGTCGAGCAGAAAGTTGAGCCACTGCTGGCTCGATGGATAGCCGTTTCGCAGTTCGGCGCAGATTGCCTGCGGCATGTCTATGCGGCTGACGGAGATAGGAGACCCGTCACGGTCGTCGAAACGATGCTGATCTCAAAATGGTCAGTGGCACCGCGCCAATCGGGGCGATCGCGACCTTGACCCGCCGTGTTAATCGACCGCCTCCCGAAGAGTCGACCCGGAGGTGGCCTTTCGCGGGGGAGTGAATTCGCCCGAACGTTGCACCGTCATTCACGCCGACGGGAGGGCGAAAACTAATGCCAATCGATAGGTACGAGCCCTCCGCCTTGAAGCCCACAGTCTGCTGCGGGGCCCGCTGGCTCCTGTGACGTGCACGTGTCAGGCAGCGCGATCAGTCGGCCAGCTTTGTCAATCAGAACGCCGGAGACTAGTTGGGAGTACTGGTACGTTACGCGCGGATTATGCCAGAACGTTTCTCCCTCTGTCACAGAAGAACCTCCTAATGCCGCAAAATGCAATACTAAAGTAAAGCCACCGTTAGCCATTGCATCGGCGATATACAGAGCCAGCGAAATTTGTCCGAACGCCGACGTTGAGCTTCCATTAGCCACGCCTGTTAGGTTGTTTAAAAACTGATCGACTAATGTACCGACCGTGTTTGCATTTGTTATTTCGGCAGGGAGAGCTTTATTTTTTGGAAATTGCGCCGCTACCTTTTGTGCAGCGGCGGCCTTGCTCGCGAGGGAAGCTCTCGCTTTCTGTAATTCAGAAATATAATTCTTAAGAAACGACGCGGCCGCAGGGGATCCGAATCCAGGGATTATTACGTTCACTTGTGGATCGGTTCCAAACTTGTCGAGTAAGCCAATCTCGACTTGCAGAAAGTCCTGATTAACAGCCACGGACGATAATGTGTAGTTCGATCGGAAAGTCGCCGCGACACCCTCGATCGCGCTCACGACTAGGCCGACTGCAGCGATAGCTGGTAGTAGTTGTTGGCCGCTTTGAGCGCCTTGTACCGCAAGATCCAAGTTATTGCTTTCGATCGAGAGAACATTTTTTAATTGATTGAGTCCGGCGACTGTCCCCTGTCCAGAATACAGAAGGCTCGCAATGTTCTGGTCGTTGGTAAGAATCAATGCTAAGGGCGCGTTGGGCGTAGCATCTCCTAGAGCTGCTTTGAATTTGTCGTTTCCGCTCAACTGGTCTGCCAAGGTATGTCCGCGCGCCCGCAATGCCTTCGCTATTGCGAAGTTCGCGAAATGATCCAGGCTTCCACTGTTCGTCGTAACAGTGCCGACCGTGCCACTTGGAAACGTTTGCGCGGCTTTCTCTTTCGTTAATTCCGCATTGTCATTTGCATATTGCGCTGCTTTGACCTGGGCTTGAAGCAGCTGCAAGTTTTGCGCATCCATTTGTGCCTGTATCGCCGGATCTGTACTTGCCGACGATGCGCTCCCACCGCTGGCCGCTGCGCAGACGCCCAGACTCATATGTAACACAAAGAGGGACAGAGAAATTCGCAACTTGTTGTTCATGGCATCTCTCCTCAAAGCGTTAGTGGTGTGCCTAATGTGCCACGGGTGGATCGAGAAACCGCTGAATCCATGGTGACGCGGATCCGATCCACCCGTAAACGCCATATTCATTCCGCTTTCCGCATCCGTCCGCAAAACTGTCGACGCCGATTTGCTGAAATGCACCATTCGTTGATTTGACTAACAGAGGCCCTCCGCTGTCACCCTCGCAAGCGGCAGCCCCCCCATCTTTGCTCCCGGCGCAGAGCATGGCCGCTTCAATTGGCGCGTATGCTTCTCCGCAGAGACTCTCTGCGACAAGTGGTAATGAGGCTTCATAGAGCAACGGTGCTGATTTCGCAGCTCCTTCCTCCGTTACGCCCCATCCCATGACCGTCGCACTTGCCATCGCAATGGCATGTGCTTTGTTCGGATCGGAAAACAGGGAAACGCGTTGCGACGCCACGTCACTATCTAATAAGAACACTGCAAAGTCGTCGACAGGCGAGCCTTTCAAGACTGAACCATTTGCCAAATGGAAAGTGGACTCATGATAGTTAGGCGACTTTTCAATACCAAGTATTCCCCGAGTTGCAGCTACCGGCGGGGCTGAAACAGACGCGCCGATAACGGCACGAAGGTACGTGCTCGGGATCCCACTTGGGATGATTTTGGTGCAATGCGCTGCCGTCAAGACAACCCGCTTTGCAATCAAAGTTCCACCACAGAAGTGCGACCATGAACTAGATTTGGGGTCTCCCGTTACCTGCAGAGAAACCATCCAGGGGTAACTAGAAGGATCGACTGCTCGTTTAGGTTTTACTACCCGGATCTGAATAATCTGTGATTCCTCGAGTAGGTGAACCTGTTGCAGTATCGCATTGGATAAAAGCTCCGATTTTTTATTAGCTTCCAAGTTCGAATCCGTAATCTGAGAAATTCTCTCACTAAAATCTCTCAGCACCTGATTTTGTTCGCTGAACTTGGAAATTGTTGCGTCGTTTTTGTCGCGCGGGACATTCGCATCAGCCACCGATGCGCTTGCGGCGGGCGGCATCGCAATCTCGGCGCGTGCGACGTGTTGCGAAGAAAACGGATCGATCACCGCCACGGTCACGAGGCTAAGAAGCGCTAGCTTTCTTAAGAGCGACGGCATGATTCGTCCCCACATTAAAGGACTTGATGCCACCCGTGCCCGAGGCTGGCTTAACTCAGGATATGTCAGGACGACTGCGGTGCGCGAGGGGATGCAGTCGGTTTGTGCGCCTGCGAACAATGTAAGCTAATACCGGCGCTCAAGCGCCGTGCAAGCACCCCGCCCAGACTCCGCCAGAAGAGGCTCCACGCAGTGCTGCTGGAAAGAAAAAGCCCCGACGCTCGGGCGGGCGGCACAGAGAGAGCGACCGGACTGAACCAATCATCTCGAGGCTAAGACCTGACACGGCACGCATCGAGTTGTTCCTGAACCGCAGCGTTTCACTTCTCGTGCTCTGGCGGGCGAGAGGAGCGGCGTGCGACTGGACGAAGCCGCTCGCGGCAGCAACGCATTGGCCGACGAGCGAAGCATTAAGTCATCGCCCAAGATCTTCCGGTCGCGAAGACATCGATCTTGTAGTTATGCCGCGCTCTACTCTTTGGGTCCGTCTGAGAGATTTGCATCCTTGAAAACCTTGTCGACGTCCGCGCTAAGGTAGCGTTTGCGCCGTATCTGATAGTTTTTATTCACTTTGTCATGAAACACCTCGTCAACGGGGCGCGTACGTGTGTCTGAAGTACGGTCGAGCGACGTAATGAGATCGCTGAACGACTCCGGGGCGATACCGGAGATCGACAGGCCTCGCTCGAGTTGAGCCACTCGACCGGACAAACTGCGCGTGTGCTCGAGGATCTCGGCCAGCATGCTGTTGTCCGATCGGGGCGGAGCATCCGCTGCGGCTGCAGGCACGTCGCGGAGAACGCTGGCGAACGACTGCTCGAACTGTGGCCAGTATGTGACGAAGACCCGGTCAAGGACGTCGTCTCGAAGTCGGTGCTCGACCGGCATTGCCGCGTTGAGGGTTCGAGCCAAGTGTCGAAGGCCTTGCTGATCCGGCAGGGTGTGGTTGAATTGCGCAAGAGGGTTTTCGACGTCCGCATGTTTCAAATCTACCAGGAACGTACAGACGCGTGAGGCGGAGATCCCTTTAGCCAAGGCCCCGGCCTCGAACAAGATCCATGGTTTTGTCTTGTTTTCTTGCGTTAGGCACACGATGCCGACAGACGTTTCAGCTAGCTGCGCCTGGATCTCGCTGAACCAGATCGTGCCGCTCGCTATGTCGTGCGTAGAGATCCATGGCCGCGCGGCCTGTAAGACGCACGAAATCCAGTCATTAAGCAGTTCGGCAACTTCGCGGCTGCGCTGACCGGACCAACTCAAGAAAACTTTCATCCCGACTCCCGCCTGTGTCGTTTCAAGGTCACTAGTCTAATTGATCTCCGAAGAGTTCCATCATCTGCGCCGCCGGCCGCAAGGTTGGGTGAGTGGAGTTATGAAGACTCAACTCTTCACTTTCGTTTGCCGCGTGGCGTACGGATCGCCTGTTTGAAAACCATCCGCAAGTGACTGATTCAATTAGGACGCGTGTGGCCGTTTTTGCACCTATTTTGTGGCACCTGGATTGGCCGCAAAGCCTTGCCAGCACTAGCTTTGTGCCGTAAGCCAGCCGCGTACCGCTTCGATTCGCGTCAGCAGACCGTCACCGTGCGCGGCCGTCCGGTGCAATTGAGCGGCACGCAGTTCCGGCTCGCGCAGCTTTTCTTCTCGAATATCGGCCGCGTGCTGTCGCGCGATCACATTTTCGCGATGGTCTGGGGCCGCGAGTTCCGCGAAACCACGCGCACCATCGACAGCCACGTGTCGCGCCTGCGTCTCGCGCTCGAAATCGAGCCGGTCAATCACTTCCGCCTGCAGCCGGTGTACAAAAGCGGCTATCGCCTGCTGCATCTTTACGACGACGGCGAGGACGCCGGCGACGATCGCGTCGAAGCCGAGCACGCGCGCATCGCCGCCTGAGTCGTCGCTTAAGTCGTCGGTTAAGTCGTCGCTTAAGTCGTCGCTGAAAGAAACTGAATGAGAAATGCCGTCGCGAGACGGCATTTTCGTTTGTCAGAGTTCCGGCAGCGCGGGCCGTGTTTCGATGCTGCGCCGGATCAACGTTTCCACGTCCCGGCGCTCGTCGCCCGCGAGCGGCAGCCGAGGCGGACGCACCGGCTCCGTGCCCAATCCGACGATCGCTTCGGCCAGCTTGATGTTCTGCACGAGCTTGTGTGACACGTCGAGCGCGAGCATCGGCGCGAACCAGCGGTAAATGGCGCGCGCTTCCTCGATCCGCCCCGCGCGCAGCAGCCGGTAAATGGCCACGGTCTCGCGCGGGAACGCGCACACGAGCCCGGCCACCCAGCCGTGCGCGCCCATCAACATGGCTTCCAGCGCCAGATTGTCGACGCCGCAGAAGAGCGCGTAGCGTTCGCCGACTTCGTTGATGAGATCGGTGATGCGCCGCACGTCGCCGCTCGATTCCTTGATCGCCGCGAACTTCGTGTCTTCCGCGAGTTCCGCGAACATCTTCGGCGTGACGTCGACGCCATAGGCGAGCGGGTTGTTATAGACCATCAGCGGCAGCGGACTCGCGTCGGCGACCATCCGAAAATGATTGAGCGTCTCGCGCCGGTCCGACAGATAGCGCAGCCCCGGCAGCACCATGTAGCCCGCCGCGCCATGACTGGCCGCGCGCTCGGCCTGGCGGCAGCCGTCGAGCGTGCTGTTTTCCGCGATGGTCAACAGCACCGGCACGCGCCCCCGCGATGCGTCCACGGCGATGTCGAGCACATCGAGCTTTTCGTCGAGCGAGAGCGTCGAGGCTTCGCCGAGCGATCCGCACACGATGATGCCGTCCACGCCCGCATCGATCTGCGCTTCGATGTTCTTCTTCGTCCACGCGCGGTCTATGCTGAAATCGGCGTTGAACTTGGTAGTGACGGCGGGCATCACGCCTTCCCAGATATGCGCCACGGCGGCTCTCCGAAAGTGTTTGAACGCATAGCAGTGTAGGCAGCGGAAAACGCGTCGTCTTGCGTGAATCGCGCGTCGCCCGTGCCGATTTCGGCACAGCGGCGAACGCCTCGGGCTATGCCGATATCGTCATCAAAACCGCCTAGCCATGCCAAGACGCCCGCCGGGCGCATTTCTACGATAGGCGGCATGAAAACCATCGACATCATCGACTCGCACACGGGCGGCGAACCGACGCGCCTCGTCGTCGCGGGCGGACCGGACTTGGGCGGCGGCACGCTTGCGCAGCGGCTCGACACTTTCCGCGCGCATTTCGACGACTGGCGGCGCGCCATCGTGACCGAGCCGCGCGGCTCGGACGTGATGGTCGGCGCGCTGCTGTGCGCCCCAGACGATCCTGGCGCGGCGGCGGGCGTCATCTTTTTCAACAACGTCGGCTATCTCGGCATGTGCGGACACGGCACCATCGGGCTCGTGGCGTCGCTGGCGCACGCGGGCAGGATCGCGCCGGGGCGGCACCGGATCGACACGCCCGTCGGCCCCGTCGATGCGACGCTCAATGCGAACGGCAGCGTCAGCGTGCGCAACGTGCCGGCGTATCGGCACCGGCACGCGGTGAGCGTGAACGTGCCCGGCCACGGCACGTTGCGCGGCGACGTCGCGTGGGGCGGCAACTGGTTCTTTCTCGTGAGCGAATCCGAGCACGGGCGCGAGTTGAGCCCCGCGCACATCGGCGAACTGACGGCGTTCACCGGGGCCATCCGCGAGGCGCTGCACGCGCAAGGCATCACCGGCGCAAACGGCGCATACATCGACCATATCGAATTGTTCGCGGATTCGCCGCACGCGGGCATCGACAGCCGCAACTTCGTGCTGTGTCCTGGCAACGCCTACGACCGCTCGCCCTGCGGCACCGGCACGAGCGCCAAGCTCGCGTGCCTCGCCGCCGACGGCCTGCTCGCGCCCGGCGCGGTGTGGCGGCAGGAGAGCATCATCGGCAGCGTGTTCGAAGGCGCCTACGCGATGGACGGCGATCGGCTGATCCCGACGATCACGGGCTACGCGCACATCATGGGCGAAGGGCGGCTCGTGATCGACGAACGCGATCCGTTCGCGTGGGGCATCGCCGCTGGCGAATCCGCATGACGGCGGACGTGATCGTGGTCGGCGCGGGCATCGTCGGGGCCGCGTGCGCAGCGGAACTGGCGGCGCGCGGCGCATCGGTCGACGTGATCGAGGCGCGCGGCGTCGGCGGCGGCGCGACGGCGGCCGGCATGGGCCATATCGTCGTGATGAACGACTCGCCCGCCGAGTTCGCGCTTTCCCATTTCTCGCGCGAATTGTGGCTCGCGCTCGCGCCGCATCTGCGCAAACGCGACGCCTTTTCGCGCTGCGGCACGCTGTGGGTCGCGGAGGACGAAGAAGAGCTCGCCGCCGCCCGCGCGATGCAGTGCGCGTTCGCGTCCAGCGGCGTGCGCGCGGATGTGCTCGATGCCGCCGCGCTGCGCGAAGTCGAGCCGGCGCTCAGCCACGCGATGGTCGGCGGCCTTCGCATCGCGGATGACGCCATCGTCTATGCGCCTGCCGCCGCGCAGTTCCTGCTGACGTGTTCGCGGGGAGCGGCGCGCATTCGCGTATCGACGGATTGCGCGGTCGCCGCCGTCGAAGCGGGCCGGAGCCAGGCGAGCGTCACGCTTGCGAACGGCGAGCGGCGCGCGGCGGGGCATGTGGTCGTGGCGAACGGGCTCGCGGCGTCCGGCCTGATCGACGACATTCCGCTCGAGCCGAAGAAGGGCCATCTCGTCATCACCGACCGTTATCCGGGCACGATCCGCCATCAGGTGCTGGAACTCGGCTACATCAAGAGCGCGCACCACGCACGCGGCACGTCCGTCGCCTTCAACGCACAGCCGCGTCCGACGGGGCAAATACTAATCGGCTCGTCGCGGCAGTTCGGCACGGTCAATCCCGCCGTCGACATGAGCGTGCTCGGCGCCATGTTGCGCCGCGCGTCGCGCTTTCTGCCGGGCATCGGCGGGCTGAACGCGATCCGTGCGTGGACCGGCTTTCGCGCCGCGACGCCCGATGGTCTGCCGATCATCGGCCCGGCGCGGCATTTCGGCGACCGGCTTTGGGTCGCCACCGGACACGAAGGGCTCGGCGTGACGACCTCGCTCGGCACCGCGAAGCTGCTCGTCGCGCAGATGTTCGGCGATCCGGCGCACGCAGGTTTCCCCGACGCCGCCGCGTTTTCTCCGCGACGCTTCGCGAAGGCGCACGCCGATGGATGACCACGTTCACGTGATTGTCGACGGCATGGCTTTGACCGTTCCCGCTTACACGACCGTCGCCGCCGCGCTTGCGCTCGCGGGCCGAACGGCGACGCGCCGCTCCGTCGGCGGCGAACCGCGCGCCGCGCTGTGCGGCATGGGCGTGTGTCACGAATGCCGCGTGTGCGTCGATGGCCGCGCGCACGTGCTCGGCTGCCAGACGCTGTGCCGCGATGGCCTCGTCATCGAGAGCGGGCGATGAAAACGGAGCATGTCGATATCGCGATCGTCGGCGCTGGACCGGCGGGGCTGGAAGCGGCGCACGTGGCGACGCAAGCCGGGGCGCGCGTCGCACTGATCGACGACAATCCGCGCGCCGGCGGGCAAATCTGGCGGCAGGGGCCGGGCGCGGCGCCGTCGCCGCCGCTGCGAAGCTGGCTCGACACGACCGGCGCGCGCCCGAACCTCGACCTGATGAACGCGAGCAAAGTCGCCGCCGCGCTCGACGGCAAGCGCTTGCTGCTGGAACGCGACGGCGCGCCGTGCGCCGTCGGGTACGCGAAACTGATACTCGCGACCGGTGCGCGCGAGCGGTTGCTGCCGTTCGAAGGCTGGACGCTGCCCGGCGTTACGGGCGCAGGCGGCTTGCAGGCGCTCATCAAGGGCGGCGTGCCGGTGCGCGGCGAGCGCATCGTCGTGGCGGGCAGCGGGCCGCTGCTGCTCGCCGCCGCCGATACCGCGCGCCGCCACGGGGCGCACGTTCGCGCGGTTGTCGAACAGGCGCCGCTTCGGCGTGTCGCGCGCTTCGTCGCGTCGCTGGCGGCAACGCCGTCGAAGTTCGCGCAGGCGGCCGCGCTGGTGAGTGCGCTCGGCGTGGCGCGGTATCGCGCGGGAAGCGTGGTCGTGAAGGCGCACGGCGTCGAGCGGGTGGAAGGCGTCACGATCCGCACCGGCGCGGGAGAAGAGACCATCGAAGCGGAGCGGATCGCGTGCGGTTACGGACTCGTGCCGAATGCGACGCTGGGGCTCGCGCTCGGCTGCGACGTCGATCCAGGCGGCGCGATTGCCGTCGATGACCACCAGCGCACGTCACTCGCCGATGTCTTCGCGGCCGGCGAATGCACCGGCATCGGCGGGATGGAGCTGGCGCGCGTCGAAGGCGCGTGTGCGGCGTATGCGGCGCTCGGCGCTTCGGTCGATCCGCGCCTCGAACGCGAACGCCGCCGCTGGCGCGCATTCGCGGCGCGCGTCGAACGCGCGTTCGCGCTCGGCCCCGCCGCCCGCGCGCTGCCGCCCGCCACCACGCTGATATGCCGTTGCGAAGACGTGAGCGTCGGCGAAGTGGCCTCGCACGCGAACTGGCGGGATGCCAAGCTGCATACGCGATGCGGCATGGGACCGTGTCAGGGGCGCATTTGCGGCGAGACGGCGGCGCTGTACTTCGGCTGGCCGCGAGCGACGGCGCACGAGCCGCTCGTGCCCGTGCGCATCGACACGCTGCTCGCCGCCTGCGAATCGTCGGAAGAAGCGGACTAACGAAAAACATAGTCGGGAGAGCGCCAATATTGGCGTCATTTTCGCGCACCTATAATCGGCGCCATTCCGACTCGGCGCACCCCGAACGCACGATGAGCACGACCGCACAACTTGCCGGCAGCGCCTCGCCTCGCGCGCCGAAAGGCGCCGCGTTGCCGCGCGCGTCGGCGCTCGGCGACATGCTCGCGCATTTCGCGCTGCTCGCGCCCGTGTTCGACGCGATGCCGGACATCGTGTTCTTCGTGAAGGATCGCGACGCGCGCTATGCGATGGTCAATCGCACGCTCGCCCGGCGCTGCGGTCACAAGGACGACAAGAGCGCGCTCATCGGCAAAACGGCCGAGGACGTGTTTCCCCGCCGTTTCGGGCGCATCTACACGGCGCAGGATCAGGCGATCATCGCGCAGGGCGTGGAACTGATCGATCAGCTGGAACTGCATCTTTATCCGGGCCGCGAGCCCGGCTGGTGCATGACCTGCAAGCAGCCGCTGCACGACGCTGAGGGCCATATCGTCGGGCTGGCCGGCATTTCACGCGACTTGCAGGCCGCCGAAAGCACGCACCCCGCGTATAGCCGGCTCGCGGCGGTCGTGCAGCACATTCAGGAAAATTACGTGCAACCGCTCAATATGCGCGATCTGGCGCGGATGGCGAACATGTCGATTGCGCAGCTCGAACGATACTTTCACAAGGTCTTCCATTTGACGCCGCGGCAGGTCTTGCTCAAGACACGGCTCGATGCCGCGACCGCGCTGCTCGTCTCGCACGACAAAGTCACCGACGTCGCCGCGCTCTGCGGATACACGGACCACAGCGCGTTCACGCGGCAGTTCAAGGCGACTGTCGGAATCACGCCGACCGAGTACCGCGCTTTGCTGCAATCCGCCTCGCCACGCGTTGAACAATGTGCAAACGCCTGACGGCAAAGCGGGCGAGTACCATGCCGAAGTTACAAGGAAATGCGCCATCGAGGTGCGGGCGGACACGTCCGCCAAGTGGCGCGCAGGGCCGGCTGGCCGGGCCAAAACGCACGTCGGTCCGTTTTTTGCTCGAATAGAATCGCTGGACACCGAGGCCGGGCGAAATTTCGCGCTGGCGGCGTCCGGACACCGCGAGACGTTCAGCACCGGCGCACGCGCGGCGAAAAATACGGTGCGTCCGGAATTCCCGCTGCGTTTCTCTGTCAACCTTCACGCGAGTCGCGCGACGGTCGGCAGAGAGAAGTGAAGCGGCGAGCCGTGGAGACCGTGCGCGAGAATTCCGTTTTAGGCAGTTGAAAAGAACATGATGAACGAAGTGGCAAGACTGGGGCATGCGCGGATCGTACTCATCGAAGACGATCCCGAAAGCAGGGAATCACTGCGGATGTTGCTGGAAGAAGAGGGCGCGCAAGTCGTCGCCGTGGCCGACGCCGAGGACGGCGCGGAAACCGCGACCCGTGTGCTTCCCGATGCGGTGATCTGCGATCTCGACCTTCCAGGAATGGATGGTTTCTATCTTATCCAGCGTTTGCGCGATCACGAGATACGCGGGAATCTGCCGCCGTCCGTGGCAATCGCGCTCACGGGGCACGACGGCGACGAGTACCGCCTACGCAGCATCGGCGAGGGCTTCCAGCATTTCATGACGAAGCCCGCGCATCCGGACGAACTCGTCACGCTGATTCAGGACGCGCTCAACGCGCGCGTCGTGGTCTGACGAAGAAAGAGCGCCGCGAGACAAGACGCGGCGCTCTTCGCTTTACGGACGCTAGGAACGGTCGCGGTTGCGCGCCCGCGTCGCGCCCGTGATGACGGCGATACCTAGCAAGATGACGGCGACGATGGCGATGGTATGTTGCGCCACGTGCATGGCGACGAGCGCCCACGATACGCCGCCGATCAGAATCAGCCAGCCCACGAGATAAATGATCAGGGTCATCGGGTTCTCCTTTTACTTGTCGGAATAGTCAGGAAGTGTTGCGGCGCGGCGGCTTGCGTCCGCGCGCGTCTTTCGCCTGCAAGAGTCGTACCGTCGGCACAACAAGAAGACATGCTCACTGTTCATCACCTCAACAATTCCCGTTCACAGCGCGTACTGTGGATGCTCGAAGAACTGGGTGTCCCGTATGAAATCAAGCGTTACGAGCGCGATCCGCAGACCATGCTCGCGCCGCCCGCGCTGCGCGCCGTTCATCCGCTCGGCAAGTCGCCCGTCGTCACGGACGGCGCGCTGATTATCGCGGAGTCCGGGGCGATCATCGAATATCTGGTGGACCGCTACGGCGACGGGCGTTTCGCGCCGCCGCACGGGGCGTCGCCGGAACGCGTGCGCTACAACTACTGGATGCACTACGCCGAAGGCTCGGCCATGCCGCCGCTCTTGCTCAAGCTCGTGGCATCGCGAATCGGCAAGGCGAGGATGCCGTTTTTCGCCAAGCCGATTGCGCGGCGCATCGGCGAGACCTTGCAGCGCAGTTTCATCGATCCGCAACTCATGCTGCACTTCGGCTATATCGAAAGCGAACTCGCGAAGACGCCTTGGTTCGCGGGCGATACCTTCAGCGCCGCCGACATCCAGATGAGCTTCCCGCTCGAAGCCGGGAGCCAGCGCGCGGGCGCCAACGACTTGCCGCATATCCGCGCGTTTCTGGAACGCATTCACGCGCGCCCGGCGTATCGGCGCGCATTGGAGCGCGGCGGCCGATACGACTACGCGGCCTAGCGGGCCTAGCGTGCCGTGCGGGAAAGCGCCGCACCTTGCGTACAATGAGGCGCACCGCGCGCCGCTTGGCATAGCCGCGCGTTTCGTCGCAAGTCCCTCACGCTCAAAGGCAACGCATGGCCCGTATCGTTCCCGACGACTGGAAGAACCTCGAAGCGACCGGCGCCGCGGCGCGCGAACTGGAGACGCTCGCGCAGCTCGAAAAGCTGCCGGAAGACTACACGGTCTATCACGGCGTCCACTGGACGCGCATCAACGAAGGCTTTTCGGTATTCGGCGAGGCGGATTTCGTCGTAGTCGCGCCATCGGGCCGCGTGCTGATGATCGAAATGAAGGCCGGTTTCCTGCGCGAAACGGGCGCGGGGCTCGTCAAGGTCTATCTGCAAAAGGAGCGCAACGTCGCCATCCAGCTTGCGCGCACGCTCGAAAACCTGCACCGGCGCTTCACGGCGGCGTTCGGCGCGGGAACGTACCGCATCGAGGAACTGCTGTATTGCCCCGACTACACAGTGAAGGACGCGGCGATTGCAGGCGTGCCGCCGGGCCGTATCGTCGATGCGAGCCGCAAGGCGCAGCTTGCGCGCGTCGTGCTGGAAATTCTTCCGCCCGACGAGCCGCGCTTCGAAGCCGCCGCGCGAATTCATCACTTTCTCGCCGATGAACTTTCGCTCACGCCGGATACCAACGCGCTCGTCGGCGCGGCGAACACGCTCGTCACGCGGCTGTCGGGCGGGCTCGCGACGTGGGCGCGGCGCCTCGAATTCGAGCCGTTCCGTCTGCGCGTGGTCGCGACGGCGGGCGCGGGCAAGACGCAACTCGCCGTGCGCGTGATGCGCGACGCGCTCGCTGCCGGAAAGAGCGTGCTGTATGTCTGCTTCAATCGGCCGCTGGCGGACCATATCCGCGCCATCGCGCCCAAAGAGGCGAAGATCGCGAACTACCATCAACTCAGCGCGGCCGTGGCGCGCGATGCTGGCAGTCCGCCGGATTTCAGCCAGCCGAACGTCTTCGCGACGCTCGAGGAACGCTTCGCCGCCGTGCCCGTGCCGGAGCACTGGAAGACAGACGTGCTGATCGTCGACGAGGGCCAGGATTTTCAGGCCGCGTGGGTCGAGGCGCTCGAACGTCTGCTCAGCCCGGACGGTGCGTGGTGGTGGCTCGAAGACCCGATGCAGAACCTCTATCTGCGCGAGTCGGTGCCGCTGCCGGGCTGGACCATTCTGCGCGAGACGACCAACTATCGCAGTCCGCGCGACTTGCTCGGCTTCATCCGCAAAGTCGTCGGACCGGGCGTGCGGCTCGATGCGGGCAGTCCGTTCGACGGCTCGGACGTCACCGTGTCCACCTACGAAGACGGCCATCCGGACGAGGTCATCGAAGCGACCAAGCGGGCCATCACGCACGCGCTGTCCCTCGGCTTTCGGAAGCAGGACATCGCGGTGCTGTCGTTTCGCGGGCGCGAGGGCTCGGCGCTCACGGCCGTCGATCATCTCGGGCCGCACCGGCTGCGCGCGTTCACCGGAACCTACGACCTGTTCGGCAATCCCGAATATCGCGAAGGCGACGTGCTGCTGGAGTCGATCTATCGCTTCAAGGGCCAGTCCGCGCCGTGCGTGATTCTCACCGAAGTCGATTTCGATCCGCTCGACGATCAGGCGGCGCGCAAGGTCTTCGTCGGCGCGACGCGTGCGACGATGAAGCTCATCGTGGTCGCGTCGGAGCGCGCGGCGCACGCAATGGAAGCGTTGCGCTAGTTCGCGCCGCTGTCGGCTCATGGCACCCATGCAGAACCGGCGTCCGTGGATTCGCCGCCTCTGGTATGCGGCGATGATCGCGCTGGCCGTCGCGCCGCCGCTCGGCGCGGTCGGCTATATGCTGTACTCGAGCGTGCTCGCGCGGCAGCCGCACGGCATGGTCGTGCCATACGAAGGGCTGTACTGGGACGCAGCGCAGTTCCAGATTGCCTACGAGCGGTTCGAGAGCCAGGTGCTGCTTTTTCGCAGCGGCATCGACGAAGACGCGGGCGCTGTCCGCGATGCCTACGCGCGGTTGCGGGCGCGGCTCGATATTGTCTCCGACGCCACGCGCACGCCCGAAGGTCACGACGCGATGCACAGCCGGCAACAGGAGATCTTGCGCCAACTGCACACGGCGCTGGATTCCATCGAAGGCGACGTGAGCCGGCTGACCGTCAGGCAAAGCCGCGCGCTGCGGGTGATCGGCGTGCTGCGGCAAAACGCGCCCGCCGTCGCGGAACTGGCGACCGGCAGGCGGCTGATGGACGCAGCCGAGCGCGAGAACGTCGTGCGCGATTTCGAGGCCAAGCGCCGTTATTTGCTGTATGGCGGCATTCTGCTTGGCCTGTTGTCGGCGGCGGCGACATCGCTGCTGCTGCTCAACGGGTATCGGCGCGCCCGCCTGATTGAGCAGCAAGGGGCCGCGCTCGCCGCCGAACATCAGGCCACGCGGGCGGCGCGCGAAGCGAGCGTCGCGAAAGACACGTTTCTCGGCATGATCAGCCACGAACTGCGCACGCCGCTGCACGCCATCGTATCTTCGATCGAGCTGCTCGGGCTCAATTTGCGCGGCGAAGCGGATCGCAGGATCATTCAGCGGCTGGAAACCGGCGCGCGGCATCTGGAAGCGCAGATGCGCGACCTGACCGACTACGCGCGTCTGGGCGCCGG
This sequence comes from Caballeronia sp. LZ062, assembly GCF_031450785.1. Taxonomy (NCBI): domain Bacteria; kingdom Pseudomonadati; phylum Pseudomonadota; class Betaproteobacteria; order Burkholderiales; family Burkholderiaceae; genus Caballeronia; species Caballeronia sp. LZ062. The sequence continues at coordinate 76,946 of NZ_JARTWB010000001.1, forward strand.
CAAGCTGGAACTGCGCATGACCGTGTTCGATCCCGCTGAACTGCTCGATTCCATCGTCGAGGCGAACCTGCCCGCCGCGTCCGCGAAAGGGTTGCAACTGCGCGGCGATTACAGCGGCGAGCGCGGGCTGCTGGAATCGGACCCGCATCGCGTGCGTCAGATCGTGATGAATCTCGTCACCAACGCGATCAAATACACGGATGCCGGTTCCATCGACGTGCGCTTCGTGCGCGAGAAGGCGCGTCTCGATATCTCCGTGACCGACACGGGGCCCGGCATCGCGCGGGAACAACTGCCGCTCATCTTCCAGGAATTCACGCAGCTCGATTCGTCGAGCACGCGGCGTTTCGACGGCGCCGGCATGGGACTCGCGGTCGTGCGGGGCTTGGTGAATCTGCTCGGCGGAAGCATCGACGTGTCGAGCGAAGTGGGTCAGGGCGCGGCGTTTCGCGTGAGCTTGCCGGCGGTGCCAATCGAGCGAATGCCCGAGCGCCGCGAGCACGACGCCGAGGCGGCCGGCTTGCGCAAGTCGCACGTGCTGGTCATAGACGATCACGAATCCATCCGCGATTCGTTGATCGAAATGCTGACGCTGCTGGGTTATGGCGCCGTGGCGATGCCGGACGTGGACAGCGCGCTCGCATGGCTGCGCGGCAACGACGCCGACGTGATTCTTCTGGACCTTCACATGCCGGGCAAGGACGGCTATTCGTTCGCTCATGAATACCGCTCGCGGACCGCGGCGGGCGCGAGCGTGCCGATCATCGCGGTGAGCGCGTATGTGCCGGAACTCGTCGATCCGAGCGCGACGGTGCTCTTCTTCGACTACTTGCTGAAGCCGGTGCGCTTCGAGGTGCTGAAGGCGGCCGTGCATCGCGCGGCGACGGCGCGGCGGCGGGCTGCGTAAGATTTAGTTGCGCAAGAGCCGCTTCGACAGGTCCGCGACCAGAATGCCGAGTCGCGCCGGCTTTTCGAAGCACGTGACGTTGTAGTCGCGAATGATCTGGCTGATTTCCGATTCGCTCGCCTTGCCGGTCGTGAGTTCGCCGGTCAGCACGAAGATGGGCGCGTCCGGGTTGTCGGACTCGCGCACTGCCTGAATCGCGCCCGCCGACGTGTGCACGCCGAACAGCCAGTCGATCACCACGGCGTCGAAGACTTGCGACTGCAGCGCCTCCAGAAAGGCGTCGAGGCCGTAGAAGGCCATCGCGGTGAAGCCGGTCATCTCCAGATAGTCGTGCAGGTTGTCGGCGGATGCGTGATCGTCGTCGACCACGGCGATCACCGGTTTTTCCGTATCCGCGCGTCGCGGCTGAATCTCGATCTTGTGGACGTCGCTCGCTTGCTGCAGCAGCACGCCTTCGTGGCGCGTGACGATCCAGCGGTTATTCACTTTTTGCGCAATGAAATCGGGCCGGCTGCCCGCGTCCAGTGCATCGCCGATCCACGCGGTGCATGGAATTTCCGTCGACCCGAGCTTCAGCACGGCGTCGTGCGCGGTGCCTTCGGTGTCGTCGGGGCGCGTGTCGATGCTGTCGAAGAGGTGGAGCGCGGGCTCGTCGAAAGCGTCGGCGACGCGGCGAATCTGCGCGAGCGTCCACGGGCTGTTGCCGCGCAGCTTGCGGTGGCCTTGCGAAAAGCTGAGATCGAGGATGCGACACAGTTCGGCCGTCTGCTGACGCTTGCCGATGCCGTGGCGGCTCATCAGCTCGCGCACGCGCTCTGCAACGGCGAGCGATTCCAGGGATGAGGTTTCAGAGACCATGCTGCCCGACGGAAGCCAAAATAGCTGCGAATGCGCAGCAAACCGCCCATTGTAAACGGCGGCCGTGGTCGTACTCAAATCCGAAACGATCTGCGCGCGAGCGCGTGATGGCGAGCTTCTGCATAGGAATGGAAACTGGCCGATCGATCAATCTTTACAATGTAAAAACCGTTGACGCAACGTTCGCGTGAACTCAGAATGTTTCCACCGTAAAGATTGATCCTGACATCAAGGAGAACGACCATGTCATTGCAAGCGATTCTGGCCGGCACGCCGGCGTGGGTCTGGGTGTTGTTGGCTGTGCTCGTGTCGCGCGGCCTGAAGGCGATGAAAGGCGGCACCGCGCCGCTTTCGAAGCTCGCGGTCGTGCCGGCTATCTTTGCCGCGTGGGGCTTGTTGCATATCTTCACCGGGCCGGAAGCGGGCTGGGAACCGGCGGCGACCTGGCTCGTCGGCGGCCTGTTCGGCGTCGGCATCGGCGCGATGCTCGCGAAAAAAAGCGCGATGACGGTGGACCGCGTGCGGCGTACCGTCAGCGTGCCGGGCTCGGTCGTGCCGATGCTTCTGATCCTCGCGACCTTCGCCTCGAAGTTCTTTATCGGCTTCGAACTGGCGACCACCGCGAGTGTCGGTGTTGACTTTGTACTGGTAGCGCTGAGTGCGCTGATTTCGGGTGTGATCGCCGGCATTTTCGCGGGCCGCTTCCTGATCTACTGGCTCGCGCTGCGGCCAGCGGCGGTATTCGAGCGCGTGTGAGTCCGGCACAAAAAAGCCGTGGAGCCGCTATGCACGGCTCCACGGCTTCGACGTTGAAGCTTGTGCGCTTACTGCGGCTGAATGTTCGCCGCTTGCAAGCCCTTCGGACCCTGACGCACGTCGAACAGCACCTTTTGATTCTCTTGCAGCGACTTGTAGCCGTCCGCCCGGATTTCCGAGAAATGCGCGAACAGGTCGGGGCTGCCGTCGTCCGGCTTGATGAACCCGAAACCCTTCGTGTCGTTAAACCATTTCACAGTGCCAGTTGCCATTGTTTCCTCTTCTTCTGCAGCGTTGAGCGAGGCCATGCCTCGCGTGGTGATGAATCGTTGGGTAGCGCGTGGCCGTCAGGCGAGCGCGGCTTCGTCGGGAATCTCGTTGAGCAGCGTCGAGAGCTGGCTGTCCGCGTCGCGGCCGCTAAATTCCCGCAGCGTTGCCAGCAGCGTGCGCCAGGGCGCAGGCCAGCGCGTTTCCCGCACGCAGCGGCCGGTGGCGTCGGTAATGCGGAGCAGGGTGGTATCGGGATAGTACGTGAGCGTGACGGGCATGCCGTCGAGGACGCAGGTTGCAGTGCAAGGTTTTGGTGTGAACATGCTTTTTTAATGGGTAAGAGAATCGTCGCCGCGCGTTGCGCGCTGGTCGGTCGACGGTGCGTGGTGTAGAGCAACGTCCGTGCCTAGCCGCTTCGGGCGAGCGGCAAGCTCGTCGCCAATAGCCGAAGTTCGAAAGTGCGTTGCAGTAAGTTGAATGCCGAATGCGTCAGTTTCAGGTTAGTTGGCGAAAATTACTCGGATAGACTCGTGTCGTAATTATTCGAGGAGCTTTAACATGTTTGTCGCCACGTTGCTTCTGTGTCCGGTTGGCGTTGCCGCGCTTTTCGCATTCGCTTTGTTCGCCGATAGGGCTTTCCGCCGGGCCGGGCTGGAAAAAGCGCCCGCGATCGCGCACCCGGAAGTGCAGAACCGACGCGACGTCGAGCGCCGCTGATAGGAAACGCTTGCCACCGATCCGCTCTGGCTATCGATTGATCGCTGTTTCGAATTGTCGCGTTATCGGCTCCCGTCTATAGTGCTTACGACAAAACGACAGGAGACAACGCATGAACCGGATCGATCTGGCGGAACGCACCGTGGTCATCACCGGCGGCGCGCGCGGCATCGGCCTCGCGGTCGCGCAGCGGGCGCTTCTTTCGGGCGCGAACGTCGCGCTGTGGGATGTGGACGCCGAACGGCTTCAGCGCACGCGCGCCGAACTGGCGTCGAAGCACGAAGACCGCACGGTGAGCGAGTGCGTCGTCGAACTGACCGATGAAGCATCCGTCGAGGCCGCCGCGCAATCGACGCTCGCCGCGCACGGCAAGATCGACGTGCTCGTGAACAACGCAGGCATCACGGGCGGCAACGGTTCGACGTGGGAACTCGCCCCGGACGTGTGGCGCCGCGTGATCGACGTCAATCTGATCGGGCCGTACCTGACGTGCCGCGCCGTCGTGCCGCATATGCTGAAGAACGGCTATGGCCGCATTGTCAATGTCGCGTCGATAGCGGGCAAGGAAGGCAATCCGAACGCCTCGCACTACAGCGCGTCGAAGGCCGGTCTCATCGGGCTCACCAAGTCGCTCGGGAAGGAACTCGCGGGCAAGAACATTCTCGTGAACGCGGTCACGCCCGCCGCGGCCAAAACCGAAATTTTCGATTCGATGTCGCAGCAGCACATCGACTACATGCTCTCCAAGATTCCGATGAACCGCTTCCTCATGCCGGAGGAAGCGGCGTCGCTCATTCTGTGGCTCTCGTCCGAGGACTGCGCGTTCAGCACGGGCGCCGTATTCGACTTGTCGGGCGGACGCGCGACCTACTGACAGCGCGCTTCACTGGAGAGAGACATGGACCACTCCGCCGCGGCGGAAGGCGCTGTCACGTCCCGCGTGATGCGCCGGCTGCTGCCGTTCCTCTTGCTGATGAACGTGCTCGCGTTTCTGGACCGCGCGAACATCGGCTTCGCGCAGAAGGCCTTGCAGCAGGACACCGGTCTCACGAACGCCGCGTTCGCGTTCGGCGCGGGCGTCTTTTTCGTCGGCTATGCGATCTTCGAGGTGCCGAGCAATCTCCTGTTGCATCGCGTGGGCGCGAAGCTGTGGATGTGCCGCATCATGGTCACGTGGGGTCTCGTTTCGTCGGCGATGGCCTTCGCGCATTCCGCGACGACGTTCTACGCATTGCGCTTCCTGCTCGGCGTGGCGGAAGCGGGCTTCTTTCCCGGCATCGTCTATTACCTGACGCGCTGGTTTCCGCAGAACGCGCGCGCCCGGGCGCTCGGCGTGTTCTATTTCGGCGCGCCGCTCGCCTTCATCTTCGGCGCGCCGCTTTCGGGACTGCTGCTCGATCTGCACGGCGTGCTGGGCTTTGCCGGCTGGCAGTGGCTGTTTCTCGTCGAAGGACTGCTCGCGTCGATTGTCGGCGCGTGGGCGTTCTGGTATCTCGACGACGATCCCGCTCGCGCGCGCTGGCTCACGCAGGACCAGCGGGCGTGGCTCGTCGCGCGCCTCGATGACGACGCGCGCGCTGCGTCGTCGCACGGGCCGCATCGCGTGCTGGCCGCGTTGGTCGATCCGCGCGTGCTGGTGCTGTGCTGCGTCTATTTCCTGATTCAGGCGGCGGTGTACGGCGTCGTCTTCTATCTGCCGCAGCAGGTCGCTGCGCTGCTCGGCACGAAGGTCGGGTTTCGCGTCGGGCTCGTGACCGCGCTGCCGTGGATCGCGGCGGTCGTCGTGACGTGGATCGTGCCGCGATATGCGGATCGCACCGGCACGCATCGCCTGTGCGCTGTGGCGCTGCTCGTCATGTCGGGCCTGGCCATCGCGGTGTCCGGGCTTGCCGGGGCGCCCATCGTCTCGCTGATCGCGCTCTGCTGCGCCGCCAGCGGATTCATTGCCGCGCAGCCGCTTTTCTGGACCTTTCCGACGCGCTATCTGACCGGCGCGGCCGCCGCCGCGGGCATCGCGCTCATCAATTCGCTCGGCGGACTCGGCGGATTCTTCGCGCCGATGGCCCGCACCGCCGCCGACGCCGCTTTTCATTCCGCGAGCGCCGGGCTCGTCGTGCTCGGCGCGGCGAGCGTGCTGGCGGCGCTCGTGATCGTCGCGCTCGTGCGCGTGCCGGCGCACGGCTCGGTCGCCGAATCTCGCGCCGATAGCCCCAAACCGGCGAACGCGTCCTGACCATTCCAATATACGGAGACGAAACCATGTCCATGCCCACCATCCGCCAGGTTCGCGCGTTCGTCGTTCGCGGCGGCGGCGCGGATTATCACGATCAGGGCGCCGATCACTGGATCGACGATCACATCGCCACGCCGATGGCCCGCTATCCGGAGTATCGGCAGAGCCGGCAGTCGTTCGGACTCAACGTGCTCGGCTCGCTCGTCGTCGAAATCGAAGCGAGCGACGGCACCGTCGGCTTCGCGGTGACGACGGGCGGCGAGATCGGCGCGTTCATCGTCGAGAAGCATCTGGCGCGCTTCATCGAAGGGCAGCGCGTGACGGACATCGAGAAAATGTGGGATCAGATGTACTTCGCGACGCTCTATTACGGGCGCAAAGGCATCGTGCTGAACGCGATCTCGGGCGTCGATCTCGCGCTGTGGGATCTGCTGGCGAAAGTGCGCAAGGAGCCGGTGTTCCAGTTGCTGGGCGGCCCCGTTCGCGACGAATTGCAGTTCTACGCGACGGGTGCGCGGCCGGACCTCGCTAAGCAAATGGGCTTCATCGGCGGCAAGATGCCGTTGCAGCACGGCCCGGCGGAAGGCGAAGAAGGGCTCGCCGCGAACATCGCGAAGCTCGCCGACATGCGCTCCAAAGTGGGCGACGACTTCTGGCTCATGTTCGACTGCTGGATGTCGCTCGATCTCAATTACGCGAAGCGGCTCGCCACCGCCGCGCACGAATACGGCCTGAAGTGGCTCGAAGAAACGCTGCCGCCCGACGACTATTGGGGCTACGCCGAACTGCGCCGCTCCGTTCCTCGCGGCATGATGGTGACAACGGGCGAGCACGAAGCGACGCGCTGGGGCTTCCGGATGCTGTTCGAAATGGGCTGCGCGGACCTCGTGCAGCCGGACGTGGGCTGGTGCGGCGGGATCACGGAGCTGATCAAGATTTCGGCGATGGCGGATGCGCACAACGTGCTGGTCGTGCCGCACGGGTCGTCGGTCTATAGCTATCACTTCGTCGTGACGCGGCATAACTCGCCGTTCGCCGAATTTCTGATGATGGCGCCGCAAGCCGATCAGGTCGTGCCGATGTTCACGCCCTTGCTGCTCGACGAGCCGGTGCCCGTGAACGGACGCATGAAAGTGCCGGAAACGCCGGGCTTCGGCGTACGGCTCAATCCCGAATGCGCGCTGGCGCGGCCTTACACTCACTGACGAGGCGTCCTATGCTGCTGGAGAACAAAGTCGTGATCGTGACGGGCGGCTCGCGCGGCATCGGACGGGCGATTGCGCTGGCTAGCGCGCGCGAAGGCGCGAACGTCGCGATCAACTACTGGCGCGATAACGATCAGTCTTACGGCAAGGCATCGGCGGTGGAGTCGATCGTCGGCGAGATCGAGGCGCTTGGCCGCCGCGCGATTGCCGTCGAAGGCAACGTCGCGGAACGCGAGACGGGCATTGAACTCGTGCGGCGCACGGTCGAAGCGTTCGGGCGCGTCGACGTGCTGTCGAGCAACGCGGGCATTTGTCCGTTCCATGCGTTCCTCGACATGCCGGCTTCCGTGTACGAAACGACGGTCGCGGTGAATCTGAACGGCGCGTTCTATGTGACGCAGGCCGCCGCGAATCAGATGAAGGCGCAAGGCACGGGCGGCGCGATTGTCGCGACCAGTTCAATCAGCGCGCTCGTCGGCGGCGGCATGCAGACGCATTACACGCCGACGAAAGCGGGCGTGCATTCGCTCATGCAGTCGTGCGCCATTGCGCTGGGACCGTACGGCATTCGCTGCAATTCCGTGATGCCCGGCACTATCGCGACGGACCTGAACGCCGAAGACTTGTCGGACGCCGACAAGCGCGATTACATGGAAAAGCGCATTCCGCTCGGCCGTCTCGGCGCGCCCGACGATGTCGCGCAATGCGTGGTGTTTCTGGCGTCGGACCGCGCGCGCTATGTGACGGGCGCGTCGCTTTTGGTCGATGGTGGCCTCTTCGTCAACTTGCAGTAACCGCGAGCGAAACGGCCGAGTATTTGCGCAGCAATGCGATAAAGTATTCAGCCGGTTCGCTCAGTGTTTCGAACTTGCGGCGCAGCAGGCCGAAGCCCGACAGGCTCTTGCCGATCTCGACGGGCAACTCCACAAGCAGTTGCGCGCGCAGATAGTCGCGCACGACGGACTCGGGCAGCATCGCGACGGCGTCGCTGTTTTGCAGCAGTTGCAGCGTCGCGAAGATGGACGCGCATTCGACGATATCGGCGGGCGTGGTCAAGCCCGCGCGCGCGAGTTCTTCCTCGAAGAGACCGCGCGCGGGACTCGTGATCGGCTGGAGAATCCACGGCCAGCCGACGAGCGTTTCCAGTTCAAGGGAAGCCTTGCTTGCAAGCGGATGCTTCGCGCGCACGACGAGCCGCATAGCTTCCCGTGCGAGCGGTTCGAAGTCGAAGTCGTTGTGCTGTAGGGGCGTGGTCAGGCGGCCGAGCGCGAGATCCACTTCGCGGCGATGCAGCAGTTGCACGACCTGATCGCTCGTTTCGCCGAGTATGCGCACGTTGAGCAGCGGGCGTTCGGATTTGAGTTCGGTCACGGCCATCGCGAGCACGTCGGGCGCGGCGCCCATGATCGCGCCGACCGTCAGTTGTCCGTGACCGCCGCGCCGTTTGTTGTCGAGGTCGTCGGCGAAGCGCGTGAGGTCCGCGAGCGAACGGCGCGCGTAGGCGAGCGCGGCGGTGCCGAGCGGCGTCGGATGCATGCCGCGCGCATTGCGGTCGAAGAGCTGGAAGCCGAACGCTTCTTCGATATCCGCGAGCATGCGGCTCGCGCTCGGTTGCGCAACGTTGATGTTGTCCGCTGCCTGATGAAGATTGCGGGTGTTATCGAGCGCGACGAGCAGCGCCAGATGCTTGAATTTGAGGCGGTTGACGAGCGCGACCTGTGACACGTTCTGGTTCATTGGACAGCCCCCGCTTGATGCAACGCAACGATGTTCGCTGATACGGTTTTGCAATCGGCCAATCCTGCTTTCGGATTGTCGTGCTATCGGTCGGCGAATTATAGTCGCAGCACAACGCGCCTTATCGCAAAGAGAAGGCGCATCGAACATAAAAAAGGCGTCCGCCATGGAGACAGTGGCTTTTCGCATGACCCTGAAGCCAGGCATGCGCGAGGAGTACGAACGGCGCCATCGCGAGCTATGGCCCGAACTCGCCGATGCGCTGCATGCGGCCGGCATCCGCGATTACTGGATCTTTCTCGACGAAGCGACAGGCCATCTCTTCGCAACGTACAGGCGCACGGACACACACACGACCGACGCGCTGCCGAACTTGCCCATCATGCGCAAATGGTGGGACTTCATGGCGGAACTGATGAATACGCATCCCGACAACGCGCCCGTGGCCGTTGCGCTTGCGCCCGTTTTTCATCTTGCGTGAATCAGCCTGAGCCGCGAGGACACCACCATGCAGGTTGTCGATCCGCATATTCACCTGTGGGACCTTTCCACGCACCATTACCCGTGGCTCGCCAATCCGCAGACGTCCTTCGTCGGCGATGCGCGCAAGCTGAAACATGACTATCTGCTTGCAGACTTGCTGCGTGATGCAGAAGGCATCGACGTGCTCAAGCTCGTTCATGTCGACGCGAATCACGATCCCGCCGATCCTGTTGAAGAGACGCGCTGGCTGCAAGGCATTGCGGACGGTGAAGGGCGCGGCATGCCGAACGGCATCGTCGCGGGCGCTGATCTGTCGCGCGACGATGCTCCTCAAGTGCTGGAAGCGCACGCGGCGTTTGCGAACACGCGGGGCATTCGCCAGATACTGAATGTGCATGACAACCCGCTGTATGACTACGTGGGCCGACACTTCATGCACGAGCCACAATGGCGCAAGCACTTCGCGTTGCTGAGGCGCTTCGGTTTGTCGTTCGATTTGCAGCTTTATCCGTCGCAGATGCGGGACGCTGCGCAGCTTGCGCGTGAACATGACGACACGCAGTTCATCGTGAACCACGCGGGGATGTTCGTGGACCGCGCGTCGCCGGCGGGGTATCGCGCGTGGCGTGACGGAATGCGTGCGCTGGCGGCATGCCCCAACGTCGCCGTGAAAATCAGCGGCCTTGCGATGTTCGATCATCAATGGACAGTGGAGAGCTTTCGGGCTTATGTGCTCGAAACCATCGACACGTTCGGCTGCGAGCGCGCCATGTTCGCTTCGAACTTTCCGGTGGACCGCCTGTTCGGTTCGTACACGGCGATGTGGACCGCCTACGCGCATATTGTCGATGATGCAAGCGCGAGCGAGAAAGAAGCGTTATTCGTTCGGAATGCAGAACGTATTTATCGCATATAAGCAGGAGACGTTTCGATGACACCAAGGCTCGAAATGCGGCACGCGAGCAAGGCCTTCGGCCGCGTGCGTGCGCTCGGCGACGCGAGCTTGCAGCTTTTTCCCGGCGAAGTGCACGCGTTGCTCGGCGAAAACGGCGCGGGCAAGTCCACGCTCGTCAAGCTACTCGCGGGCGTCTATCAGCCGGATTCGGGAGAATTGCTGGTCGACGGCGTGACGCGGCGCTTCGCCAATCCCGCCGAAGCACGCAATGCAGGCATCGCGGTGATCTATCAGGAGCCGACGCTCTTTGCGGACCTCTCCATTGCGGAGAACATCTATATGGGACGCCAGCCGCGCGACAGGCTGGGGCGCATTCGCTACGACGAAATGCATCGCGAAGTGGATGCGTTGCTCGCGTCGCTCGGCGTGAACATGCGCGCGCAGCGGCTCGTGCGCGGGCTGTCGATTGCGGATCAGCAAGTCGTGGAGATTGCGAAAGCGCTGTCGCTCGATGCCAACGTCCTCATCATGGATGAACCCACCGCCGCGCTTTCGCTACCTGAAGTGGAGCGGCTCTTCGCCATTGTGCGCGGTCTTCGTGAGCGCAATGCGGCGGTGCTTTTCATCACGCATCGGCTCGACGAAGTGTTTGCTTTGACGCAACGCCTGACGATCATGCGCGACGGCATGAAAGTGCACGACGCGCTGACTGCTGACATGAGCATCGATTCGATCGTGAGCAAGATGGTGGGCCGCGACCTCGACACGTTTTATCCAAAGGCAGAAGTAACGCCGGGCGATGTGCGTCTTTCGGTGCGCAATCTCACGCGAGAGGGCGTATTCAAGAACGTGTCGTTCGACGTGCGCGCGGGCGAGATCGTCGCGCTAGCGGGTCTCGTGGGCGCGGGAAGAAGCGAGGTGGCCCGCGCGATCTTCGGCATCGATCCAGTGGATGGCGGCGAGGTCAGAGTCGGCGGCAACAGGATCGAACTCGGCAAACCGGCTGCGGCCGTGCGCGCCGGGCTCGCGCTCGTGCCGGAAGACCGGCGCGCGCAAGGACTCGCGATGGAGTTGTCCATTGCGCGTAACGCGTCGTTGACAGTGCTCGGACGTTTGATGCGGCACGGTCTCATCTCGTCGCGAAGCGAGTCCACGCTCGCTGCCGACTGGGGCAAACGCCTCCGCCTCAAAGCCAGTGATCTCGACGCACCCGTGGGCACGCTCTCCGGCGGCAATCAGCAGAAAGTCGTGCTCGGCAAGTGGCTCGCGACGAACCCGAAGGTGCTCATTATCGACGAGCCGACCCGCGGCATCGACGTGGGCGCGAAAGCCGAGGTGTATCGCACGCTCGCAGAACTCGTGAAGGAGGGTATGGCCGTGCTGATGATATCGAGCGAATTGCCTGAAGTGCTTGGCATGGCGGACCGCGTGCTCGTCATGCACGAAGGCCGTGTCAGCGCGGATATATCCCGCGCCGATGCGAACGAGGAACGCGTGATGAGCGCGGCGTTGGGCGCTCCCGCGCATACATTGGGTCACGCGGCATGATGACACGACATTCTCCCAGCTTGCCCGCCATGCACGCCGCGCAAGAGAAACGCGACGGTTTCGCCGGATCCATTGCGAAGAGCCGCGAGTTGACGCTCTTTGTCGTGCTGCTCGTGCTCGTCGGCGCGACGGCGGCGGTGAAGCCCGACTTCCTCAACCTGCAGAATCTGCGCGACGTATTGCTGAACGTGTCGATCATCGGCTTGCTGACCGCAGGCATGACCATCGTGATGTTGATGCGGCACATCGACTTGTCGGTGGCGTCGATTGTCGGCGTGAGCGCGTACACGGTCGGCAGTCTCTTCGTGATGTTTCCGCATATGCCGGTGGTCGTCGCGATCATCGCAGGAATGTCAATCGGACTCCTGATCGGTGCGTTGAATGGCGCGCTCGTCACGTTCGGCCGCGTTCCGTCGCTAGTCGCCACGCTTTCCACGCTTTACATCGTGCGCGGCGCGGATTACGCATGGGTCCACGGTGGACAGATCAATGCAACAAGTCTGCCGGATGCCTTCGCAAGAATCGCGACCGGCTCGTTGCTCGGCGTGCCGAATCTCGTTTTGATCGCGCTCGTGGTGCTCGTCGGGCTGTCCGTGTATCTGAAGCAGTATCGCGGCGGACGCGAGCATTACGCGATCGGCTCGAATCCCGAGGCGGCGCGCCTTGCCGGCATTCGAGTGGACCGTCGCGTGATGATCGGCTTCTTGCTGTCGGGCGCCATTGCGGGGCTTGCCGGCGTGTTATGGCTTGCGCGCTTCGGCACCGTCGATGCGAGCACCGCGAAGGGCATCGAACTGCAAGTGGTGGCGGCGGCGGTTGTCGGCAGCGTCGCGATCACGGGCGGCGTCGGCACGGTGGCGGGCGCGACGCTCGGCGCACTGGTGCTCGGGGTCATCAACATCGCGCTTGTGGTGCTGCGTGTATCACCGTTCTGGCAGCAGGCGATACAAGGTGCGTTGATCGTCGCGGCGATCACGCTGGATACCTTGCTCGCGCGTTCCGTCGCGCGCCGCATGATGAGGAAACGCGATCATGGCTAAACCCGATTCTGCTCTGTCCATTGCCAAACGCCGTCATTTGCAGTGGGAAGCGATGCTAGTGATCGTGCTTGCGGTCTCGCTCGTCGCGGGGCGCGTGCTTGCGCCCATGTTCTTGTCGTCGGCGAATCTTTCCAACATGCTGGCCGATTTCACCGAAATCGCGCTGATTGCGTTACCGATGACGCTCGTCATCGTGGCGGCCGAAATCGACTTGTCGGTCGCATCAGTGCTCGGGGCATCGAGTGCGTTGATGGGCGTGCTATGGCATTTGGGGTTGCCGATGCCGCTCGTCATCGCCATCGTGCTCGTCGCAGGCACGCTCGCGGGACTCTTGAACGGGCTCGTGATCGTGCGCTTCGGCTTGCCATCGCTCGCCGTGACAATCGGCACACTCGCGCTCTATCGCGGCCTCGCGTATGTGTTGCTCGGCGATCAGGCCATCGCGGATTTTCCCGCGTCGTACACGGCGTTCGGCATCAACACGGTCGGCGATACGTTCTTGCCGATGCCGTTCCTGCTCGTGATCGCGGGGGCCATCGTCTTCACGATTCTTTTGCAGGCCACACCCTTCGGACGCAGCCTCTATGCCATCGGCGCCAACCCGACAGCCGCGCAGTTTTCGGGCATCGATGTCGGCAAGACGAAGCTGAAGCTCTTCATGATGTCGGGCGCAATGTCGGCGCTCGCGGGCATCGTCTATACCTTGCGCTTTACGAGCGCGCGGGGCGACAACGGCGAAGGTTTCGAGTTGTCCGTCATCGCGGCGGTGCTATTCGGCGGCGTGAGCATCTTCGGCGGACGCGGCTCGATGATCGGCGTGCTGCTGTCGCTCGTCATCATCGGCGTATTGCGCAATGCCCTGACGCTCGCGGATGTGTCGAGCGAAACGCTGACCATCGTGACCGGCGCGTTGCTGCTCTCTTCGGTGCTGATACCGAATCTGGTTGCGCGCTGGCGGGCGGCGCGCGAGAAGCGCCTGATGGCGCTCGATCTTTAACGAACTGTTATACCCCGCGTTGATAACCAGCGCAGACGCCTGTTTGATGGGCCGCGCACAATGACAGGAGACGTTTCGACATGAGAAAGCCCTATCGATTCGCACGCGGCCCGATGCTCGCAGCTGCCGTGCTTGCCGTCACGGTCGCATTGACTGCGAGCGCCGCGGAAGTGAAGAGCGGCCTGAAAATCGCGTTCGTGCCGAAGCAGATCAACAACCCGTATGAGGTAATCGCCGACGATGGCGGCATGGCCGCGATCAAGGAGATGAAGGGCGACGGCAAGGTCGTAGGGCCGTCGGATGCGGGAGCGTCGTCGCAAGTCAGTTATATCAACACGCTCATTACTCAACGTCAGAACGCCATCGTGATCGCGGCCAACGATGCGAACGCTGTAGTGCCGTATCTGAAGAAAGCGATGTCGCAGGGCATCAAAGTCGTCACGTTCGATTCCGACACCGCGCCCGAAGGCCGGCAGATCTTCGTGAATCAGGCGGAGTCGGAGGCCATCGGGCGCGGGCAGATCCAACTGCTGTCGAAGCTGATCGGCGGTGAAGGCGAATTCGCGATTCTCTCCGCCACGCCGAACGCGACGAATCAGAACACGTGGATCAAATGGATGCAGGAGGAGTTGAAGAAGCCCGAGTATTCGAAGATGAAGCTGGTCAAGATCGCCTACGGCAACGACGATGACCAAAAGTCGTTCGTCGAGACGCAAGGCTTGTTGCAGGCGTATCCGAACCTGAAGGGCATCGTCGCGCCGACATCGGTCGGCATTGCTGCGGCGGCGCGTTATATCTCCAGTTCGCCGGCCAAGGGTAAGGTCACTGTGACGGGCTTGGGCACGCCGAATCAGATGCGCGCGTTTATCAAGAACGGCACCGTGCAGGCGTTCCAGTTGTGGGATCCGGGTCAGTTGGGCTACCTCGCGGCATTCGCGGCGGCCAACCTTGCGTCCGGGACCATCACCGGCAAGGAAGGCGATTCGTTCGATGCCGGCAAGCTGGGCAAGCGCACAGTCGGCAAGAGCGGCGAAGTCATTCTTGGACCGCCGACGACCTTCGATGCCAGCAATATCGATCGCTTCAATTTCTAAAGGCGAATGCGGCGGAGCAGCCGGACGCTCCGCCATTTTCACGTAGTAAGTGAACCTAACTATCTGCGCGACTTCGAAAGCCGGTGTGACAGGCCGAGATTCGTCGCGATTTGCCAGACGTACACGCGCGAGAAGCGCACGCCGTAGCGCCGCTCGATCAACTCGCGCAGGCGCGCGTTGGTCCACGTATCGCTCTGAAAGCCGTGTTTGCGTGCCGAAGTCTGCAACGCGGCGGCGATCCAGTCGAGCGCCGGGCGGTCCAGCACGGACGTGCGCCCGCCGACGCCCATCTTCGCGAGCGCATCCAGCCCGCCTTCTGAAACGATGCTTTTGTAGCGACGCACCGTCTGAACCGACAGATGCAGTTCGTTCGCGACCGCCTCGACCGATGCGCCGTCGAGCAGCCTGCGCCCAGCGGTCATGCGCCGCACGACGCTCGGAAGGGTGGCGGGGCGGGACGGCATCGGTCGGTCCGCGGCTCGGGCGCGCGGCTGTTCAGCCGCCTATCCCGGCGGCGCGAAAGCGTGTCAACCGGTGCGCCGAACTGCGCGATGCGTCGAGACTGGGCGCGGCGTCACGGCGTCCGTATGCGTTCATGCGTGGCTCCTTTTCGGGAGACTGCGGAACTCGATCGGGCGTGCTCAACGGTAAGGTGATGCGCGGCCTGCGAAGGAAGGCCGGCTGCTGTGAGGTACCAATAAACGTTTTACGGCGCGATGGGCACGCGTCGCCGCAAATTTTTCGCCTTGAATTATCGAAGCAAATTGCCTATGCGCGGTGCGGCGCAGTTCACCCCGTAGGTGCGGAGGACGACGCCGAAAGACGGCTCCGGCCGATCACGCCTCCGAGCGCACTCGAAAGGCAATGCGCGAGCCTCAGACACGATAAAACTCGATATCCTGGCCGGCGTGTACCGCGCGCTTCAACCATTCGGGCATGTCGCCGACGCCGTCCCACGTGTCGCCGCTCGCGTTGCGGAAAACCGGACCGGCTCCGTTCGACGCGGGCACCGACGGCAATTGCGGCATTGCCCGATGCGTTTTATGCGCGCCATTTGCCGCGTTCCCGTTGGTTTTCGTGAACGTGGGCGGTGGCGGTGGCGCGGCCTGCGCTTCGGCTAGTGCTTCGGCCAGGGCGGTCTCGGTAATGCCGAATTCGGCCATTCGGCTGCGCAAGTACGCAATGATGCTATCTCGCTTTCTTTCGTCCACGGCTTTCCTGATTCAGCTTTTTGATTTGCAGAAGACGAACCCATGCCCCGCGCGGACCGGGGCGGTTCGATGACATTAATAGGTGTATTACCAAGCGTGGCGCAGTGTGTGCCGCTCGTCAATTGGTGAATTTACCGCGAGGCTGTATTAATCCGCCAGACTCATTGACGCGTTCGCCGATTAGAGTCTCTTTAGCCCATTCATTCGTTCGAGGATCACCGCGACGGACGCACGACAACAGTGCGCGCGGGAAGTCACGCGAAAACCACGATACGCAGAGGGGCAAGCCGCGCCGCCGCCGATTAGACGACAGCCGAAATGCTCGCTCCGCTTCTATTGTATGCTGCTCTTAGCCACTAATAGAAAGTTTTAACGCGAATGTTGTTCTCCCGGTAATTCCGCACCGTGCGCCCGAATCGCGGCAATCAGTTCTGCCGGCGTTATTTCATAGCGGACTTCTCGGTGAATGCCGGGTTTACGTTCATCGATCTCGATCAGCAGCACGGCTTTGCCGTCAGCGGCAGGTTCGAGCTTCAACGAGCGCACTTCCTGACCCGTGGCGTCGTCATATTCGGTCAGGAGCGTCAT
Source organism: Caballeronia sp. LZ062 (assembly GCF_031450785.1). Classification (NCBI taxonomy): domain Bacteria; kingdom Pseudomonadati; phylum Pseudomonadota; class Betaproteobacteria; order Burkholderiales; family Burkholderiaceae; genus Caballeronia; species Caballeronia sp. LZ062. Next base: position 93,485 of record NZ_JARTWB010000001.1, read on the forward strand.
GGCCCCGCTGGCTGCGCTTTTCGGCATCGACATTCTTCCTCCCGTCTTGCGACGTATTTGTTGTTGTTCCGCTGCATCGCCCGGCCGCGCGCAGCTCAGTGCTTACGCGTTCGAAGGACTAAACAGGGCGGATACGGCGGACGCGAAGCCCGACGCCCGCGCGCCGGCACTCCGGTATCTCATTATTGCCTGTCAAAAGCGCGGGCGTCTAGCGCCCGGCTTTTCCGGCTGTTCGCGCCTCAGGCCGTCGTCAGGCCGTCGCGCCGATGGCGTCGCGGGCTTGCGCCGTGAGTTCGAACGAACGCAGGCGCGCGGCGTGGTCGAAAATTTGCGCGGTGACGATCAATTCGTCGGCCCGCGTCTGATCCATCACCGAGCGCAGGCCCGCCTCGACGTCCGCTCGGTCGCCGACGACCGAGCACGACAGCGAGTGCTCCACGCCCGCGCGCTCGCCCGGCGTCCACGCGATCGATTCGACGGGCGGCGGCAGTTGTCCCGGCGTGCCACGTCGAAGATTGATGAACTGCTGTTGCAGCGATGTGAAAAGGAAGCGGGCTTCGTCGGCGGTGTCGGCGGCGAAGACGTTGACGCCGACCATCGCGTAAGGTTTGTCCAGCGTGGCGGACGGCCGGAATTGCGAGCGATACACGTGCAGCGCGGTCATCAGATAATCCGGCGCGAAATGGGACGCGAACGCGAACGGCAGCCCGAGCGCCGCCGCAAGCTGCGCCGAGAACAGCGACGAGCCGAGCAGCCAGATAGGCACATTCAGTCCCGCGCCGGGCACCGCGCGCACGCGCTGGCCTTCCACCGGATCGGCGAAATAACGCTGCAGCTCCACGACGTCGTCGGGGAACGAATCGGCGCTGCCTTGCAGGTCGCGACGCAGGGCGCGAGCGGTCGTCTGGTCGGTGCCGGGCGCGCGTCCGAGTCCGAGGTCGATGCGGCCCGGAAACAGCGAGGCGAGCGTGCCGAACTGCTCGGCGATCACGAGCGGCGCGTGATTCGGCAGCATGATGCCGCCCGAGCCGACGCGAATGGTCTTCGTGCCGCCCGCGATATGCGCGATCACCACCGACGTCGCCGCACTGGCGATGCCCGTCATGTTGTGATGTTCCGCGAGCCAGTAACGCCGGTAGCCCCAGCGTTCAGCGTGCTGGGCGAGGTCGAGCGAATGGGCGAAGGCGTCGGCGGCGGTCGAGCCGAGCGGAATGGGCGAGAGGTCCAGCAGCGAGAAGGGGATCATTGCGAAATTGGCCTGCAAGAGTGTCGCGGCGTGGCGTGCGGATGCGCGCAGCGGCCACGCGTCGGAGATTCGATTGTGCCGAAAGTCCGCGAAGTCTGCCGAAGCGGGCGCGGGCGGTTCTGGCCCGGCTTGCGCGTGCCGATTGTCGCGGGCGCGGCAACGACCGCCCGATCCGCTGCGCGCGGTGTGGCCGTTTCAGATGCCTGCGGTGCGCGTCTGCCGCTACGCCAGCACCGGATATCCGCGTTGCGCCGCTTCGCGTTCATAGCGAAGAATCGGCGCGTAGTCTGCCTGCGTGAAGCGCACGAAGCCTTTGAGCTTCAGCCGGCTGGCGAGCGGCCGATCATGCGCGATGGCATCGCACAGCGCGGCGGCGAGCGCATCGACCATATCGCGCGGCACGCGTTTCGATGCGATAAACGGCAGGGCTGCCGCGCTCGCCGTCACGCCGAGTTCGCGCACGCCGGCCACGAGTTCAGGACGATGCTCGCGCACGAAGGCCAGCGTCACGCAGTCGATGGCGGCAATATCCGCGCTCTTCTCGACGGCGATGGCTCGCAGGGACGCGAGATGCCCGCCGCTTTTCGTTATCGAGCCGAAAAACCGCCCGCCGTTCGCGAACGGCGCGACTGCATGGCGAAAAAGGTTCATGCCGCTGTTCGAATCGTCGTCGTTGTAGACGGCGCGCAGGCCGCGGCACGCCTCAAGCGACGGCGCATCCACATGGGCGGCCACGACGAGCACACTGCGATAGCCGCCGTTCTCGCAGCCGGGAACATCGAAATGCGGCGTGGCGACGAGTTGCACCTGATCATCGAGCGCATGCAGCAGCGGATAGCCGCATGTCTGCGAGAGCAGCAGATCCTCGCGCAGCCAGAACGCGGTCAGGTCCGACACGTGATCCGCGATGGCGAGCGTGTCGCCGCGCGCGTCGAGGCGCCCGGCGAGGCGGGTATGCACGGCGTCGAGCAACGCGCGCCAGTCGGCGGCGAGCGCGGGCGTCACGTTGTACATCGGCAGGGCGGCGGTCCAGTGCATCGTCGGCGGGTGGCTTCGAATATTGCATCGTAACGGCGTTTCGCTGCGATGCGTTCAGGACGCCCGGTCGAAAGCCATTCAGCAGATGGCGTTTTCTGCAGGCCGGCAAAGGAATCGCCCGCGACGCCAGTTCCAGTTCGCACGTTCTGCCGCTAGTCGCGTCATCAGTGGTATCGCTCGAACCGGGTCGTCCGCAGTGGCACGCATGGAAGCAGGACAAGGCCCGTGAGGCCGTCGCGAGCAGTCCGTAAGCGGAGCGTTCCGACCTTGGGCCGGCGATCAGGCGGTCGCTTTGTCCGACATCGGCGGCAATAAGGATGCGAAGCCGGCCCGGAAGCGATCAGCGACGCTTGGCCCGCGATGCGCAGTCACAGCGTTCAGCGGCCGACGCCCGCGCTCGCGAACGATGCCGCGCCGCTGCCGGATGTGCGAACGTGCGCCGCATCGTCACACACTCCCGGAAGCCGCCTCCGCCCGCTCGACACGGGCGAACGTCCGTTCCCCCGCATCCTCGCCCGAGGCCGCGAACGGATGCACCGGCGCGGCTGCCTGCGCGAGCGCATATCGCCGCAACCACTCGCCGTATCCCCGCACGACGAAACCGCCGTTGCTCGCGCGATACGCGTCGCGCCGCTCGCTGTAGATCGCGCCGAGCGCGAACCACGGCACGCCCGGCAGATCGTGGTGCACCGCATGGTAGTTGTTGTTCAGAAACAGCAGCCGCCACGGCCATGAAGCCTCGTTGAGAACCGTGCGCTCGCGCTCGGCACCGACCGCGCGATGCTCCTGAAACGAGCGCACCGACGAAAGCGCCAGCGCCGCATAGCCCACGCCAAGGAACGCGCGCCACGGCACGCCGCATCGCGCGTCGAGCCACCACGCGAGAACCGCCAGCGCCGCAAGGTGCGCCATCCAGCTGGCGACGATCCGCCATTCGCGATGGAGAACCGCCTGCGCGGCTTCCCGCCACGACGCGGCAATGGCGAACCACGGCCCGATCAGCAGACGGCCCACGAACGTGTTGCGCGCGGCGACTGCGGCGCGCAGCACGACGCCCGCGTTCGCCCACTGCGCGGGCGTTACGTAGTAGCTCTCGGGATCGCTGCCCGGGACGGTCAGATGCGCATCGTCGTGATGACGCAGATGCGACGCGCGATAGACCGCATACGGGAACCACACCGCGAGCGGCGCCAGCCCGAACATCATGTTGACGAGAGGCCAGCGCGTCGGATGCCCGTGCAACAGCTCGTGCTGAAGCGACATGTACCAGCACGACAGCACCGCGAGCAGCCCGAGCGCGAGCGGCAATCCGAGCGTGCGCGCGTTGATGGCGACGGCGAACCAGCCGCCATGCACCGTGACGATCACGAGCCATGTCGGCCATTCGCTGCGCCAGCGCCACGACGCGCGTCGATCCTGGATTGCATCGCGTTGGACGTCGTCGAGATAGCGTGGCATGGCGGGCTCTGAATGGCGAACGGCCATGTTAGCCGTCTGCCCGCGCGACCCCAACGAACGAATTCGCCTATGTTTTGCACGCAAAGCGAATAGGTGCGCACTTTGGTCAAATAGATAGACATCCGAAATAATCGCCCGGATTGGCAACGGAGCGACGCGAATATTGGCCGCAGGACGAAGCAGGGTATTCTCTGACGCTGTCTCCGGCTCTTCGCCCGCCTCGCGCACATATGACCCGACCCACCGATTCCGGCACCGCGTCGATCTCTCAGGCCACGCGGCGGCTGCCCGCCCGCTCCGCGCGTCTTTTCGCCGGACTCATCGCGTTCAACGTGCTCGCGTGGCTTTGGGCGCTCATCGCGTTTCGTCACTATCCGCTGCTCATGGGGACGTCGCTGCTCGCCTATTCGCTCGGACTTCGCCATGCTGTCGATGCCGACCACATCGCCGCCATCGATAACGTCACGCGCAAGCTGATGCAGCAGGGCAAGCGACCGCTCTCCGTCGGCATCTATTTCTCGCTGGGACACTCGACGGTCGTGATGCTCGCGACGGCGCTCATTGCCGCGACTGCGCTTGCCGTACAGGCGCGCTTCGCGGCGTTTCGCGAGATCGGCGGGTTGATCGGCACGTCGTTTTCGGCATTTTTCCTGTTCGCCATCGCCGCGATGAACCTCATCGTGCTGCGCGGCGTGTGGGGCGCGTTCCGCCGTGCGCGGCGCGGCGAAACGTTGCGCGAGGACGATACCGGCCTGCTCGTCGGCGGCGGGCTGCTCGCGCGCATTGCGCGGCCGCTGTTCGCGCTCATCGGCAAAAGCTGGCACATGTACCCGCTGGGCTTCCTGTTCGGCCTCGGCTTCGATACGGCGACCGAGATCGGGCTGATGGGCATCGCGGCGTCCGAAGCGGCACGCGGCATGCCGGTCTGGTCCATTCTCGTGTTTCCCGTGCTGTTCGCGGCCGGCATGTCCCTGATCGACACCGCCGACAGCCTGTTGATGGTCGGCGCCTACGGCTGGGCGTTCATGAAACCGGTCCGCAAGCTGTACTACAACCTGACGGTGACGCTGGCGTCGGTGGTCATAGCGGTGTTCGTCGGCAGCGTGGAGTTGCTGGGTCTTCTCGCGGACCGCCTGCAACTCAAGGGCGGGCTCTGGAACCTGGCCGCGTGGCTGTCGGACCATTTCGGCGCACTCGGGTATGCGGTCATCGGACTCTTCGCCGCGTGCTGGGTCGCATCGGCGCTTCTCTACAAGTGGCGCGGCTACGACGCAGCCGACGATGCGCTGGACTCCGGCATCGCACGCTAGCTTTCGTTTTCCTGATGCGGGCATCGTTTCTGCTGTCCATGTGCGCCTGCCGCTCGTCGATTCCGGGATCGGGCGGCCATCAAGGAGAACACACCATGGCAGATACGCAGGACGGCTCGCGAGAGGGCGGTTCCGCAGGCGCGGAGTCCCCGAACCTCGACGATACTCAACGGGAGCAGGCGGCCAAGCATTCCACGCCGCATGCGCTCGTGATCCACGAGATCGTGCGGGAGGAGGGCGAGGCCGCGATGGAGCGGACCTTCGCCGCGTTGACGTGGTCCGCGCTGGCCGCCGGGCTCTCGATGGGCTTCTCGTTTCTCGTGCAGGCGATACTGGAAAGCGCGGTGCCGGAGACGCACTGGAGCAGCCTTATCACGAGCCTCGGCTATACCATCGGCTTCGTGTTCGTCATTCTCGGACGGCAGCAGTTGTTCACCGAAAGCACGCTGACGGCGGTGTTGCCCGTCCTCACGCGCCGCGACATGAAGACGGTCGCCAAGACTCTGCGCCTGTGGGTGATCGTGCTGGTGTTCAATCTGATCGGCACGGCGATTTTCGCGAGCCTGCTGCAGCTTCCCGGCGTGTTCTCGCCGGAGGTCACCGAGGCGCTTGCCAAGGTCGCGAAGGCGCCGTTCTCCGGCAGCTTCGGCGTGACGGTCGCACGGGCGCTTTTTGCCGGCTGGCTGATCGCGCTGATGGTCTGGCTTCTGCCGAGCGCGCGGTCGGCGCGTCTGCTCACGATCCTGCTCGTCACCTACACCATCGCGGTCGCGAAGCTCTCGCACGTGATCGCGGGGTCGGCCGAAGCAGCCTACGCGGTGTTGTCGGGCGCGGCGAGCCTGTCCGACTACTTCCTCGTGTTCCTCGTGCCGACGCTCATCGGCAATATCCTCGGCGGCGTGTCGCTCGTGGCGATCGTCAATCACGCGGCCATCGCGCCGGAAATCAACGGCACGCCGCAGAACGCGGACTGAGCGCCGCATTCATCGCGACGTCAGCCCGCCATCAGCGCGGCGCGGGTTATTTGTTGTTGCCCGCGCCCGTGCCGTACAGACCGTTGTTGAAGCCGCCGGCGCCGTTCGTCGAGTGTTCCTTGCCGACGGTCGGCCCGCGCGATTTGCCCGCGGAGTCCTTCGATTGCTGCTTCTGCGTCTCGTGCACGGCGACGCCGGACGGATTGGCGCGCGACGTGGAATCGGACGTGCGGTTTTCCTGCTGATCGGAGCCTTCGGGCTTTGTGATCTGCGCGCTGGCGCAAGTGGCAAAGAAGCTGGCGGCAAGCCCCGCGATCAGCGTGGCGGCGGTTCGATTGCGTAATGCGGACATGAGGTCTCCATGCAGTTCGTGAGCACGAAGCCGAGCACAAACGATGCCTGACGACAGCCTCTGCAAGATCGGGATTGCCCGCTGCGACACACCGTGCGAGCGATCGATGTCGCGCGCGTGGCGCGAGTGGCGAAAGCGGCGGTCAGGCCGCTTTCGCCCATAGCCTGTTGGTCGACCTTTTGCGGCTGCCGCCGTCGCGAGGATTGCTCTGGACCGCGTCGAGCGCCACGCGCAGGGCTTCGATGCGCTGCTTCTGCGCCGGCACGAGCGCGTAGCCGCTCACGACCGCTGTGAGGCGTTCGCGCCAGTATTCGACGTTGAGCGTGCCCGACGACTGGTTGTTCATCGTGCGAAGCTGCGCGACCGCGCGTTCAATGTGCTGCAGTTCAATGTCCGCCATCGCCGAGGGCAGCAGGCTGCCCTTGGTCTCGCCTTTCTTCTTCTTCATTGTTGGTCTTCCTCTCAGCCGCGCCGCGCAACGCTGTATCGACGTTTCGCGCCCCACGGGCACCCCGTTCACCCGCGCGCTTTCTGTCGAAACGTCGCGGGCGGCCCTTGCTCATTTTCTGAATTGTTCGTCGTGACCGGTTGGCAGCATTCGCGGTATTGCGTCCGCGGCTGTCAACGGTACGACCGTTAGCAAAAATGTACTTAACGGCGGCATGATGCCTCCGTCTGTCATCGCACATTCTCGAAGGGGCTGGCGCGTCTTTCGATGCTGCGGCGCGCCACGGGGAGGTCGAATTGCAGGCGGCGCGGCTAGTCCGCGTCGCCGGAAGGAGACTTTTCCGCGCGCTTTCCGCTGCGTCCGATCTGCGCTTCCATTGCTTCGTCGAGCTTGCTGGCCTTGCGCGGCTTCGCCGGTTCGCGCGCGTTGACGAACGCGATGAAGTCGTCCATCGGCCGCGGGTCGCACAGCTTTTTCGAGCCTTCGGCTCCGCGCTCGACCAGATAGAAGTAGCCGCCGGGCATGCTCACGGCCGCGTAATGCGGATTGCCGCTGCGCGTCTTGAGCCGTTCGACGGCGCTGATGGCTCGTGTCGAGCGCATGATGTCAGGCTCGGCCGGTCAGGGCGCGCACTTCTTGCCCGCGCCTTCGATCCACATGTTCGACACATGGCGCTCGCCGGGGTAGAAGCGGTAGGTGGTCTCGCCGTTGTCGAAGCGGACCTTGACGACGTTCGAGTCGCCGAACTCCAGCATCGTGCCTTGCGGAATCGGCGTTTGCTTGTAGGTGGCGTTGTGCTTCTTCGCTTCGTCGGTGATGCATTGCACGATGCTTGCCACTTCGTTGTGCGTGGACGCGGCCTCGACTTCAGGCTGGCCGGCGTCTTCGTTATGAAAGCGGCCGCAAGCGGCGATGAGCAGGGGCAGCGCGAGGGCCGCGGCGAGTTTCTTCATGATCTTCCCGGTTTGAGGGTGTGGATTCGAGCGCTCCATTAGAGCACAGCGTCTTTACAGTCCGGCGCAGTGTCGATGGCAGCAACCTCCGCGCCCGCACGCGCTTCGCATGTCCCGGCGCAGCGCCTCGCTTACGCGTCCGGCGGCACGCCGAGCAGCGGCAGGGTGCCCCCGACGATGCCGGAGAACACCGGCCCGGCGACGGTCCCGCCGTAGTACGCGCCGCCCGACGGCTCGTCGATCATCACGGCGACGATCACGCGCGGATCGCTCATCGGCGCGATCCCGACGAACGACGCGCGATACTTGTTCGCCGCATACGCGCGCCCGATCTGCTTGCGCGCGGTGCCGGTCTTGCCGCCGACACGATAGCCAGCGACGGCGGCGGCGCGTCCGGTGCCGTCCGAACCTGTCGCCGCTTCGAGCATGTCGCGCACGGCGGCGGCCGTCGCGGGCTGCACGACCGGCGTGCTCGCGCGGCGCTTCTCGCCCTGGATCAGCGTGGCGGCGTGAAAGCGCCCGTCGCCGGCATACGCCGTGTAGATCTGCGCGATCTGCAAGAGCGAGAGCGACAGCCCGTAGCCGTAGGCCATCGTCGCCTGTTCGATGGGCTTCCAGCGTTCCGGCGCGCGCAGCCTACCGGTGGCGGCGCCCGGAAACGTCAGATCCGGCGCCTGACCGATGCCGTAGTCGCGGTACGTGTCCCAGATGGTCCGCGCGGGAATCTTCAGCGCGAGCTTCGTCAGCGCGACGTTGCTCGACATCTGCACGGCCTCGGCCACCGTGATGACGCCGTGATTCGACGTGTCGTGAATCACGTTCGGACCGATTTTCAGCGTGCCGGGATTCGTGTCGATGCGCGTATCCGGCCGCACGTGACCGAGGTCGATGGCGAGCGCGGCGACGAGCGGCTTGATGGTCGAGCCGGGCTCGAAGGTATCGGTGAGCGCACGATTGCGAAGCTGCTCGCCCGTGAGACGGTGGCGGTCGTTGGGATCGAAGCTCGGATAATTCGCGAGCGCCAGCACTTCGCCATTCTTTGCGTCCAGCACGACGACGCTGCCGGCGCGCGCCCGATGCTTCGCGACAGCCGCTTTCAGTTGCGCATGTGCGAGTTGCTGGATGCGCCGGTCGATCGTCAGGTGAATCGTCTCGCCGTTTTGCGGCATCTCCGTCTCGCCAATCTGCGATACCACGCGCCCCAGCCGGTCGCGGATCACTTCGCGCTGACCGGCGGCACCCGCGAGCCGCGCGTCGGCGGCCAGCTCGACGCCTTCCTGACCGCGATCCTCGTTATCCGTGAAGCCGACGACATGCGCCGCCGATTCGCCTTCGGGATAGAAGCGTTTCGTGTCCGGCACGAGCGTGATGCCCGCGCGACCCACTTCGGCGATGCGCTCGGCCGTCTCTGCGTCCACCTGGCGCTTGAGCAGCACGAAGCGGCGATCCGTCGCGATGCGGCGCGTGAGTTCGCTTGCCGGCACGTCCAGCCATTTGGCGAGGTCGTCGGCGCGCGCGGCATCCAGGAGCTTGGGATTGGCCCAGACTTCGTAGGTGGCGAGGCTCACCGCGAGCATCGCGCCGTGCCGGTCGACGATGCGGCCGCGCGTCGCTTCGAGCGCCAGCGTTCGCTGATAGCGCTTCTGTCCTTCGCCGATGTAGAACGCGTGATCGACGACTTGCACCCAGAGCGCGCGCCCGGCGAGCGCGAGAAACGCGGCGGTCAAGCCGGCAACGACGAACGTGGAACGCCACGCCGGCAGCCGTTGCGCGAGCATGGCGCTGCGGTGATGCGTGTGGAATTCGCGGCCGCCGCGGGTCTTCTTGCTGTTGATCATCGGCGGGATGCGTCAGGCGGGATTCGACTGCGCGAGCCGCGCGAGCGCCGCGTCGAGATCCGACGGAGCAATCGTGCCGTCGGCATCGGGCAGACGAATGCCGATGTCCTCGCTCAACACTTGCCGAAGCGCTTCGACGCTTTCGAGTTCGCGGTGCGTGGTGCCGGCGCGCTCGTCGTGCAGGGACAAGCGCAGGTTGTAGAGGCCGTAGCGGCGTCCCGGCGCGAGCCGCGCGACCAGCAGGTTATGCACGAAGATGGACTGCGGATAAGTCGAGACGAAGTAGTTCGACATCTCGTAGTCGATGTCGTATTGCGGATCGAGATTGAAGCGGTAGAGGGCCGTCCACGTTCCGTCGATGAGCGCTTCCATTCGATAGTTCGGCAGGCCCGCGTCCCAGTCGATGCGCTGCAGCCTGAAGGCGCCATGCGGCGTGATCTGCTCGAGCCCCGCCTGAAGCGCGAGCGGCGCGGAAAGCGTCATGCCGCCGAAGCCGACATCGACGGCGAACGCGCCTTCGTCCAGTTCCACGACGAGCAGCATGTGCGAGCGCGGCGGCATGACCGACGCATCGCGGCCCCACAGCACGCGGCCCGCGTAGCTTTTCACGCGAAAACCCAGTGCTTCGAGTACGCTGCGGAAAAGCAGGTTGTGTTCGTAGCAGTAACCGCCGCGCCGGTTCATGACGAGCTTGCGCTGAATCGACTCGATATCGATACGCACCGGCCTCCCGAGCAGCACGTCGAGATTCTCGAACGGTATCGCCTGTGGATGCAGCAAGTGCAGCGCGCGCAGCGTGTCGAGCGTGGGCGCGGGCCGCTCGCCGCCGCTGAAACCGATGCGTGCGAGATAGGCGGGCAGGTCAATGAGCGTGTCGTGTGAAGTCATGTGGAGTGGGCTGGGTGCCGCGAAGTGCCGCGAACATTCTACGACACGGGAAGCCAAAAATTACAACTAGCCTACGAACAACGCAATACGCCGTAAGAAGCGATGCGCGATTGAACTGTGCCGCATCGCCGAGGGTCTTTCCAGTTTCGCTCAACGGATGAGGACACCCACGTCATGCCGAACGATTCAGACAATAGCAGCCAGGCAAGTGCTTCGAACCCGTCTTCGGCGTCACCCGAAGCCAAGCGCCGCGCGCCTGCGTGCACGCTCGTGATCTTCGGCGCAGGCGGCGATCTCACGCGGCGGCTCTTGATGCCCGCGCTCTACAACCTGTCCGCTGACGGTCTGCTCGACGACGACATGCAGATCATCGGCGTCAATCACGGCGAGCGCGAAACGTCCGAGTGGCGCGACGAGCTGACCGAATCGCTGCGCAAGTTCGCCGCCGACAAGGCCAGCACGTTCCATACGTCGAAGCTCGACGAGGACGCGTGGAATCGCGTCGCGAACAAGCTCGAATACTTCGCGGGCGAGTTCGACAACGAAGAAACCTTCGCGCGGCTCAAGGAGCGCCTCGGCCAGTCGAAGAGCGGCAATGTCGTGTTCTATCTCGCCGTGAGCGCGCGGTTCTTTGCGCCGATCGCGGAACATCTCGGGCGCGCCGGGCTGCTCGAAGAGAAAGACGGCGCGTTCAGGCGGCTCGTCATCGAGAAGCCGTTCGGCACCGACCTCGCGTCGGCGCAGGCGCTCAACCGCTGCATTCTCGCCTACGCGCAGGAATCGCAGATTTATCGCATCGACCACTTTCTCGGCAAGGACACGGTGCAGAGCATTCTCGCGGTGCGCTTCGCCAACGCCATGTTCGAGCCGGTCTGGCGGCGCGAATATATCGACCACGTGCAGATCACGGCGTCCGAGACCATCGGCGTGGAAGGGCGCGGCAGCTTCTACGAGCAGACGGGCGCGTTCCGCGACATGGTGCCGAATCATCTGTTTCAGCTGCTCGGCATGGTGGCGATGGAACCGCCTAATTCCTTCGACGCCGAAAGCGTGCGCGACAAGAAAGCCGAAGTCTTCGACGCGATGAAGCCGCTTTCTCCGCGCGACGTGGTGTTCGGGCAATATGAAGCGGGCGCGGCGGGCCCGGGCTATCGCGAAGAGCCGGGCGTGGCGAAAGACAGTCGCACGGAGACGTACGCGGCGGCGCGCGTCTATGTCGAGAACTGGCGCTGGGCGGGCGTGCCGTTCTATTTGCGCACCGGCAAGCGGCTGGCCGAACGCCGCACGGAAATTTCGGTGCAACTGAAGGCGGTGCCGTTCCGGCTGTTCCGCGATACGCCCGTCGATGCCCTCACGCCGAACGTCTACACGTTGCGCATCGATCCGGCGCACGGCACTTCGTTCGATTTCAACGTCAAGGTGCCGGGCCCCGTGATGCAGGTCGGCGCGGTGCGCTCGGCGTTCGACTACGGCGATTTCTTCGCCGAACGCGCGAACGTCGGCTACGAGACGCTGCTCTACGACTGCATGCTCGGCGACGAAACGCTCTTTCAGCGTGCCGACAGCATCGAGACGGCATGGGCGGTGGTGGATAGCGTGCTGCATCCGGACGGCGACTTGCCCGTGCATGGCTACGCGGCGGGCAGCGACGGACCGCAGGAAGCGGATCGCCTTTTGGCCGAGGATGGCCGCACGTGGCGTCCGCTGACCGATAACCGCAAGAAGAACTGACACCCCGGGACACCAACAATGACAAGCGTGAGCACGGAAACCAGAACGAAGCAAAGAAAACGCGTGACCACCGCGAAGGGCGCGGTGAAGGCGGATCGCATACTCGCCATCGACATCGGCGGGACGGGGTTGAAGGCTGCGGTGCTGTCCGAAGACGGCGAGATGAAGACCGAACGGCTGCGCGTGCCGACGCCCAAGCCCGCGACGCCCGACGCGGTCGTCGATGCGATCATCTCGCTCGTGCAGCCGGCGCTCGCGGAGCCGCCGACGCATATTTCCATCGGCTTTCCGGGCGTCGTGCGCGATAACGTCGTGCTGACCGCGCCGAATCTCGGCAACAAATACTGGCAGCGCGTGCCGCTCGCGGACATGATCTCGCAGCGTCTCGGCGGCATGCCCGCGCGCATGATCAACGATGCCGAAATGCAGGGGCTCGCGGCCATACAAGGGCACGGTATTGAGTTCGTGCTGACGCTCGGCACGGGCGCTGGAACCGCGCTCTTTCGCGACGGCGAACTGATGCCGCATCTGGAACTCGCGCATCACCCGGTGTCGAAGAGCCGTACCTACGACGAATACATCGGCAACGCGGCGCGCGAGAAGGCCGGCAGCAAGCGCTGGAACCGGCGCGTCGAAAAGGTGATCGCCATTCTCGACACGCTCGTCAACTACGACAAGCTGTGGATCGGCGGCGGCAACGCCGCGCACCTGAATTTCGAGCTGCCGCCGAACGTGGCGGTCGTATCGAACGCGGCGGGCATCGAGGGCGGCGCGAAGCTGTGGCATCCGCGCTCCGTTCGCGAGACTCGCCAACTCTCCGACTTCAATCAGCGCGAAGGAGCGCCTACATGAATGCCAATGGCCAATTCGGTTTGCACAGCGTGAACGGCGACGGCGCCGCCGCGCTCGAAGCGCTCGCGCAGGTGCAGCTCGTCGTCTCGGACTGCGACGGCACGCTGCTCCACACCGACAAGTCGATCAGCGAGGCCGCGAAAGAGGCGGTGCGGCGTCTGCGGCAAGCGGGCGTCGAGTTCACGGTCGCGAGCAGTCGGCCCGGCGCGGGTATGCGCTATATCGTGGAGACGCTCGGCGTCGACATGCCGTATGCGTCGTATAACGGCGGCAATCTCGTTCAGCCGGGCACGTGGGAAGTGCTCGCCGCGCACAAGCTGCCGCGCGACGCGGTACAGACGTCGCTGGAAGCGCTCGCGTCCGCGGGCGTGGATGCGTGGGTGTTCGTCGGCGACGTGTGGTATCTGACCAATCCCGACGGCGCGTATGTGCCGCGCGAACGGCGCACGGTCGGCTACGACGGCGTGCTGGTGCAGCGTTTCGACGATGTGGATCTGGATGCCGTCGACAAGATCGTCGGCTCGACGGCGGATGCGCCGCTGCTCGAACGCGTCGAAGCGCAGCTGCAGACGCAGCTCGAAGGGCGCGCGAACGCGGCGCGCTCGCAGAGCTATTACCTCGACATCACGCATCTGCTCGCGAACAAGGGCGACGTGGTGCGCGAACTCGCGAAGCGCAAGAACGTGCCGCTCGAGCGCGTGGCCGTGCTCGGCGACATGAGTAACGATATCGCGATGTTCGAGATTGCAGGGCTATCGATTGCGATGGGGCAGGCGTCTGAGACGGTGCAACGACGCGCGAGCCTCGTCTCGTCGACGAACGACGAGGACGGCTTCGCGGTGGGGATCAATGCGCTCTTGTCGGCGCGTGGGTTGTAGCGTACTTCGGGCGAACGCCGGCCGGCCTCGGCTGGCGTGCCGGACGGCTTAACGCCGGCGCATCGGGGCGCGGGCCGCGCCGCCGCCGCTCGCGCGTTCGTCCTTGTGACGGAAGTTGATGCGGCCTTTGGTCATGTCGTAGACCGACATTTCCAGCGTCACGCGGTCGCCCGCCAGAATGCGGATGTGGTTCTTGCGCATGCGGCCCGAGGCATAAGCGCCGACAACGACGCCGTTGTCCAGCGTCACGCGATAGCGGCTGTCGGGAAGCACTTCGTCAACGATACCGTCGAGTTCGATCAGTTCTTCTTTCGCCATTTGAGCTCCTGTTGAAGTAATAGGGGGTGCCGCGCCGCTCGACGCCACGCGACGGCATTCGCGATTGTCGGCACGCGACGTTGCCGGAGGCATCGCCGCTGCAACGCGTCGGAAGCGAAGTCAGGCGTGGCTCGGTGCGCTCGAACGACGAACGCGCCGCGTCTTGCTTTCAGGCTCGTGGCGAGCTTGACGGCATAGGCCGGAACGACCGGACTCGCCTTCGAGCGGCAAGCCCTTGGCCGGCATGACCGGGACGGCGACGCCGGCTCCCTGCGAGGCTTCGACCGAGATTCAGGGCGATGCCGCGAGTGCCGGCGTGCGGTGTGATGCGGTGAATGGGTCTGCTGTGACTGGCAGATGCGGTCAGAGAGCCGAATTGCAAGCGTACTGACGCGGCACGGGGCTGCTTCCCCCTACAACTGCTACTGCTTCGCAACAGAGTCCGTTTAGACAGAGGAAACCGCACAAAAGTTCCTTGCGCGATGTCCGGCGAGTGGTACATGTTTCTTTGCGATGTCTATCGCATCGCACCGTATTATAACCAACCCGCCTTCTTGAAGCGCCAGAAGAGCACGATATCGACCAGCAGCATGACGCCGAGACACGCCGGGTAGCCATACGTCCAGTCAAGCTCCGGTATGCGATGAAAGTTCATGCCGTAGATGCCGGCGATCATCGTCGGCACGGCGAAGAGCGCGGCGAAGGAGCCGAGGCGCTTGGTCACTTCGCTTTCGGCGAGCGCAATCAGCCCGAGATTCACCTGAATCGCCGTGACGATCATTTCCCGGCGGCCTTCGATCGTCTTCACGATGCGCAGCAGGTGGTCGTAGACATCGCGGAAATATTCCTGCATGCCCGCGCACACGCCCGGCGGCCGCCCGCCGTACAGCTTGCTCACGGCTTCGAGCAGCGGCGCCGTGTGATGCTGCATGAGCGTCATGCGGCGCTTGAGCGAATACAAATCTTCGATGATCTCGCGGGACGCCGCCGAGCCGTTGCGCTCGAAGATGCGCTCTTCCACTTCGTCGAGCGCGTTGCCGAGTGATTCGAGCACGGGAAAGTAGCGATCGACGACGGCGTCGAGCAGCGCGTACATCACGAACGCCGGGCCGTGCTTGAGCAACTGCGGCTCGCGCTCGCAGCGTTTGCGCACTTCCTGAAAGCCCTGCGTCGTGCGATTGCGCACGGAGATCACGTAATTGCGCCCGACGAACACGTTGATTTCGCCGACGAGCAACTCGCCTTCCTCGTCGAACTCGACGGTATGGAAGACAGCAAAAAGCGAATCGCCGTACTCTTCGATCTTCGGGCGCTGATGACCATGCTGCGCGTCCTCGATGGCCAGTTCATGCAGGCCGAACTGATGCGCCATGTGCGCAAGCTCGCCCGGCCCGGGTTCCTTTAGCGCGACCCAGATGAACGAGTCGGGCACGTCCCGGTACGCGTTGATGTCGTCGATCTGTACGTCTGCGAGCTTTCGGCCGTTCTGATAAGCCGCGCAATTGACCAGCATGGGGCGCCCTTGTTATGTCGATGTAATCGGCCACGCGCCTCTTGCAAGGTGTAACGACGGGCGCGGGCGCGGACCGTATCGCTTAAATCTTAGCGGATCGCGACGCGCCACGCGCCGTGTATTTGCACGCGCGCGCGGTCTTTAGCCTGCCGTGTAGTCGAGTTGCGGCACGACTTCGGACACCGGCAGCGCGGGGACATTCGACTGCATCGCGTCGAGCTTGGTCAGCTTGCCTTCGACCGTCGCGCCGACGTCCATGCGCAGCTTCTGATAGTAGATGTTGCCGTGCACGTGCGCGTTCGACTGCAACTCGACGAAATGCGCGACGGTCACGTCGCCGACCACCCGGCCGTTGATGATGACGTCGTAAGCGCTGACGTTGCCGTGAATCGCGCCCTGGTCGCTCAGGACGAGCAGCGATTCATCGCCGGGGCGGCCCTTGACATTGCCTGTCACCTGACCGTCCATGCGCAGGCCTTCGCTGAATTCGAGATCGCCCGAGATGTGGACGTTTTGCGCGATCAGGGTGGAGAGCTTGGCCGGCTTGACGCTCTGCGCGTCTTTCTTCGATGAAAACATGGCGATTCCTTGCGATGCGGTAAAGGGTGGCGGCCGACGATCACGCGCAACGGCGTGTCCGGTCGGTCGGTAAATCAACGTTGCTTCTTCAAGAAAGCGAGGTCCGTTTGCAGCCTCTCGATCTGCGCGGCGCTTTGGACCGCACGCTGGTCGAGCGCGGTGCGCGCGGCCTTTTCCTGTTCGAGCGCGAACTGCGCGTGGGCCAGCTCGTCGCGCAGCTTTTGTTCCGAGACGGGCGGCGCGCACAACACGTCGAGCTTGCGCGCCTGTTCGTGCGAGGTCTTCAGCGCGTAACCCGCCGCGACCAGCGCGCCGACCGCACAAATGGCGGCGATCACGCCCGGCAGGTAAGCGGCGCTGCGCTTGGGCGTGAGCGAATACGTGTGCTGGGTCAGCTTGAGCGACACCCGGTTCGAATCAGCCTTGCGCATTGGGTTTCGGCCTGAAGAGCATGAGATAGGGCTTCGGATTGAGCTGCGCGCCGCCGACGATGACTTCGAAGTGCAGATGCGGTCCGGTCGAACGGCCCGTCGAGCCGACTTCGGCAATTTCATCGCCCGGCATGACGTACTGGCCTTCGGTGACGAGAATGCGCGACGCATGGCCGTACCGCGTGATCATGCCGTTGGCGTGGCGGACGTCCACCGCGTTGCCGTACCCGTTGCGCTCGCCCGCCTGAATCACGCGCCCGCCCGCGCTTGCGAGAATCGGCGTGCCGGTCGGCGCGACCAGATCCAGCCCGGGATGAAAGCTCACATGACCGGTGAACGGATCGATGCGGTTGCCGTACGGCGAGCCGAAGTGCGAGCCGGGGGCGGGATCGCGGCCCGGAAACGCCATGTACGCGGTGTAATGCGCAATAGCCTGACCTTGCAGTTGCGAGAGCGTGTCGCTCAGGCACCCGACGACTTTCTGCGCGTTCTTGAGACGCTGCAAAGGCGTGCCGTCCTGCGCGTGCTCCGCGTTGCAAAGACGCGGCGGCAGTTCCGGACCGCCTGCGCCGTCGAGCGAGGTCGACGGGCCTTCGCTGTCCGGCAGCGGCGGCACGTCGTGCACGCCGGAGGCCGACCCTGCGCCGGGCGCGGCCTTCAGCCGGTTATCGAAATCGCGCAATTCGCCGATCTGGGCCGACAGCGCCGCGACGCGCGGCACGAGCGAGTCGAGATCGGCGTCGATCCGTCCGAGCTGCTCGATCTCGTAAGAGCGGCGCGACACGAACGCCTGCTCTTCGCCGAGATGACTGCGCGCGAATGTCGTGCCGATGGCAATGCCCAGCGCAAGCGCGGCGATCAAAAGCGCAATGAGTCCGATGACCGCAATGGTGCGGGCCGTGCGCGCTTCGACGAAACGCACGCGCTGGCTCGACACGGACCGTCTTGACCAGATGACGAACGACATCAGCGGACGGCACCGAGTGAGCCGGCGCTCGCGCCCGGACAGGGTTGAATGTGGAGAAAGCTCAATCGGTTCACGTAAATAGCAGCGCCGCGACGGACGGCGCGGTAAAACGGGCCGGCGATTATGCCGCACGGTGCCGGTGCGCCGACACTTCGTCGGGATGGCGAATCAAATTAATACGAATTCAGCGCGATGAATCGATTCATCGCCGGAATCGGCATTAAAACACCTGCCCACGCTAACAACGTCAAAAAGGTTCAACGCTCGCCGAAGCGCGTTCAGGATGGCTTGACGTCAACCCATCCGATATCGGGCGCGTCGCCCATGAGGAACGCGTGATTGAGTTCGGCGGCTGCGCGCAGGTAGTTCCAGACGGCGGTGATGCGCCTCAGCCGGCGCAGGTCTTCGCGACACGACAGAAAGAAGGCGCGCGTCACGACGATCTCGTCGGGCAGCACCGGCACGAGCCGCGCATCCGGCGACGCCATGAAGCACGGCAGGATGGCGAGCGCGCGTCCCTGCAACGCGGCGTGATACTGCGCGATGGCGCTCGTGCTGCGCCAGCGCGACACCGCGCCCGGCACCGCGCGCTCCAGATACAGCAGTTCATGGCTGAACGCGAGATCGTCGATATAGCTCGCGAAGCGATGCTCGCGCAGATTGTCTTTCGCGCGGATCGGCGCGTGTGCGTCGAGATAGCCGGGCGTCGCGTAGAGCTTCAGCCGATAGTCGCAGAGCTTGGTATAGACGTATTGCCCTTGCTCAGGCCGTTCGAGCGTCACGGCGATATCCGCCTCGCGCTTCGAGAGGCTCACGAAATGCGGCACCGGCAACAGGTCGATGGAGATGTTCGGTTGCGCGTCCTGAAAGCGCGCGAGATGCGGCGCGAGAAAGAAGCAGCCGAAGCCTTCCGTGGAACCGACGCGCACGTGACCCGACAGCGCGTGTCCCGAGTTGGCGATCTGCTCGGCGGCGGATTGCACCGTCGTTTCCATCGCATCGACGAAACCGAGCAGGCGCTGGCCCTCGGCGGTCAGCACGAAACCGCCGCTGCGCGACTTGTCGAAGAGCAGCGTGCCGAGCGCGTCTTCGAGCGCGCGCACGCGCCTCGCGACCGTCGTGTAATCGACGCCCAGCCGTTTGGCCGCGCCGCTCGCGCGCTGCGTGCGCGCCACTTCGAGAAAATAGCGCAGGTCGTCCCAGTTCAGTTTCGCGGCGTCGAACTTCGGGCCTTTTTGCATATCGGTCGGGTGTTTTTCTAGTGCCAGGGCGGACTTTTGCATAACTATACTCAAAGGCACGAGCCTGCCGAATAGTGCCGAATCGCGGGCCGATACCTATAACGGAGACGACATGCCTTTCCCCTCGACGCTTTCACGGCGTCCCGCCCGCGCGTCTTCGCTCCTTCTTCCGCATCGTTTCAATCCAGGAGTCATCCGTGAATATCGTTGCTGAACATCCGGCGCAGGGTGCTCGCCCCGGCGCGTCCGTGCGCACGGCCAGGCTGCTGATCGACGGCGAGTTCGTCGAATCGAAAACGGGCGAATGGCGCGACATAGTCAATCCGGCGACGCAGGACGTCGTCGGCCGCGTGCCGTTCGCGACGACGGACGAGGTCGACGCCGCCGTCACCGCCGCGCAGAAGGCGTTCGAGACGTGGCGCACGACGCCGCTCGGCACGCGTATGCGGCTCATGCTCCGCTTTCAGGACCTGATTCGCCAGAACATGAAGCGCATCGCGCAGACGCTCACCGCCGAGCAAGGCAAGACGCTCGCGGACGCGGAAGGCGATATTTTTCGCGGCCTCGAAGTGGTGGAACACGCGTGCGGCATCGGCACGCTGCAAATGGGCGAGTTCGCCGAGAACGTCGCGGGCGGCGTCGATACGTACACGCTGCGCCAGCCCATCGGCGTCTGCGCCGGCATCACGCCGTTCAATTTCCCGGCGATGATCCCGCTCTGGATGTTCCCGATGGCGATCGTCTGCGGCAACACCTTCGTGCTGAAGCCGTCCGAGCAAGACCCGCTTTCGACGATGGAACTGGTCGAACTGGCGATGGAAGCCGGCGTGCCGCCGGGCGTGCTCAACGTCGTGCACGGCGGCAAAGATGTGGTCGATGCGCTCTGCATGCATCCGGATATCAAGGCGGTGTCGTTCGTCGGCTCCACTGCTGTCGGCACGCACGTCTACAACCTCGCGAGCCAGCACGGCAAGCGCGTCCAGTCGATGATGGGCGCGAAGAATCACGCTGTCGTGCTCCCGGACGCGAACAAGGAGCAGACGCTCAACGCGCTGGCCGGCGCGGGCTTCGGCGCGGCCGGCCAGCGTTGCATGGCGACGTCGGTGGTCGTGCTCGTCGGCGCGTCGAAGGACTGGCTGCCGGATCTCGTCGAACGGGCGCGCTCGCTGAAGGTCAACGCGGGTACGGAGCCGGGCGCGGACCTCGGACCGGTGGTATCGCGCGCGGCGAAGGAGCGCATTCTCGGCATGATCGCGAAGGGCGTCGAAGAGGGCGCGACGCTGGCGCTCGACGGCCGCGACATCAGCGTGACCGGCTACGAGAACGGCAACTTCATCGGGCCGACCGTCTTCTCGGACGTGACCACCGACATGGCCATCTACAGGACCGAGATTTTCGGGCCGGTGCTGTGCGTGCTGGAAGCGGCTACGCTCGACGACGCCATCGCGCTCGTCAACCGCAATCCGATGGGCAACGGCGTCGGTCTCTTTACGCAAAGCGGCGCGGCGGCGCGCAAGTTTCAGAGTGAAATCGACATCGGGCAAGTGGGCATCAACATTCCGATTCCGGTGCCGGTGCCGTCGTTCAGCTTCACGGGTTCGCGTGGCTCGAAGCTCGGCGATCTCGGGCCCTACGGCAAGCAGGTCGTGCAGTTCTATACGCAGACGAAAACGGTCACGGCGCGCTGGTTCGACGACGCCACCGTGAACGACGGCGTCAACACGACCATTTCGCTCCGATAACCAGAAGGAGACACGCGATGCGAATCGGCTTTATCGGCTTGGGTCACATGGGCGGCCCGATGGCCGCGAATCTGCTGAAGGCAGGGCACGCGGTGACGGCCTTCGATCTGTCGCCGTCCGCGCTCGACGCGGCCAAAACGGCGGGCGCGACGCTCGCCAGTTCGCCGCGCGCCGCATCGGAAGGCGCGGCAGTCGTCATCACGATGCTGCCCGCCGCGCCGCACGTCAAAGCCGTTTATCTGAACGACGACGGCGTGCTGGCAGGCGTGAGCGCGGGCGTGCCGCTCATCGACAGCAGCACGATCGATCCGGCCACCGCGAAGCTGATCGGCGAGGCGGCGGCAGCACACGGCAATCCGTTCGCGGACGCGCCGGTATCCGGCGGCGTGGTCGGCGCGCAGGCGGGCACGCTCACGTTCATGGTCGGCGCGGACGAGACGCTTTTCGAAACGCTGAGGCCGGTGCTATCGGGCATGGGCAAGAACATGGTGCGCTGCGGCGAGACCGGCACCGGGCAGATCGCGAAAATCTGCAACAACCTGCTGCTCGGCATCTCGATGATCGGCGTCGCCGAAGCGATGAAACTCGGCGAAGCATTGGGCATCGATCCTTCGAAGCTGGCTGCGATCATCAACACCTCGACGGGGCGCTGCTGGAGTTCGGATACGTGCAATCCCTATCCGGGTATTGTCGAGACTGCGCCGGCATCGCGCGACTATAGCGGCGGCTTCGGTGCGGACCTGATGCTCAAGGATCTCGGCCTCGCCGTCGATGCGGCGCGCGGTGCAAAGCAGCCTGTTTTCATGGGCGCAATCGCGCAGCAGCTCTATCAATCGATGAGTCAGCAAGGTTTCGGCGGACTCGATTTCTCAGGCATCATCAAGCTATACGGCAAGCATGAGTAAGCGAATTCGGCACGCACGTGCGTGCCGAATCTGACCCTCGCTATAACTGCTTTATTAAGTTGCACTGCACAATGCTTCGCGCTGCGCCTTATGCGCCGGAGTCATCGGGATTACGATGATTCGCTTTCCAAAAAAATGTCCTATTCTGAAAGCACGACGCGCGTGTGCCGTTCTATTCCACCCCAGGAAAAGCGGTGTCGCGCGCGCCTCCGATGCAGGCGACGAGCCCGGTCTTCGGGCGATCAGATGAGGAGCACGCGATGCAAGTTACACGTCATTTGAATATGGAATTGCGGCATGCCACGATGCCGACTTATGTAGCCAGCTATTTCTTTCCGTTGCTGCTTTTGGCATACGAAGCCTGGCGTGTGGGTTCCTGGGTCGCGGTGAACGGTTTCAACTTCATGAACTTCAACGCGATGGGCTACGAGTTCGCGCTGATGATCGCCGTGTTCGCCATGCAGGTCATCGTGGAAATCGCGTTCCTCGCGGGAGCCGTGCTGACGCGGCATAAGGATGTGGGCCACCGGCTGGCGAATCTGCTGCTGGGTCTCTTCTGCTCGATGGTTGTGCTCGGCTTCGATCTCGCGCTGCAATATGGGTTGAGCGGAAGCTGATCCGCGGCGTGGTCGTTATCGTCAGAAAGCAGGCCGGCTTCCACGCCGGCCTTCTTCGTTTGCGAGACACGCCGTACTAACAGCCCGCCGCGCTCGCCAGATTCGGCAGCTTGGCGGCGCGCTCGGCGTACCACTTCTCGCTGGCGTCTCTCAGCGCCGTGCGCAAGCCCTCTTCGACGACAGGGTGATAGAACGGCAGCTTCAGCATGTCGTCGAGCGTCAGGTCGAGCTGAATCGCCCACGCGAGCAGATGGCCGAGGTGTTCCATCGCCGGGCCGCAGCCTTGGGCGCCGCGCAGCTTGCCGGTTTTGGCGTCGGCGTAGATGTGCATAAGGCCGCGATTTTGCCGCATCACGCGGCTGCGTCCCTGTGTCTCGAACGAGACCGTCCCCGTGACCGTCATTTGCTTGTCGAGCGAATCGTACGACGCGCCGACGATCACCACCTGCGGCTCGCAGAACACGATCGAAAACGGAACCTTGCGCTTGACCGGCTGCACGTCCGGGAAGCGCGCGGCGTTCTCGCCGGCGAGCTTGCCTTCGTCGGCGGCGTCCTGAAGCCACGGGCGCGTGCCGTCGCAGTCGCCCGCGATGAAAATCGCGCTGTCGCCGCACTGCATCGTCGTTTCGTCGAAGCGCGGCACGCCCTTGTCGTTCAACTCGATGCCCGCGTGTTCCAGCGCGAGCGGCTTGAGATTCGGCGCGCGGCCGGTCGCGGCGAGCACGAGGTCGAACGCTTCCGTGCGCGTGCCGCCGTCTCGCGACTTGAAGCGCAGGGTCGGCCGGCCGTCTTGCAGCGACATGTGTTCGATGTCGCCGTCCGGGTCGAGATAGAACTCGTCGGCGAGCGCCGCCGTGAGCGCATCGCGTACGGGCGGGTCCGAGAGCGCCGCGACGCTGCCGCCTTTGCCGAACATGAAGACTTCGACCGACAGTCTCGCGAGCGCCTGTCCCAGTTCCAGCGAGAGCGGCCCCGTGCCGAATACGGCAATGCGCTTCGGCAGCGTGCGCAGTTCGAAGAGATCGTCGCTCGTGATCAGCTTGTCGCCGAACACGTGCAACTCGTCGGGAAGGTGTGCCTTCGCGCCCGTCGCAATGACGATGCTCTTCGCTGCGACGGTCGTCTCGTCGCCGACTCGGAGCCGCCCCGGCGCCGCGAAGCGCGCGTGTCCGCGAAGGATGCAATCGTCGGGAAACGCATCCACTTCTTCGATGACGCCGCGCACGAAGTGGTCGCGCTCGCGGCGCACGTAGTCCATGACGCGCGCGGAGTCGGTCTGGAGCTCATGCGTGCCTTCGATGCCGCGCGCCGCGAGCGAGCGGGCATCGTGCAGTCCGTTAGCGGCGGCGAGCAACACCTTCGACGGCATGCAGCCGACGCGCGCGCACGTCGTCCCGAATTCGCCGCCTTCGATGAGCACGGCCTTCGCGCCCGCCTCGCGTGCCGCGCGAAACGCGGCCATGCCCGCCGTGCCCGCGCCGATCACGGCGACATCCACTTCGATTGTCTTCATAAGTGAGTCAGCCGTTGTCGGCGAAACCCGGATACAGCGTCATGCCGCCATCGACGAGCAGCGTCGTGCCGACGACGTAATCGCTGTCATCGGAAGCGAGCCAGACGGCCGCGCGCCCGATATCGTCGACTTCGCCGATCCGTCCGTACGGCACGAGCGTCAGCAGCCGGTCGAGCGCCTCCTTCGAATCCCAGGCGTCCTGGTTGATCGGCGTGCGGATCGCGCCCGGCGCGATGGAATTGACGCGAATGCGCTGCGGCGCGACTTCCTGCGCGAGCGATTTCATCAGCATCTGAATGCCGCCTTTGGAGGAAGCGTAGTTCACGTGTCCTGCCCACGGAATCACTTCATGCACCGAACTCATGCAGATGATCTTGCCCAGTGCCTTCGAAACCGGCCGCGGTCCGCGCCGCAGGAACTCGCGTACCGCGCGCTGCGCCGTGAGGAATTGACCGGTGAGATTGGTCTCGATGACCTTGCGCCACTGCGCGAGCGTCATCTCGACGAACTTCGCGTCCTGCTGTAGCCCCGAATTCGCGACGACGATATCCACCGTGCCGTAGCGTTTCACGACGGCGTCGAACATGGCGTCGACGGCGTTCTCGTCGGAGACGTCCGCGCCGACGGCGAACGCCTCGCCGCCGGCCGACGTGATTTCGGCGGCCAGCTTTTCAGCCGGCTCGCCGTGTGAGTGATAGTTGATCGCGACGTGCGCGCCGGCGTCCGCCAGCGCCTTCGCGACACCCGCGCCGATGCCGGAACTGCCGCCGGTCACGAGCGCGATCTGGCCTGCGAGGGCTTTTTGCATGAGCCTTCCTGATGTCGGTTGATCCGGTGAGAGGCGGCAGCAAGGTGCGCGCCCGACATGCGACGCATTCTCACGCGCCGAGGAGTTGCCGGTACACCTCGGCGTAGCGTTGCGCCGCCGTCTCCCAGCCGAAGTTCTGGCTCATTGCGCGCTTCACGACCGTCTTCCATTCGGTGCGCCGCGCCTTGAGCGCAAACGCCCGGCGAATCGCGGCGACAATGCCCGCGCGCTCAAAGCGGTCGAAGACGAAGCCGGTCGCGGTGTCGTCGGCGAGATTTTCGAGCGAGCAATCGACGACCGTGTCCGCGAGGCCGCCCACGCAATGCACGAGCGGCAGCGAACCGTAGGCGAGCGCGTACAACTGCGTGAGCCCGCACGGCTCGAAACGCGAGGGCACCATCACGACGTCACTGCCCGCGATGATCGAATGCGACAGTGTCTCGTCGAAACCGAGTTCGACCGCCACCGCACCCGGATGCGCCGCTGCGGCGTTCTTGAGACCGGTTTCCAGCGCCGGATCGCCGGTGCCGAGCACCACGAGCTGCCCGCCGCGCTGGACGATCTCCGGCACGGCCGACAGCAGCAAATCGATCCCTTTCTGTTCCGTGAGGCGGCTGACGACGCCGAAGAGCAGCGCGTCCTCGTCACGGGCAAGGCCCATGCGTTCTTGTAGCGTCGTCTTGCACTTGCTCTTGCCGGCAGGCTTCGCGGCCGTGTAGCGCGAGGCAATGGCGTCGTCGACTGCGGGGCTCCAGATCGTATAGTCGACTCCGTTCAGGATGCCGCTGACATCGTGCGTGCGCGTTTGCAGCAGGCCGTGCAGGCCCGCGCCCTGGGCCTGAGTCTGAATCTCGCGGGCGTAGGTCGGGCTGACGGTCGTGATGCGGTCCGCGTAGTACAGACCGGCCTTCAGAAACGAAGTCTGACCGTAGAACTCGACGCCTTCCACCGCGAAGAAATCGGCCGGCAATTGCAGCGCGCCGAACTGCGACGCCGGAAACACACCCTGATACGCGAGGTTGTGCACCGTCATCACGCTCGGCACGCGCGGCGCGCCGCCACGCTCGAACGCGCGCAGATACGCGGGCGCGAGACCGGCGTGCCAGTCGTGCGCATGGACGATATGCGGCCGCCACGCGGGGTCGGCGCCCGTCGCGATGCGCGCGGCGCTCCAGCCGAGCAGCGCGAAGCGGCGGTCGCTGTCCGTGTACGGCTTGTGCGACGCATCGAGATACGGGTTGCCCGGACGGTCGTAGAACTGATCGGCGCGCACGACGTAGACCACGACGCCGTGTGGCTGCAACACGCCGCGTTCGAGCCGCACGTCGTCGGCGCCGAAGGCCGCGCCAAGACTGGCGACCGGCTGAATATCGGTCAGGCCTGCGAGCACTGCGGGAAAGCCCGGCAGCAGGACGCGCACGTCCGCGCCAAGTTGCGATTGCGCCGGCGGCAACGCGCCGACGACATCGGCGAGGCCGCCGGTTTTCAGAAGCGGAAACATCTCTGCTGCGGCATGCAGCACGCATACGGTCATCGGCGCTCCCGTCGGTTATCGATTGACTTCTTTTTCGGGCGAGCGGCACGCCCGCCCAGGCGCGGCGTGGCGATCAACGCGACCCGAGCCGCGCGAGCGCCTCGCGTGTGACGAGCGTGACGCCCGAGTCCGTGCGGAAGAACCGCGCGGCGTCTTCGTCCGGGTCTTCGCCGATCACGAGTCCTTCGGGCACCGTGCAACCCCGGTCGATCACCACGCGCTGCAATCGGCAACTCGGCCCCACCGTCACCTGAGGCAACAAGACTGCCTCATTGATGTTACAGAACGAGTGCACGCGCACCGCCGACGAAAACACCGACTTCGAAACCTGCGAGCCCGAAATCACGCAGCCGCCGCACACCAGCAGATTCGTGATGGCGCCTTGCTGGCCGTTCAGGTCGCGCACGAACTTGCCGGGCGGCAACTGTTCCTGATTGGTCCAGATCGGCCAATTGCGGTCGTAGAGGTCGAGTTGCGGAATGGTGGAAGCCAGATCGAGGTTCGCCGCCCAATACGCGTCGACGGTGCCGACATCGCGCCAATAGGCGGGCGCGTTCGGATCGTTGTCGGACGTGACGCAGGACATGCCGAACGGATGCGCGATCGCCCGGCCGCTCGTCACGACGCGCGGAATGATGTCCTTGCCGAAATCGTGATCCGTGCTCGACGCGGCGATGTTCTCTTCGAGCAGCTGATACAGATACTTCGCGCTGAAGACGTAGATGCCCATGCTCGCGAGCGCGATGTCGGGCTTGCCGGGCATCGCGGGCGGATCGGCGGGCTTCTCCAGAAAAGCGGTGACGCGGCGGTTTTCGTCCACGTGCATCACGCCGAAGGCCGTCGCCTCCATGCGCGGCACTTCGATGCAGCCGACCGTGCAGTCCGCGCCGCTCTCAACATGGTCGAGCACCATGCGCGTGTAATCCATCTTGTAGACGTGATCGCCCGCCAGCACGATGATGAACTCCGGCGCAATGGAACGGATGATGTCGAGGTTCTGGAACACGGCATCGGCTGTGCCGCGATACCAGCTCGAATCCACGCGCTGCTGCGCCGGCCAGATGTCGATGAACTCGTTGAACTCGCCGCGCAGGAAACCCCAGCCGCGCTGAAGATGGCGCAAGAGCGAATGCGCTTTGTACTGCGTGACGACCGCGATGCGTCGGATACCCGAGTTGAGGCAATTGGACAACGCAAAGTCGATGATGCGGTATTTGCCGCCGAAGTGGACCGCGGGTTTGACCCGCTTGTCCGTGAGCGGCCCGAGACGCGTGCCGCGCCCGCCGGCGAGGACGATTGCGAGGGTGGACTTCTGCAAGTCGGTGCGATTCTTTGACGGCGTCTCCATGTCGGCTCCTGATATGACCTGCGTCTGTTGATGTCGTGTGGGATGTCGTGCGGTGCTTCTTCCTCGTGGGTGGCGGCCGCTGCTTTGGACGGTGCGCGCGTTCATGTTCGTTGCATTATCGGCGCGCGGTCGAATTCGTGTGCTGCCTCCGTTCGATTTTTTGTTCACGGCAGGCGTGGGTCGCCGAGCGCATCTAGCAAGGCGCATGCCGAAGCGCGCACGACTGCGACGTTGCGTCGTCCCGTCGCGCTGTGACATGCGCGGGACTGGACAAAATGCGGCGGCGCACCTTATAACCGAGCACGCGATGCCGCACGGTGCATTGGCGCGGCACAATACAGAACGTCCCGCGAATCGGCTCTGACCGCTCTCACGCAAGCCCGGAATGACAACATGAACAATGTCCTGAGTATCCAGTCGCACGTCGTTTTCGGACACGCGGGCAATAGCGCGGCGGTCTTTCCCATGCGGCGGCTCGGCGTCAATGTCTGGCCGCTCAACACCGTGCAGTTCTCCAATCACACGCAGTACGGCCGCTGGACCGGCGGCGTCGTGGATGCCGAGGAGCTTCAGAGCGTGATCGAAGGCATCGGGGCGATCGGCGTATTGGCGCGCTGCAACGCGGTGCTCTCCGGTTATCTCGGCGCGACGGAGCAGGGCCGGGCGGTCGTCGAGATCGTCAAGCTGGTGAAGGCGGTCAACCCGCGCGCGCTCTATTTCTGCGATCCGGTGATGGGCGTCGAGGGCGGCTGCACGGTGGCGCCCGGCATCGAAGATTTTCTGGTGACGACGATGCCCGAAGTGGCCGATGCGATCATGCCGAATCACAACGAGCTGCAAAAGCTCACCGGCCGCACCATCGAGAACGTGGAGGAAGCCGTCGATGCCTGCCGCGAAGTCATCGCGCGTGGGCCGCGCACTGTGCTCGTCAAACATCTGCTCGATCGCAACAGCCGCGCCGATACGTTCAACATGCTTGCCGTCACCGCGAAGGAGGCGTGGTTCGCGCAACGGCCGCTGTATCCGTTTGCACGGCAGCCGGTCGGTGTCGGCGATCTGACGAGCGCGGTGTTCGTCGCGCGCACGCTGCTCGGCGATTCGCTCCGTAACGCGCTCGAACACACGCTCGCGGCGGTCAACGCCGTCGTGAAAGCGACCTACGACGCGGGCCGCTACGAACTGGAGATCGTGGCGTCGCAGGACGAGATCGCCAAGCCCACCGACCGCTTTCCCGCCATTCGCGTGAGCGGTAGCGCGCCCGCCAACGCGCGCTGAACGATTCAGGCGGTGGCCGCTGCCGCCATCGCTCTGAAGTTCTCGGGCGTCGCGAAGGCGAGATACTGCGCCTGCATGTCGGGCGTAAGGAATTCCAGCATCGTGCCGTTCTCGATCCAGAACTCGATCACGTCGAAGAAATGGTCGCCGCGCGTGCAACGCACCGCGCGCCAGCCTTCGCGCTCGCCGATCGCCAGCACTTCAGCGGCACTGTGCGGCGTCGCAATGGCCATATGGAACGCGCTGTACTGCGGCCGCTCGACGGTGCCCGCGCCGTAGCTCACGCTCGTCTCGTGTCCGCCGCCGGGCGTGATCACGCGATCGCTCGGGTACACCTCGATGATGCTGCCGCGGTCATCGCCCGCGACGGCCATCCACGCATCAGGGAACGGAGAGAAGGGCGCGGCGAAGCCGTCCCAGAGTTCGGCAAGCACATGCGCGACGTGCTGAGGATCGCGCGCGGGGATGGATGCGTGGAAGATCATGTGGAGCACTCCTATAAAGAGCGGCGCAATGGACGGGGCAGTGCGCGTTGGATGCTTTCACGCGGGGTCCGCCAATGTCAATTCGCGTAAGCCGCGACATTGCGGATTAATACTTTATTTTGTCTTCCCAATTCGATTTGTCTAGTTATTTGAATGACTAAAGCCGTGCGATTATCCGCGCGTGCCGAATGCACCGACAATTCCACTTGCGGCAATTAGGCTTGAACGTTACGCTTCGTCTCACCGGCGATTTACTCGATTCGCCGGTACACGCTTCTCACTTACTCGGACGTCTCGAGTAACTACAAATAGCGCCCCGTCAGGGCGTCATTCTGTGGCCAGTGCATGCAACGGGCTCATTCGACCGCATGCAAAAGCCATACGGCAAAACTTGCGCGCAGAGACCAGCGCCCCGAGCGAAACCCTCGTTTCGCCCGGTCTCGTATTGTTCGCGACGTTTTGTCGATGCTCGATTCACGCAGAGAAGGCATGCACGCGCATGCCATCGCGAAGCGTTGTGCTCTTAAACGCATGCCGCAACGAATTCATTTAACGATAGGCGGAGTTGAGACATGGAAGGAAAACATACTCATTGGATTGGCGCAGTCGCTTCGGCAGCCGCGTTAGTTTTACTCGCGAGTTGCGGCGGCGGTGGCGGCGGAACCAGTTCGAACGGCGCGGGCACGACCACGACCGGCAGCGGAAGCTCGTCGTCGGGCGGTTCTACCAACGCGACGCCGACGCTTGCCGCCGCGACGCAAGTCGTCGACGGGACAGCGCTGGGCGCGACGCAATGGTCGGACGCCTCGCCGACGAGCACCGGTCAGCAGGTCAGCGGGCTGAACTGCACGGTCGCGGGCAATACGTACAGCTACTCGCATCTGTCGATTTATCAGAACGGCAAGCAGCTGGCGCTGCCCGCGAATATCGGCACGGTCGCGCCGACGAACGCGCTCGAGACGGGCTGCGTCTATCCGGTGCATACGGACGACAACACCGGCAAGATCCGCATGGACGTGACGAGCAACACGACCTACACGCTCGGTCAGTTCTTCGCGGTGTGGGGCCAGCCGCTTTCTTCGACGAACGTCGCGGGCATCACGGGCACGGTCACGGCATGGGTGAACACGGGCGGCGCGCTCCAGCAATACACGGGTGATCTCGCGAGCCTGGTCTTGCCGCAGCATGGCGAAGTGACGCTTGCCATCGGCACGCCGCCCGCGCAGATTCCGACCTACACGTGGATCGATCCGCCGCCGTTCGACACCGCGCATCCGACCACGCTGGTGTACGGCGGAGTCGTCGGCACGACGGCTGCCTGGCCGACGGGCGGCAGCGCGACGGGCGCAACGATCGACGGCGTGACCTGCGCCTCGGGCATGGCCGAGACGTTCCACGTGCATTCGCACGTCGCGATCTTCAAGGACGGCCAGTGGCTGCAGTTCCCGCAGCAGATCGGGCTTCCGGGAACCTGCAACTACGAGATGCACACGCACGATCAGACCGGCATCATCCATATCGAAACGCCGACCGCGAAGACCTACACGCTCGGGCAGTTCTTCGATATCTGGGGCCAGCCGCTGACGACGACGAACGTCGCGGGCATCACGGGCAACGTCGTGGTCTACATCAACGACAACGGCGATTCCCGGCGCTATCTGGGCGATCCGCGCGATATCGTGCTGACCTCGCATCGGGACATCACGTTCCAGATCGGCTCGCCGGTCAGCTCGCTCGCCACGTACTCGTGGTATGAGCCGCAATAAGCGATAAGCGACAAGGGCCGCGCGAAGCGGCATCTAGGCAAACGGGTGGCGTTCGGTGAACGTCGCCCGTTTTTCGTTGCACGGGCGGTTTCGGGGCGGCGGGGTAAAAAAAAGCCGCCCGGGGTAGGCGGCGAGAGCGCGTCCGTTGCGAGACTGTCCCATGCGGGGGAACGGACGCGTGAGGAGACAACTGGATGCAGGTGAGTATCGCAAGGGGCGGCGGCCGTCTCAACCGGCATTTGGAAGCAGTGCGTTTCGCGTTCGCCGGATTATGGTGATTCGCGCATACGATCCGGCGTGCGCCACCGACTTGGGCTTATCCGACGCGAAACGCGTGCGTCGCGCGTTTCAGCATTCGCTCGACGGCATCATGCGCGGATAGCCAGGCTGCGCGGAATCGATCGTCGTGACGCATGCGCCCGGCTGGACGTCGAGCGTGCTGTCGATCTGCCGTTTGCCGCCGTCGCGCATCTGCACGCCATAGCGATATACCTTCGCCGTCTGCTCGGGAGTCTTGTCGAAGAGGCTCGTCAGATCGAAGCTCAATCCCGCGCCCGCGCCGATGCCACTCCAGCCGCCGCCACCGACGCCGCCTCCGCCCACGCCGACCGACGGCCCCGAGGACGATGCCGCGCCTGTCGTCACGGTCGTCAGATACTGCTTGTCCGCGATGCGGCCATTGGCGAGCCGGGCATCGGCCGGAAGCGCGCCCGATGCGCCGGGACCGGTTGCGCACGCCGCGAGGAGCGCGCACGCGATGGCGGCGGCGCCTGCCAGCGCCGGACGTTTGAACATGCGTTGATACGAATTCATTGCAGCCTTGATGGGAGCTTGAGTCACCCTCGATGGACGGCAAGCGTCCCGTGCCCGCTTAGCGGCGAAGCATCGCGCAAAAAAATGCCGCCCATGAGAGGGCGGCGAGCCGATGTTGCGCCGGCAGCCGGCATGCGCGGCTGAGGAAGGCGCACGCGCCGCGGCATGGTGCAATAGCGCGCGGGCCATTTGAAGCGGACTAATCCGATCCCCTCGCGGGCGGTTTAGTCCTTCAGCAGGAATTCCACCATTGCATCGCAGACGCGGCCGAACATCTGCGTGCCGGTGACGGTCGGGCAGCCCCGCGCGCGCGCCGCCTCGATGAACGGCGTGATCGGCGGCTTGGTCACGACATCGCCGATGAATGTCTTGGGCGCGAGGCGCGATACGTCGATGGGCAGCGGATCGCCCGGACGCATGCCCGCTGGCGACGCATTGACGACGATGTCGTACGCCTGCGCGTCGGCGTCGGCGTCGTCAGCGATGTTCACCGCGCCGCGTCCAAGCGACGCGAGCCGCGAGACGAGCGCGCTCGTGCGCGCGGCATCGAAGTCGCGAATGGCGAGCGACGCCACGCCCGCCTCGACGAGCGCATGTCCGATTGCCGAGCCTGCGCCGCCCGCGCCGATCAAGAGCGCGCGCTTCCCGGCCGGCCTGCAGCCGGCATCCGCGAGCGCCGCGACCATGCCGACGCCGTCGGACATGCCGCCGTGCCATGTGCCGTCGGCATTGCGCCTGAGCATGTTGGTCGCGCCGAGAAATTCGGATTCGCCGGTGAGCGTCCGGCAGTACTGCGCCGCGCTGAACTTGTGCGGCACGGTGATGATGATGCCGTCGACGTTCTGCATCGGCGTGACGCCGGCGAAGAACGCATCGAGGTCAGCCGGGGCGACATGCGCCGGAATGACGATCGCGTCGCGACCGGTCGCGCGCATGGCCGCTGTCACGCCGGACGGCGAGCGCACCTGCGCAATCGGATCGCCGACGATGAAATACACGCGGGTTGCGCCGTTCAAGCCTGCATCGAGCGATGCGGAAAAAGATGTGTCCTGCGCCATGCGTCGATTGCCTCCGATGTGGCGTCGCGTCGTGGTGAGCGCGAGCGAGGATGTGAGAAGAGTAAATCGCGGTTGTCGAACTGTAGTTGAAAATGGAATAGCATTCAACAAATGCATATTTCTTAGGAAGCAACTAACGGTCGGTTTTTCATCCCACCTCAACACTGGAGAAGTTCGCGATGAACAGAAAACGTCTGGCAATAGCCGGAGCGGGCGCCATCGGACGCATGCATATGGAGCGCGCGCAGCTGCATCCTGATTGCGAAGTGGTGGCCGTGGCGGACCCGTCGCCCGCATCGCAAGCGGTCGCGCAGACCCACGGCGCGCGCTGGTTCGAAAGCATCGATGCGATGCTCGATGCCGTGCATCCCGATGGCGTCATCGTCGCGACGCCCAACGCGGCGCATCTCGAAGCGGGGCTCGCGTGCATCGCGCGGCGTGTGCCGGCGCTCGTCGAAAAGCCGATTACCGATACCGTGGAGCAGGCGCGCCAGCTCGTCGATGCCGCGCGGCGTGCGGACGTGCCGCTCGTCGTCGGACATCAGCGCCGGCATAGCCCGATCCTCAAGCGCGCTCGGGAGATCGTGCAGAGCGGACGGCTCGGTCAGCCTGTGTCCACGAACGCACTTGCGACGTTCTACAAGCCGGAACCTTATTTCGAACTCGACTGGCGCAGAAAGCCGGGTGGCGGACCCGTGCTCATCAATCTGATCCACGACATCGACATGATGCGCTTTCTGCTGGGCGAGATCGCAGAGGTGCAGGCGTTGACGTCGAACCGCGTGCGCGGCTACGAAGTGGAAGACACGGCCGCCGTGCTGCTGCGGTTCGAGAACGGCGCGCTCGGCACGCTGACCGTGTCGGATTGCACGGTGGCGCCGTGGAACTGGGATCTCGCGGCGGGCGAGGCGGCGCATTATCCGCGGCAGAACGTGAATACGCACTTCATTTCGGGCACCGATGCATCGCTGACGCTGCCGTTGCTCGAGGTCTGGGAGTACCGCGCTGCGAAGGGATGGCACGACCCGCTGACCGTCGAGCGCACCGCGCCGCACTTCAGCGATCCGTATCACGAGCAATTGCGTCATTTCGCGGCGGTCATCGACGGCAACGAGACTCCGGTTTGCTCAGGCGAAGACGGGGCGCGCACGTTGGCCGCGACGCTGGCGGTGCATCGGTCGGCGAGGGAGCGGAGGGCGGTCGCGCCGGACGAATGAGCCTACAGCGCAGAAAACGCTTGGTGGTCGTCGCTACTTTGGAATAGGATTCCACATTCGAAGATAATTCCGAGGCGACGCAAATGAACCGGGCATCAAGCGATCTCAGCGATAACGAAACGTTCGATGTCGTCGTCATCGGCGCGGGCGGGGCGGGCATGTCGGCGGCACTCTTCGCCGCCATCGAAGGCGCCCGCGTGCTGCTCGTCGAAAGCACGGAATACGTCGGTGGGACCACCGCATACTCCGCGGGCACAACGTGGATTCCCGCGTCGATGCACATGGCAGCGGTTAATCCCGCCGATTCGTCCGCGAACGCCGAGGGCTTTCTGGATCGCGCGGTCGGTGAGCGCAGCCGCGCCGCGATGCGCCGCGCGTTTCTCGATGCCGGCCCAAAAGCGGTCGCGCATATCGAAGCGAACTCGGACGTGAAGTACCGGGCGCGCCCGTTCCATCCGGACTATTTGTCCGAACTGGAAGGCTCCACGCTGTGCGGCCGCGCGTTGGAACCCTTGCCTTTCGACGGACGCAAGCTCGGCGCCGCATTCGCACTGATTCGCGCGCCGATTCCCGAATTCACCGTGCTCGGCGGCATGATGGTGGACCGGGACGACGTCGCGCATCTGCTGAAAATGACGAAGTCGTTCGCTTCCTTCAGACACGCCGCGAAGCTGCTCGCGCGTCATGCGCGCGACCGCATGAGCGCGCCGCGCGGCACGCGTCTCGTGATGGGCAATGCGCTGATCGGCCGCCTGCTCTATTCGCTGCTTCAGCGCGGCGTCACGCTGCTCACGCGCACGAGCGTCGAGGCGCTGCACACGGGCGCGGGCGGCATCGAAGGCGTGACGCTCATGCAAAGCGGCACACGGCGGCGCGTTGCGGTGACGGGCGGCGTGATCCTCGCAAGCGGCGGCTTCAATCGCCACGCCTCGCGTCGCGCCGCGATGTTGCCGGGCGCCGATCCCGCGTGGTGTCCGGGCGCGCCGGGTCACACGGGCCGCGCGCAGGATCTTGCGCTCGAAGCAGGCGCGCGCTTCGGCGAAGGCGCCATGTCGCACGCATTCTGGGCGCCGGTGTCGGTGCGCAAGAGGGCGGACGGGACGACCGCCGTGTTCCCGCACTTCCTGATGGATCGCGGCAAGCCGGGCATGATCGTCGTCGATCAAAACGGCGAGCGTTTTCTGAACGAAAGCACGTCGTATCACCTCTTCGGCATCGCGATGCAGGAAGCCAACCGCACGACGCCTTCCGTGCCCGCGTATCTCATTACGGATACCGAAGGATTGCGCAAGTATGGTCTCGGCATGGTGCGTCCGGGCGGCAAAGGACTCGCGCCGTTCCTCGCAGACGGCTATCTGACGCAGGCCAGCACGCTCGACGCACTGGCCGGAAAGCTCTGCATCGACGCGGTGCGGCTCGCGAAGAGCGTATCGCGCATGAACCGCTATGCGCGAACGGGCGTCGATGCGGAGTTTCATCGCGGCACCACCGACTATCAACGCGCGAACGGCGACGCCAGCTGGACCGGCCCGAATCCGTGTCTCGGGCCGATCGAGCGCGCGCCGTTCTACGCGGTGCGGCTCTATCCGGGCGACATCGGCGCGGCGACGGGCCTCGTCACCGATACGCACGCGCGCGTGCTCGACCGCGACGACCAGCCGATCGGCGGTTTGTATGCGGTGGGCAACGACATGCAATCCGTGATGGGCGGCGTCTATCCGGGGCCGGGCATCACGCTCGGGCCGGGACTTGCGTTCGCGTATCTCGCCGGACGGCACGCGGCGGCGCGCGTCCAACGAACCGCTTCGAGCACTGCGCACAGCCGCGCGAACGACACGACGAGCCCCGCATGTTGACACGAAGCGATTCTCCGTCGGATGTGCCGCCCGTGCTGCAATGCGACGTGCTCGTGCTCGGCTCCGGCGCGGGCGGTCTTTCCACGGCGGTCACGGCCGCGACGCTCGGCCTCTCGGTCATCGTCTGCGAGAAGGAAGACGTGTTCGGCGGTACGACCGCGTGGTCCGGCGGCTGGATGTGGATTCCGCACAATCCGCTCGCGGTGCGCGCGGGCATCGTCGAACAGGCGGACGCGCCGCGCGCTTATCTGCAAAGCGAACTGGGCGCGCACTTCGACGCCGCAAAAGCTGCCGCGCTCATCGAGCACGGTCCGCGCATGATTGACTTCTTCGAGACGAACACGTCGATGCGTTTCATCGACGGCAACCGCATTCCCGACTTTCACACGACGCACGGCGCGGCGACGGGCGGGCGTTCCGTCTGCGCGATGCCGTTCGATGGCCGCGAACTCGGCGCGCTCATCGGCAAGCTGCGCCCGCCGCTCGCGGAAATGACGGTCAACGGGATGGCGATCGCATCGGGGCAAGACCTCGCGCATTTTCTGAACGCGACGCGCTCGGTTCGGTCCGCGTGGCACGTCGCGAGACGTCTCGCCATGTTCGCCGCGCACAAGCTGCGCCATGGTCGGTCGATGCATCTCGTAAACGGTAATGCGCTCGTTGCGCGGCTGCTGAAATCCGCGGCGGATCGCGGCGTGCAACTGAGAACGCGGGCGAAGGCCATGGAACTCTTGCGGGACGGCGACCGCGTCACTGGCGCGCATGTAGAAATCGAAGGGGTCTTGCATCGGATCGACGCGCGGCGCGGCGTCGTGCTCGCCTGCGGCGGCTATCCGCACGATGTGGCCCGCCGCGCGCAGACATTCTCGTACACGCCAACGGGCAAAGAACACTGGTCGGCGGCGCCGCGCAGCAATACGGGCGATGGAATCCGCATCGGCGAAGCGGCCGGCGCGCATTTCGATGCCGCCGGCCAAGCGCCCGCCGCGTGGGCGCCGGTGTCGCTCGTTCCGAAGCCCGACGGCGAGCCGGTCGCTTTCCCGCATCTGATCGAGCGCGGCAAGCCGGGCGTGATCGCGGTGAGGCCCGACGGCACGCGCTTCGTGAACGAGGCGTCGTCCTATTACGACTTTATCGACGCGCTGCTGCGCGCCACGCCCGCCAGTGACGAGGTGTGTGCGTGGCTCGTCTGCGATCACCGGTTCCAGCGGCGTTACGGGCTCGGCTTCGCGAAGCCGTATCCGTTTCCGCTCGCGGCGTATGAACGCTCCGGCTATCTGCAAAGCGCGCCGACGCTCGACGCGCTGGCGGAACGTTGCGGCATCGACGCGCACGGCTTGCGCGAAACCATCGCCGCCTACAACGCCCACGCCGCGCAAGGCCGCGATCCGGCGTTCGGGCGCGGCTCGACGCCCTACAACCGCATGCAGGGCGATGCATCGCACCGGCCGAATCCGTGCGTCGCGCCGATTCTCGACGGCCCGTTTCACGCGGTCAAAGTGCTGCCCGGCAGCCTCGGCACCTTCGCGGGCCTCGCGACCGACGCCCGCGCCCGCGTGCTCGACGCACGGCACGCGCCGGTTCCGGGCCTGTTTGCCGTCGGCAACGACGCAGCCAGCATGATGGGCGGCCACTATCCGGCGGGCGGCATCACGCTCGGTCCCGCCATGACCTTCGGCTATCTCGCAGGGCGCGAACTCGCGCAGCTTTCGGGCGAGGAAGCTGCCGCCGACGAATCTCTATCCAACGAAGCAAGGACGCTGCAATGACTCTGTACGACACAGTGACGCTGACCGTGAAAATCGGCACGAACGCGCAGGTTTTCGAGCGCATCACGGCGAGCGGCAATCAACCCGGCTCGACGCTGCTCGGCTGCTGGTACTCGGATATCGGCGAGCTCGGCAAGGTGATGGTGCTGCGCGGGTTCGCATCCGAGACGGCGCTGATTGCGGAACGACGACGGCTTTTGCTCGAAGGCAACCCGTTCGGCTGCGGCGAATTTATCGTTGATGTGGAAGTGAACAGCTATGCGCTCTTTCCGTTTCTCCCGCCGATTCAGCCCGCGGAGCATGGCGGCATCTACGAGATGCGCGTCTACGGCACGAAACTGGCGAGCCTTCAGCACACCATCGACGCGTGGCAGAACGCGGTACCCGAGCGCACGCAACGCTCGCCGCTGATCGGCGCGATGTACGCGCTCGACGGCGCCGTGCCGCGCTTCCTGAACATCTGGCCGTACAAGAGCGTGGACGAGCGCTCGCGCATCCGCGCCGAAGCGGTGAAGGACGGGATCTGGCCGCCGAAGGGCGGACCGGCGCATCTGACGACGATGGAAGCCACCATCTACGTGCCCGCGCCGTTCTCGCCGCTGCGCTGAAGGAGCGACGATGCGCACACGCAAACTATCGCTGTCCGCACTGACGGTGCTGGAGTTGACGCCGCCGCAGATGGTCGAATGCGCCGCCAAGGCGGGCTACGACTTCGTCGGCTTGCGGATTCTGCCCGCGACGGAGACGGAGGTCCGGCACGAGATCATCGGTGCGACGCCGCTTCTGCGCGAAACGCTCGCGGCGCTCAAGGACACGGGCATCGGCGTGCTCGATACCGAAATTCTGCGGCTGAAACCGGACACCGACGTGACCGCCTACGAGCCGATGCTCGACACGGCCGCGCAACTCGGCGCGCGCTATGTGCTCGTCGCGGGCAACGATCCCGACGAGGCGCGCACGGCAGACAGACTCGCGCAGCTTTGCGACATCGCGCGGCCATACGACCTCGCGCCTTCGCTGGAACCGATGCCGTGGACGGACGTGAAGGACATCGTGCAGGGCGCGCGCATCGTAAAGGCGGCACGGCGCGCGAACACGGGGCTGATCGTCGATCCGATTCACTTCGACCGCACGAACTCGTCGGTCGAAACGCTGCGCGCGTTGCCGCGCGAATACTTCGGTTATCTGCAGTTCTGCGACGCGCCCGCCGCGCGCCCGGCGGATGTCGAGACGCTGCTGTATCAGGCGCGATGCGCGCGCATGATTCCGGGCGAAGGCGGCATCGATCTCGCGAGCATCCTTCGCGCGCTGCCGGACGATTTGCCGCTCTCCATCGAAGCGCCGATGCAGGAGTGGTCGAAGACGGCAAGCGCGCTGCAACGTGCGACGCGGCTGCGTGAGGCCACGCTTGCCGTGCTCGCCGGAACGTATGGTTGAATTCCGGGCTGGAATCGTGTTCTCATTCGCAATCGCAACATGAAGAGAACGGAACATGGCAGGAAATCTGGAGCGCGCGCTGGCCATCATCGAGCTGCTCGCCAGGAACGGCGGGCGCATGCCGCTCGCCACCATCGCGGATACGCTCAACATTCCGCGCAGCGGCACGCACCGGCTGCTCGCCATGCTGATCGATGAAGGCTATGTCCGTCAGGACGAGGATCACGGCGAGTACATGCTTGCGCTCAAGCTCGTGTCGCTCGCGCTGATCTACTTGTCGACGGGAGGCGTGCTCGATGTCTCGCAGCCGGTGCTGGACCGGCTCGCGGCGGCCTCGGGCGAACTGGCGCGGCTCGGCGTGGTCGAGGACGATCACATCACGTTCGTCGGCAAGGCGCAGGGCGCCAAGTCCGGCCTGCGCTACGACCCGGACATGGGCAGCCAGCCGCCGCTGCATTGCACGGCGAGCGGGCAGGCGTGGCTGTCGTCGCTGTCGGATGAAGAGGCGCTCGCGCTCGTCGCGAAGCAGGGCGGCCTCGGCAAGCCGGGGCAAGGCGGCCCGAAGGCGCCGAGGACGATCCAGCAGTTTCTGTCAGACCTGCACGCGGCGCGAAAGCGCGGCTACGGTATCGCGAGCGAGACCTACGAAGCCGGCATGACGTCGATGGCCGCGCCGATTCATCATCCGGTGACGGGCGTGGTCGTGGGCGTGGTGAGCCTCGCGGGGCCGACGAGCCGTCTGCCCGACGCGCGTCTTAAGGAACTCGCGCCCGCGTTGCTGGAGGCCGCGTCCGATATGGGCGCTGCGACGTTGAGCTCGCCGTACTTCAAACGTTCCGAACCGAAACCTGAGCCGCGCGATGATCAAGCGGTCGCGGGCAAGAAGACGAAGCGCGGCGCCACGGCGCGCTGAGCGGTCGCGCCGCGCTCGCGCGCAATTCCCGGTTCGACGCGTCGCGTCTGCACTATGCTTTGCAGATCAAGCCCGTTCCGAGGCCGATCATGACAGCCGCGACCGCCATCGCTCCCGCGCGTGAACTCAACGACTTGCCGTCGCCGCGCGGCCTGCCGCTCATCGGCAACCTGCATCAGCTTGCGCCCGCCACGCACCATCTCACGCTGGAACGCTGGGCCGCGGAACTCGGCACGCCGTATCTTTTTCGTCTCGGCCGCACGCCGGTGACGGTGTGGTCGGACATCGAACTGAGCCATGCGGTGATGCGCGAGCGGCCGCATCGCTATCGGCGTTACGAGCCGATCGAAGCGGTGCTGAAGGAATTCGGCTGCAACGGGCTGTTTTCGGTCGAAGGCGAGGCATGGCTGCCGCAACGCCGCCTCGTGATGCAGGCGCTCTCCATTCCGCACATCAAGGCGTTCTATCCGACCCTCGCCGCCATCACCGACCGGCTGCGGCGGCGCTGGGAAGCGGCCGCGCGCGATGGGCGCATTGTCGACATGATCGAGGATCTCAAGCGCTTCACCGTCGATGTGACGAGCGCGCTCGCGTTCGGCGAAGATCCGAACACGCTGGAAAAGGACGGCGACGTCATTCAGCAGCATCTGGCGCTGCTACTGCCCATGCTCATGTCGCGCGTGAACGCGCCGTTCGCTTACTGGCGCTATGTGAAGATGCCGGGCGACCGCCGGTTCGATCACGCGATCGCGGAAGTGCATCGCTACATTCGCGCGCTCAT
Organism: Caballeronia sp. LZ062; assembly: GCF_031450785.1. NCBI lineage: Bacteria > Pseudomonadati > Pseudomonadota > Betaproteobacteria > Burkholderiales > Burkholderiaceae > Caballeronia > Caballeronia sp. LZ062. Next base: position 134,337 of record NZ_JARTWB010000001.1, read on the forward strand.
GGCGCGTGCGCGCGCACGCATGCAGCCGCAGCAGGACGAGCCGCGCAATCTGCTCGAAGCGATGCTCGCCCTGCGCGATGCCCCCGGCTCCGGCATCACCGACGACGATGTGGCCGCGAACGTCATGACGCTGCTCGTCGCCGGCGAGGACACCACCGCGACGTCGATCGCGTGGGCGCTGCTGTTCCTGGGCGCGGACGAAGCACTTCAGGCGCGCATTGCCGGCGATGCCCGCCGCGCACTCGGCGACGCGCCCGTGTGTCCGAGCTACGACGCACTGCGCGAACTCGATTCGTGCGAAGCCGTCTGCACGGAAGCGGGCCGCCTGCATCCGGTCGCGCCGTATCTCTCGTTCGAGCCGCTGGAGGACGTGCGGCTTTTGGGCGTGCGCCTGCCGGCCGGCACCAAGATGTTCATGCTGAATCGCCCGGCCATGATGGATGCGCGTCATTTCGCCGATGCCGCTCGCTACGATCCCGAGCGTTGGCTGCGCAATCGTCGACGTGAAGCAAACGCCGCCGCGCACGACACGCGCGCCTGGCTGCAGTTCGGCGCGGGGCCGCGCGTGTGTCCGGGGCGGCATCTGGCGTCGGTGGAAATGCGGCTCGTCGTGTCGATGCTCGCGGCGAACTTCGTCTCGCGGCTGGCGACCGATCCGGCGAACATCCACGAAGTGTGCGCATTCACGATGGTGCCGAGCGAAATGCCGATGCGCCTACAGATGCGCGATATCGCGCCGAAGGGCGGCTCCACGCATTAAGCAGGCACGCCGCCGCCCGTCGCCATCCAGAGCACTTCGGCGTCTTCATCGCTCGTGGAGATGGCCGCATGTCCCGTGCGGCTGTCGAAGTAGATGCTGTCACCCGCGTTCAGATGCGTCGGCGCGTAGAGTTCCGAGTACAGGCAGACGCTGCCGCTGATCACGTACAGAAATTCCTCGCCTTCGTGACGGCCCCAGTCGTCGAAGGCGTCGAGCGTATGCGCGGAAATGCGGATGCGAAACGGCAGCATCGCCTTGTGCGCGAGTTCGGTGGCGAGCACTTCCATCTGATATCCGCGATACGCGTGGCGCTGGCCCTGATCGCGCCGAGTGAGTGCGCGCCTTCCGCTCGCGCTCGGCGCGCTCACGTTACCGAAAAGCTCGGAGAGGTCGATCCGCAAGCCGCGCACGATCTTCTGAAGCACGTCGAACGTAGGCGACATCAGCTCGTTCTCAATCTTGGACAGCGCCGAGCGCGACACGCCGCACAAGCGGCTGGCCGTTTCGAGCGTCATGTCCTGCGCGACGCGCGCCTGTCTGACGCGCCGGCCGAGATCGGCTGCGGACTGCTCGGGTGCTTGCTGGCTTCGAGTCGTTGTCATGGTGAGGCGGGAAATTTTGTTTCCGATAATAACACCGGCGCGAAAAATGGCGCCGCCGCTCAATGCTGGCATCGTTGGGGACAACCCGAATATTGGCGTGATTGTGACGTCTGGCATCCACGCGTATAGTCTTCCCGAGAGTTTCTGATCAGAAACAGATCAGCGCGCCGTTCAACCCCGCAGCATTGAAAGGATTCCACCGTGGACGCTCAATCGATTCTTTCCGACCTCGGCATTGCAGGCCTCGTCGCGGACGGCGACCTCGCCGTCACGTCGCCGGTCACGGGGCAGGTCATCGGGCGCGTGAAGCGCCACACCGCCGCCCAACTCGACGCCACGCTCGATCAGGCGCGCACCGCCTTCGCCGTCTGGCGCAACGTGCCCGCGCCGCGCCGTGGCGAACTCGTGCGGCTGCTCGGCAACCGCTTGCGCGAGAAGAAAGCCGCGCTCGGGCGGCTCGTCTCGCTCGAAGCGGGCAAGATTCTGCAGGAAGGCCTCGGCGAAGTGCAGGAGATGATCGATATCTGCGACTTCGCCGTCGGCCTGTCGCGCCAGTTGTACGGCTTGACGATCGCATCCGAGCGGCCGGGGCATCGCATGGCTGAGACGTGGCATCCGTTCGGCGTCTGCAGCATCATTTCGGCGTTCAACTTTCCGGTGGCCGTGTGGTCGTGGAATGCGGCGCTCGCGCTCGTGTGCGGCAACGCGGTGGTCTGGAAGCCCTCGGAAAAGACGCCGCTAACCGCGCTCGCCGTGGATCGCATTTTCCGGGAAGCCCTCGACGAATTCGGCAGTGCGCCGCCGGGACTCGCGGCGGTCGTGATCGGCGACCGCGACATCGGCACGCAACTCGTCGCGGACAAGCGCTCGGATATCGTCAGTGCGACGGGCAGCACGGAGATGGGCCGCGCCGTGGGCGTGGAAGTCGCGCGGCGCTTCGGCCGCTCGATTCTCGAACTCGGCGGCAATAATGCGGGCATCGTTTCGCAGACGGCCAATCGCGATCTTGCGCTGCGCGGCATTCTGTTCTCGGCGGTCGGCACGGCGGGGCAGCGCTGCACGTCGCTGCGGCGTCTGTTCGTCCACGACAGCATTTACGACGAAACCGTCGCGCGTCTCAAAGACCTGTATGCGAAAGTGCCTATCGGCAATCCGCTGAACGACGGCGTGCTGATGGGGCCGCTCATCGACGTGCAGTCGTTCGCGCGCATGCAGGACGCGCTGGAGCAGGCGAAGGGCGAGGGCGGCAAGGTGTCCGGCGGCGAACGCGTGACGGTCGAGGGTTGCGAGAACGGCTACTACGTGCGCCCGGCACTCGTCGAGATGCCCGCGCAAACCGAAGTCGTCCTGAAGGAAACCTTCGCACCGATTCTCTATGTGATGCACTACAGCGATTTCGACGAAGCCATCGCGCTGAACAACGCTGCGGTGCACGGATTGTCGTCATGCGCCTTCACCACCGACCTGCGCGAAGCGGAGCGATTCCTGTCCGCGTCGGGCAGCGATTGCGGCATTGCGAACGTGAATATCGGGCCGAGCGGCGCGGAGATCGGCGGTGCGTTCGGCGGCGAAAAGGAAACGGGCGGCGGACGGGAATCCGGCTCGGACGCGTGGAAAGCGTACATGCGCCGCGCGACGAACACGATCAACTACTCGTCGGAATTGCCGCTCGCGCAGGGCATCGACTTCAATCTCGGCTGACGCGTTCATGGCTCAACACGTGGTGATCGTCGGTGGCGGCGTGGTCGGCAGTTCGGTCGCGTATTTCCTGCGGGCGTCGGACCCGGGCGTGCAGGTCACGGTGATCGAGCGCGATCCGACCTACGTGCGCTCGTCGTCGGCGTTGTCGGCGGCGTCCATCCGGCAGCAGTTCTCGACGCCGCTTTGCGTGCGCATGTCGCTCTTCGGCATCGAGTTTCTGCGCGCCATCGGCGAGCGGCTCGAGGTGAACGGCGAGCGGCCGTCCATCGACTTGCACGAGGGCGGCTATCTGTTTCTCGCGACGCCGCGCGGCGAAAGCACGTTGCGCGAAAATCACGCGATGCAGCGCGAACTCGGCGCGGATATCACGTTGCTCGATGCCGCCGGTTTGCAGGCGCGCTTCCCGTGGCTCAACACGGAGGATCTGTCAGCGGGCGCATTCGGCGAGCGCGGCGAAGGCTGGTTCGACGGTTACGGGCTCGTGCAGGCGCTCAAGCGCAAGGCGCAGGCGCTCGGCGTGCGTTATGTGGCAGCGGACGTCACCGGCATCGAGCGCGAGGGGCGGCGCGCGACGCGCGTGCGCGCATCGAACGGCGAAGCGTATTCATGCGATGTCGTGGTGAACGCGGCGGGCGCGTGGTCGCGCTCCATTGCGGCCATGCTCGGCATCGACCTTCCGGTTCGCGCGCGGCGGCGCAGCATCTTCAATGTGTCGTCGCCGGGGAAGCTCGACGGCTGTCCGCTCCTGATCGACCCCAGTGGCGTCTATTTCCGCCCTGAAGGGCGCACGTATATCTGCGGCACGTCGCCCACGGCGGACAACGACCCCGACGACCTTCCACTCGACGAAGTCGACCACGCACTCTTCGATGACGTGATCTGGCCGACGCTTGCGCATCGCGTGCCGCAATTCGAGGCGTTGCGCGTGGAACACTGCTGGTCCGGTTATTACGAATACAACGTGGTGGATCAGAACGCGATAATCGGTATGCATCCGGACATCGACAATTGCATTTTTGCAAGCGGTTTTAGCGGACATGGTTTGCAGCATGGTCCGGCAACAGGTCGAGGCGTCAGCGAACTGATTCTGCATGGCCGATATACAACACTCGATTTATCGCCGCTTGGCTGGGCGCGTGTTATCGAAGGGCGCCCGATCGTGGAGAAGAACGTCGTATAGCGACAGCGGCATGAAAGGCGCCGCGCGCGGGCATTCTTTGAATGATCGGCACCGTTTTGGCGCGCGTCCATCGATGAAATCCACTAGGGCCAGTTGGCCCGCGGAAGTGCATCCTGAAACTGTCTCGATAAATATTCGAGTATGAACAGGAGGCAAAGATGGATGCTCGATCCAATACGCAACACACCCATTTCGCAGAATGGATGGACGAAGAACAGGCAACAGGCGAACCGACGGCAACGGCTTCCCACCGCTCGAGCCAGGTCTGCGCCGAACCGGAATATGTTGCCGACGTATGCGGTCGTTTCGCAGGAGAAAAAACAGAAGAGGAACAAAAGTCCTGCGTGGTTCGCGGTTATAACTAGGCGTTTTGCATTGCGATTCGTTGCGCGCAATACCGGCTCTCACGCCACGGGCGCGCAGCGATTACCGATAGTGAAAGGCAATTCGCACCGCACGGCGGATTTGCGTATCGTGAATGCGCGCAGTCGCATCGCGCTTACGCTCGTCTTTATTCGGTTCCTCGCTATTCCATCGTTTAAAAGAATATTGCGCCGACGTAAGACGGACATATTGCGTCGCTCAAGCGCGATCTTTTTTGAGCGCCTACGCTGGCGCTTGCGGATGGAGATACCTTCATGAAACGTCTTACCGCACAGGGTCTGTCTGACTTGCGCGTATCGACCGGAGCGCCGCACGATGCACGTCGATGAACACGCGGCACTCGAACCGTCATTGCCCGCTTCGCTGTCCACCGTCTCGCCCGGAGCCGACGAACGCGTGCATCGCATTCACTCGCCGGTGCGCGGGCGGTCGTTTCGCGACTTGCGTGACGACGCCGATCACCTGCGCCGCACACTGGCCGCGTCGACGTGCGTGATGGTCGCGTGGTCGCTGTTCGAAGTGCCTTGGGAAGTCGACGCCGATAGCAGCGGCCAACAGATCGCCGCAGTCCTGACCGCGAAGGCGCTCCTGATGATCATTGCAGGCATGGCGCTGCGCGGTCGGCGCTTCGCTCGCTATGTGTTGCTGTTCGTGTGCGTCACGAGCGTGCTCGCCATTGCGCCCGAATTGCCCGGCGAGTTCTCGCAAGCACCGTGGCTCGCGGTCCTCTCCACTGTCGAATGCGTGACGAAACTCGCCACGCTGACGCTCATCGCGCTGCATCTCAAGCCGCGTCTGCGCTGAAACGCGTGCTTGGTCATCGCTGATGCGGCCCGCGCAGGCGCGGCGCCGCGATGGCACAATTCTCCCAGGCTCATAGTCGACGCGACGAAACAACGACGCAGGGAGAACGCACAGTTGGCGAATCTGGATCTCGACAATCCTTTCCTCGAAGCACTCGGCGCGACACTGACCGCGTGGCGCGACGGCTACGCGGAGTTCACGATGCCCATTCATGCGGGCCATCTCAACCGGCAGCGCATTCTTCAGGGCGGCGCCATCGCCACGCTTCTCGATGCGGCGTGCGGCTACACGGGGCTTTTCACGACGGACGCGACGCCCATTCACGGCTTCACGCTTTCCCTCACGGTCAATTATCTCGATCGCGGCATCGGCGATAAGGTCGTGGCGAAGGGTTTTCTCGAACGCAAAGGGCGCTCCGTGTACTTCGCGCGCGGCGAGGCGTGGGTCGACGACCGCATGAAGATCGCGAGCGCGCAGGGCACCTTCAAGTACGCGCGTTAAGCTGACATGGCGCTCAAGAATCTGCTGCGGCGTCTCGATCTCACGACGCTTCAACTCTTTCTCGCCGTCTTCGAGGAAGGGACGCTCACGCGTGCGGCCGACCGCGAGGCCATTGCGGTGTCGGCCGCAAGCAAGCGCCTGCTGGAACTGGAGCAGGCCGTGGGCGCCGCGCTCTTCGAACGCAAGGCGCGCGGCATGGCGCTTACGCCCGCCGGCGAAACGCTGCTGCATCATGCTCGCCGCGTGTTGCGCGATGTCGAGAACATCGGCATTGAACTGGCGGAACATGCGAGCGGCGTGCGCGGTTACGTGCGGATGATGGCGAACCTCTCTGCCATCGTCGAATTCCTGCCGGAAGACCTGCGCGCCTTTCTGGCGGCACACGGGCAAATCAAGATCGACCTCGAAGAGCGGCCAAGCGGCGGCATCGTGGAGGGCGTGCTGGATAGTCTCGTCGATCTCGGCATCTGTTCCGGCGATGCGGACACGCGCGGACTCGAAAGCACGCATTACCGGCACGACCGGCTCATTATCGTAACGCCCGGCGATCATCCGCTCGCGCGGCGGGAAAGCGTGAGCTTCGCCGACACGCTGGACTTCGATCACATCGGCCTGCATTCGGCCAGTTCGATCAACGCGCGGACGCATCTCGCCGCGCGGCAGGCGGGCAAGCCGCTGCGATTGCGTATACATGTGCCCGGTTTCGATGCCGTATGCCGCATGGTGCAGGCCGGCATGGGCGTGGGCGTGCTGCCGCTTGCCGTGTTCGACGCAATGGGGCGGCAACTCGGACTCGCCGCCGTTCCGCTCGACGAAGCGTGGGCTGCGCGCAGTCTCATCATCGTCGTGCGCGATGCATCGGCGTTGTCGCCCGTCAGCCGCCTCCTGTTCGACCATCTCCGTTCGATAGAAGCCGCGCAACGCTGACCGGCGAGCGTTCGCATTTAGCGAACGATGCTTGCCCAAATGCGGTTGGACGCGGTGCGCGCGTCGCCCATAAGCTTGTCTCCAACTCGAAAACAGGAGACGAGCAACATGAGCGGACCGCTTACGGGCATACGCGTCATCGAGATCGGCACATTGATCGCCGCGCCATTCGCCGCGCGGATGCTGGCCGAGTTCGGCGCCGAAGTGATCAAAATCGAGGCGCCCAATGGCGGCGACCCGCTTCGCAAATGGCGGAAGCTGCACGAGGGCACGTCGCTCTGGTGGTATCTCCAGTCGCGCAACAAGAAGTCCGTCTGCGTGAATCTCAAGTCGCCGGACGGTGCGGACATCATCAAGCGACTCGCCGCCGACGCGGACATCGTGATTGAGAACATGCGACCGGGCGCGCTCGAAAAGCTCGGGCTCGGCTGGGACGTTCTGCATGCAGTAAACCCGAAACTCACGATGGTGCGCATCTCCGGCTACGGTCAGACGGGCCCGTATCGGGATCGTCCGGGTTTCGGCGCAATTGGCGAGGCGATGGGTGGCATTCGGTATACAACCGGCGACGCAGACGGCACACCGGCGCGCGTCGGCGTGAGTCTTGGCGATTCGCTGGCGTCGCTGCACGCAGTGATCGGCGCGTTGATGTCGCTGTTGCGTGTGAAGACCGGGCAGGGCGAAGGACAGGTGGTGGACGTGTCGCTCGTCGAGAGCGTCTTCAACCTGATGGAGAGCCTCGTGCCCGAGTACGACTTGCTCGGACACGTCCGCGAGCGAAGCGGTGGCGCGCTGCCGGGCATTGCGCCGTCGAATACGTATCGCACGGAAGATGGCGGCTTTGTCGTGATCGCTGGCAACAGTGATCCGATCTACAAGCGCCTGATGAACGTGATCGGCCGCCCTGATCTCGCCGATGACCCCGCGCTCGCCCACAACGATGGCCGCGTGCGGCGAAGCGCGATGCTAGACGAAGCAATCGGTGCATGGACATCGCATCACGCCATGAATGACGTTCTGGCCGCGCTCGAACAAGCGGAAGTGCCGTCCGGCCGGATTTATTCGGTCGCGGACATCATCGGCGATGCGCATTACCAAGCACGCGACATGCTGTTGCGGGCGAGCTTGCCGGGCGGCGTAACGGTGAAGATGCCGGGCATCGTACCGAAACTTTCGGATTCCCCCGGCGAGGTGCGCTGGCAAGGACCGGCGCTCGGTGAACACACGCACAGCGTGCTCGAATCGCTCGGATTCGACGAAAACGACGTGCAACGGATGCGTGCCGAAGGAGCGATTCAATGACACACGATGACAGCGAACGCCTGATCGTGCAGGAAGTCGCGCCGCGCGACGGCCTGCAGATAGAAGCGAAATGGGTTGAGACCGCGGACAAGATCGCGCTGATCGACGGCCTTTCTGCGTGCGGCTTCACGCGCATCGAAGCGGGTTCGTTCGTATCGCCGAAGGCGATACCCGCGCTGCGCGACGGCGACGCCGTGTTCAAAGGCATACGGCGTGCGCCGGGCGTGATCTATGTGGCGCTCGTGCCGAACCTCAAGGGCGCGCAACGCGCGCTCGACGCACGCGCCGGTGAACTGAATCTCGTGATGTCGGCGAGCCAGACGCACAACCGCGCGAACATGCGCATGAGCTGCGAGGCATCGCTTGCGGCATTCGAATCGATAGTTAGGTTGACTAATGATATGGCTCGGGTGACATTGAACGCCACGGTCGCCACCGCGTTCGGCTGTCCGTTCGAAGGCGGCATGGACGAAGACCGCGTGCTGTCCATTGCGCGTACGTATCGCGAGATGAGTATCGAGGGCGTGACGCTTGCCGATACCACAGGCATGGCGAATCCGCGTCAGGTCCGACGTCTTGTGTCGCGCGTGCTCGAACATGTTCCCGCGTCCGCGTTGACGCTGCATTTCCACAATACACGCGGGCTGGGTCTCGCCAACGTACTCGCCGCCTACGACGCCGGCGCACGCCGTTTCGACGCCGCTCTAGGCGGCCTCGGCGGCTGCCCGTTCGCGCCGGGCGCATCCGGCAACATCTGCACTGAGGACGTCGTCAACATGTGCGACGAAATGGGCATTCCAACGGGCATCGACTTGCAGAAACTCATTGCATTGTCGCGGACGCTGCCCGCGCTCGTCGGACACGACGTGCCGGGACAAGTAGCGAAGGCCGGCCGCAATGCCGATTTGCACCCCGTGCCCGACTACGTACGAGCCATTTGAAGCAGCCGGTCCGATAAGAACTCAATGACGGACCGTGAAACCAGGAGACAAACATGAGTGATCTAAGCGTATCCGCAGTGGACAAAACACAGGCAGCGCAGAACACGAGCGACATTGTTCGCAAGGTGGCGTGGCGGCTCATGCCGCTCATCATGCTCTGTTATTTGTTCGCATTCTTCGACCGCATCAACATCAGCTTCGCGAAGTTCCAGTTGCAAAGCACGCTCGGTTTTTCCGATACTGCGTACGGTCTCGGAGCGAGCCTTTTCGTGATTGGTTACGTATTGTTCGAAGTGCCAAGTAATTTGCTCCTGTACAAAGTAGGCGCACGGCGCTGGATCGCTCGAATCATGATCTCGTGGGGCATCGCGACGGCGCTCATGGTCTTCGTGCAGACGGGGTGGCAGTTCTACGGCTTGCGTTTCATCATCGGCGCGATGGAGGCGGGTTTCGCGCCGGGCGTGCTCTACTACCTCACGCTGTGGTTTCCGGCGAGCTATCGTGGCCGCATCACCTCCTTGCTGTTTCTCGCGTCGGCATTCTCCGGGCTTTTCGGCGCGCCGCTGTCGGGACTCGTGCTGGGCCATATGAACGGAGTATTCGGCATCCCGGGATGGCATTGGCTCTTTCTGCTCGGTGGCCTGCCGTGTGTGCTGCTGGGCGTCTTGGTCCTGAAAGTGCTTAAAGACCGCATCGACGATGCCGCATGGCTGACGAGCGTAGAGAAGATGTACCTCAAGAGCCAGATCGCGACGCAAAGCCAGGCGACGAATACCGGCCACTCGCTCTTCGGCGCCATCAAGACACCCGGTTTTCTGATGCTCGGCCTGATCTACTTTCTGATTCAGATCGCGTCGTACGGCCTCAACTTTTGGGCGCCGCACCTCATCCGCGCAGCGGGCACGCATAATCCCACCATCATCGGTCTATTGACGGCGGTTCCGTATATTTGCGGCGCGGTGTGCATGGTCGTGGTCGGGCGGTTGTCGGACACATCGGGCGAGCGTCGCAAGTTTGTCTGCGCGCTGTTGCTGATGGCTGCGGCGGGCTTCTTCGCGGCGGGCGTATTCGACAAGCAGACCACGCTCTTGATCGTCGCGCTCGGCGTGATGGGAGCGGGCGTCATCGCCTCCATTCCGGCGTTCTGGGCGTTGCCGCCGAAACTGCTGACGGGAGCGGGCGCGGCGGGCGGCATTGCGTTGATCAACACGCTCGGACAGCTTGGCGGAATCGTGAGTCCGGTGATGGTGGGGCGAATTCGCGATGTGATCGGCAGCACGACGCCCGCGCTGTATGCAATCGGCGCGATGAGCCTGATCTGCGCGCTGTTGTTGCTATACGGATTGCCGCAGACGTTGCGACAGCGGGAGCCTTCGGAGCGTGCGCGCTGAGTATCGCGCGATCGGCGGGGAACGCCCGGCGGACAGAAGAGCCGCCGGGCGTTTTGCATTCTGTACGCCGAACGCAACATGCCGCATTCAAAACGCAATCAGCCAGCAAGCAAGCGCCGGCAATGCCGCGCGATCTGCGTCTCCTCATCGGTGCGCACCACGCGATGCGATGCCTTCAGAAACGACAGTCCATCGAGTATTTGCGCCCGAATCGCTTCGCTGTGCTCGCCGATACCGCCGCTGAACACGATCAGATCGAGTCCGCCGAGCACGGCCGCGTAGGCCCCGATCGTCTTGCGAATAGCGTCACAGAAAACGTCGATGGCGAGCGCTGCGTCCGCATCGCCGTCATCTCGGCGGGCGAGCAGCGCCTGCATGTCGTCATCGGAATTCGACAGCGCCTTCAGGCCGCTCCCGCGATTCACGAGCGTTTCCAGCGCATCAGCGTCGAGTGATTCGTGGCGCAGCAAATGGATCAGCACGCCGGGGTCCAGATCGCCGCTGCGCGTTGCCATGGGAATGCCGCCTGTCGGCGTCATGCCCATCGATGTATCGACAGAGCGGCCGTCTTCCAGCGCGCAAAGACTTGCACCGGACCCCAGATGCGCGATGACCGTGCGCGCGGGCAGCGCGTCGCCCAGCGTGCTCGCGATGAACTCGTATGACAGCCCGTGAAAGCCGTAACGCACCACACCGCGCTGCGCGTAGTTGCGCGGCAATGCAAAGCGCGTCGCACGTTCCGGCATCGTGCGATGAAACACGGTGTCGAAACATGCGAAATGCGGCACACCGGAGAAGATGCGCTGCGCTTCGTCGATTAGCGCGAGTGACTGCGGCAGATGCAGCGGCGCAAACGGAACGGCTTCGCGCAACGCGATCTTCACGTCTTGCGTGAGCTCGCAATGCGCACGCACATGCGGCCCGCCATGCACCACACGATGCCCCACCGCGGCAAGCGGCTCGTGCAAGTGCTTGCGAAGGGCGTCGGCCACGCGCTGCAGCGCATCGTGCTGCGACTCCATCAGATGATCCTGCGCGATATCGATGCTTCCATCCGCCGAACGCATGGAGAGCGACCCGTTCTCGCGCCCGATGCCCTTTGCGCTGCCGGTGAGCCAAGCATGTTCGTCGTTATCGCGCCGGACGAACACGCCGAACTTCAGCGACGACGAGCCGCTATTCAACACCACGATGCCTTGTGTCATGGCATCAGCCCTTCCAGGTCCATTCGCGAATCTGATCGTGATCGATGCCTTCCTCATGCGCATAGCGCACGCTTTCGATGATCTGATTCTTGAGCATCTCCTTGGTATGCGCAGCCGTGCTCGAGAGGCCCGGCACACGGTCGATCACATCGATGGCGAGGCTATAGCGATCGACGCCATTGATGATCGCCAGTTCGAACGGCGTATTGATGTTGCCGCGCTCGCGATAGCCATGCACATGCATGTTGTCGTGATTCGTGCGGTTATACGTGAGCTTGTGCACGAGGGACGCGTATGAATGGAAGTTGAAGATAACAGGCTTGTCACGCGTGAAGAGCGAATCGAAATCCCGATTGGACAAGCCGTGTGGATGGTCTGTGTCGGGCATGAGCCTGAAGAGATCGACCACATTGACGAAGCGGATCTTTAACTCAGGGCAATGCGTCTTGAGGATTTCGACGGCGGCGAGCGCCTCCATCGTCGCGATATCGCCCGCCGATGCCACGACGACATCCGGCTCGTGATTCTGATCGGTCGACGCCCAGTCCCATATGCCGATGCCCTTCGCGCAATGCACCATCGCGTCCTGCATGTTCAGGTACTGCAAATGCGGCTGCTTGTCCGCGACGATCACGTTCACATAGTCATGCGAGCGCAGGCAATGGTCCGCGACGCTCAAAAGGCAGTTCGCATCCGGCGGCAGATAAATACGCACGACTTCCGGGCTCTTGTTGGTCACGACATCGAGAAAGCCGGGGTCTTGATGCGTGAATCCGTTATGGTCCTGACGCCACACGAGCGATGTGATAAGCAGATTGATCGACGGCACCGGCGCGCGCCAGGAGAGCTCGTTCTTTGCTTTTTCCAGCCATTTCGCGTGCTGATTGAACATCGAATCGATCACATGCACAAACGCTTCGTATGTCGCGAAGAGCCCGTGGCGCCCCGTCAACACGTAGCCTTCGAACCATCCTTCGAGCGTGTGCTCGGAGAGCATCTCCATCACGCGGCCTTCGGTCGAAAGTGCGCCGCCGTCCGCGTCCTCGGGCTTGATCTCTGCCAGCCAGCGTTTGCCTGATGCTTCGTACACGCCGTCGAGCTTGTTGCTTGCAGTCTCATCGGGGCCGAAGAGACGGAACGTCAGCATGTTGCGGCGGATCACATCACGGAGAAAGGCTGCGAGCACGACTGTTGGCGATTGATAGACGCTCGCAGTCCCGTTGAATGCGAAGGCGTAATCGCGGATATCCGGCATATCGAGCGCCTGCCGCAGGAGGCCGCCGTTCGCGTGCGGATTCGCGCTGATACGGCGGCCGCCCACTGGCGCGAGTTCGCGCAGGCTTTCCACAAGCGATCCGTTTTCATCGAACAGTTCTTCGGGCTTGTAACTCCTCATCCATTCTTCGAGGATCGCAAGACTTTTATAGTTCGTCGCTGGATCGAGCACCGGCACCTGATGCGAGCGCCAGAAGTTCTCGACCTTATGCCCGTTGACCTCCTTCGGACCGGTCCAGCCTTTCGGCGAGCGCAGCACGATCATCGGCCAGCGGGGACGCGTTACATCGCCGGGTTGCGCGCGGGCACGTTCCTGTATCGCATGAATCTTGTCGATACAGCGTTCCAACGTCGCGGCCATCAATTGATGCATGGTCTCGGGATCATCGCCTTCCACGAAATGCGGCTCATAGCCATAGCCCTTGAACAACGCTTCGAGTTCGTCGTGCGGAATGCGCGCGAGGATCGTCGGATTCGCGATCTTGTAGCCGTTCAGATGCAGGATCGGCAACACGGCACCGTCGGTCGCGGGATTGAGAAACTTGTTCGAGTGCCATGAAGTGGCGAGCGGTCCCGTCTCAGCTTCGCCATCACCGACCATCGTCGCGACAATCAAGTCGGGATTGTCGAAAGCCGCGCCGAATGAATGCGACAGGCTGTAGCCGAGTTCGCCGCCTTCGTGAATGGAACCCGGCGTCTCCGGCGTGCAATGCGAGCCGATGCCGCCCGGCGAGGAGAACGCGCGAAAGAGCCGCAGCATGCCGCGCTCGTCGGGGCTGCGGTCCGGATAGATCTCCGAGTAATGGCCTTCCAGGTATGAATTCGCAAGTGTCGCCGGCGCACCGTGGCCGGGTCCCGAGACGAACATGACGTTGAGATCGTCGCGTTTGATGAGACGGTTCAAATGGACCCATACGAACGATTGTCCGGGGTCCGAGCCCCAGTGACCGAGCAGCCGCCGTTTGATGTGCTCCGGCTTGAGCGGTTCGCGCAGCAGCGGATTGGCGCGCAGGTAGATCATGCCGACCGAGAGATAATTGCAGGCGCGCCAATAGGCGTCTATGTCGCGTAGCAGTTCGGGAGCGAGAGGGGTGTGCGTCGCGGTCTTGCCTTGGACGTCGTCGTTCAATTGCTTCTCCTTGCGGTGAAAGTCAGGGTCGAGCGTCGGCTTACGGGGTGATGCGAGTATTTAGCGGTGTCGGATCCGTGTGATGGAAGGCTTTTGATTCAGGGCCGCGCCGGCGGGACGGCCTTGAAGAGCGAAGAATAGTGAGGCGTCGCGCACCATGATACTTGTGTTCGCGCGACGAAGTTTTGACAAAAACGCAGGCGCGGCGCTCTATTCGATGGCGGATTGCGTCACGTCGTAATCCATTAGCAAGGCCTTGTTGTCTTCCCACATGCCGATGTAATGCACCATGAAGCTGTCGGCGCGTCGATAAATCCAGGGCGTATTCCACTCGATGAAAGACGCAATGCGCGTGGCGTCGAAGTCCGCATGCTTCTCGTATTCGTCGATGAAGAAGTATTGATCGCCCCTGTTTGCATAGACGCTCGACTTGTCGTCCAGTTGCGAGCATGCATGGAGGATGTGATGAAACGCGTCATAGTTCGGCTGCGTGCGGCGAAAGCCCATGATGCCGGAGTTGAACGTCCAGGTGCCGACATCGCGGGCAAATAGCGCGTCCTGACCGTTCATGATGGATTCCAGTCTGCGATTCATGTCGTTGATGAGCACGTCCGCATCAACCCAGAAGACCCATTCGTGATGCGGCAGATATTCGCGTAAGAGAGCGGGCTTGAGCCAGTTGCCCGCGGTTTTGCCGTCGTTCAGATGAGCGGGAATGTCACGATGAACATACAGGGTATAGCCATGACGCGCGCAATAGCGCCGGGAATTAGCCTCGGCAATGCGCCCGTACCGTGCGATGTTCGGCGTATAGAGCGTGACGATAGCGATCGGCTGGCCGGGCTGATAGACGCTTTGCGCGGACGTGTCGTCCGTGCCTGCATCGAAGAAGGAGAGGAATGGCAAGCCTCTCGCCAAGCATGCATTGATGTGTGCGAAAAGCGCCGCGCGAAACCGCCGATGCTGCGGCTCCTCGCGGATGCAAACGGAAAATGCGGGCCATTTCGCCCACACGCTTTCGAGGGCGACCGCAGCGGGTAAGGCCGCAAAGACGCCGCCGATCTTGCTACAAGGCGGAAGCGCGTCGAATTCACGCAGCAACAGACCTTCTTGTTCGGGCAGTTCAACGCTGAACCGGCAATGCGTAACCAGTCGGTAGAGCTTGCAGCGAACGTCTTCGGTATTGCGCCACACCTGAAGATCGGTTTGCGGATGTGGCGATTCCACACACGTCAGAAGCCAGTCACGGCCTTCGAGTAACTCGAGCAACGGCATCGTGCCGAGGATAGCCGCATTCTGCGTAAGCAGCATGATTGCCTCGCCGGGGGCGGTCCTGTCGATCCATTGCAACAGCGTTTCATACTTGAACGTCCACAAAGCGTGCGCGGTGCCGCCGGACAACTCCGACATGTCGATCTCGACATGCCGATAGCCGTTCATGCGTGCATAGCGGCGATGATTGGCGAGCGCACCGGGCGCGTGGTCGAAGAGCAGGCTGATGACGATCATGAATGCAGTATGCAAATGGAGCGAACGCAGGCGCAGATCGCGCCGGGACGGCCGTAGCATGGCCGCAATCCGCACCGGTTCGCATGGGATGTGTCCTAAAACGGCATGCAGAATGCAAAACGCCGTTTCTCAACCGCCCCTAGAATGTGGCGATGACCGCCGATTTCCCCACGCCCGACGACGCGCTCGCGGGCTTTCATCCTGCCGTCGTCAACTGGTTCCGCGCGCACTTCGCCGCGCCGACCGCCGCACAGGCGCGCGCGTGGCCGATCATCCATGCGCGCCGCTCCGCGCTCGTCGCCGCGCCCACCGGTTCTGGGAAGACGCTGACCGCGTTTCTGGCCGCGCTCGATGAACTCGTGCGCGACGGTATCGCGGGAGGCGGCGTCCTGCCGGACGAGACGCGCGTGGTCTATGTGTCGCCGCTGAAGGCGCTGTCGAACGACATCCGCGTGAATCTGGAAGCGCCGCTCGCGGGCATCGCAAGCGAGTTGCGCGATATGGGCGTGGTCGCGCCCGAGGTACGCGCCGCCGTGCGCACGGGCGACACGACGCAGCAGGAACGCAACGCGGTCAGGAAGCGTCCGCCGCACATCCTCGTGACCACGCCCGAGTCGCTGTACGTGCTCCTTTCGTCGGACTCGGGCCGTGGCATGTTGTCGACCACGCGCACGGTGATTGTCGACGAAATACACGCGGTCGCGGGCGGCAAGCGGGGTTCGCATCTGAGCCTGAGCCTCGAACGGCTCGATGCGCTGTGCGAGGAACGCGGTGCGGCCCGGCCCGTGCGCGTCGGACTTTCCGCGACGCAAAAGCCAATTGAACTCGTCGCAAAGTTTCTTGCAGGCGACGGGCAGCCGTGCGAGATCGTCGATGTCGGGCATGTGCGCGCACGCGATCTGGCGCTTGAACTGCCGCCGATGCCGCTAGAAGCGATCATGTCCAACGACATGTGGGAGCGTGTCTACGACAGGCTCGCGGAGTTGTCGGCGCAGCACCGGACGACGCTCGTCTTCGTGAACACGCGGCGCATGGCCGAGCGCGCGGCGCGGCATCTGACGGACCGGCTCGGTAAGGAAGCGGTCGCGGCGCATCACGGCAGCCTCGCGCGGGAGCATAGGCTCGACGCCGAGCAGCGTCTCAAGCGCGGCGAATTGCGCGTGCTGATCGCGACAGCATCGCTGGAACTGGGCATCGACATCGGCGAAGTGGATCTTGTATGCCAGATCGGCTCGCCGGGGTCCATCGGCGCGTTTCTGCAGCGGGTCGGGCGATCGGGGCACCATGTCGGCGGCGTGCCGAAAGGGCGGCTTTTTCCGACTTCGCGCGACGATTTGATCGAATGCGCCGCGCTGCTCGACTGCGTGCGCCGAGGCGAACTGGACGCGCTCACGATTCCGCGCGCACCGCTCGACGTGCTCGCGCAGCAGATCACCGCCGAAGTCGCGTGCCGCGAGTGGGGCGAGGATGCGCTTTTCGAGCGCATCCGTCGCGCGTATCCGTATGCCACGCTCGACCGTGCGCACTACGACGCCGTGCTGCGCACGCTCGCCGAAGGCTACACGGGGCGTCAGGGCGTGCGCGCAGCCTATGTGCATCGCGATGCGGTCAGCCGCACGCTGCGCGCCCGGCGCGGCGGCAAGCTGACCGCGGTGACGTCCGGCGGAGCGATTCCCGACAATGCGGATTTCGCCGTGCTGCTCGAGCCGCAAGGCTTGCAGATCGGCACGGTCAACGAGGACTTCGCCGTCGAAAGTCTCGCTGGCGATATCTTCCAGCTCGGCAACACGTCGTACCGCATCTTGCGTGTGGAAGGCGGGCGCGTGCGCGTCGAGAACGCAAACGGCCAGCCGCCGAATATCCCGTTCTGGCTCGGCGAAGCACCGGGCCGCAGCGACGAGCTTTCGTTCGCCATCTCGCGTTTGCGTGCGGACGTCGATGCGCGGCTCGCATTGGGCGGCGGTGAAGCACGCTTGCATGCTGCATGCAATATGCCGAATGCAACACAGCGGCCGTCATCCGTCGATACGACCGTCCGCTGGCTCGCCGACGAAACCGGCATCGGCACGGAAGCGGCGCAGCAGATCGTCGACTATCTCGCCCGCTCGCGTGCCGCGCTCTCCGTTCTGCCGACGCAGGACACGCTCGTCATGGAGCGCTTCTTCGACGAATCCGGCGGTATGCAACTCGTCATTCATGCGCCGTTCGGCAGCCGCGTCAATCGCGCGTGGGGGCTTGCGCTGCGCAAGCGGTTCTGCCGCACCTTCAATTTCGAGCTTCAGGCTGCGGCCACCGAAGACGCGATCGTGCTCTCGCTGACCGGCAGCCACAGCTTCGCGCTCGACGACGTCTGGCGGTATCTGAGGTCCGCCACCGCCGAGCACGTGCTGATTCAGGCGCTGCTCGATGCGCCGCTTTTCGGCGTGCGCTGGCGCTGGAATGCGACCAACGCGCTCGCGCTGCCGCGTTACGCCGGCGGGCGCAAGGTCGCGCCGCAACTGCAGCGCATGAGGAGCGAGGACCTGCTCGCGGCCGTGTTCCCGGATCAGGTCGCGTGCGCGGAAAACGTCGCGGGCGAGCGGGAGGTGCCGACGCATCCGCTCGTCGAGCAGACCATCGACGACTGTCTGCACGACGCGATGGACAGCGACGCGTGGCTCGCGCTTTTGCGACGCATCGAGGCGGGCGACGTGCGGCTCGTCACGCGCGATTTGCCCGCGCCGTCGCCGCTCGCCGCCGAGATTCTGTCGGCGCGGCCGTACGCATTCCTCGACGACGCCCCGCTCGAGGAACGCCGCACGCAGGCCGTGCTCGCGCGCCGCTGGACCGATCCGCAATCGACGGACGATCTCGGCGCGCTCGATGCCGATGCCATCGCGAGCGTGCGCGAAGAAGCGTGGCCTGACGTGACGAGCGCCGACGAAATGCACGAGGCGCTCACGAGCCTCGCCGGCGTGACGGACGCCGAAGCTGCCGCAAGCGACGGCTGGCCCGCGTGGCTGGATGTGCTCGCGCGCGCCGGCCGCGCGACGCGCCTGCAAATCGCCGAGCATGACGGTTTGTGGACGCCCGTCGAGCGTCTTGCTCTGCTGCGCGCCGTCTACGAACGCGCGCCGATGCATCCGCGCCTGTCCCCGCCGCCCGGTTTCGACGACGCGTGGAACGCCGAGGACGCGCTCGTCGAAATCGTGCGCGCGCGGCTGTCGGGCTTCGGGCCTGTGACGTTGGCGGAGATCGCGCGGCCGCTGGCGTTGCCGGCGTCGTCGGTGGCGGTCGCGTTGACGCGCCTCGAAGCCGAAGGCTATGTGATGCGCGGCCGGTTCACGCCGGGCGCATCGGGCGCCGACGAAGAATGGTGCGAGCGCCATCTGCTCGCGCGGATTCATCGCTATACGGTGCGGCGACTGCGTCGTGAGATCGAGCCGGTGGAGCGGCAAGACTTCATGCGCTTCCTGCTCGAGTGGCAGCGCGTCGCGCCCGATGCGCGCGGCGAAGGCCGCGACGCGCTGCTCGCCGTCCTCGAACAGCTGGAGGGGTTCGAAGCGCCCGCCGTCGCGTGGGAGGACGAGATCCTGCCCGCGCGCATCGCGGATTACTCCAGCATCTGGCTCGACGAAATCTGCCGCGCCGGGAAGATCGTGTGGTCGCGTCCCGCGGGCCGGTCGCGCGCGGCGAGCGGTCCGGTGCGCGGCACGCCCATCGTTCTGCTGCCGCGTCGCGCGCTGGCCGCGTGGAATGCGCTGATGCAGGCGGAGGAAGCGCCCGAGCTGTCATCGCGTGCACAGCGCGTCTTCGATGCGCTTTCGGCGCACGGCGCGATGTTCTTCGACGAATTGCTTACCGACACGCGCTTGTTGCGCACCGAACTGGAGGACGCGCTCGGCGAACTGGTCGCGCTCGGCCTCGTGAACGCCGACAGCTTCGCCGGCCTGCGCGCGCTCTTGACGCCCGCTGCGAAACGGAACGCGATGTCGCGCCGCACGCGCCGGCCGGGCGGCGGGCTGTTCATCGGCGGAATGGACGATGCAGGCCGCTGGGCGCTCTTGCATCGCGCGAAGCCGGGTCACGAAAGCGGCGATACCGAGCACGTCGCGCTGGCGCTGTTGCGCCGGTATGGCGTCGTTTTTTGGCGGCTGCTGGAGCGGGAGGCGCAATGGTTGCCGCCCTGGCGCGACCTGCTGCGCGTCTATCACCGGCTCGAGGCGCGCGGCGAGATTCGCGGCGGGCGGTTCGTCGCGGGGCTCGCCGGTGAGCAGTTCGCGTTGCCCGAGGCCGTGCCGCTGCTGCGCGAGATGCGCAGGCGGCCGAAGGAGGGCGCGTTCGTCGCGTTGAGCGCGGTCGATCCGTTAAACCTCGTCGGCACCTTGCTTCCGGGCGACAAAGTGCCGGCGCTCGCGGGCAACCGCGTGCTGTATGTCGATGGCGTGCCCGCCGGCGCGGTGATCGCGGGCAAGACGCATTACTTCGGTGATGCCGACGCGCAAACCCGCGAGCGGATGCGCCTTGCGCTCGTCAAACGGAACGCGCGGTCATTGAGCACGTCGGCCACGCGCCAAGTGACGGTTCCCGACTGATCACTTCGACACGAGCTTGTGGACGAACGGCCCCGGCTCGCGCACAGGCACGTCTTTCACCGGCACGCCGGGATAATCGACGACGCGTTGCGGATTTGCATGCAGAATGCGAAACGACGGACGCACGCGCTCGCGTGCGCCACCGGCGATGCTGGCCATCGCTTGCCGGTCCAGCTCGACGCTGTCGGCGAGGTCCCTGATCTTGATGACAGCCATGACTGCTTCTCCTGTGTGAGTGCCGCGTGATACGAGTATAGAAAGCGATGGAGCGCGTGGCTGCGTCGAACGAACGCCAACGGCGGCGAAAGGCCGAAGCCTTTCGCCGCCCACGCTCTACAGGCGCTTATCGTTGCCAACGCTCGTCGCGCTTCAGAACACTGCGGCGTTCAGATGCGCGAACTGCTTCGGTTTCACGTCAATCGAGGGCGCGACGAAATTCGCGCCGATAACTCCGACGTCATTCAGCGTGTTCACCTGCACGTTCTGCAACTGCTCGATGTTCTGCAGAATGCCGACGTTCACGTTGACATTCGCATACGGACCGTAGCTTTGCCCGCCCGAAACGGCGGACATCGCGCGGCGGTCCAGCTCCTTGCTGTGGGACAAGTCCCGAACGACGATGGACGACATGATGGTGCTCCTCGCGAAGGGATTCGTCGGTCAGGCGCCCAGCATGCCCAGACCGCCGCCGATATTGATGGTGCTCGAATTCTTGGCCTTCTGGACCGGATCGACCTTCGAATGAATGCCGCCCGCGAAGGCGTCGTTCACGCCGTTCTGGTTGTACGTGTTCTGCTCTTGCTGCGCCATTTGCTGCGTGTCGAACGAGAGCGAAGTCTTCGAGAAATTGAAGCTCGGCAGCAGGTAGCTCATGCCTCCTCGCACGGAGGACATCGCGCGGCGATCGAGTTGTTCGGCGATGGGCAGGTCTTTGATGGTCAGCGTCTTCATAACGGTTCTCCTTGGGTGCGCATGGCGCGTTCGGGTAAGGGATCGAGCAACATGTTTGCTCGGGCCAGTTAAATGCATAGCGTGTGCCAAGTGAAACGTGCCGCGCCTGAAACGCTCGAAAGTGCCTTTATTTACGAGGCTTTTGCGATACCGCGTGCCGCTGCGCCAAGAGCGATTCGAGATGCTGAGCCCGCCCGAATGCCGCGTCGAAACCAACATCCCAAAGCATTGTGTCGGTCTGCGAAAGACATGTGCGGGATGCCGCGCATCGACTAAAACGCTATTTGCTTAAGCCGGATACGAAGGCTAGTATCGAACGATCAACCGGCGTTTGTTACGACAAGTGGAGAGCCGGCCCGCCACGTCATTCGGAGCCGCAACGAGTCGCACAGATGACTAGCTTTCAGGAATCGCTTCGTGCATACGAGGGCGAAGGCGGGTCGCGCGACGCGTTCTTTGCAAGGGTGGACGGCGCATTGGCCGCCGAGCGCAGCCCGCCCGCGCGGCTCATGCAGATCCTCGACGAGGCTCATGCGGCCAGGCCGTTGCCACCGGATATCTATGCTGCCATCCGCCGGCGCATCGAGCATACGGCGCGTACTCGTTTCGACGGCGATGCCGGAACCGCCTTCACACCCGGCAGCGACGAAACGCGCATGAGGGCCGCACCCGACTTTCCGCCGCCATTGCCGCCTCGCGTGACCAATACCCCGAGCGCTGGCAGCGACCCGAGCGGCGCGACGTCGGGCCAGGCGACGCAAGTGCTTGTGGATACGGATCAGGTGAAGGGCGTCGGCGACACGCTGAACAATCGCTTCGTGCTCGAAGAATGTCTCGGTATCGGCGGAATGGGGACCGTCTACAAGGCGCTCGATCTCCGCAAGCTGGAGGCGTCGGACAGGCGTCCGTATGTCGCCATCAAGGTGCTGAACCTGCAGTTTCGCGGCAACCCGAAGTCGCTGATCGCGCTGCAACGCGAGGCGCGCAAGGCGCAGCAGCTTGCGCACCGCAATATCGTCACCGTGTACGACTTCGACCGTGACAATTCTATTGTCTATCTGACGATGGAATATCTGTCTGGCCAGCCGCTCTCGAAGATACTTCGGACGCCGAACTACAAAGGCATGCCGTTCGCGCAGGTCTTCCCGCTGTTCAAGGGAATGGCGACCGCGCTCGCCTACGCGCATGAACGCGGTTTCGTGCATTGCGACTTCAAGCCCGCGAACGTGTTTATCACGGACACGTCCGAGGTGAAAGTCATCGACTTCGGTATCGCTCGCGTGATTCAGCGCCCGGAGGAAGAAAGCGAAGCCACCGTATTCGATCCCGGCAGTCTCGGCGCGTTGACGCCCGCTTACGCGAGCCCGGAGATGCTGGAACATCGCGAGCCCGACCCGCGCGACGACATTTACGCGCTTGCATGCATTACGTATGAGTTATTGACGGGCAAGCATCCGTTCGACCGCGTTCCCGCTACGCAAGCCAAAAGCGCGGGCATGAAACCGCAGCGTCCCGAGCATCTCGGCAACAAGCAGTGGAGAGCACTCAAAGCGGCGCTTGCTTTCGAGCGGGAAGCGCGCACCCCGACGGTCATGCAGTTTCTCGATGAGATCAGCGAAGAACTGCCTCCCGCGCCGAAGCAGGCGAAGGCGGCACGCGCGGGCTTCCCGAAGGTCGCGTTCGGCGCGCTGGCGTTCGTGCTGGTTGCGGGTGCGGCGGTCTACTTCGCCGCGCATAAAAAGCCGTCCGCCGTTGCAGTCGCCCCGGCAACCCCGGCACCCATAGCGGCACCGATGCCCACGCCCGAGAAGCCCGCCATCACGCCCGCCGCCCCCGCGCCTGCGGCGCCTGCACTCACGATGGCCGCGGTGAGACCGGTGCTCGCGAGCGTGCCGTGTTCGGCGCTCGTTGCATCGGTCCATGACCGGACCGTGGATGTGCAAGGCTTCGTGCCCGAGCCATACGGACTCGCGCGGCTCAAGGACGCGCTCGGTCGTGTGCCCGGCGTGACGACGACGAACTCCGGCGTGCAACCCGTCGCCGACGACAAATGCGATCTCCTCAAGGTGCTCGGTCCGTATTGGACGACGAACCGGCAGTCGGGCCGCCCCGCATCCGTCCATACGCGGTCGAACCAGACGCGGCTCACGGAAGGCGATCCGCTGATCGTCGAACTGATGACGCCCGGCTTCGATTCGTATGTGAACGTGGACTACTTCATGCTCGACGGCAGCGTGGTGCATCTGCTGCCGAACGCCCATGCTCGCGATAATCAGGCGCCACCCGGTTATCGCGCGACGCTCGGCACCATGGGCGACTGGACCGTGGGCAGGCCGTTCGGCTCGGAGATGATCGTGCTGACGGTCACGCCCGCGCCGCTTTTCGACGCGGTGCGCCCCGACAGCGAAGCGAAGTCCGAATATTTGCGCGCGCTCGACAAACGGCTCGCCGCGCTCGCCGCCCGTTACGGACGCGAGCACGTGGCCGTCGATATCGTCCAGATCACGACGCAGCCGAAGCATTAGCCCTGGGCTTGTGGCTTTTCCACGGCCGCCTTCAGTTCCTGCAACGCTTCTTCCATGCGCCTGCTGACAAGCGCGTAGGCTTCGGCCTGCGTCTGCTGCGTGGTCCGCGCGATGTCCTGCATGTCCGCGAGCGCATTGTGCAGCGCACGCTGCACGACTTCGTTCGCATTGAACGGCGGCTTGCCCGACGAGGACGCGATCTGCTTCGCGATGGTCTCCAGATCGCCGAGCGTGCGGCGCAGTATTTCCAGCTGTTTATCGCGCAATGCTTCGATACCGCCGAACGCGACGCGATTCGTCGCCGCCAGCGCCTCGACGTCCTTGCGCCGCGATTCCATGATGGCGGTGACGTCGAATCCGGGTAGCTGATACTGCTGGAACATGGCGGCAAACTGGCTGAACGGATCGCTGAATTTTGATTGATTCATCTTGCCTCCCAGGTTCATTCGGACGAGCGCGGGCGCGATTCGATGACCGTCGCCTTCGCGCGGCAGAGCGCCGTTCGCCGCACTCGTAGCGGAGCGGCCGGCTCCTGATACTACCAATATAAGCGTCCACAATGGGGCAAGGGAAAACACCAGATCGCGCAACGAAGGACTTGATTCAGGTCAAATGCGTCTGGCGTCAAGCGACCATCATAAGAATAAGGAAGCCGCAACAACGCGGCACGGAGAAAGATGATGGTTACAGGCGAAGCGCGGATCGTCGCCGCGGCCGTCGCGGTTTTCGTGGCGCTCGCGGGCATCGTGGTCGCGCTGCACGGCCTCGTTTTCGATAAGCTCGCCGTGCTTGATTACGGCGCGCTCGCCATTCTGATCGGCGTGACGTCGTTCGCGGTCCTCCTGATGCCGATGCCGGGAGATCACGCGTGACGTTCGCCGCCGCGTGTGCTCGCCGGCGCACGCGTGACGCGTCAGGCGTCCTCGTCGCCTGCGAAGACCGGGTGCTCAGGCTTGATCTGCGCACGGTCGATGCACTGCACATGCCAGCGCCCCACGCCCGGCGACGCCGCACCGTCGGCATACCACAGCACGCGCCCGGCCACGCCTTCTTGCGGACCGCCGGGCGTTTCCACGTCGAGTTCTTCGAGCACGCAGACCGGCTGCTGCTCATGCGGATGGCAGATCAGCGTTCCGTTCGATGCGCGGCTCAGTCCGCCCCAATCAGGGACGTCCACCGACTGATGACCTTCGCGCGACCAGCGGCGCGATTCCTTGTCGAGCCACAGGACGGCGTAGGCCGCCGGGGGCGCGCCTTCGAATCCATCCAGCTTGACGGTAATACGCATGACATCCTCCATGAAAACAGGTCTCGACGGGATGCATCCAAACGGGTTCCGCCGCGCGCCGGAAGCCGGCCACTGCGTTCGCGAGCCATCAAAAGCAAGTCCAGTGCCGATGACCTGAAGCGCCGCCCGGATCGTTGCAGATTAGCCTTTGTCGCCGACGCTTTGAAGACAACCGTCATCGGCGAGTGGGATTGATCCTGCAGACGAGTGCCAGACGCGTGCAGCATGCACCTCTACGTCGAATGAAGGCCCTGTTTCGGCTCGCGTGAAAAAACGAATTGGAGAACGAACGGTCGTCAGACACGCTCCAGCCGCGACCGTTCGACAATGCGCACGTGCCGCCCGTTGAGTTCGATCGAATGGTCGCGTTGCAGTTTCGATAGCGTGCGGCTCACCGTTTCCAGTTCCAGACCAAGATAACTGGCGATATCCGCACGCGTCATCGGCAGAAGGATGTCTGCGCCATCGGCCGTTAAGCCGAGCCGTGCCGACAGATCCAGCAAGAACGCCGCGACGCGTTCCCGCGCGGGCATCGCGCCGAGCATCAGCGCAAGTCTCGCCGCGCGCACGATTTCCGCACTCATGATCGCGAGCAGCGCGTGCTGCATGTGCGCATAGTCGCGGCACAGCGGCTCGAGTATGCCGACCGGCATGATGCGCACGACGCTATCTTCAAGGGCGACGGCATCGCTCTGAAGGCGGCCGGTGCAGATGCCGTCCAGCCCGAGCGTCTCGTCTTCCAGGTGAAACGCGGTGACTTGCGTACGAGAAGCGGTGTCTTCGTTGTCGGCGGGGTAGGTGGCCACGCTCTTGAAACTGCCGGACTGCACCGTGTATAGGCTGCGGAGCGGCTCGCCGGCGCAATAGACGGCGTCGCCACGGACGATGGAGCGCGTCGGAAAAGCGATGGCGTCGGTGTCGACGAAGTGGACGTGCAGGGCGGCGGGCCGACGCGCGTAATCGGGATCGGGGGCGATGCGCATGGCCGTTCTCCTGCAATCTTTGCATTACTCAGTATGGCTCACGGCGCGCGAAGAAAAAGGGTCAATCGGCGGAATTCGCAAGCGGTAAAACGAGGCGCGCTTGTGCGCCGCCGCCATCACGTGCGCGCAGTTCGAGCGTGCCGCCGTGCAGCCGCGCCATGCGCTCGACGATGGCGAGTCCCAGACCCGTGCCCTTCGGCTGACCTTCGCCGCCGCCGCGCTTGAACGGCTGCTTGAGCGTCTCGGCGTCCTGCGTGCCGAACCCTTTGCCGCGATCCTCGACGACGATGCAGGCGGTGCGCGCCTTCTCGTCCGTCCACGTGCGCACGCCGAGCCCGACGACGCCATAAAGCACCGCGTTCTGCATGAGATTCACGATCATGCGCATCATGCCGATGGGCCGAAACGCGAACGGCGGAATCTCACCGAGCGAGAGCGCGAACTCATGGCCGAGGCCCGAGAAATCGGCGGCGAGGTTAGCGACGAGCGCATTGATATCGCCGACGACGGGCGTTTCTTTCGCGCCGCTGCCCGCGTAGTCCATGAACTGCTGGAGGATCGTGTCGATCTGGTCGAGATAACTTTCCGCCGATGCCGCGAACAATGCGTCCACGGAAGATACCGCGGACATCGCCATCGCGAGGCGCAGTTTGGTCATCGGCGTGCGGATGTCGTGGGAGATGCCGGCGAGCATCAGCGCGCGCGTGGCTTCGGCTTCCGCGAGCGCCGCGGTCATGCGGTTGAACGCGCTGCTGACTTGCGCGATTTCCGTCGGGCCATCGGTCGGCAAGACGCCCGGCTCGCCGCCTGCGGACAGGCGCTGCGCGGCATCGGCGAGATAGGACAGCGGGCGGTTGAGATGACGCTGAATCGCGTAAGCCGTCGCGATGGCGAGTGCGCCGAGGCCGAGCGACAACAGAAGCGTCGTGGTGAGGCCGTCGTCGTGTGCGGCTTCCGGAACCGCCAGCGCGATCCAACGCGCGTCGCCCGGCAGATGCACGCGAATCCATAGCCGCTGCTGGCCATCGTCGGATGTTTCACTGCTCTGCCAGCGCACGGGCATATCGGGGGGCAAATGGCGGCGCAGGCTTTCCACGAACGTATCGCGCTGATACGTCCGATAAAAGCGCAGCCAGGAGCGTGGCGGCTCCGCGTTGGCGCTTGCAGGCAGGTCCGCGCGGATGTCGAGGCGCGCCGTGCCGGCCGGCGTGTCGCGCAGCACGGTATCGAGCGTTTCGATATAACTCGCGAACGTCGCTGCGGCCCGCTCGATGCGCGGCGTCTGGATGAAATGCAGGAGCACGGCGAGCGCGCACACCTGGCTCACCGCGACGAGCGCCACGAGCAACAGAACGTTACGCGCGAAGAGCGAGCGCGGCGCGAGGCTCACGGCTCAATATCCGCGAGCAGCATGTAGCCGACGCCCCACACGGTCTTGATGAAACGCGGCTTGCCCGGATCGTCCTCGATCAACTGGCGCAGCCGCAGCACCTGCACGTCGATGCTGCGATCGAGCGCGTCGTGCTCGCGACCGCGCGTGCGGGCGATGAGATTGTCGCGGCTCACCGCGCGATTCGGCGACGAACCCAGCGCGTGCAGCAACTGCATTTGCGCGGAGTGCATCTCGAAGGGCTCGCCGCCGCGAGAGAGGCGTTGCTTGCCGAGATCGAGCCTGAAATCGCCGAAGCGGATGACTTGCGAGGTCAGCGTCGGCTCGCCCGCAGCGATTTTCTGGCGGCGCAGCAGCGCGCGCACGCGGGCGACGAGTTCTTGCGGCAGGAAAGGCTTCGCCAGATAGTCGTCCGCGCCGGTTTCGAGGCCGACCACTTTATCGACCGGATCGCCCTTCGCGGTGAGCATCAAGATCGGCAGCGTGTGGCCTTCGGTGCGCAAGCGGCGGCATACGGCGAGGCCGTCTTCGGGTTCCATCATCCAGTCGAGCACGAGCAGGTCGTACGGTTCGCGCTGGAGATAACGGTCGAGCCGCTTGCCATTTTCCACCACGCGCACCTCGAATCCCTGCGACGTCAGAAACCGCTGAAGCATGTTGCGCAACTCCGCTTCGTCATCGAGCACGATGATCTTCGGTGCGGTTTCCATGGCGTCGTCCCGGTCAGCGTTGCGCGGCGTGCGCGCGCATGAAGGCTTCGATCTGCGGCAGCGTCACGTAGCCGTTCTTCTGCGTGTCGATTTCGTCGAAGTGCTTCGCGACCATCGGCATGCCGGTGGATGCCTGATCGCGCGTGAGCTTGCCGTCGTGCGTGACGTTCGCTTGCGCGAAGCGCGTTTGCAGCATCTGCATGCCGCGTTCGACGTGCGGGCTCGCGCCCATCGGCTGCGTCGCGGTTTGCGCGAATGCGTGAGTGGAAAGCAGGGCGAGGCACGTGGCCAATTAAGCGAGTAAGGCGGCAATCTTCTGCACGACGTTCTCCTTGTTCAGTGCAAAGCGAAGTGATCGGTGACAGAGATTTTTATGGAGCCGCGCGCCGAAGGCAATGACAGCGGGGTGACGATTCATGTCGAGATATTTCGTGGTCCGCACTCACGCGCCATGCCGACATACGGCGACACAAGTTCCGGCTAACGCTTTCCGTTCTCCTTGGCTATCGTTACTCGGGTCGCAGCTTCAGCGATTCCATCCGCCGATTCAAGAGGACATCACGATGAACATCCGTCTGCTCAGTCTTTCCGCCGCCGCTTTTACGTTGACCTGCACGCAGAGCGCGTCGGCGGGAACGGCCGTTCAGGTCTCGTATATCGCGCCCGCCGTGGTTTATGCGCCGCCGCCGCGCCCGGTCTATTACTATGCGCCGCCCGCGCCGCCTTACTACTATTTGCCTGCACGCACGGTCGTGGCCGTACCGGTGGCACAACCTGTCGCGATGATCGCGCCTCCGCCGCCTCTGCCGATCAAGCCGCCGGTCGTCGTCGTGGGTGCCCCGGTTCGCGTGTACGCGCCGCCCGTGCGCGTGATGTACGCGCAGCCGGTCATGGCCGCGCCGGTCGTGGCCGTGCGTTGAGCGTATTGAGCGCGTTGCACTGAGCATAGTGCATTTCACCGGCGGCATGCGCCGGTGCGGCCTCGGGACCGCTCTTTGCGCTTACCCTGCGATGACGCAATCGCAACTCCTATACTGAATGAACCACGTCGGCGCGCGCGCCGGTTGCGTGGCAATCGTCAGAAGGAGGGCCGAGCCATGTTGTTTATCGTCACCTGGACCGCGCTGCCCGAAGTCCGCGAGCGGGCCGCTGAACGGTTCCTGCAAAGCGGCGGTGCGCCGCCGGACGGCGTGCGTTTGCTGGGGCGCTGGCACGGCATCGGTTCGATACGCGGCTTCGGCGTGGCCGAAAGCGACGACATCGAGGCGGTCGCGCGATGGGCCTACGAATGGTCCGATCTGTTCACGCTGGACATCATGCCCGCGATGACGGACGAACAGCTCGGCAAGCTGCTCGCCGATGCGGCGGGCCGGCGTTAGACGTTTTCACGGCGAAATCGGGGACATCCCGGACAGGAGACAAGCGTGACGCAAGCCACTACGAACGAACCGTGCATTATTTCCGTCGCCATTACCGGGTCCGTGCCGCGCAAGAAGGACAACCCGGCGGTGCCGATCACGATCGCCGAGCAAATCGAAAGCACGCACGAAGCGTATGAAGCTGGCGCGACGCTCGTGCATCTGCACGTGCGCGACGAAGAAGAGCAGTCGAGTTCCGACCGGCATCGCTTCGAGGAATTGCAGGACGGCATCCGCAAGCATTGCCCGGACATCATCGTCCAGTTCTCGACGGGCGGGCGCGGACGATCGTTCGAGCAGCGCGGCGCGATGCTGGATCTAAAGCCTGACATGGCGTCGCTTGCCACGGGTTCCGTGAACTTTCCGACCATCGTCTACGAGAACCCGCCGGACTTCGTGCGCTCGCTCGCGCAACTCATGCTCGATCACAATGTGAAGCCCGAGATCGAAGTCTTCGATCTGGCGATGCTGTACAGCACCGTCGATCTCGTCAATCAAGGCCTGTTGAAGCGGCCGGTGCACGTGCAGTTCGTCCTCGGCGTGAAGAACGCGTTGCCCGCGCGGCGCGAAATCCTCGAGTTCGAAGTCGAGCAACTGAAGAAGCATCTGCCGGACGCGACCTGGGTGGCCGCAGGCATCGGGCGGCATCAGCTCGAAGTCAACCACTGGACGCTGGAGATGGGCGGCCACTGCCGGACGGGTCTCGAAGACAACGTGCGCTGGGACAAGGACACGCTCGCGAAAAGCAATGCGCAACTGGTGAGCCGCGTGGCGTCGCTGTGCGCGGAATATGGGCGTCCGGTGGCGAGCGCGAAGGAGGCGCGCAGGCTGCTGTCTCTCTGAGACGATTCGCCGGGACGTGCTGCATCAGGGAAGGCCAATTGCCGCAAAATCTGCCTTACAATCGTCGTCTACCCTGACAAGCACGTCCAGCGTGAACATGAACGAGCGTAAGTCGCCCGGTCTGGCCGACCGCATCTATAGCGACATTCTCAACAGCATCATCGAAGGCGAGTTCAAGGAAGGCGACCGCCTGATGACCGAGCACGCCCTTGCGGACCGCTTCGCCACGTCCCGGCCGACCGTCCGGGAAGCGCTCGCGCGTTTGCGCGCCGACGGCATCATCGTGACGCGGCGCGGCTCCGGCACGACTGTCGGCCGCCGCCCCGATCCGGACGTGCGGCGCTTCGCACCGCTCGAAACGCTTTCGGATATCCGGCGTTGCTACGAATTCCGCATCGTCACGGAGGCGGGCGCGGCGGAGCTGGCGGCGCAAAAGGCCGACGACGACGGCTTGCGCGCCATTCAGCAAGCGTGGGAACAGCTGGACCGCGTGGTGGAGGCGCAGCAGGGCATCGGCGCGAGCGACGATTTCGCGTTTCACCTCGCCGTCGCGCGCGCGTCGAAGAACCAGTTCTTCATCACCGTGATGTCGTTCATCGAAGAGCAGGTCGTGTTCAGTATGAACCTGTCGCGCAATCTCTCGCTCGTGAAGACGCTCGAACGGCAGCGGCTCGTGCAGCGCGAGCATTTCGATGTTCTCGAAGCGATCCGCGCCCGCGATTCCGCCCGGGCCGGACAGGCGATGAAAGCGCATCTTGCCGGGGCTCTCGAACGCATGTTCGGCAACTAGATGTCATACGACCTCATCGTCGCATTCGGGGGAAACGCTCGGTTAACAAAAGTGGCGGCCCAGGTTGTTTGACAACATTCGGCGAGCTTGCTAACTTCCTCGCACACTTCGGATGAGGAAGCGAAGCGCCATGAGGGTCGAACCCATCGCAGTCGAAGAATTCTCCGAAAGCGTCATGGCCGTGCCGCCGCTTGCGCGCCGAGCTGACTACACGCTCGACGAGGCACAGAACCGCGCACTGGTGAAGCATACCGAGGCGGGCGGCGTGCGTACCTTGCTCTATGGCGGCAATGCGAATCTGTACCACGTCGCGGTCAGTGAATACCGCGAGCTGCTTGACATGCTGGCCGGAATCACCAGTGCGCAGACGCGCGTGATCCCGGCGATCGGGCCTGACTACGGAAAGATGCTCGATCAGTCGCGCATTCTGGCGCAGACCGACTACCGCACCGCAATGGTCCTGCCGCTGGCGGGCTTCACGACGCCGCAAGGCGTGGCGACCGGCCTGCGGCGCCTGACCGATATCGCCGGCATGCCGTTCACGCTCTATATCAAGAGCGAGCAATACATCGACGTCGATACGCTCGCTGCGCTCGTCGGCGATGGCACGCTGCTCGCCGTCAAATATGCGATCGTGCGTCCCGATCCCTCCGACGATCCTTTCCTGCGGCGGCTGCTCGAAAGCGTGCCGGCGGCGCAAGTAATCTCGGGCATGGGCGAGCGGCCGGCGCTCGTTCACACGCGCGAGTTCGGACTAGCCGCGTGGACCACGGGTTCGGGCTGCATCGCGCCGCACGCCGTGACGGCGCTGCTGCGCGCCGCAAAGTCCGGTCACGCCGACGAAGCGCAGCGGCTCTATGACCGCTTTCTTCCGCTCGAGACGTTGCGCGACGAAATTTCGCTCATTCGCGTGCTGCATGACGCGGTCACGCTATCGGGTGTCGCGAACATGGGTCCTATCCTGCCGCTTCTTTCGGCGACGCCCGATCACGCGCTTCCCGCCATCGAGCGCGAAGCGCGCACGCTGCTCGCCTTCGACCGCTCACTCCCGGGAAACGCCGGTTAAAGAAGTAAAACAAGTCAGGTAACGGCGCGCTCCGGGTATATCCCGACAGGCGCCCGCTGCGCTCGGCCTGTAAAGGTACGATCGCAACTATGCGCGCGTGGGAAACAGATGAAGCGGCTTCCAATTTGCTTGACATACGATGATTCAGTTGGCTATTTTTCAGCTTCGTGAGCTAATAACGACGCGAGGGCGCCGACCGACAGACCAAGAGACCGCGCACCGAGCACCATCCAGAACGAAGCACGAACAGGCCGGCGATCGAATTCATCGACAGAATCGACAAGCGACCGGACCTCGTCCCAATAGTGGTTGCGAGAGAAGTGAGGAGACAACATGGCTTTCAAGGCAGGACTGTCAGTGAAACTGGCGGCGCTGTGCGTCGCCGTGAGCGCGGCGTTCGCGACGAGCGCGGCGCAGGCGGCGGACCCGGTGGCGATCAACATCGTGGACGTCGCAGGCAATCTTCAACTGACGCAGAAGGGCTTCGAGGCGTTCAAGGCCAAGTACCCGGATCTCGTGTCCAGCATCACGTTCACCAACGCGCCCGCGCCGCAACTGCCGGGCAAGATCAAGGCGATGCAGGCGGCAGGCCGCTCGGACATCGACCTCGTCGTGACCGGCACCGATGCGCTCGCCGCCGGCATCCAGCAGGGCCTTTGGGAAAAGCTGCTGCCTGAGCACGCCGCCGTCTTTCCCGGCGTGCTGGACAAATACGCGCCCGGTCCGCGCAAGATGCAGGACATCGCGCAGGGCTACGGTCTCGAAGTGACGTACATGCCCGCCGGCCCGCTGCTCGAATACAACCCGGCGAAGGTCAGCGATCCGCCGAAGACGCCTGATCAATTGCTCGCGTGGTGCAAGGCGCATCCGAACAAACTGATCTACGCGCGTCCGGCCAACTCCGGTCCGGGGCGCACGTTCCTGATGGGCCTGCCGTATGTGCTCGGCGACAAGAATCCGATGGACCCGGTCAACGGCTGGGACAAGACCTGGGCGTTCCTCAAGCAACTGAACGACTGCATCCCTTACTACCCGGGCGGCACGTCGGCCGTGATGAAGGAACTGGGCGAAGGCACGCGTGACATGACCGTCACCGTGACCGGATGGGACATCAATCCGCGCGCGCTCGGCATCGTGCCGGCCGAATTCAAGGTGCAGGCGTTCGACAACATGACGTGGGTGAACGACGCGCACTACATGGTGATTCCGAAGGGCGTGCCGAAAGAGAAGCTCGACGTGCTCTACAAGCTGATGAACTTCATGCTGGAACCGGCGCAGCAGGCGCTGACTTATGACGACGGCTATTTCTATCCCGGCCCGGCAGTCAAGGACGTGCCGCTGTCCGCCGCGCCCGCGAAGAGCCAGGAAGTGATCCAGAAGTTCGGCCGCCCCGAGTACGCGAAGCTGCTGTCCGACCGGCCGCACGTGGTGCCGCTGAATGCGCAGGCGATGGTCGCCGCGTTCCAGAAGTGGGACCGCGAAATCGGCGCGCAGAAGACGAAGTAAGCACATCGCACTCGCAGGGCTTCGGGCGGCGGCGCTCCATCGGGGGCGTCGCCGCTCGTGCAACAGGACATCGCCATGAAGCACACTTTTGAGCAGTTGCGCCTCGACTCGGTCTCGCGCAGCTTCACCAACGCGCAGGGACATCAGCTTGCCGCGCTGAAGGGTCTCGATCTGAATATCCAGCGCGGCGAGTTCATCGCGCTGCTTGGGCCGTCGGGCTGCGGCAAATCCACCGCGCTGAACTGCATCGCCGGATTGCAGCCGCTGACGGGCGGCGGCATCTGGCTCGACGACAAGCGTATCGACGTCCTGCCGCCCGAAAAGCGCGGCTTCGGCATGGTCTTTCAGAACTACGCGCTCTTTCCGCACATGTCCGTGCTGGATAACGTCGGCTTCGGACTGAAGATGCGCGGCGTGTCGAAAGTGGAAGCGGTCAAGCGCGCGAAAGCGGCGCTGCAACTGGTCCAGCTCACCGGCCACGACGCCAAGCTCCCCGGCCAGCTTTCGGGCGGGCAGCAGCAGCGCGTGGCGATTGCGCGGGCCATCGTCATCGAGCCGCCGCTCGTGTTGATGGACGAGCCGCTCTCCAATCTCGACACCAAGCTGCGCATTGAAATGCGCGCCGAAATCCGCCGCATTCACGGCAAGCTGGAGCGCGCAACCATCTACGTGACGCACGATCAGGACGAAGCGCTCTCGATGGCGGATCGCATCGTCGTGATGAAGGAGGGGGTCGTGCAGCAAGTCGCGCCGCCGAAGGAAGTCTATTCGCGGCCGAAGAACCTGCATGTCGCGCGTTTCATGGGCTTTCGCAATGTCGCGCCGTTCACGCTCGAAGGCACGCAGGGCGACACGGTCGCGGTGAGCGCGAACGGCGTGCGCCTCTTCGGCACGCCGATGGAAGGCTTCGACAGCAAGAACGTCAGTGTCGCGCTGCGGCCGGAAGACATGGAACGCGCCGCGCCCGGCGATCAGAACGCGTTCGACGCGCACGTCGAGACTGTGGAATACGGCGGCCGCGATTCGCTGATCCGCGTGAATACGGCGTTCGGCAAGCTGTGGGCGCGCATTGCGGGCGAATGCGCGGAAGGCGAGCGCATCGTGCTGCGCGTGTCGTCCGCGAAGGCGCTCGTGTACGGAGAAGAAAAATGATCGCGCTTCCCGCGCAGCGCGACCCGAAGGGCTGGCTCGTCGCGCCGGCGCTCGTCTTCATCATCGCGCTGTTCATCTACCCGTTCGCCTACGGGCTCATGCTGTCGTTCAATCCGATGAACGGCGGCGGCGCATGGGCGAACTACGTGTCGTTCTTCACCGATACGTCGATGTGGCCGACGATCATCGTCACGCTGAAGCTGGCCGTGCCCGCGACCATCATCAACGTGGGCATCTCGGTACCGGTCGCGTTCGCGCTGCGGCGCTCGTCGCCGTATCAGAAGTTCGTGACCACGCTGCTCGTCATTCCGGTGACGCTCGGCACGGTGCTGATTGCCGACGGCATGCTCACGTACTTCAGCCCGAACGGCTGGTTTCCGCAGGCGGTTCAGGCGCTGCATCTCTATGGCGACGAAGTGCGCCTCACGCATAACTACTGGGGCGTGCTCATTTCGCTGATCGTGTCGGGCTTTCCGTTTGCGTTTTTGCTGACGCTGTCATACGTCACGGGTATCGACCCGACGCTCGCGCGTGCCGCCGCCACGCTCGGCGCGAGTCCGTGGCAGCAGTTTCGCCAGATCTATCTGCCGCTCTTGCTGCCGGGCCTCACGATGACCGCGTGCCTTTCGTTCGTGCAGGCGTTCTCGGTGTTTCCGTCGGCGGTGCTGCTCGGCGCGCCCGCGGGCCCGACGCGCGTCATCTCGATCGCCGCGTCCGAGGCTGCGTTCGAAAGCTACGACTATTCGCTGGCATCGACGATCGCCATCGTAATGGGCTTCGTGCAATTGCTGGTCGTGGGCGGCATGCTCGGCGCGCGCCGCTTCTTCTACACCGGCCCGGTGAGCGGAGGGAAGGGATAATGGTAACCGACAACCGCGCGGCGCCCGCCTGGCAGGCGCCCGCGCCGACTCAACGCTCCGGCAAGAACATGAAACAGCAAGCGAGCCTGCGCGACCGCGTGTGGAAGGCGTTCGTCTGGGTCACGATGGGCTTCTTCCTGCTCAACGTCCTGCTTCTCATCGCGACGGTCGCGGTGAACTCTGTCGCGACGCGCTGGTTCGGCACGCTGCTGCCGCAGGGCTTCACGCTGCACTGGTACGCGCAGGCGTGGAGCGACTTCCAGTTGTCGAGCGTGCTGCTCGTGACGCTCGAAGTGGTGGGCGCGGTGGTGCTGCTGTCCATCGTGCTCGGCGTGCCTGCAGCGTATGCGCTCGCGCGCGTGCAGTTTCCCGGCAAGCGCTTCGCGATGCTCGTCTTCCTGCTGCCGCTGATGGTGCCGCCCGTCACCTATGGCATCCCGATGGCGACGGTCATGTACAAGTTCCATCTCGCGGGCACGCTGACCGGCGTGATTCTCGCGAATCTGGTGCCTGCGCTGCCGTTCGTGATTCTGGTGATGACGCCGTTCATCGAGCAGATCGATCCGAATCTGGAATCCGCCGCGCGCATTTTCGGGGCGAACACCGTGCGCTATTTCCGCTACGTGCTGCTCCCGCTCCTCGTGCCGGGTATGCTCGCGGCCGGGCTGCTGGTGCTCGTGCGGACCATCGGCATGTTCGAGCTGACGTTCTTCACCGCCGGGCCGACGACGCAAACGCTCGTCGTCGCGCTGTACTACGCGGTGTTCTCGACGGGCGTGCGCGCGCCGCAATCCATCGACGCCATGGCGATGATCTATATGGCCATCACGCTGATTTGGGTGCTGATCGCGCTGCAATTCGTCAGTCCGACGCAACTCGTCTCGCGCGTGAAAGAGCAGCGGCAATGACGTCATCCAAGCTGATGCAGCCGATGCGCGCGGTCATCGAATTACGGGCCGAGCCGCGCCTTCGCGTGGCGAGCGGGCCGCATGTGATCGAAGTGGCGCCTGCCGCTGGCGGGCGCATCACACGCTTCGCGACGCACGACGAAGCCGGGGCGCACGAGTGGCTCGTGCCGATCACCGCGTCGAGCTGGCCGTGCGACGCGTGGCCGAAGGGCGGAAGCTATCCGCTCGTGCCGTTTTCCAACCGCGTGCGGGACGCGCGATTTCCCGCGCCGGGCGGCGAACGCGTCGAGCTGACGACGTTTCCCGGCATGGCGCACGCGCTGCACGGCTTCGGGCAGTACGCGGCATGGGGCGTCGAACGTCACGATGCCGATTGCATCGAACTGCGTTACACGCATCGCGAAGGCAAGCACGGCTGGCCGTGGACCTTCGAGGCGATCCAGACAATTCAAGCGACCGCCGACGGCGCGCGACTGTCGATGCGCGTCATCAACCGTTCGCCGCGTCCGATGCCTGCGGGCTTCGGTTTCCATCCGTACTTCGCGGCGCACGAAGCCGAACTCGATGCCACGACGCTCTGGCGGCACGAAGCGGAGATCGCGGTGGGAATGTCGGACGAGCGTCCGCCGAGCCGTCATGTGAAAGAGCGCGACGGCTACACGCGCTATCTCAGCGGCTGGAACGGCCGCGCTACGCTTGTCTATGCCGACGGCCGCACGCTCGCGCTCGCAGCGGATGGCGCGCTTAAGCATGTGGTCGTGCATTGCCCGGCTGGCGGTGCGTATCTGTGCGTGGAGCCGGTCTCGCATGTCAGCGACGGCTTCAATCTCGACGCGCAAGGTATCGGCGGTACGGGCGTCGTCGTCATCGCGCCGGGAAGCGAAGTCGCCGCATCGCTCGCCATGAGAGCCGGCGCCCGCGCCTGACACGCGGCTCACCGCGCGAGCGGCGCGGAAAAGAACGCATCGACCAGATCGACGATGCGCCACGTCGAGCACGGACGCCTGCAATGCGCGTCGAACCCGGCTTCCTTCAGTTTCTGCACCGGATCGGCGGGCCAGACGTTGCTCATCGCGACGAGCAGGCGCCCGGTGACATCCGCGTCCATGCGCAGCGTGCGAATGAAGACATAGCCGAATTCGCTGTCGAGGCTCGTGTCCAGCACGAGCGCCTGCGGCTGCCAGCCATGCAGCAGCGCGGGCACCGACACCAGATCGCGCGTATGAATGACCTGCAGTCCCTTCAGACGAAGCTGCACCGCGAGCGACTCCGCGATGGACTTGTCCTTGTGCGCGATCAGCACGCGCCGCGCGGAATCGCCCGGGCGCGCCCGCTTGATGCGCCAGAGGGCGAATTCGCTTTCGTCGTCGGATAAGCGGGCTGGCATCGCAATCTCCTCTTGGTGACGGTTGCGTCCAGTGTCGGCCGGCCGCGCGCTCGGCTAAACCCGGCACGGGCGGGGAACGCCGGCGATTTCCGGGGACTGCCGAATGTATCCCTTCGAAAGGAGGGGTTCGACGAGCGACAGGCGCGCGTAATATCGGAAGCGTTCTCGGGGACTCGCAATGGAAAACGGATACTTCAAAACAGTATTGCTGGTAGAGGACGAAGGGCTCACGCGCAGCGCGATGAAGACGTTGATTCTGGCGAACGAGCCCTTGCTCGAGATCGACGAAGCCGATGGGTTCGAGCAGGCGAAAGCGAAGCTCTCGGCGAATTCGTACGATCTCATGTTTCTCGACTATCACTTGCGCGGCCAGGCCACCGGCATGGACCTGCTCAACTGGATACGCGAGGAGGAGCGCGAGGTACAGACCATCATGCTGTCCGCTCAGGACGACCGCGATACCGTGCTCGAATGCATTCGCAACGGCGCGTGCGGTTTCATCTCGAAGGGAAGCGAGCAGGGCGCGGGCGTGTTCCGCGAAGCCCTCAAGACCATTCTCAACGGGCGCGTTTATCTGCCGAACACCGTGCTCGGCAAGGGCGGCCACAGCCCGAAACCCGTGTCGACACATGCGGGCGTGACCATCGAATCGCTGGATCTTCCGCCGCGTCTCACCGAAACGCTGCGCTATCTGCTGCAAGGGCTGTCGAACAAGGCCATCGCGCGGAAGATGAACATCAGCGAGAACACGGCCAAGGAATATTCCAGCGACCTGCTCGCGCGCTTTCACGTGACGCGGCGAACCTTCCTGATCGTCGAAATGGCGCGGCGCGGCATCGAAATGCCGATGGGCAACACGTCGTCGGCTTCCTGAGCGGCTCGTGAGGCCACGGCGGCGTCGCGCGCCCACTGCGTCCCCTTTTCTCAAAACTCCGAGGATTCCTGCCCGAATGGTAAGGTAGAGCCCGGTTTATTTCGAGATGGGAAACGCGCAGGTGAACAGCAGGTCGATGATTCAGAAAACGAAGGGTGCCGGTGCGGCATTCGCCCTTGCAACGGCGCTCGCCCTGGCCGCGTGCGCGCCGCTCCCCGATCAGCAGCAAAGTGCCGATGCGGCCGCGGCGGCATCGGCGGCACAGGCCGCGCAGGCGGCATCCGCTGCTGCGGCGGCGAAGGCAGCCGCGCAAGCATTGGGGCCGACGGAACAGCGGATCGTCGTCGGCGCGGCGAGCGGCTATCACGTCACCGTCAAGACGACGCCGCCCGCGCAGGTCTGCGACAACACCGCCTTTGCGGACGGCGTGCGCTACGGCTATGCGCTAACGTGGAACCGGCTCGTCGGCGAGGCGGTCCGCGAAAACGGCGGCAAGCCGGTCAAGGGCAAGCTCGGCAAATTCGATCCATCCGCCATCCACTTGCAGGACGACCAGTACAAGATTCAGTGGAACGGCAAGGAACGCACGAACGCCTGCGCGTCGGACGGCTATCTGATCGGGCGCATCGTCGGGACGCACCTCGCGGGTGTCGACATGCGCAACGGCAAGCCGTCGTAACGGGCGCGGCTCTAATCGCAGGCGTGCGCCGCGGTGACGTAGCGGCTGCCCGCCGCGCTGTCGCCGTAGATCGTGTAGCCGGTGCCGTACGCCGCCGGCTGCGCGACGACCAATATGGCCGATGAACCGCCCTGTCCCGGAACCGATACCGCCAGCGAATCGGGGCCGAGGCCGTATTCCCGCACGCGCGGCGCGATGGAAGTCCACCGCGTCTTGACGCACTTCGTGAACTCCAACGTCGCCAGCGTCGACGTGCCGGAGCCTATCGGCACGGTTTTCAGAAGGGCGTCGTCCGTGCTGACGCACCCGTTAAGCGCCAGTGCGAAACAAACTGCCAACGCGCTTGTGACACTTTTTCTCATATTTCCGATGCCTTTGATGGTGGTATCCGCTTAGTCTTCCCGCCGATGATGCACGGCGCGATTGCCTCGAAGCAGCCATCGCGCCCGGCGAATCGGCCTGGAGCGCGAGGGTCGCTTTCCCAATAAGCGGTCAAGTCGGGTCAACCGTAGCCGTTATACAGGCGTTTCA
This sequence comes from Caballeronia sp. LZ062, assembly GCF_031450785.1. Classification (NCBI taxonomy): domain Bacteria; kingdom Pseudomonadati; phylum Pseudomonadota; class Betaproteobacteria; order Burkholderiales; family Burkholderiaceae; genus Caballeronia; species Caballeronia sp. LZ062. The sequence continues at coordinate 174,383 of NZ_JARTWB010000001.1, forward strand.
TGCACGGAAACCATTTGTATGGCGCGCCGTCGGCGAAAACCGGCGCTGCGCCCACTGTGCATCATGCGCCGCCCCCGATAACTACGATTTGCGCCGCAGCCGGCAGTTTCTTGCCGGGCCGCAGCGCGAGCAGGTTCAAAAAACGCATGTCTCGCAGAAAGTCGTTCACCTGGCTTCGCGCCATTCCCGCGCTCGGACGCTCGTTTGCCGCGCGCCTCGATCCCCAGCGGTTCGCCGCGCCCGCGCTCACGGTTCTCGTGTGCGCGCTGCTTCTCGTCGTGTTCCAGCACCTGTCGCATACGGTCGATTACAAGTCCGTCGTGCGCTCGCTCCGGACGCTCTCGCTCCAGGCCTGGGGCGCCGCGCTCTTCGCGACCGCGCTCAGCTTTGCCGCGCTGGTCGGGCGCGATGCCGTCGGCTTGCGTCACATCGGCGTTGCGGTGCCGCGTTCGCTGCTGTGGGTCGGCGCGACGGTCGGCTCGGCGCTCGGCAACGTCACCGGTTTCGGCGCGCTGACAGGCGGGGCGGTGCGCTGCCGCGTCTACGGCGCGGCGGAGGTCACGGCCGCGCAGGTCGGCCGCCTGTCGATTTTCACGGGCGTGACGCTCGCGCTTTCGCTGGCGTTCATAGCGGCGCTCGGCATGGTGTGCTCGGCGGGCACGCTCTCGCCGATGCTGCATCTTTCCCCGGCGATACTGCGCGCGCTCGGCGCCGCGCTGCTCGCCGTCTTCGTCGCGATGCTCCTCTTCTGCGGACGCGAGCAGCGCACGCTGCGCTCGCGCTGGACGTGGCTCGCGTTCACGGTGCCGACGCGCCGCGACTTCATCGCGCAAACGGCGCTCGCCGTCGTGGATGTGCTCGGCGCGGGCATCGCGCTCTGGGCGATGCTGCCCGGCGCGCACGTCGGCTTCGGCGAATTCATGACCGTCTTCTCCACAGCGATGCTGCTCGGGATGATCGGCCACACGCCGGGCGGCGTCGGCGTGTTCGAAGCGGCGATGGTCTTCGCGCTCGGCCGCAATGTGGCGACGCCGGACGTGCTCGCCGCGCTGCTCGCGTATCGCGCGATCTACTTCGGCCTGCCGCTGATTCTCTCGGCCGCCGTGATGGCCGCGTTCGAAGGACGCGCGCTGAAGGGCCGTTTCGCCTTCCTGCATCCGCGCCGCGTGTCGCCGCTCGCGCCGCTGTTCCTCGCGATCGTCGCGTTCGCGGCCGGGTCGATGCTCGTCATCTCCGGCGCGACGCCTGCGTTCAAAATGCGCATTGCGCTCTTGCAGACGGTGATTCCGCTGTGGGTGCTGGAAAGCTCGCAACTGCTCGGCAGCGTGATGGGCGTCATGCTGCTTTTCGTTGCGCGCGGGCTCATGCGCCGGCTCGACGCCGCGTGGTGGGTCGCGCTGATTCTCGCGGTCGCGAACTTCGCGCTGTCGCTGGCGAAGGGGCTCGCCTTCATCGAAGCGGGCGTGCTGGCGTTCCTGATCGCGCTGCTCGTGCTGACGCGCGAGCGGTTCAACCGTCGGGCGTCGCTCTTCGCCGAGCGATTCACGGCGACGTGGCTGGTTTCCGTCGGCATGGTCATGGCGGTTGCCGTGTGGATCATGTTCTTCGCCTTCCGCGACGTGCCGTACAACACGGACCTCTGGTGGCAATTCGCGTTCGACGAGCGCGCGCCGCGTGCGCTGCGCGCGACGCTCGCGGCGGGCGTCTTCGCCTGCGCGTTCGCCGTGTGGCAGTTGCTGCGTCCGGCGGCGGGCCGCTTCGAAATGCCCGCGCCGCAGGACCTCGCCGATGCCGCGCGCATTTTCCGCGCGCAGGAGCGCAGCGACGCCGGCCTCGCGATGATGGGCGACAAGAGCTTTCTGTTTTCCGAGTCGCGCCAGGCATTTCTCATGTACGCGAAGCACGGCCGCACGTGGGCCGCGCTGCACGATCCCGTCGGGCCGCGCGGCGAGTGGGCGGGGCTGATCCGCCGTTTCGTCGAACTCGCGCATTCGCACAACGGCCGCGCCGCGTTCTATCAGGTGCGCGCCGACGCGCTGCCGCTCTATCTCGATGCCGGTCTCACGCTGATGAAGCTCGGCGAGGAAGCGCACGTCGCGCTGTCGGAATTTGATCTCAAGGGCTCGCATCGCGCGCATTTGCGTTATGCGTTGAAGCGCGGCGAACGCGACGGCTTCGACACGGAACTGATCGGACCGGACCGGATCGCGGAAAGCATGCCGATGCTGCGCGAAATCTCCGACGACTGGCTCGACAGCCGTTCGGCCCGCGAGAAGAGCTTCTCGGTGGCGGCGTTCAACGAAGAATATCTGGCGGCGCAATCGGTGCTGCTCGTGCGTCAGCAGGGCGTTCCCGTGGCGTTCGTCACCTTCATGACGACCGATCTCAACACCGAAGCGACCGTCGGCGTGATGCGGCACGTGGCGGAGGCGTCGTCGTATGCAATGGAATACCTCTTCACGCAGCTCGCGCTGCATCTGAAGGAGGCGGGGTTCAAGTCGCTGTCGCTGGGCATTGCGCCGCTTTCCGGCATGGAGCCGACGCCGCTCGCGTCGCACTGGCATCGGCTGGCGGGGCTCGTGTGGCGTTTCGGCGGGCGCTTCTACAACTTCCGCGGTCTGCGCGGATTCAAAAGCAAGTTCCAGCCGCACTGGGAGCCGCGTTATCTGGCGGCGTCCGGTTCGGTCAGCGTGTTTCTCACTTTGGCGGACCTCTCGTTGCTGGCGGGAGGCTGGCGTTCATGAACAAGTTTGGCAAGAAACTGGCGGCGCTCGCGGCGGCCGCCGTCTGCGGCGTTTCGATGATCGGCGCGGCGCACGCGAACACCGTGTCCGGTGGCCGCTACGGGCAGGTCACGGTGACGAAGCCCACGGGCGAGATGACGGGCTTCGTCGTGCTGCTGTCGGAAAAGAGCGGCTGGAGCGAATCCGACCAGCAAACCGCCGATGCGCTCGCGGCGAAGGGCGCGATGGTCGTCGGCGTCGATACGCCGCGCTACGCCGCGCGCCTCGCGACCGAGAAGAAGGAGACGTGCCACAACCTCGTCGGCGATGCCGAGGACATGAGCCATCAGCTCGAACGCACCGTGCAGACGAGCCGCTATTTCTCGCCGATTTTCGCTGGAACCGGACAAGGCGCGACCGTTGCGGAACACGCGCTCGGGCAGGCGCCGGACAACACGGTGGCGGGCGCGGTGTCGCTCGCGCCGGACGCAAAACTCGACGCGCGCTTCAATCCGTGTCCGCCCGATCCGACCATCATCCACATGAAGGGCTTGCCGGGCTTCATGGAGCGCGCCGCGTGGCAGCCGGGGCGCACGAAGGCTGACGCGCTCGTCACGATGACCGCGCCGCATCTGAAGAAGCCTGACGCGCCCGCTGTGAACGACGTGTCGGATCTGCCGCTCATCGAACTGCGCGCGGCGCAACCGACCGACTTGCTCGCCATCGTCATTTCCGGCGACGGCGGCTGGCGCGATCTCGACAAGACGATGGCGCTCGCGCTTCAGCGCGACGGCGTGTCGGTGATCGGCATCGATTCGCTGCGTTACTTCTGGAGCGAGAAGACGCCGCAGCGCACCGCAGAGGACATCGCGCGCGTGGTCCGCACGTACAGCGCGCGCTGGCATACGAGCCACGTCGCGCTCGTCGGCTATTCCTTTGGCGCGGACGTGATGCCGTTCGCATACAACCGTCTTCCCGACGACGTGCTGCGCCAAGTCTCGTATATCTCGCTGATGGGCTTCGCGTCCGAGGCGGATTTTCAGATACGCGTGACCGGCTGGCTCGGCATGAAGGCGAGCGACAAGGCGCTGAAGGTCAAGCCCGAACTCGCGAAGCTGCCGCCCGCGATGGTCCAGTGCATCTACGGCGAGAAGGAAGACGACACGCTGTGCCCGACGCTCACGAAGACGGGCATCGACGTGGTGAAGCTGCCGGGCGATCACCACTTCGGCGGCGACTACGACGCGCTCGCGCGGCGCATTCTCGCCGGCTGGCGTAAGCAGATCGCGGCGAAGCAGGCTGCATAACTCAGAGGCGATGATGGCCGGTTGATGGAGCCGGCCATGTCTCTCAACGATTACTTCGACGGTTGGTTTCTCGCCTGCTTCGACGTAAAAGCCACGAAACGCTTATACGTCGACGTCGTGCAAATGCAACTCGAACGTTTCGTTTCGGCGCTTAGAAAATCAACCGCCGTGTGCGCGGCGCCGATTCGGGCCGAAAGCACATCTGCCCGTACCGGGCGCGCTCGACTCGTCTTTCATCGCCGCCGTGCGATTCGTCAGCTGATCGGGCGGCTTGCGCGCATGAACGTGCCGATCATCGAGCGCACGGGCGCGACGCAAAAGCTGCGCTCGGTCCACGTGCGCGATTCCAAGCACAACCTGATCAAGATCTCCGAACTTATTTGAGCGGCCCGAGATAGTCCCGCTTGCCGATGGGCGCGCCGAGGTGCCGCAAGATATCGTGCGTCGTCGCGACGTGGAAGTAGAAGTTCGGCAAGCCGAAGCCGAACAGATAATCGACGCCTGAAAACGACGGCGAAAAGTCCGGAAACTTCAGCGTGACCGTGCGCGTTTCGCTGCCCTCCATCGTCGTTTGCTGGATGCTCTTCAAGTAAGCGATCGTCTTCGCTATGCGCTGCTGCAACGCCGCGAAGCTGTCCTCGTTGTCCTCGAAGCTCGGGGCATCGACGCCCGAAAGACGCTGCGCCGAGAGCTTCGCCGTATCGCTCGCGCGCTGAATCTGCGCGGCGAGCGGCAGCATGTCGGGGGCGAGGCGGGCGGCGATCACATCGGCGTGGGCGAGGCCTTTTTCATCGGCGAAAGCGGCGCCTTTCTCCAGCAGCGACGAGCAGACCTCCAGCCCGCGAATAAAAACCGGAATCGACGCGCGATACATCGAGAGGGACATGGTCTTGCGCTCCTTGTAGTGCGGACCGTCGCGGTCCTAAGTAGACATGGGCGACAAGCATAGCGTCCGGCGCGTCGCTGCGCAGAAACGGCTCGCTACGACTGTCCGTGTCGAGCCTGCCGTTCGCGCAGCTGCGCTTCGTAGCGTTCGAGCGCCGTCTGATACACATCGAATACACAGGGATGGCAGCCGCTGTGGCAGCAATCGTCCGGTTGGGGGCGCTCGGGCGGCGTGGGGCGCGGGTCGTCGGCGAGGTCGTTGGCTTCGTTCATGGTGTCGAGCTTGAACTGCCGCTTCGTCCGACGCAACCGCGGGCCGCTCGTGCCGCTTTTGCCGTCTATTGCCGCTCGTGCCGCTAACTTTTGGCGGGCTCACAATTCGCACAGTGCGATACTGCGCCAACGCTATCCCACCTCAACTCGACAGGATCGAAGGACTCCCTCGATGACTCAGACCGTCAGGCTTGCGATTGCCGGGGCGCTCGTGAGCGCGCTGCTCGCCGGCTGTGCCTCGCCGCACGACACGTCCGGCCGCACGCAGGCCGAGCCGGGCAAGGGCACGCCGTACCGCGCCGAGATCCGCCGCACGCAGGCAGGCATTCCGCACGTCCGTGCCGCCGACTGGGGTAGCCTCGGTTTCGGCTACGGCTACGCGCAGGCCGAAGACACGCTGTGCACGCTCGCCGACGGCTTCGTCACCTATCGCGGCGAGCGGTCCGCGTACTTCGGTGCGGATGCCCGCCTGCCGGCGCCGACGACGTTCGGTCAGCCGCGCAATCTCGACGCCGACTTCTTCTTCCGCCTCGTCGCGGACCAGGCCGCGGTCGACCGTTATCGCGCCGCGCAGCCACCGGAATTGCGCAGTCTCGTCGACGGCTTCGCATCCGGCTACAACCGCTACGTGGCCGACCTGAAAGCGGGCCAGTTTCCCGGCGCGCACGCGGCCTGTCGCGCGCAGCCGTGGGTCGAGGAGATCGAGCCGGACGACATCTATCGCCGGGTGATCGCGGCAAATCTCGCGGGCGGCTCGGCGCGGTTCGTGCAGGCGATCGCTGGCGCGCAGCCTCCCAAGCGCGGCGCGCAGCCGCCGGCCGCGTCGCTGGATGCGAAAGACCTGCGATACGGCGTCGGCGACATGCCGGGCATCGGCAGCAACGCGCTCGCGTTCGGCGCGCCGATCACGCGCGACAGACGCAGCATCCTGTTCGGCAATCCGCACTGGTTCTGGCGCGGCCCGGACCGCTTCTATCAGGCGCAGTTGACCATTCCCGGGCGGCTGAATGTGGCGGGCGCGTCGTTTCTGGGAATGCCGCTCGTCGTGCTCGGCTTCAACGAAAACATCGCGTGGACGCACACCGTTTCGACGGGGCGCCGCTTCGGCCTCTTCGAGATGACGCTCGATCCCGCCGACCCGACGCGCTACGTGTTCGACGGCGCGAGTCAGCCGATGACGCCGGTGCCGCTCACGGTGCGCGTGCGCCGCGCGAACGGCTCGCTGGAATCGGTCTCGCGCACGCTGTATCGCACGCGCTTCGGGCCGGTCGTCGATCTGTCGGCGATGAACGCCGGCCTCGGCTGGAGCGCGCAGCGCGCGTATGCGCTCGCCGACGTCAACGCGGACAACGTGCGCAGCTTCGAAAACTTCTTCGCGTGGGACCAGGCGCGCTCGCTCGACGACTTCATCGCGATTCAGAAGCGGTATGCGGCGATTCCGTGGGCCAACACATTCGCCATCGGCCGTGGCGATCCGCGTGTGTGGTTCGCGGACATCGGCCCGATTCCCGGCGTGCCGGATGCGCTTGCGGACGCCTGCACCACGCAAACGGGCCGGGCGCTTGCGGGCGGCTTGCCCGGCGTGCCGGTCCTGGACGGCTCGAAAAGCGCCTGCACGTGGCGCTCCGATCCGGGAAGCGCACAGCCCGGCACGCTGCCCGTCGCGCAGTTGCCGACCATGCTGCGCGGCGATTACGTCGGCAACTTCAACGACAGTTACTGGCTCACCAACGCGAACGTGCCGCTCAAGGCTTATGCGCGCGTGCTCGGTCCGACGCGCGACGAGCAGTCGTTGCGCACCCGCTATGGGCATCTGCTTGCCGCGCGGCTGCAGCGCGAACCCGGCGGCGTGACGCGCGGCGCGGTGGAACAGGCGGTGCTCGAAACGCACTCGATGTCCGAGCAGTTGTACCGTCAGCCTGTACTCGACGCCGTCTGCTCGCCCGGCGACGCGGCAAGCGCGCTCAACGACGCCTGCGACGTGCTGCGCAACTGGAACGGCACCGCCGACATCGACGCGCGCGGCGCCAATCTGTGGGACGAATTCTGGCGACGCGTGGAAAAGCTCGCGCCGGAGAGTCTCGCCGCCACGCGCTTCGATCCGGCGCGGCCGCTCACGACGCCCAGCGGGCTGAAAACGGACAACCCCGCCGTCGTGCAGGAATTGCGGCAGGCGCTCGGCGGGGCGGCGCTTTCGCTGAGGCTCAACGGCTTCGCGCTGGACTCGCGGCGCGGCGATCTGCTCTATTCGACGCGCAACGGCGCAAACGTGCCGCTCTACGGCGGCTGCGACGATGCAGGCTACTTCACCGTCGTCTGCGCGGGGCGGCCGCTCAATCCGAAGGGCTATCCGATGGACGCGAATGGCGAAGGCGACAGCTACATGCAGGTGGTCACGTTTACTGCGGACGGTGCGCCGGGCGTGGAGGCGGATACGATGCTCGCGCCGTCCGAATCGGACGATTCTGCATCGCCGCGTTCCGGCGACGGCACGCGGCTTTTCGCGGCAAAGCATTGGCAGCGGTTCCCGTTCACCGACGAAGCCATCGACGCCGACCCGGGCGTGACGCGCGTCGTCGTCACGGGCACGCGTTGAGGTCGCAGGACGCTTCGCGAGCCGGAAGTTTCCCGTCTATGATGGAGGTTTGCCCGCATGGAACCTCTGTCATGACTACTGGCGACAGCACACAGCAAGAAGAAGCAGTCCGGCTCGACGCGTCCGCGTTGCAGGCCTTCGTCGATCGGAAATGGAACGACGAAATCGTTCCGGCGCTCACCGATTACATCGCCGTTCCGGCGAAAAGCCCGATGTTCGACGCCGACTGGGCGCGCCACGGCTTCATCGAGCGCGTGGTCACGGACGCCGTGGACTGGGTCAAGGCGCAGCCGGTCAAGGGTCTCGAGGTCGAAATCGTGCGGCTGACCGGGCGCACGCCGGTGATCTTCTTCGAGGCGCCCGCTACGCGCTCGGGCAGCACCGAAACGGTCGTGCTCTACGGCCATCTGGACAAGCAGCCGGAGTTCGAGGGCTGGCGCAGCGACCTCGGCCCGTGGACGCCGAAGCTCGAAGACGGCAAGCTCTACGGTCGCGGCGGCGCCGACGACGGTTACGCGACCTACGCCAGCATCACGGCGCTCGCGGCGCTCGACGCGCAGGGCGTGGAGCGCCCGCGCTGCGTCGGCATCATCGAGACGTGCGAGGAGTCGGGCAGCTACGACTTGCTGCCGTACATCGACGCGCTGCGCGACAGGCTCGGCGACGTCGGGCTCGTGATCTGCCTCGATTCGGGCGCGGGCAATTACGACCAGCTTTGGCTGACCACGTCGCTGCGCGGGCTCGTCGCGGGCGATCTCGAAGTGCAGGTGCTGGAAGAAGGGCTGCATTCGGGCGGCTATGGCGGCATCGCGCCGTCGACGTTTCGCATCATGCGGCAATTGTTCGAGCGCCTCGAAGACGCCGCGACCGGCAATCTGCTGCCGAAGGACTTCCACTGCGGGATTCCGGCGCAACGCCTGCGCGAAGCGGAAGCAACGGCGCAGATTCTCGGCGACGACGTCTGGAAGAAGCTGCCGTGGAGCTGCGGTCAGGATGGCGGGAGCGTGCTGCCGACCACCACCGATCCTAAGGAAGCGCTGATCAACTCGACGTGGCGGCCTTCGCTGACCGTGACGGGTGCAGCGGGCCTTCCGCCGCTCGCGGACGCCGGCAACGTGCTCGCGCCGCGCACCGCGTTCAAGCTCTCGCTGCGCCTGCCGCCGCTCGTCGAAGCGACGGAGGCGGTCGCGCAGCTGAAGTCGTTGCTCGAATTCGATCCTCCGTACAACGCGAAGGTTACGTTCAAGCCGGAGGCGGGCGCCGCGACGGGCTGGAGCGCGCCGGAACTCGCGCCGTGGCTTGCCTCGTCGCTGAACGACGCGTCGCGGCGGCATTTCGGCGCCGATGTCGCATACATGGGACAGGGGGGCACCATTCCACTGATGAACACGCTGAAAGAAGGCTTCCCGCGCTCGCAGTTCATGGTGTGCGGGGTGCTCGGGCCGAAGTCGAACGCGCACGGGCCGAACGAGTTCCTGCACGTGCCGTATGCGCGCAAGCTGACGGCGGCGGTGGCCGAAGTGATCGCGGCTGCGCCGTGAACGGTGTTGCGTCCACGTTGTCGGAACAAGAACGCCCGCGCTCGCGGGCGTTTTCTTATCTTTGGCCGAAAACAAACTGGTCAGGCCAGTTGATCGTCTGTAAAGTAGTAGGCCCGCGCGTTGCCCGAAGAGGCGACGCGTCAGCAATCGACTTTGGGAGACGAGAGTCGCAATGAACGAAGCCAGCAAAACCGCAGTACAGGAGCGGCGCATCGCCGCCGACACCTTGCACGCGTACGTCCGCGCCATCTGGGAACACGCGGGCAGCGCCGCGCGCGAGGCGCAACTCGTGGCCGATCACCTGGTGATGGCCAATCTGTCCGGCCACGACTCGCACGGCGTCGGCATGATTCCGCGCTACACGTCGTCGCTCGCGGACGGGCAACTCCAGCTGAACACGCACGCGGACATCGTGCGCGACGCCGGCGCGGTGCTCACCGTCGATGGCCGCAAGGGGTTCGGGCAGGTCGTCGCCTACGAGGCGATGGAGCACGGCATCGAGCGCGCGAAGAAGTTCGGCGTATGCGCGGTGGGCTTGCGCAACGCGCATCACATCGGGCGCATCGGCCACTGGGCCGAGCAGTGCGCGAAGGCGGGGCTCGTGTCGTTCCACTTCGTGAACGTGGCGGGCGATCCGCTCGTCGCGCCGTTCGGCGGCATCGACCGGCGCTTCGGCACGAACCCGTTCTGCGCCGGGTATCCGCGCGACGGCAAAAATCCGCTCGTGCTCGATTTCGCGACGGCGGGCATCGCTTACGGCAAGACGCGCGTAGCCTACAACAAGGGCGTGACGGTCGCGCCGGGCATGTTGCTCGACCACGAAGGCCGTCCGACCGTGGAGCCGAAGGTGATGCACGAAGAGCCGTTCGGCACCTTGACGGCGTTCGGCCTGCACAAGGGCTCGGGGCTTGCCGCGCTGTGCGAGATTTTCGGCGGCGCGCTCTCGGGCGGCTACACGACGCACGAAAGCACGCTGGAAAAGTCGAGCGCCATCTTCAACTGCATGACGTCGGTGATCCTCGACCCGAACGCCTTCGACGCGCCCGCGGCGCAAGCCGAAGCCGAAGCCTTCCTCGAATGGATGAAGGCGTCGCCGCACGGCGAAGGCGTCGATGCGATCTACGCGCCGGGCGAACCGGAAGAGGCGCGTCGCGCGGAACGCGGGGCGAACGGCGTGCCGATCGACCCGACCACGTGGAAGCAGATTCGTGAGTCCGCCGAGAAGTCCGGCATGACCGAAGCCGAAATCGCACCGTACGCGGATGCATTGAAATAAGCGCGCAAGACCGCGCGGCCGAAATTGGTCAAACCAATTCGGCCGCGTATCAGGAATCAGCGCACCATCTCTTTCTCGATCCACTCGATCACCGACGTCCGCTTCGGTTGCCATCCGAGCAGCGTTCGTGTGCGCTCGCCCCGCACGCGACTGTTCGACCCCAGCCCGTACGACGCCATCTCGTAGCCCCATTCCTCGATTGCCTGTTCGAGCGGCCAGTCCTCGGGGCCGCGCAGGCCGAGCGCCTTCGCCATCGCGGCCGTCATGTCGCGGAACTGCGCCTCGCCGCTTTCGATAAAGTAGAAGGTGCCCGCCGGCGTTTTCGCGAGCGCGCGGCGGTAAGCGTCCACGACATCGTCGATATGGACGTTCGACCAGATATTCAGGCCGCGCCCGACGTGCCGCACGACGCCGCTCTTTTTCGCTTGCCGCTCGAGACGCGGCAACTGAACGCTGGCCGTGCCGGGAATCGCGCCGTGACCGTAGATCAGCGTGTTGCAGAGCACTGCCGAACGCACGCCGCGCTTGGCGGCGTCCAGCACGAGATTGTCGATGGCGACGCGCGGCGCCTTGTCGACGGTCGGTTCGGGCAAGCGGTCCTCCGAGTAGATCGCGTCCGATGCCTCGCCACCCGAAGCATCGCCGACGATGCTCGACCCGCTCGTATGCAGGAACGGCTTGTCCGAGCCTTCGAGCGCATGCACCAGCGCTTCGACCGCGCCGCGATGATCGCTGCTCGCCGCGTTGATGACCGCATCGGCGGCGCGCGCTTCGGCAGCCAGCAGGGCGTTGTCATCCAGACTGCCGACAACCGGCTCGATGCCCGCACGCATCAGCGCGTCGCGCTGCTCCTCGCGGCGGATCAGCCCGCGCACGCGATGCCCGTCGCTGACGAGGCCCGCAGCAATCGACCCGCCGATGAAACCGCCCGCGCCTGTGACGAAAATATTCATGGTGTTGCTCCATTGTTTGATTCGGTGCGCACAGTATCGTCTGCTTCGACTTTCGCAGAAACGGTGTTAGTCTCAAATGAACTTTGACTCCGAATCAATAATCGACGCGGCATGAAGACCAACACCGACGAACTGCTCGTATTCGTGACAGTGATCGACAGCGGGTCAATGACGGCGGCGGCCGAAAGTCTTCAGCAGACAGTTTCCGGCGTAAGCCGCACGTTGACACGGCTGGAGAAGAAACTCGACGCGGCACTCGTGCGCCGCACGACCCGCCGCCTGCAACTCACCGACGAAGGCGAACTGTTCCTGGCCCGCGCCCGCGCGATCCTCGCCGCGATGGACGACGCCGAGGAAGCGCTGTCGCGACGCCGCGAGCGGCCCGCCGGCCGGCTGCGCGTCGATGCGGCTTCGCCGTTCATGCTTCATTGCGTCGTGCCGCACGTGAAAGCGTTCGCCGCGCTCTACCCGGACATCTCGCTGGAGCTGACGAGCAACGAGCGCATCGTCGACTTGCTGGAGCAGCGCGTCGATATCGCGATCCGCATCGGCGCGCTGCAGGACTCCACGCTGCACGCGCGCGCGCTCGGTAGCAGCCGCCTGCGCGTGCTCGCGAGTCCGGCATACCTTGCCGAGCACGGCGAACCGCGCGACGTCGACGAACTGCTGCGCGCCCGGCTGATCGGCTTCACAGCGCCGGAGAGCCTGAACGACTGGCCGCTGCGCCATCTACGCGATGGCCGCGACGTGGGCTTCGTGAGCATCGAGCCGGCCATTTCGGCGTCGAGCGGCGAGACGATCCGGCAGTTGACGCTCGACGGCGGCGGCATCGCCTGTCTCGCCGACTTCATGACCGCGGCCGACGTCAAGGCGGGCCGCCTGCGCTGGATTCTGGACGACGTGCTTCGCGACGTTCGCCAGCCGATCAGCGCGGTGTACTACCAGAGCGAGTCGATGGCGGCGCGCGCCCGCGCATTTCTCGACTTTCTCGCGGGCCGGCTTGCGCTATAGCGCAACCGGCTGCCACTACCAGACACAGGACAACCCATGCCACCGATCGAAGCGATCAACGCCCCCGGCCTGCCGACTCCCGCCGGCCATTACAGCCACGCGACGCGCGCTGGCAGTCTGATCTGCGTCTCCGGCCAGTTGCCCGTGCGCCCGGACGGCACGCACACCGGCGACCTCTCGTTCGAAGAGCAGGCCGAGCAGACCTTGCGCAACCTGCGAACCGTGCTCGAAGCGGCGGGCGCGGGCCTGCGGGACTGCATCGAAGTGACGGTTTATCTCGTCGGCGTCGAGCACTGGAAGGCATTCAACGAGATTTACGCGCGCCACTTCGGTACGTGGAAACCGGCGCGCGCCGTCGTGCCGGTCGGCGCGCTGCATTACGGTTATCTGCTGGAAATCTCCGCGCGTGCGTGGATAGAACCGGCGCCGAAACAGCCCGACTAGGCCAGGTCGAGCGCCTTCGTCAGATCGCCGAGCGGGGCCTCGCCGTTTGCGGCCATGGCGCGATCCCGCGCGGCGACACCGTCGAGCGGCGCGAGGTCGTGCACGCGCGAGATGAAGCGCAGGATCGAGTTCGTGTCGTAGACCGTGTGATCGACATAGCCCTTCTTGGCGAACGGCGAGACGACGAGCGCCGGAATGCGCGAACCCGGCCCCCAGCGGTCGCCTTTCGGCGGCGCGACGTGGTCCCACCAGCCTCCGTTTTCATCGACGGTCACGATGACCACGGTGTTCTGCCACTGCGGACCGCGCCGGATGTGCTCGATCACGTTCGCAATGTGACGGTCGCCCGAAGCGACATCCGCGTAACCGGCGTGCATGTTCAGATTGCCTTGCGGCTTGTAGAACGTGACGGCGGGCAGGCGGCCGGCGTCGATATCGGCTAGCAGTGTGTTCGTCGAAGGGTCGTCGCCGAGGCCGGCGTCGCGTAGGTGCCGCTCGCGCGCCGCCGTCCCCGGCGCGTAGTTGCGAAAATAGTTGAAGGGCTGATGGTGATACTGAAAGTCGGGCACGGCGCCCGTGTCGCGGTGATCGAGGGCGTATTGCCACGCGCCGCTGTACCACGCCCAGTCGACGCCCTTGTCGGACAAACGGTCGCCGATGGTCGCGTAAGTTTGCGGCGGGAGCACGAGCGCGTTCGACGTATCCGCGAGGCGTGGATCGCCGCCAGGCGCGGGCTTCACGTTGCTCGGCTGATAGGGCGGGAACATGGTGTTGACCGCGTAGCCGTCGGCGGTGAGCGCGCCGTCGCGCACGAACTTCGGCGGGCCGTCCAGCGCGGACTTCGGCGAATCCGGGGCGAGCTTCAGCCGGGCGCCGGCCGGATCGTCGCCTTCTACGACTGCCAGCAGCCTCGCCGCCGGGCTGCTGGCTGCATCCGGGTAATAGGGCGCCTGCGCCGAAATCAGGAAGATGTGGTTGAGCCACGAGCCGCCGAACGCCGACATGAAAAAATTGTCGCAGAGCGTGTACTGCTGCGCGAGTCCCCACAGTTTCAGCGTGTCAGGCGAACTCCTGTAGTGACCCATGACGAGCGCGCCGGAGTCGCCCCAGGCCGCGAACTGGTTGTTGCGCCCGGCGTTGATCTGCATCTGGTTCTGGTAGAACCGATGCACCAGATCACGCGTGATGACGCTGTTCGGCAGCGGTTCGCCGTGCGCATCGACGAGGCGGAACGGGCCGTTGCGAAGCTCGCTGATTTGATGCTCCGCAATGGCATATCGCTTGCCGTCGACTTCCTGCGCCTGTGGCACAAGGCCGCCCCAGATTTTGGGCAACGTAGGCAAGGGCGTGACGCCGTCGCGGTCGAACTGCGTGTACTGCGAAGACGGCACAGCCGAGAGCGGATATTGCACGCCGGGATAGTCGCCGTACAGGTTCGTGAAGCTGCGGTTCTCGGCGTAGATGACGACGATCTGTCGCACTTGCGCCGCGAGCGTGCGGTCGAGCGAAAGGTCGGCCGCCGTTTTCGGCGTGGCGGGCTTCGGCTCGAAGAGGTTGCAGCCGCCCAACGACAATCCCGCGATCCCGACGCCAGCAGCGAGTAACCGCCGCCGTGCGGGATCGGCGGGCGCGTCGGCGCTGCTGGAAAACTCGTGGTGCGGCTCGTCGTTCGGTTTCATCGCGTGACTCCTCGTTGATGCACGCGGCTGCCAGCGCGCGGCATGATCGACGCTAAAGATGGCGCTTGCGTGACGCTGCGCTCCGGTGGTCCGACAGCGCATGATGCCGCATCGACCGCCTGCCGGAAACCCGGCCGAACGGCATAAGCAAAAACACCAGAAAACGTAAATTTGCCTATGCCGTTTGGCCGACTGGAAACCTCACGGTCGTGTGACTACCATCAACTGAACGCGAGCTTTAGTCCGACGAGAACGAGCGTCGCTGCGAGCAGGTAGCGCAGCAGTGCTTCGGGCGCCTTGGAAGAGAGATTGCTGCCGATCACGATGCCGGGAATCGAGCCCACGAGGAGGGACGCCAGCAGCGACCAGTCGACCGAGCCCATCATCCAGTGGCCTGCGCCCGCAATCAGCGTGAGCGGCACGGCATGGGCGACGTCCGAGCCGACGATGCGCACCGTAGGCAGACGCGGATAGAGCAACAGCAGCACGGTCACGCCGATTGCGCCCGCCCCGACGGAGGTGATGGAAACCAGCGTGCCGAGGATCACGCCGGTCAAAACCGTCCAGGCGGCCGTGCGCGCGGGCCGCTCCGGGCGGTTGCGGCCCTTGCGGTAGGCAAAGCGTGCGAGCTGCGGCCGAAAGACGAGCGAGACGGCGGTGATGAGAAGCGCGGTGCCGAGAATCGATTGGATAAGACGCGCCGTGCCGGGCGAGGTAATGCCGTGCTGGTTCAGAAGGTACAGCGTGACGGCGGCGGCGGGCACGCTGCCTGCCGCAAGCCGCCCGGTGATGCGCCAGTCGACGGAGCCTTTGAGCCCGTGGACGAGCGTTCCCGCGGTTTTGGTGGCAGCGGCGTACAGCAGGTCGCTTCCCACGGCTGTAGCCGGGTGGATGCCGAACAGGAGCACCAGAAGCGGGGTCATCAGCGAGCCGCCGCCCACGCCGGTCAGCCCGACGAGAAAGCCGACCGCCAGCCCGGAAGCGGAATAAAGTAAGTCGATATGCGGAAATGACATGCGCGCGGGGAGAACCGGTCAGGCGTCGGTAGGTCGAAAAACCGTCGATGATAGCCGGTCAGCGGTTGACCTGCTGCACAAAACCCGTGCGCGAACCGCCGTCCGCTCGCCTGCAACGGCCCGTGGCGCCCTTTGATTCGCCAGTTCGCGCCATCAGGCGCCCTTTCACGTCACTTTCAGGAAGGTGCAATGGATACGAAGGAACAGACGCAGCAGCAACAACAACAGCAACAACAGCAACTGTCAGCGACGGACGAAGCATTCATCCCGACCGAGAACGCCAACATGCCGAGCGAGCGGCAGTTCGTGCTCAAGTCCGGCAACACGTTCGCCGTCTACGACGCAAACGGCGATATTCGCGGCCGCGACGACGGTCTCTTCGTCAACGACACGCGCGTGCTTTCCGAGCTCGTGCTGACCTTCGGCGGCCGCGCGCCTTCGCTTCTGTCCGGCAGCGTGTCCAGCGACAACGCCGTTTTCACCGCGCATCTGACGAACCGTCCCTTGCCGCCCATCGGCGGGGCGCGCACGCCGGAGGGCGTGATTCACGTCGAACGCAAACGCGTGTTGTCGGGGCACGTCCTGCACGAAAGCATCGTGCTCACGAACTACGGCACGGAACCGTCGACGGTGCCACTTTCCATCTCGTTCGCCGCCGACTTCCTCGACATGTTCGAAGTGCGCGGCACCATACGGCCGAAGCGCGGCACGTTGCGTCCGCCTGCCGTCGAGAACGGGGAAGTGATCCTGAGCTACATCGGGCTCGACGAAGTCGAACGCACGGCGCGCATCCAGTTCACGCCCGCGCCGGACGTGCTCTCGCCGACACGCGCCGACTACGCGCTGCACATCCAGTCGGAAACGGCGATCTCCGTCTATCTGTCCGTGACCGCGGTCACGCACGCCCTGAACGACGCCAGCGAGGAGAGCAAGCGCAACGCGGCCGAAGCGCCGGAATGCGCGCCGGAGTCGGGGCGCCCGGCCATCCGCGAGGCGCTCGTCGACGCGCACCGGAGCATGCGTGACAAACGCCGCGCCGGCGCCCGCGTGCGATCGAGCAATCCGCTCTTCAGTGAGTGGATCGACCGGTCGCTCGCGGACTTGGGCCTGCTCACCACCGATCTCGAAACCGGGCCGTATCCGTACGCCGGCATCCCGTGGTTTTCGACGCCGTTCGGACGTGACGCGATCATCACGTCGCTTCAGATGCTGTGGCTGCAGCCGACGCTCGCGCGCGGCGTCTTGCGCTTTCTGGCGGCGCATCAGGCGCGGGAAGATTCGGCGTTCAGGGACGCCGAGATCGGCAAGATCATGCACGAGACGCGCAAGAGTGAGATGGCGGCCACCGGCGAAGTGCCGTTTGCGCTGTACTACGGCGGCGTGGACAGTACGCCGCTCTTCATCGTGCTTGCCGGCGCCTACGCCGAACGCACGGGAGACCGCGCGCTCATCGACGAAATCTGGCCCGCGCTGCAACTGGCCGCCGGTTGGGTGGCGCGACACTGCGACCGGAATCCGCACGGCTTGCTCAGTTATCAGCGGGCGACCGAATACGGCCTCGCGAATCAGGGCTGGAAAGACAGCCACGATTCCGTCTTCCACGCAGACGGCCAGTTTCCCATCGGCCCGATCTCGCTCGTGGAAGTGCAGGCGTACGCGTCGACGGCCTTTTCCACGATGGCGCGCCTCGCCCGCGAGCGCGGCGAGCACGAGCACGTAGCGGAATTCGAGCGGCGCGCCGAGCATATCCGCGAGCGCGTCGAGGCGCTCTTCTGGATGCCCGAGATGGACTTCTACGGCATTGCGCTGGACGGACGCAATGAACTGTGCCGCGTGCTGTCGTCGAACGCGGGACATCTGCTCGCTTTCGATCTCGTCGAGCGCACGCGCGGCGAAGCGGTCGCGCGGCAACTGGAATCCGCGCTCTTCCACACCGGTTGGGGCGTGCGCACGCTCGCGGCCGGCCAGCCGCGCTTCAATCCGATGTCGTACCACAACGGCTCCGTGTGGCCGCACGACTCGGCCATTTGCGCGCGCGGCCTCGCGCGCTACGGCGAGCGCGGCGCGGCGGTAGGTTTGCTGCAATCCTTGTTCGAGGCGGCCGTCACCTTCGACATGCGTTTGCCCGAACTCTTCTGCGGCTTCACGCGGCAGCGCGGGGAGCGGCCGATTGCGTATCCGGTCGCATGCCTGCCGCAGGCGTGGGCAGCGGGCTCGCCGTTCATGATTCTCGAGGCGTGTCTCGGCGTGACCATCGACGCCGAGAAGGACGAGATTCGCGTCGACCGGCCACAGTTGCCGGACGGGATCGACTGGCTGGAAATCGGAGATCTGCGCGTGGGCGAGCGAAACGTCACGATCACGTTCCGGCGCGTGGGCGGACAGGTAGTGCCGTCGGTCGAAGGCGATGCGCGAGTGGTCGCGGTGCTCTGAACGTGGCAAGGCGCCTGGACGACGGCCGGCGCTACTGCCGACGTGCTTCTGCGCGGGCGACGTCCCGCTCGTTCGCGCTCGGAGACTTGCGGGCGCTGCTCGAACCGTGGCGCCGCGCGGCTTAGCAACAGCGCAGCGCAAAAGGAAAGCGAGCTCACAGCGCGACGCCGCGGGCGTAATCACGTTCGAGCGCCTGAGCGGGCAAGTCACACCGTCGGTCGAAGTCGACGAATGCGGCAAGGCGCCCGGACAATGCCGGACGCCTTGCCAGCAAACGAAGAGAAGCGGGAGATTACGCGGTCACGCTGCCCACGTCGTCGCCGCATGTGGAGTCTCGCGCACGCGGCCGGCAACAGGCATGCGCTGCTCGAACCGCAACGCCGCGCGACTTCGCAACAGCGCAGCGCAGATTGAAAGCGAACTCAGAGCGCGACACCGCCGAGTAATCAGGTTCCAGCGCCTGAGCCGGCGAATGGTACCGTCCGTCGAAGTCGACGAATGCGGCAAGGCGCCCGGACAATACCGGGCGCCTTTCCAGCAAACGAACAGAAGCGGGAGATTACGCGGTCACGCGGCCCACGTCGTCGCATGTGAAGTCGTGCGCGCACACCTCAGACGACGCTCGCGCGCTCCACAACACCGCACCGCAACCCGACACGACCTCAAACCGCCACGCTGCCCACATAGTTTTCCGCGAGCGCCGTCGCCGCGGCGCGCGACGTCGTCACGTGCTCCAGTTCGGCAACTTGCAGGCGCTGCTCGAAAGGCGAGTTGTCGTCGAGCTTGTGCAGCATGCGCGTCATCCACCAAGAGAAGTGCTCGGCGCGCCACACGCGCTTGAGCGCCGTCTCGGTGTAACGCGCAAGCGAGGCCGCGTCGTTTTGCTTGTAATAGCCGATCAGTGCCGCTGTCAGCACGCGCACGTCCGACGCCGCCAGATTCAGCCCCTTCGCGCCGGTCGGCGGCACGATGTGCGCCGCGTCGCCCGCGAGGAAGAGCTTGCCGGACTGCATCGGCGTGGAAACGAAGCTGCGCATCCCGACAATATTCTTCTGAAAGATACGTCCCTCGGTGATCTGCCAGCCGTCCGCCGTATCGACGCGTGCGTGCAGCTCGGCCCAGATGCGGTCGTCGGACCAGGCACCGACCGAATCTTTCGGGTCGCACTGGAAGTACATGCGCTGCACGCCCGGCGAGCGCGTGCTGATGAGCGCGAAGCCGCGGTCATGTCGCGCATAGATGAGTTCGTCGGAGGAGGGCGGCGCTTCCACCAGAATGCCGAACCAGCCGAACGGATACACGCGCTGATAGTCTTGCCGCACTGCCTCCGGTATGCATTGGCGCGAGACGCCCTGCGAGCCGTCGCAGCCGACGATGAAATCGCACTCCAGCTCTTCGTCACGTCCTTCGTGGCGATACTTGATGCGCGGCTTACGGTCGCTGTTCTCGGCGAAGTCGTGCAGCGAAACGTCCGACACATTGAACTTCAGCGCCCCGTTGGCCGCGGTGCGCGCCGCAACGAGGTCCTTGATGACTTCGTGCTGCGCATAAACCGTGATCGAATGGCCGGTCAGTTCGGTGAGCGCAATGCGTCGGCGCTCGCCCTCGAACGCCAGTTCGAAGCCGTGATGCAGCGCGCCTTCCGCCTGCATGCGCGCGCCAAGCCCGGCTTCGTTGAGCAGGTCCATCGTGCCCTGTTCGAGGACGCCCGCGCGAATGGTGGATTCGATGTCCTGCTGGCTGCGCGCTTCGAGCACGACCGATTCGATGCCGCGCAGATGCAGAAGATGAGAGAGCAGAAGCCCCGCCGGGCCCGCGCCGACGATGCCGACTTGAGTACGCATGAGTGTCTCCGTTGCGTCGTGATGTTGTGCGTACAGTGTCGGCATGGCGGCGATATGCCGCAACGCGATACCGCGGATAGCGCGTATCGGCTATCGCGATAAAGCCCGCGAAGGCGCATGAAATCGGGTCCGGTGCTTGCTGACCAAGGGTTTATCCCGACTCATCAACACGAGGACACCGACATGGACGCAAGCGCATATCCGAAGCCCCCTTTCGCCGACCAGCAACAGGAACGCACGCCCGGCCTGACCGAATCGATGAATCCGAAGCCTGACCACGGCGAAGAAACGTATAAGGGCAGCGGCAGGCTCGCAGGCAAAGCGGCGCTGATCACGGGCGGCGACAGCGGCATCGGGCGCGCGGTGGCGATCGCTTTCGCGCGCGAAGGCGCCGACGTCGCCATCGCCTATCTGGACGAACACGACGACGCGAAGGAAACCGCGCGCTGGATCGAGCAGGCGGGGCGCAAGGCGCTCTTGCTGCCGGGCGACATTACGGACCGCCAGCATTGCCGCGACATCGTCGCGAAGACGGCCGATGCGTTCGGACGCCTCGACGTGCTGGTGAACAACGCGGCGTATCAGATGACCTACGACAGCCTCGAAGAAATCAGCGACGACGAGTGGGACAAGACCTACTCGACCAACATCGGCGCGATGTTCCGCATCACGAAGGCCGCGCTCGCACATATGAAGGAAGGCGCGGCGATCGTGAACACGACGTCCGTGAACGCCGACGCGCCGAATCCCGGCCTGATCGCGTATGCGAGCACGAAGGGCGCGATTCAGAACTTCACGGGCGGACTCGCGCAGTTGCTGGCAGAACGCGGCATTCGCGTGAACTGCGTCGCGCCGGGCCCGATCTGGACGCCGCTGATTCCGTCGACGATGCCCGCCGAGAAGGTGAAGAACTTCGGCTCACAGGTGCCGATGAAGCGCCCCGGCCAACCGGCCGAGCTCGCGCCGGCGTATGTGATGCTGGCTTCGGACGAGGGCAGCTACATTTCCGGCGCGACCATCGCGGTGACGGGCGGCAAGCCGATCATCTGACCGGCCTGCCTGGTACTCTCACCCGCTCGATGCTTACTCGCCCGCCGCTTCCTTCAACTGGTTGCGGCGGTATTCGCCCTGACGCGTAAGCATCCAGCCCGGGTACTCGGCCGGCAACTGGCTCACTTCGTCGAGCGCGGCGAGTTCGTCTTCGTTGAGCTGCACGTTCGTCGCCGCGATGTTGTCATCGAGTTGCTCGATGCGCTTTGCGCCGACGATCACGCTCGTCACGACCTTCTGGTGCAGGAGCCACGCGAGCGCGATCTGCGCGACCGACACGCTCTTCGCCTCGGCCATGCGGCGCATTGCGTCGATGCAGTCGTAGGCACGGTCGACGTTCACCGGCGGGAAATCGAACTTCGAACGGCGGCTGCCTTCCTCCTTGCCGCCTTCGCGCGTGAACTTGCCCGAGAGCAGCCCGCCCGCGAGCGGGCTCCACACCATCAGCCCGACGTTTTCGCTCTGCAGAAGCGGCACGAGTTCGCGTTCGAGGTCGCGTCCGGCGATCGTGTAATACGCCTGCAACGATTCGAAGCGCGCGAGTCCGAGCCGCTCCGAAATGCCGAGCGCTTTCATGATTTGCCAGGCGGCCCAGTTCGACACGCCGATGTAGCGCACGTGGCCGTGCTGCACGAGCGTATCGAGCGCGCGCAGCGTTTCTTCGATCGGCGTGGCCGGGTCG
The DNA here is from genome assembly GCF_031450785.1 of Caballeronia sp. LZ062. Taxonomy (NCBI): domain Bacteria; kingdom Pseudomonadati; phylum Pseudomonadota; class Betaproteobacteria; order Burkholderiales; family Burkholderiaceae; genus Caballeronia; species Caballeronia sp. LZ062. Next base: position 196,096 of record NZ_JARTWB010000001.1, read on the forward strand.
AAACCGTGAATCTGGTACAGATCGACGTGATCGAGTTGCAGGCGCTTCAGGCTCGCCTTCACGCCGTCGATGATGTGAAACCGCGACGCGCCGCGCGAATTCACGCCCTTCGTTCCCGCTTCGCCCAGAATCTTCGTCGCGACCACGACGTTCTCGCGCGGCACCTTCAGGTTCCTGAGCGCCTGTCCGGTGATGATTTCCGACTGACCGTCGGCGTAGACATCGGCGGTGTCGATGAAGTTGATGCCCGCGTCGAGCGACCGGCCGACGAGCTTGTCGGCGTCCGCCTGTCGAAGCTGGCCGATGTTGTCCCAGATGCCGCCGCCACCGCCGCCGAACGTCATGGTGCCGAGGCACAGTTCGGAGACGAAGAGCCCGGTATTGCCGAATTTTCTGTAGCGCATGGTTGCTCCTGAGTGGACGATAGGCATGAAGCGTTCGCTAAAAAGCGACGAGCGTTCAGTGCCGCCAATGCAGTATCGTCCCGCAACGCGCGGCGTTCATAGCCTGATCCTGTCGAATCCTTGCCTGTTCCTGCAAACGCGGTGGCAGCGCGCGCGCACGATCCCGCTCGCGCGAGTAAGCTATGTCGACTTCTTCCACGCTCACGTCCCTTTCGGAAACCATGGCGCTGAACGACACGCCCGGCCTCGCCGGCAAAGATGCTCACGATCCATCCCACGAAGCGCGCCGCGTCTTGCCCGACGCGACGCTCGATCAGGCGCGCCTCGATCTTGTCGCGCTAATCGACCGCTTCACTGTCGGCTGCGAAGGCACGACGGAGACGCCGGTGCCGGGCCTCTTCCTGCATCGCGTGATGAATCCCGGCGGGCCGAAGCCCGGCATTCAGACGCCGGCGCTCGCGCTCATCGCGCAGGGTTCCAAGCGCGTGATCGTCGGGGACGACGTGTATGTCTACGACCCGTTGCACTATCTCGTTTCATCCGTCGATTTGCCGGTGATCGGCCAGGTCACGGTCGCGAGCGATTCGGAGCCGTATCTCGGCTTGCGGCTGGACCTCGACGTCGAGGAAATCACCTCGCTGATTCAGGACCAGAATCTGCCGCCCGCGACGCAAACCGACGCTTCGCGCGGCCTGTTCGTCAACCGCCTCGGCACGTCCATGCTCGACGCCGTGCTGCGACTCTTGCGTCTGATCGACACGCCGGAAGACGTGCCTATCGTCGCGCCGCTCGTCAAGCGTGAGATTCTCTACCGGCTGCTGATGAACGGCTCCGGCGCGCGCCTGCGCCAGATTGCGCTCAACGACAGCCAGACGCAGCGCATCGCGAAGGCCATCAAGCTGCTGCGTCAGAACTTCGATCAGCCGTTGCGCGTGGAAGACATCGCGAAGGACGTGCATATGAGCGTGTCGTCGCTGCATCATCACTTCAAGGCCGTGACCGCCATGAGTCCGCTCCAGTATCAGAAGCAGTTGCGCTTGCAGGAAGCGCGGCGGCTGATGCTGCTCGATATCGCGGATGCAGCGACGGCCGCGCATCGCGTGGGATATGAGAGCGCGTCGCAGTTCAGCCGCGAGTACAGCCGGCTCTTCGGCGCGCCGCCGCTGCGCGATACACGCCGCTGGCGCGATGCCGCCGCAGCCGGCGCGTGAGCTCGCAAATGCTGACTGGCGATGCGTCGGCGCTGCCGCATCGGTTTATTTCATCGTCCGCGGAATAATGCAGCGCCGCGCGACGTTCTGCGGAAACTGCCACGTACTTTTTCTGCGAGGAAGATGAAATGAACAAGCATGTTCTGATGGCTGTCACCGTCGCGAGCGCCGCCGCCTGCGTCGCGTCGTCCGCGTTTGCAGCGGCGCCGAAAGAAGCCAACGGCATGTATGTCGATGAAAACGGCATGACTCTCTACACGTTCGACAAGGACACGAAGGGCAGCCCGAGCGCCTGCACCGGCGGCTGCGCGCAGGCGTGGCCGGCCGCGATGGCGAGCGACTCCGACCAGCCGAGCGGCAAATGGACCACCGAATCGGCCGACGGCGGCAAGCAATGGGCCTACGACGGCAAGCGCGTGTACCGGTTCGCCAAGGACACGAAGCCGGGCGACAAGAACGGCGACAACTTCCGCAATGTGTGGCACGTGGTCAAGCCTTGAGGCCGTGACCGGCGCCTGATCGAAGAACGCTCGGAAGCACGCTTCGAACCACGCTCGTGGACTTCGAGCACGATCTCCTCGCCCATCTCCCGCAGTTGCGCCGCTATGCGCGCGCACTGACGGGTGATCGCGCCTGGGCCGACGATCTCGTGCAGGACGCCACCGAACGCGCGCTCAACCGGGCGAGCATGTTCCGCGCGGGCACGAACCTGCGCGCGTGGCTCTTCACGATCATGCGCAACATTTATATCGATCAATGGCGGGGACGCCGCGATATTGCCGTCGACGATGAAACCGCGCCTTGGCGGCAGATGGCCGCGCCGCGCGGCGAAGTGGACGGGCTCGTGCTGCGCGACGTGCAGCGCGCGCTGTACTGTCTGCCGGTCGAGCAGCGCGAAGTGATGCTGCTCGTGTGCGTCGAAGAGATGAGTTATCTGGAAGCGTCACAGGTTTTGAACGTGCCGGCGGGCACCGTCATGTCGCGCCTCTCGCGGGCGCGCGAACATATGCGCGTGCTGTTGGGCGAAGAGCAGGGGCGTCGCGCGCCGCTGAAAGTGGTGAGCCGCACATGACGAATCAGGACCGCCCAACCGACGACAACGAGCGCGCGTTGCAGGCGCTCTCCGCGTATATCGACGACGAGTTGCCCCTCGACGAACGCGACTCGACCGCCGCGCGCATCGCGAACGATGCCGCCTGCGAAGCGACGGTGGCGGCGTATCGCGCGCAGGACAACGCGTTGCGCGCGCTGTTCGCGGCGGGGTCGGCGGAGCCGCAGATCGTCGTGATGCGGCCGCGTGCGACGCAGCGTTATCTCATGGCCGCGTGCTTGCTCGTCGTCGGCGTGGCGTGCGGTTTTTTCCTGCACATGCTGCTTCCCGCCTTCGACGAGCCGCGCGCCCGTTTCGCCGAGCGTGCGGATATTGCGTATGCGGTGTATGCGCCCGAACAGCGGCACGCGGTGGAGGTGGCGGCATCGCAGCAGGATCATCTGGTGAACTGGCTGTCGAAGCGGCTCAACCGGACGCTCACGATTCCGTCGCTCGCCGAATATGGGTTCCAGCTCGTCGGCGGACGGCTCTTGCCGGGCGAAGAGGGGCCGGCCGCGCAAATCATGTATCAGAACGCGACGGGCGATCGCCTCACGCTCTATACGACGACGGTCGCCCGTAACGACGAGAAAGTGAGGATGCTGCGCGACGGCCCGCGCACAACGTACTACTGGGCGTCCGATCGTGTCGGCTATGCGCTGTCCGGGCAGATCGGGCAGGCGAAGTTGCAGGCGATTGCATACGACACGTGCAAGGAACTGGGCGGGGATCCGAAGAGCTGGTAGCGGGTTGAATCCGCGGAATGTCTGTCTTGGCGCAAGCATTCAGTTGCGTGACACAAAGCCATACATAGCAGGGTGTGTTAGCGATAACGTTACTCTGTTTCTGTCGGCGTTGATATGTAATGCTTACTATTTGCATGGTGCGACGAGGGCAGTTCATATCGCATCCCGATTTTCGTTCCAAAAGCCGCGAACCGCATGCATTGCAGGCGCAAGTCAATCAAGGAGTGAACGCTCTAACTCAATGGCAATGCAGTCGCGCACGAGCCCGACCAACGCCACAAAAAATCCGCCGCGAAAACTCGCGGCGGATTCTCAAACGCACTAAGGTTCAATTAACCATGGTGCGGATGATGCCGCTCCCACTCGGCGCGCTGCCAATAGCGATGACCATCCCAGTAACGATCGCCATGCCAGCCCACCTTCACGGCATGATGATGCCCATGGTGCACGTCGGCGGATGCAACGTTCACGAGGCCCAGGCCCAGCGAAGCGGCAACGGAAGCGATAAGCAGGCTCTTCTTTGTCTTGTCGAACATGATTGGCTCCTTAATGTTTAAAAAGCTCGTTTGAATAACTCGCAGCGTGTCAGGCCATTCCGGCTCTAGCGGTAATAGTCGTGATGGTGGTGATAACCGCCGCCATCGGGCACGATGATGCAGCCCGACAGCGTGCTACCCAACACCACGCTCAGCACCGCAAGAATCGCTAACTTCTTCATGGGTTTCTCCGTGTGAATCCGTGGAAACCAATTTAGCTGTTAGCAAAATGACAAGCCGTGTTCCTTTGTAAGCAAACGTGTTGCCTGAAATATTTACGAAGCAGGCTTATCAATCGACGCGCCGGACACTGCGACGTCAGCGCACGATCACCGGCTTCATATTGGGCGTCAACGATACGCCGACCACCTGGCCATCGCGCACGCCGCATCGACTATCCACGCGCAGCCATTGCGCCTTGCCGCGCGCTTTGGCGAAGGCGCGCATCATGATCACCTTGTCGACCGGAATGGGATTGGCGGGACTCAGAATCGGCGTATCGTCGTCGATCTTGGCGGCAAGCACGCGGCGGTCAGGCACGATCAGCGTGTCGTACTTCGGCGCATGCTCGACCCAGCGGTCGAACGCCGCAACGCATTGCACGACGGTATCCGGCACATGCAGGCGGGTCAGGTAGGAATAGTCTTCGGAAGGGTCGGGCGTCTCTTGAGCCTGAACGATCTGGAACAGCGACGCCGAAAGCAAAAGCGCGCACAGCGCAGGGGCGAACAAGGTTTTCATGCAGTCACGATGGCGAGGTCGGCAGGGGACGAGAAGAAGCGCAGGCGGGCATCGCGGGAAGAAGGCGACAGCCGAAACGGACCGTGACGTGCGCGCGCCTGATTTTCGAGATGGCGCGAAGTATACCGTGCGAAATTTTTCTGCGTCGAGCATCGCGAACGTTGAATGCCGATCGAAAGGGTTAGCGTCAAGATGTATGCTTTGTGCGAGCCGATAACGGAGCCGCGTGATGAAGCACGTGCGATGGTCGCAGCGGGACGGCGCGGGTCTCGAGCATCTCGTGCTCGATTCGCGGGCGGATGGCGTCGTCATCGAAAGCGTGATCGTCGGTGAAGGCGATGCCGGGGCGTTCGGCATGACGTACCGCATCGAATGCGATGCGCGCTGGCAGGTCACGCGGCTCGCCGTCAAGCTGGCGGGAGGCGCGTCTATCGAACTGCTTCGCGAAGAACAGTGGACGGACGAGCACGGCGCGCCGCAAGACGCGCTTCGCGGTTGCATCGACGTGGATATCATCGCGACGCCGTTCACCAACACGTTGCCCATACGCCGCCTCAACCTGCAGCCCGGCGAGCGCCGCGAGATTCGCGTGGTGTACGTGCGCGTTCCCGAGATGACCGTGAGCGCCGTCGCGCAGGCTTATACGTGTCTCGAGCGAAACCGGCGCTATCGCTTCGAGGGACTCGACACGGGCTTCGATGCCGACATCACGGTCGATGAAGACGGCCTCGTCACCGACTATCCCGGTCTTTTCGAGCGGATCGCGTGAGGCGCGCCGCGCCGCGAGCGGCGATAATGCGGTCATCGAACGACTTTTTGCCGGGTTCCACCGATGACCGATACTGCACTGACCACTGAAACCAAAAACGACGCGCCGCGTCTCACGAGCCTCTCGCACGGCGGCGGCTGCGGCTGCAAGATCGCGCCGGGCCTGCTCGCCGATCTGCTCAAGCGCAGCGCGCCGATGCCCGCATTCCCGAATCTCCTCGTCGGCAACGACACCGCCGACGACGCCGCCGTCTACCAGCTCAACGACGAACAAGCCATCGTCGCGACGACGGATTTCTTCATGCCCATCGTCGACGATCCGTTCGACTTCGGCCGCATCGCCGCGACGAACGCGCTGTCCGACGTCTACGCGATGGGCGGCAAACCGATTCTCGCGCTCGCGCTCGTCGGCATGCCGATCAACGTGCTGCCGCACGAAGTCATCGCGCAGGTGCTCAAAGGCGGGGAAGCGGTGTGCGCGGAGGCGGGCATTCCGGTCGCGGGCGGCCATTCCATCGATTCCGTCGAGCCGATCTACGGGCTCGCCGCGCTCGGCATCGTGCATCCCTCGCGCGTGAAGCGTAACGCGGCGGCTCGCGCCGGCGACGTGCTGATCCTCGGCAAGCCGCTCGGCGTCGGCGTGCTGTCGGCGGCGCTCAAGAAGAATCAACTCGATGCAGCCGGCTACGCCGCGATGATCGCCGCGACGACCAAGCTCAATCGCCCTGGCGCGGAGCTCGCGAAGCTCGACGGCGTTCACGCGCTCACCGACGTCACCGGTTTCGGGCTGCTTGGCCACACGCTGGAACTGGCGCGCGGCGCCGGGCTCACGGCGCGCCTCCGCTACTCGGCGCTGCCGTGGCTGCCGCAGGTTCAGGACTTCGTGCGCGCGGGCGTGTTCACGGGCGCCTCGGGCCGCAACTGGGCGGCTTACGGCGCCGACGTGACGTTGGACCCGTCGCTTGGAGACACCTTCGAAAGCTCAATGGAAGCGGCCCGCGCCTTGCTCACCGATCCGCAGACCTCGGGCGGCCTGCTCGTGTCGTGCGCACCGCAAGCCGTCGACGACGTGCTCGCCATCTTCCGCGCCGATGGCTTCAACGAGGCCGCGGTCATCGGCGAGATGACGGACGGCGCGGGCCGGGTCGAGGTGCGCTAGGAATTTCCCTGACAACGAACAGCGGGTGGACATGAAGGAAGAATCGCCGAAAGCCATTTTCTACGCGCTCGCCGCGAACTTGGGCATCGCGGTATGCAAGTTTGGGGCAGCCGCGTACACCGGTTCGGGCGCGATGTTCGCCGAAGCGATCCATTCCACCGCCGACTGCGGCAATCAATTGCTCCTGCTTTTCGGGTTGAAGCGCGCGCAGGCTCCGGCCAACGCGCTGCATCCGCTAGGCTCGGGGCGCGAGATCTACTTTTATGCGCTGCTCGTGGCGCTGCTGCTGTTCTTCGTGGGCGGGGCGTTCTCGGTGTACGAAGGCGCGCATCGGCTGCTGCATCACGAGCCGCTGTCGAATCCGATCGTCGCGCTCGTGATTCTCGGCGTGTCCGTCGCGCTCGAAGCGTTTTCGCTTGCCGGCGCGGTTCGCGAAATCCGCAAGAACACGCCGAACAAGACCATGTGGCGATGGTTCCGCGAGACGCGCGAGTCAGAACTGCTCGTCGTGGCGGGCGAGGACGTGGCCGCGCTCGCGGGGCTCGCCATCGCATTCGTCGCCGTGCTGCTGACCATGATCACCGGCAATCCCGCCTACGACGCCGCGGGCTCAGTCGGAGTCGGCCTGCTGCTCATGGTGATCGCGTTTCTGGTCGCGCGCGAAGTGAAGTCGATGATCGTCGGCGAATCCGCGAGCCCGGAAGTGCGCAAGGCGATCGACGCGCATTTGCGCGCACGGCCGGAAGTCACGCACATCATCAGCCTCATTACCTTGCAATGGGGCAAGCATCTCGTCGTCGCCGTGCAGGCGGAGATGATCGACTATGCGAGCGGCCGCGCAATGATCGACGCGATCAACGTTATCGAAGAGGACTTGCAGCGCGCCTTTCCGCAGGTGCGCTGGGTCTTCTTCGAGCCCGACGTGCCGCGCCAGACGCAGAAACCGGCCGCCGCTGCCTGAACGCCTGCGTCCGGTATCACGGCAAGTGTGCGGGCGGCCGCGCATAGTGCGGACGCGGCGTGACGGGGGTGACGGGCACTTCGGTGCGTCCGTGGTCCGGAACCTGCGTGACGCCCATCTCGGGTAAGGGCGCTGCGGTCTCGCCATGCGCCGGGAATGCACCCGACGCGGCGCGCGGCTCGCCCTGCATGGCGCGCGGCGACGCCCGGAGCGGGGCAGGAGCGCAGAGTGCTACACACACCGCAGCCGCGACGAGCGCGGCGTTCGTTCCGCGCGCACCGTCTGTCAACCAGCGAAACCCACCCCCGTATTTCGAACGTTTGAGCATTGTCCTTGTCATTGTCGTTTCAACCTCAACGCGATAGCACGCCTCGATCCGCAGCGTGCAACGCTCCCGCGCACCGGCGGGAAAGCTATCGCGTGAATCCGTGTCGTGCGCGTCGTCCGCATCGAGTCCCCGAAATTTCGTGATCTTCATCCGACCCATGCGCAAACATCTACTTGCCGTCTATTTCATTTTCGTGTCGGGCCTCGTCTCGATACTTTCGCCCACCGCCCGAGCCGCCGCGCCCGCACAGCCGGCTTCGCAGCCCGCCGTCGCGCTGACGCCGCAACAGGCCCGCGATGCGCTCTCCGTCCTGAACGATCCGCAGCGGCGCGCGCAGGTGGCCGACACGCTGCGCGCCGTGGCCGCAGCCGGCACGCTGGCCGCGCCCGCGAGCGCCGCGCAATCCGCTTCCGCTGCGGGGGCCGCGCCGGCATCGGGAGCGTCCGGCGTGCTGGCGAACTCGCTGAAGGCCAACGGCCTCGCATCGCAGATATCGCATCAGGCCGGCAACTGGCTCGTGCATTTCGGCACGGGCCTGCGACATTCGGTGGCCGCGCTCCTCAACGTGCGCTCCGTCGTGCGCTGGTGGCACGACCGGCTCGCGAGCGAGCAGGCGCGCGACCTGATGGCGCACGTCGCGTGGGCGGTTCTGCTGTCGCTTCTGCCGGCGCTCGTGATCGAATATCTCGCGGCGCGGCTCTTGCGAAAACCGCGCCAGAAAGTCGCCGCACGGGGCGTGGCGGACGCCGAAGTGACCGAGCCGGAACTGGTGCGCGAGCAGCGCGCCGCCGAACATGCCGAAGATGCGGCGCAGCGTTCCGGCGACGAAGTTCAGCAGCATGTCGCCGAGCGCAAGGCGGACGCGGCGCGCGGCAAACGTCATGCGGCGCGGCACTGGACCCTGTTGCGGCGTCTACCGAACGCGCTGCTGCATCTCGTGTTCAATCTGATTCCGCTCGGCGTCTTCATGGGCGCGGCGACGGTGCTGATGTCGGTTTTCATCGACGACAACTCCACCGAAGCGCATGTCGCCGGCGCGCTGATCGACGTGTATCTGGTCTGCCGCCTCGTGATGATCGTGTTCGGCTTCTTCGTCGCGCCGAACGCGCGTGGTCTGCGGCTCTTGCAGATGCGCGACCAGTACGCGATGTACATGTATCGCTGGCTGCGGCGCATCGTGATCGTGACTGGCGCGGGTATCGCACTCGCGAACGGCTGCGAGCCGTTGGGCCTCACGGACGCCGCGCATATCGCGATTCTCAAGGTCGTGACGCTCGTCGCGCATCTGATGATCGCGTGGGTCATCTTCGAATCCCGCAGGCTCGTCGGCGAAAGCATTCGCCAGCGCATGACGGCTTACCGGTCGGTCGCGCTCGTCGGCAGCTGGGTGGCCGATGTCTGGGCGGGCGTCGCGATTTTCTTCGTGATCGCGCTGTGGTTCGTGTGGGCGCTCGACGTGCAGAACGGCTACAGCACGCTTTTCCACCTCGGCGGCGTGTCGCTGCTGGTGCTGGTCGGCGCGCGCGTGGCTGCGATCGTCGCGTTCGGCGCGCTGGGCCGAATCTTTCGCGACAACGACGAGGAAGACTTCGCGAGCAAGTCCATCGCCCATCGCCATGCGTACCGCTATTACCCGGTGCTGCGGCGGATCGTGCAGACGGTGATCGGCGTGGCGACCGTTATCGCGCTGCTCGAAGTGTGGGGCGTGCATGTCGTGCGCTTCTTCACGTCGGGCGGCGTCGGCAACCGGCTCGCATCGGCGATCCTGACCATCGCGGTCGCCGCCGTGTTCGCGGTGCTCGTCTGGGAAACGGCCAACGTGCTGGTCGAGCGCCGTCTCGAACAGTGGAACGCCACGGGCGACCGCGTGCGCGCCGCACGCCTGCGCACGCTTTTGCCGATGATGCGCACCGCGCTCATGGTCGTCATCGGCATGGTCGTGGTGCTGACCGGGCTTTCGGAGATCGGGGTGAACACCGCGCCGCTGCTCGCCAGCGCGAGCATCTTCGGCGTGGCGCTCGGCTTCGGCTCGCAAAAGCTCGTGCAGGACTTCATCACCGGCATCTTCCTGTTGATGGAAAACGCGATGCAGGTCGGCGACTGGGTGACGGTCGCGGGCGTGTCGGGCACGGTGGAATATTTGTCGATCCGCACGGTGCGGCTGCGCGGCGGCGACGGCTCGCTCTACACCGTGCCGTTCAGTTCCGTGACGACGGTGAACAACACGAACCGGGGCATCGGCAACGCGGCGGTGCGCGTATCGATCGCGCTCGGCCAGGACGTGGACCTCGCCATCTCGACGCTGAAGGAGATCGGCGCCGCGCTGCGCGAGGACGAAGCGTTCCGCGACGGCATTCTCTCCGACTTCAGCTTCTGGGGCGTGGATGCCGTCGATGGCTCGACCGTCACGCTCGCCGGCCAGATCCAGTGCCGCGACAGCGCGCGCTGGCCGGTGCAGCGCGAGTTCAACCGGCGCATTCTCAACGAGTTCACGGCGCGCGGCATCGAGATCGCGAATCCGCAGCGCAACTTCGTGATCGTAGGCGGCAACGGGCACGAGACCGCGCAGGAGCTTCAGCAGGACAGCGAACAGGCGGGTGCGGAACAGCGCGCGGAGCCGTCGAAGGCGGCGCAGCATCCGACGAGCGAAGCGGCTTCGGGCAGCGATGTGGCCTCGGCCGCGCCGCCGCCGCGCGGAGCCCAGAGCGGCGCATGAGCATGAGAGCCGATGCCGCCGGGCGGCTTATTGGCTCTCCTATAATCGTCCGGGCCAGCCGCGCCGACGCATGACTCGAACGGCGCGGCGGCTTTTCTTCGAAGTTCGAACCTTCAAGAGGACGATGCCCGTCATGAAAATCGCCGCCCGGTTTAAATCGACTCGCTTCAAGCGTTCGCCCGCAAAAAGAATGCGCACGGCGCTCGCCGCCGCTGGCCTCACGACGCTGTGCGCTGTCACAGGTTGCGCGTTCGCGCAACAACCCGACGACATGAGCGGCGAACGCCACGGAAACGGCGGTCGTCACGTCAAGGTAATGATCGTCACGATGTTCGGTCCGGAAGGCCAGGTCTGGCTCGACAACCTCGGTCCGTGGCAGACGGTGGAGGTGCCGGGACTCTCGCCCGACTATCCGGCCGTGCACTGCAATCGCGACGACGTGTGCGTCATCACCACAGGCATGGGCCACGCGAACGCCACGGCGTCGATCATGGCGCTCACGTTCTCCGACCAGTTCGATCTGCGGCACACGTATTTCCTGATTGCGGGCATCGCCGGGATCGATCCGGCGCGCGGCACGCTCGGCTCCGCGGCGTGGGCAAAATATCTGGTCGATTTCGGCATTCAATGGGAAATCGACGCACGCGAGAAGCCGGCGGACTGGCCGACCGGCTTTCTCGGCATCAACACGAAGAGCCCGCACGACAAACCGCCGCTCGACTATCGCACCGAAGTGTTCGCGCTGAACGCGTCGCTCGCGGACGCGGCTTACGCGCTGTCACGCAATGTGACGCTTTCCGACAGCGATGAGGCGAAAGTCGCTCGCGCCAAGTTCAACTACGCCCCGGCGAACCAGCCGCCGCGCGTGATCCAGTGCGACACGCTGGCCGGCGACACGTGGTGGTCCGGCAAGTACATCGGCGAGCGGGCGCGCTACTGGACGCGGCTCCTGACCGACCGGCAGGGCGTCTATTGCACGACGCAGCAGGAAGACAACGCGACGTTCGAAGCACTCAAGCGGGCGGCGAGTGTGAAGCGAGTGGATTTGTCGCGCGTGGCCGACCTGAGGGCGGGTTCTGACTTCGACCGGCCATACGAGGGTCAGACGGCTAGCGACAATTTTCTGAACTATTCGGCACAGGGCGGATTTACTCCCGCGATCCGGAATCTATATCTGACCGGCAATCCTTTCGTTCAGGAAGTGGTGACTCACTGGGGCGCATGGCGCAAGGGCGTACCGCAAAGGTGAGCGTGAGCGAAGCCGCCTTTTTGTCTGATGACACGGCGAAGTAACAAGACTTCGGAACCAATTACACTTACAGCCGCGAACCGGTAATTTTCGGTATCGCGGCTTTTTTACCGCTTTTCAGCCGCAAAACGCGTCTCAAAAATAAACGGCGTGGTTGTCAACCGAACCCCGCAAAGCCCCGTTGAACCGGGCGTCAGGCGATTACTCAGATAAAAAACCAGCCGCCTCGTTTTCGAACGAGCAGACGAAAAGTCTTCGCAGAATTGCTGTCAAATTTGCCGGTTTCTAGAGGAAGCAAACGTTACCGATGCAAAGTGTTGTCTGCAACAAAATATTATTGAGATGGTCTTGCGTTCGATTAAGCCCATCCTTAGAATCCGTTTCACAGTGTTGTTACAAGTTGTAACGGCCTGTATCAAAGTACGTAGCCGGGCGAAGCGAGCCTGGTGAGGCACAAAAAAGATATCGGCAAAAGCCGGCGGGAAAATCGGGGATTTACTGGAAGCAGCAACCATGAACGGTCGCGAAACGCTGGAATCGATCCGGGAAATCAACTTGTCTTACATCATGCTCGCACAGCGTCTGCTGCGCGAGGACCGGGCCATCGGCATGTTCCGGCTCGGGCTGTCGGCTGAACTGGCCGATCTGTTGTCGGGGCTCACGCTCGCGCAGATCGTCAAGCTCGCGCAATCCGACAACCTGCTGTGCGCTTTCCGCTTCAACGATCACACGATGCTGTCGGCCTTGACGCAACCCGCGAAGAACGCGGATATCGCGCCGACGCATGCGGCAATCCTGCTGGCTGGCCAGCCGGCCGAACAGTTCGCTTAAGAGAGAGACGGAGCGAGCCATGCTGAAGAAGAGCCTCACTGAAGACGCCCAGGAAGTTTTCCGCGCCATCGCGCTGATCGAGCTCGGCGCGCGCATGCAAGTGCTGGAGAGCGAACTCACGCTCTCGCGCGACCGCATGATCCGTCTCTATCGCGAAGTGAAGGGCGTCTCGCCGCCCAAGGGCATGCTGCCGTTTTCGGCGGACTGGTACATGACGTGGCTCGCGAACATTCACGCATCGCTCTTCTATAACACTTACACGTTTCTCAAGAACGAAGCCGGTTGCTCGCATCTCGATGCGCTGACCAAAGGGTATCGGCTGTATCTCGAGCACTGCAACCATAGCGGCGCCGAGGCGGTACTCGATCTCACGCGGGCCTGGACTCTTGTGCGCTTCTTCGACGCGGGCATGCTGCAGATGACGTCATGCTGCCGCTGTACCGGGAAGTTCGTCGCACACAAACATGATTTGCAGAACAACGTGGTGTGCGGGGCCTGCCAGCCGCCGTCACGCGCGGGGAAGACCAAGAAAGCGGCGGCCGCTCGACAGGCCGTTCAAGAAGCCGCTCTGGAGGTTGTGTCTAGCAAGAGCGAAGTGCCGGCAGCACCGGAGTTTCCGGCGCATGTCGCACTCGAAAACGTGGCGGCCTTGCAGCCGCCGCGCGCAAGCCTGGTCGCACAGGCTGCTTAGGCGGTAGCGGCGCGGGTTCATTCGTCGAGGACCATCCAGCGTGGATGTTTCTGGATGGTGGATGGCCCGCATGCCGCTACCGCGTTTTACTTCCTGCTGCAGCGTCTCCCTTTCATACACGCCGGCGCGCTTCTCGTGCGCGCCGCAGCGTTCTCCCGCCCCCAAAGTAAAATGCTTCGATGGCACGCGCTTTCGAAGGACACGCCTTGGCTCAGGCACCGAACAATTCTCAGCACGGCTTCTTGCTGACGCGTCATTGGCGCGATACGGCCGCCGGTACGGAGGTCGAGTTCTGGCTCGCCACCGATGACGGTCCGCACAAGGTGCGCATCGCTTTGCAAACACCCGTTGCGTTCATCCGCGCGGAAGACCGTGATCGAGCCGAGCCGCTCGTTCGCACGGTGCGCGATGCGCAATTGCGCGAATTGCCGCTCAGGGACTTTCGCCAGAAGCCGGTGCTCGGCCTCTATTGCGCGCAGTATCGCCAATTGCTTGCGCTCGAAAAGACGCTGAAGAACGCCGGCATCCATGTCTTCGAAGCGGACATTCGTCCGACCGAGCGCTATCTGATGGAGCGTTTCATCACCGCGCCGGTGGCCTTCGAAGGCGAATGGCGTGACGGCGTGGTGCATAGCGAACTCAAGCCCGCGCCGGCTTACCGTCCCGCGCTCAGGCTCGTGTCTCTGGATATCGAAACGAGCGCCGCGGGCGAGCTTTACTCCATCGCGCTCGAAGGCTGCGGCGCGCGGCAGGTGTACATGCTCGGGCCGCCGACTGGCGACGTGCATCCTCCGCTCGACTTCGAACTCGACTATTGCGCGAGCCGCGCCGACATGTTGCATCGCTTCAACGCCTGGATCGCCGATCATGATCCCGATGCGATCATCGGATGGAACGTCGTGCAGTTCGATCTGCGCGTGCTGCAAAAGCACGCCGACGCTTATGACGTTCCGCTTGCCATCGGACGCGATGGCAGCGTGATCGAATGGCGCGAGCACGGCATGAAGCGGAATCACTTCTTCGCATCTGTCGCCGGAAGGCTCGTGGTCGATGGCATCGAGGCGTTGCGTTCGGCGACGTGGAATTTCCCTTCGTTCAGCCTCGAATATGTCTCGCAGTCGCTATTGGGCGAAGGCAAGGCAATCGACAGTCCGTATGCCCGCATGGACGAGATCGAGCGGCGCTTTCGCGAGGACAAGCCCGCGCTCGCACGCTACAACCTGACCGACTGCGAACTCGTCACGAAGATCTTTGAGAAGACGGAACTTCTGCCGTTTCTGCTCGAACGCGCGACCGTGACGGGACTCGCCGCGGACCGCAGCGGCGGATCGGTCGCGGCGTTCACGCATTTGTACATGCCGCGCATGCATCGGCTCGGATACGTGGCGCCCAATCTCGGCGACGTGCCGGAAGAAGCGAGTCCCGGCGGTTTCGTGATGGATTCGCGTCCCGGTCTTTATGATTCCGTGCTCGTGCTCGACTATAAGAGCCTGTATCCGTCGATCATTCGCACGTTTCTAATCGATCCTGTTGGACTTGCGCAAGGCATGAGTGAAGCGGAAGACGAGACGCGCACTGTTCCTGGCTTTCGCGGCGCGCGTTTTTCGCGCGACAAGCATTGCCTGCCCGCCATCGTCGAGCAGGTGTGGGAAGGGCGCGAGTCCGCGAAGCGTCAGCACAACAAGCCGCTTTCGCAAGCACTCAAGATCATCATGAACTCGTTCTATGGTGTGCTCGGTTCGAGCGGCTGCCGTTTCTTCGATCCACGGCTCGCATCGTCCATCACCATGCGCGGCCATGAAATCATGCATCGCACGCGCGAGTTGATCGAGGCGCGCGGCTACAGCGTCATCTATGGCGACACCGATTCGACCTTCGTCTGGCTGCGCCGCGCGCGCAGCGAGGAAGACGCCGGGCGCATCGGCCGCGCACTCGTCGATCATGTCAACGATTACTGGCGCAAGCATCTGCGCGAAACATTCGGGCTCGACAGCGCACTGGAACTGCAATTCGAGACCCATTTCAAGCGATTCCTGATGCCGACGGTTCGCGGAGCCGAAGAGGGCAGCAAGAAACGCTACGCCGGACTCACGCAACACGCGGACGGCAGCGAAGAAATCATCTATAAAGGGCTAGAGACGGTGCGCACGGATTGGACGCCGCTCGCCCAGCGTTTTCAGCAAGAGCTCTATATGCGCGTCTTCAAGGACGAGCCTTATGAAGACTATGTGCGCGATTATGTCGAACGCACGCGGCGCGGCGCGCTGGACGAGTTGTTGATCTACCGCAAGCGCCTGCGCCGCAGCCTCGACGACTACCAGCGCAATGTGCCGCCGCACGTGCGCGCCGCGCGCACTGCCGACGAATTCAACGCGCAACAGGGACGCCCGTTGCAGTATCAGAACGGTGGATGGATCAGTTACGTGATGACCGTCGGCGGCCCCGAACCGGTCGAGGCGCGTCGTGCGCCCATCGACTACGAGCATTACGTGAGCAAGCAGCTTCAGCCCGTGGCGGACGGCATCCTGCCGTTCTTGCGCAACGACTTCACCAAGCTGATGTCGGGACAGCAAGCGCTTTTCTAGGCACCGAAGACGAACGGGCGTGCGCGGGCGCGGCACTTGCTGCCGCTTTACGCGTTGCTTGCATCGACAACGAGAATGGAAGCATGCACATGATGACTGCGTCCACGGAAATCAGCCGCTCGCAAGTTCGTAACCGCATCGTGAAGGACCTTTGGCAGGCGATCTGGACATTTCGCCTGCAGACGCTCGGTGCCGTTGCGCTGATGATTGCCTCGCGCCTTGCGGTGGTATCCGTTCCCTTGATGCTGAAACACGTCATTGATGAGTTCAGCAAGCCGACCGCCAACGCGGTGTTCCCGGTGTTCGTGATTCTGACGTACGTGCTGATGCGCTATCTCGGCGACGTGCTCAACGAAGCACGCGATGTGTTATTCAGCGTCGTGACGCAACGTACTGTCGCATCGTTTACTGCGCGCACGTTCTCTCACTTGCACGGCATGGGCGCGCGTTTTCATGCGCAGCGTGAAACCGGCGGCGTGGTGCGCGACGTGCAAAAAGGCGCGGACGGTATCGGCTTTCTGCTCGGCGTCGCGATCTTCACCATCGTTCCGACGTTGATCGAGATAGGCACGGTCGTCGCCATCATGGTGAGTCAGTACGCGAAGACGTTCATGATTGCCATCGGCGCGACGTTCGTCTGTTATGCGGTCTATACGTTGATCTTCACGCGCTATCGCATGCGCTTTCAGCGCGCGGTGAACCGGCTCGAAGCGCAGTCGGACAGCCGCCTCGTCGACAGCCTTCTGAACTACGAAACAGTGAAGCTCTTCGCGAGCGAAGACGTGGAACGCGGTCGCCTGTCTTCGGTGCTCGACAAATGGGTCGATGCCCGCACCGCGAACCAGCGTGCGTTGACGATTCTGCATGTCGGGCAGAGCACGGTGATCGCCGTCGGCATCGCGGCCGTGATGCTGCTGGCGGCGCAAAACGTGGTGGCCGGCACAATGAGCGTGGGCGATCTCGTGTTGGTGAACGCGTATATCGTGCAGGTATGTGCGCCGCTCAACACGCTCGGCTTCGTATTCCGCGAGACGAACGACGCAATCGTGAACGTCGAACGCATGTTCGAGATTCTGTTGTCGCGCGGCCGTCGCGGTGAAGATGTGGACGAGGCAGATGCCAAGCCGCTCGTGGTGTCCGCAGGGGAAATCGAGTTCGAGCACGTGGACTTCGGCTACGATCCCGCGCGCCAGATTCTGCGTGATATCGACTTTCGCGCGCATCCGGGAAAGAAGCTCGCGGTTGTCGGCGGCAGCGGCTCAGGCAAGTCCACGCTGATGAAGCTGCTCTTCAGGCTCTATTCGCCGACGGCAGGGGTCGTCACCATCGACGGTCAAGACATCCGGCAGGTCACGCAGAAGAGCCTGCGCGAAGCCATCGGCATCGTGCCGCAGGATACGGTGCTCTTCAACGATACGATCGCCTATAACATCGCCTATGGCCGGCCGTCCGCCACGCGCGCCGATGTCGTGCGCGCGGCGCGTGCCGCGCAACTGGACAGCTTCATCGAACGCTTGCCCGATCATTACGACACGCGCGTCGGCGAACGCGGCGTGCGGCTCTCGGGCGGCGAGCGGCAACGCATCGCAATCGCGCGCGCCATTTTGAAAGACCCGCGCATCATCGTATTCGATGAAGCGACGTCCGCGCTCGATACGCGCTCCGAGCGTGCGATTCAGAGCGAACTCGACCGGCTTGCGCAAGGCCGCACGTCGATTGTGATCGCGCACCGGCTATCCACTGTCGTCAACGCCGACTGGATTCTCGTCATGGAGCACGGGCGCATTGTCGAGCAAGGTCAGCATGCAGAGCTTATCGAACGCGGCGGCGTATATGCGCGTATGTGGGCGCTGCAATCGCAACAGGGCGAGCTTGCGCAAGTGCAGCGCAAGGTGTCGGCGCAACCGGTGGGACTCGGCGCCTTGATCGCCGGTGTGGTCGATGGCTTGCACGAAGAGATCGTCGAACACGGCGTGCAGCTTTACACGATGATGCCCGATGACGATCTGCGCGTGACCGGCGACCCCGGCGTGTTGCAACTGGTGATAGCGGACCTGTGCCGCACCGAGATACGCGCGGCCGAGCGCGGCGAGCGCGTGGAACTGCGCGTCGAGCGTGAAGCGAATCAGGTTCGCGTGTGCGTGCTGGGCCGTCGCGCGCAGCCCGCGCCGCTTTCGCAGGAACAGGCGCGCCGCCTCGAACAGGCGCTCGCCGAAACGGGTGGCACGTTCACCGTGGGCTACGTCGACGGCCACCTCGCCTATGTGGCGATGATGCCGCTGCGCCCCGTGGTCGATACCGATAGCCTCGCGGGTCTCGCGGAGCCGAACGCAAACGTTACCGGCAATCTGGAGGGCCTCTGCGTCATGGTGCTGGACGATCAGGAAGCTGCCCGCGAGGCGCTCGGTGCGGTGCTGGAGATGTCGGGGGCGGGCGTGCGACTGGCGGCGTCGGGCAAGGAGGCGCTCGAATGGCTCGCGCAAGCACCCACGCAGGAATGGCCCGATGCGCTGCTGTGCGACATCGTGCTCGGCGAAGAAGACGGCTATCAGGTCTTGCGCCGCGTACGCGAATTGGAAGCGAGCCGCCGCGTGTCGCTCGGCGAGCGCATGCCCGCGATTGCGTTGACGGGCCATACGCAGACCGAGGATCGCCTGCGCGCTCAGATGGCAGGCTTTCAGATGCATATGACCAAGCCCGTTCCCGCAGAGCGTTTGATCGCGGCAATCCGGCAGGTCGCCGTGCCGACGGAAGCATGAGGAGATGCTATGGACACCGAATCATCGGCTCGCATCGACGAACTCAAGCCGACGCAAGGTTCAATCGGAATGGAGCACGTGCGCGAGAAGATGCATCTGACGGCCGCCACGCCCGCTCATGGACGCGCGGCGTTCTTGCGCGACCACGCGCTGCGTCTGGTGCGCGGACCGGGCGGCACGCTGCATGTGATCGACCATCATCATTGGGCGCGTGCCTGGCACGAACTGGGCATCGACGTGGTGCCGGTGGTTATCGCGTGCGACTTCAGCGACCGCAGTCACAATGCCTTTATCGCTGCGCTGCGTGAGCGCGGCTGGCTTCACGCGGTCGATGCAGAGGGCCGCGAGACGTCGGTCGACGAACTGCCGCCATCCATTGCCGCAATACCCGACGACCCTTATCTGAGTCTCGCGGCTTTCGTGCGGATGGCGGGCGTTTATAGAGACCCGCCGGGAGCCAACGCGAAGTATGCCTGGGCCGACTATCTGCGCGAGCGCGTGCAGGGAGATCTCACCTCCATTGCCGGCTTCGCGAAGGCGCTCGCGCAGGCAGTGGCCGCTTCGCGTGAAGACGAAGCGCGCGCACTGCCCGGTTACAACATCAAAGCGTAGCCAGTGCAGAGCGCGTCTGCTGCGCCTCGATAATCTGCCGGAAATAGGCGGCTGTGCGACGCAGACCTTCATCGAGCACAGTCACAGGTTCCCAGCCGAGCAGCTGCCGCGCCTGCGTGATGTCGGGTTGACGATGCCACGGATCGTCCATCGGCAGCGGGCGGAACACGATCTCCGACTTCGAGCCCGTCAACGCGACGATTCGTTGCGCAATCTCCAGCATCGACAATTCATGCGGATTGCCGAGATTGACCGGACCTGTCACGTCGTCGGGCGTGTTCATCAATCGAATGAAGGCGTCGACCATGTCGTCCACATAGCAGAACGAACGCGTTTGCGTGCCTTCGCCGTAGACGGTGATCGGCTCGCCGGCGAGCGCCTGCATCATGAAGTTGGATACGACGCGGCCATCGCTCGGATGCATGCGCGGTCCGTACGTGTTGAAGATGCGCGCAATCTTGATGTTGAGGCCGTGCTGGCGACGATAATCCATGAACAGCGTCTCGGCGCAACGCTTGCCTTCGTCATAACATGAGCGCGGCCCGATCGGATTCACGTTGCCCCAGTACGCTTCCTGCTGCGGATGAACGCGGGCATCGCCATACACTTCGCTCGTCGAGGCCTGAAAAATCTTGGCCTTCACGCGCTTCGCGAGCCCCAGCATGTTGATCGCGCCGTGCACGCTCGTCTTCGTGGTCTGCACAGGATCATGCTGGTAATGCACCGGCGACGCGGGACATGCGAGGTTGTAAATCTCATCGACTTCGACATACAGCGGGAACGTCACATCGTGACGCATCAGTTCGAAGTTGGGACTATCAAGCAGATGCGCGATGTTGTCTTTCGTGCCCGTATAGAAGTTATCGACGCACAACACGTCGTGCCCTTGCGCGAGCAGACGTTCGCAGAGATGCGAGCCGAGAAAGCCCGCGCCGCCCGTCACCAGAATGCGCTTGCGATATGCTTCCTTCATGTCGGTTCCTTTTTGTGGTGATTGGGTCGCGCTTGATCGTCGCGCTTGATCAACTGCACACGTGGCGCAACGTTGCTTCCCATTCGGCGGCGAAGCGGTCTATGTGGAAACGTTCAAGCGCGAGACGGCGAGCGCCTTCACCCAGACGGCGCGCTTCGGCGGGATCGCGCAGCAGCTGTTGCATGACGTCGACGAGCGCGTTCGTATCGGTATGGATGAAGCCGCTCTCGCCATTGCGGATCACGGTGGCAAGCTCCGTCGTCGCAAGACCGATGACGGGCATACCGATCGTCATGGCTTCGACGATGGCGAGGCCCAGACTCGTCCAGCGAATCGGATTGAAGAAGAAACGGTATTGCGCGGAAAACGCGGCCAGGTCCAGATTGCCGATCTCTCCCAGACCGCCCGCCGATTCCGCGTCCATGCCGACGAGATCGAGCGGCACGCGCTGCGCGGCATCCGCGAAAACATCGCTGCCGAGCCTGCGGCCGCGCTGCCGCAGATGATTGATAACGACGATGCCGCGTTCCTTTTCGCCGGTATAACGCACGCCTTCCGGCACGACCACGCCATGTTCGATCACACGCGTCGGCGTCTCGCCGCTGTCCCACATCAGCCGATTGAAGTGCGTCACATGCACGAGCAAGGTGTCGCGATCCTGCACCCAATGGCGCTGTTCGAACGGATTCTCCTGCGGCGGATCATGTTCGATATAGACGCGCGGCAAGCGCCGCTGCGCATCCGAGAGCAGGTTGATGCGATCGTCGTCCCAGTGCGTGCGATGCTGAAATAGAACGACGTCGAATTCGTGCGAAGCCACTTCGTCGGCCGGCACTTCGTGAACGTTGTCACCCCACGGCAGCACGCCCACTTTGCCCGCATAGCCGGGCGGATGACCGGGCTTCGTCACGAGGTAGAAGTCGTGCTTCGCCTGAGTCAGGTAGTACAGATAGTTGCCGTGTACGTGCCACGTGAGCACGCGCAGGCGTCGTTGATTAGCAGTGGGCATCGGTTTCCAGTTTTTCTACAGGCAATTGGAGTCGTGCGACATCGAGCACTTGCGCGACACTCACATTGAGCGCGCATGGATGACCATACGGACACTCGCGAAACGAACACGGGCGGCAGGGCGGATAGTCGGCCAGCACGCGGTGCCGTTCGTGATCGAGCGGTGCCCAGCGTTGCGTGTCACTGCCCGATGCGATGACGACGCTTCTCGTGCGCATCGCAGCGGCCACGTGCGAAAGCCCCGTGTCATTGCAGACGATAAGACGTGCCCGCGCAACGAGCGCAGCCAGCGAGCCGAGCGATGTCTTGCCGGTCAGGTCGATTGCATCGAGGCCGGGTGTGCTTGCAATGCTCGCGGTAATCGCAGCTTCGCCTGCGCTACCGGTCAACGCCACCTGCCAGCCATCGCTCGCAAGTGCCGTGGCGACTTGCGCGAAGCGTTCGGCGGGCCAGCGTCGCGAAGGCAATTGCGCACCCGCATGCACCAGCACGAGCCGCGCGGTGTCGAGACCATATTGCGCGATCAATTCATCGCATTCGCGCGTATCTTGTGGCGTGAGCGGAATCTCCAGTTGCGTGTCATGCGCATCCAGGCCGAGTGCCGCCATTAGCGCGTTGTAGCGCTCGACTTCCTGCAACGCGTCGGGCCACGGAATGAACACACCGGCGCGCGGCGATTCATCCGGCTTCAGGAATCCCGCACTAAGCCGTGCGTGCATCTCTTCGACGATATCGTTCGCCACGCCGCCGCTGCCGTGCAGCTGAATCGCGAGATCGAAGCGGCGCGCGCGCATCGCTTCAAAAAAGGCCGGTAGTTTCGCGTCCGTTTCCTCTTGCTCCGGAAATCCCACTGCGCCGGGAAACAAAATCAGCTCATCCACGAGATGCGAATAACGTTCGACGAAAGTTTGCGCCCACGGCAAGCCGATCAGCGCAATGCGTGCGCGAGGATAAGCGCGGCGCAATGCCCGCAGCGCCGGCACACAACAGAGCATGTCGCCGAGTTGCAGCGCCCGGAAGATCGCAATGCGCTCGACGTTTTCCGGCTTCATATGAACATCACCCGGAACTTCACGGCGCCGTAGATTCTCCAGTACACCGAAAGAAATGGTATCCATAGCGATGTCCACGCCATTTCCAGTACATGCGACGGCGTGAGCGAAGTCGACTTCAGGCGCTTGAAGCAGAACCATGCGGTCATGCCGAGCCACGCGACGAGGCAGACGCCCGCGAGCGTGTTATTGCCCTTGGCAAGCGCGAGCACGGCGACCAGTAGGGCTGCGATGATCGCGTAATAAAGCAGCGGCGGCAGGCTTCGAATCCGTGTCTTGAAGAGCGAGCGATGCTTCTTGTACAGCAGCGCGTCGAACTGGCTCTTCTTCTGTTGCGACAAGCTCACGCCCCAGCGCGCAGGCCGCACGGGATGCAAGACCATTGCATCGTGTGACCTCACGATGCGCGCGCCGATGCGCATCAATTCGAATTGCAGGTCCGAGTCTTCGCGCCATGCCGACGTGAAACGCGCGTCGAAGCCGCCGACGCGTGCGAGCGCCGAGCGCGTCACGAACGTGTTGGCCGTCGCGAATTCGGCGTGCGAGAGACCGGCTGCATCTTGCTCGTAGTCCGTCGGACGAGGCCCGAGCGGCACCACGATACGGCCCGATACCGCATCCGCGCCCGCTCGCAATGCGGCAACGCCTGCCGCGAGCCAGTGCGGATCGGGAATCGTGTCGTCATCGGTGAAAGCGATCAACGCCGCGCCCGATGCGCGCCATCCCGCATTGCGTGCGCCCGCGGGGCCTTGCGTCGCGGTGACGGGCACATAGCGGATGCGCGGTCCCTGCTCGAACTCACGTGCCAGCGCTGCAACACGCGAGCGCGTCGGTTCGTCGGGACCGTCATCGCACACGATGATCTCGAAGCGCGTCTTGTCGTAGTCCTGCGCGATGATCGCGCGCAGACAGCGTTCCAGCATGTCGGGGCGGCGGTAGGTCGGCACGACGACGGACACCTCGAACGCCGCGCCCGCTGCCGCGCTGGCGTCGCGCGGCGCGGACGCGTGCTTCGCGCCGTCGTAGGGAAACGAGCCTGCAACCGAGCTCATGCACGCACTCCCGGCTTTTCAATCAGGAACGGGCCGATCACGAGCGCATCCAGCGGCGACGTCCAGAACGATTCGAGCGCATCGCGCGGCGAATTGACCATCGGCTCGCCGCGCGTATTGAACGACGTATTGACGAGCACCGGCACGCCCGTGCGCGCCTTGAACGCCGCGAGCAAGTCGTAATAGAGCGGATGCTGCGAGCGGTTCACGGTCTGCACGCGCGCCGTGCCGTCGATATGCGTGACGGCAGGAATGCGCGACTTCATGTCCTCGCGCACATCGAACACGAAGAGCATGAACGGCGCGACGCGTGCGTCAACGAACCAGTCCGCAGCGTGTTCTTCCATCACCACGGGCGCAACAGGGCGGAAATCTTCCCGATCCTTGATTTCGTTCAGACGCGCCTGCATGGAAGGATCAATCGGCGAAGCGAGGATCGAACGCGCACCGAGCGCACGCGGCCCGAACTCCGTACGTCCCTGATACCAGCCGATCACACGATTCGATGCCAGAATTTCAGCGGTTTCGCTCGCAATGTCGTTCAGCCTGCGATACGGCGTCTTCGACCACTTGAGGAACTGCTCGATCTCGTCGTCTTCATAGCGCGGGCCAAGATACGCGTGATTCATGGCCCAGCGACGGCCCCCATCACCTTGCTTGACGCGTTCTTGATAGTCGGTCCAGAGTGCTGCGCCGAGCGCGGTACCCGCATCGCCCGCAGCGGGTTGAACCCAGATGTCTTCAAACGGGCCACGATCGCGCAAGCGCGCGTTCATTACGCAATTAAGCGCCACGCCGCCCGCCATAGCAAGATGCTTGAGACCGGTGCGTTCATGCAGCCAGCGTGCGAGATCCAGCGCGGTTTCTTCGAGCACTACTTGCAGCGAATGCGCGATGTCGTAATGGTGCTGCGTGAGCGGACCGCCACGTTCGCGTCGCGGACCGAAGCGCTCCACCAGACGCGGCGCATCCACGGTATAGCTGCCGTCGTTGCGATACTTCACGATCTCGCGGAACTGATCGACGTACGCCGGCTTGCCGAACGAAGCGAGCGCCATGACCTTGTACTCGTCCGACGAGTGCAGGAAGCCGAGATAGTCCGTCACGGCTTCATACAGCAAGCCGAGCGAATGCGGCAGTTCCACTTGCTTGATGCGCTTGTATTCGCCATCGACGAACTGTCCGAGACTCGTCGTCACGCCTTCGCCACGGCCATCCATCGTGAGAACGGCGGTGTTCTCATACGGCGCCGCGAGAAATGCGCTTGCTTCATGCGACAGATGATGATCGACGTTATGCCATTCGAAGCGCGGTGCGCGTCCGCCGCTGGCGAACCGCTTCTTCAGATGATGCGGCGCGCCGTCGAGCAACTGGCCGCGCGCATTCACGATATAGCTCAGGAAAAGCGGGTCCCACGGCGATTCCGACGGGTTGCCGGTCACATGTTCGGAAGGCATGAAGGGCAGGGCGATAGTCGCCTTAGTCTGCTTCGGCATGCCCGAGAAAAGCTGCGGATCGTACGAATACGCGATGTGGTCGATATCGGCGAGCTCGATGCCGGCTTCCTTGAGGCAATAGTCGATGGCATCGAAAGGCAGTTGCCACGTCGAGAAGGGCACCGGGCGCTTCGCATGCTTTACATGCGTGAAACGCTCGTCTTCCGCCGCCGCGATCACGACGCCGTCGCGAACCAGCGCCGCTGCGCTGTCGTGATAGACCGCATTGATTCCGAGTGTGTACATAGGGCGCGTCTCTCAGGGTAGTGTCAGATGAGCGGGATGTTGTTCGGTGCGGGCATCGAGCAAGGACAGCGCGGCGTCGACGACTTCATCGACGGTCACGCCGAGCAGACACGAGTGATGCCCTTCGGGACACACGCTGCGATAGCACCAGCGGCAAGGCACGTCGCGAAAGAGGACACGATGCGGCGTTTGCCACGGCATATGCTGCGGATTGGTGAGCGCATACAGATCGACGACCGGCGCACCGAGCGCGGACGCGATATGCACCGGACCGCTATTGTTGGAGATCAGCACACGCGTATGCGCGATCAGTGCCCCAAGCTCGCCAAGCTCGAGCGCGCCCGCAAGGTTGACGACGCGCGCATCGCCTGCGGCAACCGTCTCGCACAATGGGGCTTCGCTCGCCGATCCGGTGACGAGAACCGGCCAGCCGGTCCGGTCTGACAACGCTCGCGCCGCCTGTGCGAAGCGCTCCGGCGGATAGCGCCGCGATGCAGCGGTGGCGCCGGGATGCATGACAAAGAAGGGCGCGTTGAGATCGACGCCTCGTGCGTCGAGTTTGCGAGCAAGCGATGCCTCGTCTTCAGCGCGCAATGCGAAGCGCATACGTGTATCCGCGTTCGTTGCGCCGACGCTTTCGACGAGCGCAAGCTGCCGCTCGACTTCGTGCCGCGTGCCATGTTGCGGTTCACGCTCGGCGACCCAATCCGTCAGCAGTCCGTACGGGTTTTCGCGGCAATGCGCGAGCCGTCGCGGAATCTTCGCGAGATGGCAGAACATCGCTGCCGGAAGCGGATTCTGGCTATAGACGGTGAATATGACGGCAGCATCGAACTCAAGTGATGCGAGACGTTCGCAGATCGCGATATCCGCGCTCGCATCGATGGGCTTGTCATGCTTGACCCACGGCGCGTCGTATTCGATCACGTCGTCGATATCGTCGATGAAACGCGCTGCCTGCGCACCTGAACGCGACGCAAGCAACGTGAGATGCCGCCCCGGATACGCCGCCTTGAGCGCATGGAGCGCGGGCGTGGTCATCAGCACGTCGCCCAGATTATCGAGGCGAATGCACAAAATACGCCGTACGTCCGCGCCCCAAATGCGCTCAGGCGCAACGGCGGGCGCGCGCGCGTGCGCGTCGGCGGGCTGAATGCTGATCGGAATATCGTTGGCTCGCAACGGATCGCGCTTCATGTCGCGATCTCCGTGTCATGCCACGCACGCTCGATGATGCGCGCGGCTTCACTCATATCTTTCGCGATCGCATCGGGTTCGCGCATGGGGCCGCGTTGCCAGAGCGTCTCGTTGCCGTTGTCGATCAACACAGCGCGACATCCGGCGCGATGCCCCGCTTCGATATCGTCGAGAATGTCGCCGACGAACCAGCTTCGCCGCAAATCGACGCCGAGCTCGCGCGCCGCGCGTTGAATCATGCCGGGTGCCGGCTTGCGGCAATCGCATACGCGGGCATACCGCGCGACCGTGCCTTGCGGATGATGCGGGCACCAGTAGACGCCCGCCAGCCGCGCGCCCGCTTCCGCAGCGAGTTCGTGCAGCTTGCGTTCGACAGGTTGAAGCGCCGCTTCATCGAACTTGCCGAGCGCGACGCCGCTCTGATTGCTGATCACGACGATCGGCACGTCCATGCGCGCGAAGATGGCGAGTGCATCGCGTGCGCCATGCGCGAGACGCATCTTGTCGGGATCGACGTTATAAGGCACGTCGTCGAGCAGCGTGCCGTCCTTGTCGAGAAAGACGGCGGGTTTCATGCGGTGGCGCTGCCATATGCGGCACGCCGGCTATCGAGGTCCTGCGCCATGTCCACGCCCGCAACGCGCGCATACACGCGTTCGAGCGACTGCGCGACGCCCGACCACGTGAACATCGCGCGCGCGCGTTCGAGGCCCGCTGCGCCCATGCGTTCGGCGAGCAGCGGGTCGCGCTTGAGCACGGCAAGCGCATCGGCGAGTGCGCGCGGATCTTTTGGCGGAACCAGCAATCCAGTTTCGTTATGCGCCACCGAATAGCGAATGCCGCCCACGTCCGCGCCGATGACCGGCCGGCCGCACGCCATGGCTTCGAGCGGCGTGATGCCGAAAGGCTCGTACCACGGCGTCGTCACGAATACATCGGCTGCGTTGTAGAAGGTCTTCAGGCGTTGCCTTCCATGTCGGCCGAGAAAGTTCACCTTGTCGGCCACGCCGCATTCGTTTGCGATGCCGCGCAAGCGGCCGATTTCCGGTGTCGCGATTTCGTTCGCTTCATCCGAATTGCCGCCGATCACATAGAGATGCGCGTCTTCTTTCAGTTCGCGATTGCACAGGCCGATGCCGCGCACCACGTTGTCGATGCCTTTGCGCGGCACCATGCGTCCCAGTTGCAGCACAATGAAGCGGTCTTGCGGCCAGCCGAGACGTTCACGCGCTTCGGCCTTCTTCATCGGATGAAACTCGGTGCTGTCGAAGCCGCAGGGCACCAGGTCGATGCGTTCGCGCTCAGCGTGATAGAGCGACACGAGGTCCGTTTCGTCTTGCGGACACTCGGCGATGACCGAATCCGATTCACGCACGAGCGCGTCTTCGATCTCGAAGCGCTCGTCGGGAAAGCCATCGCCCGCGCCTTGATGAATGCGTCGCACGCGGCCGAGCGCATGAAACGTAGTGACGAGCGGCACGCCTAGCGCCTCCTTGATACGCATTCCAACGAGACCGGACATGAAGAAGTTCGCATGAACGACGTGATAGGGCGTCGCCTGCTTCTTGAAGTAGCCGATCATGAAGCGAGCGAACTCGTCCATGTGCGCCAAAAGCTGTTCCTTCGGCAATTGCACGGGCGGTCCGGCCGGCACGTTGATGACGCGGATGCCGCGAATGCGTTCGAAGCGCGAGACCAGCGGCAACAGGGAACGGTCGCGGCGCGTGAAGACATCCACTTGGTGACCGTTGCGTGCGAGCTGTCGCGCGACATGCGCGACATAGATATTCTGCCCGCCGCTATCGACGCCGCCCGCCACCGCGAGAGGCGACGCATGCTCACTGATAAGTGCGATCTTCACGTGTAGGCCCCCTCGATTGGCGTTGTTCGACATGGACTTCGAGTCGTTGCACGCGCGCAAAAGTTGCCGCGTCTTTCGAAGCTTGCAGGGCTCACAGCATTCGTTGTGCCACGAGCGCAAAAAATCGCAGAATCGTTGGTTCGTTGCTGTACGAACAAAATTTCCTTAGACGCGGGGTAACCAACAGAGGCGCGGTTTTACACGGCGCGTGTAGCGTCTGCCCGCGTGAGCGTGGTTTCGCTGGCCTGTTGGCGCGCATGGCGGCGGTCGTCTTCGCGCACGATCGATCGCATGACCTGCACGTGCCGGCCCACTACGCGCCGATGCGACAGCGCCCAGGGCAAACCGCGCAACATCTGCATAGCATCGCGCCAGAACGTGCCTTCGCGACGCATGACGGCGAACGCCTGCATGCTCGCTTGGACGGCTTCACGCAACGGCAGGCGCAGCCACGCGACCCACGCGGCGTTGCGCGCGAGCAGACGCCTGCGCAGTGCGCTGTCGCGTATCGGCGAGGGATGATGATGCAGCACGAGCTCGTCGGCATAGACGAGCGCGTGGCCGTGGTCCAGCATGTCGAGCGCGAGCAGCGACTCTTCACCGCCTATGAAAAGCCGTGGCTCATAGCCGCCCATCGTTCGATAGACGCTCGTGCGGAACACGCTCGCACCGGCCATGTAACCGACGAGCGCGGGTCCCGGCAAGCCATTCGCGCCCAGCGGACTGACGCGCATACGTTCGCAGGTTTCGTCGGCATCGCCGTTTTCGCCGACGACCACGCGCGCACTCAGCACCGCGACACGCGGCGAGGCGTCGAGGATGTCCGCTGCGCGCGAGAGCGAACCCGGGCCCCACCACGTATCGTCGTCGCAGAACGCGACGTACTCGGTGCGCACCTTCTCCACGCCGAGGTTGCGGCCCGCCGCGCCCATATTCGACGGCGCGACCACCAGTTCGACAAACGGGAAGGCTTGCGCGACGCGCGTGGCCGTATCGTCGGACGATGCGTTGTCGACCACCACGATGTCGATGCGATCCGGCAAGGCCGCGAGTCTTCCCAGCGTGTCGAGCACTTGATCCGCGCGGTTGTAGGTCAGCACGACCACGGTCACGCGCGCGGCCTCGTCGTGAGCAGGGCGCGCGAGGGGTTGCGGGAGCGCGCTCATGCGCGCTTCTCCGCGCGTTCGAGCGTCCAGAAACGCTCTGGCAGATACACGTCGCCATATCCGTCCGGCCCGAATGCCTTGAGCTGGCTCGGATACGCGTTCACGGCGTCGCGCTTCATGGCTTCGCGGCGCTGTGCTTCGGCGGGCTCCGGCGGGCGCGGATTGAGCGGTGTCGCGTCGATGCCGCGTTCCAGCAGATCAGCGAGACGCTGCTGCAAGAGCGCACGCTTGCATCGATACAGCGCCTCTTCGTAGGCCACGCAGGGCAAATCGCGATGATGCAGCCACGCATCGCAGGCGGCTTCGTGAACGAGCGCGTGATCCGAATGAAAGAGGCCGAGCGGAATCATCAGCACGTTCGGCCGATACTTCGCGATGACGTCGAGAAATGCTTGCGTCAACGCGCTGCGCGTGGGCTTGTCGGCATCGTGGGCAAACGGGATGTATTGCGAATCGAGAAAGCCCAGATGCTGCGGCGTCGCGCCGAGCAATGCAAGCGCGCGGTTGTCCTCTTCGATGCGCGCGGCCATCGCCTGCCGCGCGTCCGCGAAGCCGCATTGGGCGTCCCAATCCGTGTGGGCATCGGCGGCGGGGCATCCGGTGAACACCGTGCAGACGAGCACGTCCGGCGCGCCCGCAAGCGAGGCGCCGCAGCCGAGCACGGCGTCGTCGAGGTGAGGGGAGATCAGCAGGGTTCTGGGCGGGACGTCGATCATGGAGGAGCCGTTGAGAGCGGATGACGGCTCGTCCAAACGCAAGTACCGCGCCAGCCGGTTTGCAGCGGCCCGGTCAGAAACGCATGCCGATGCCCGCCTCGATGATGTCCGCGTCGCGGTCATAGCGCGTCACCATGCGGTTCCACGTCGCTCGAACGAGCCAGCGATTCGTGAAACGATAACTCGCCGACAGCGAGACGAGGCCCGCGAAACGGCCGTCGCCGGTGCGGTTTTGCGGCAGATCGTCGTTCTGCGTGATCGACAGATACGGGCCCGCGCCGACGCCGAGCGTCAGCCGATCGTCGAAGAATGCGCGGGTTGCCCACAGTTGCGCGGCGACGCCGTCGCGGCGCGACTGAACGTGGCCGCCCTCGTGCAGGTACGACGCGCTGAAGTCGACATACTTCCACAGCCCGCGCCGGTATTCGATGCTTTCCGCCACGTTCGATTCCGAGTCCAGGCTGTTCAGGATCGTCGTGCCGACCATGACCGTCATTTCGTTGCCGGTGACGTTCGTGATGCGCGACGGCGCGCGCTCGCGCGGGCCACGGCCGTTTGGTGCGTCGAGCTGATAGCCGATGCCGAACAGCAGGGCCGTCGTGTCGGGACCGCCGAACGCCTGCACGCGATTGAGCTTCATCTCCGCGATCCAGCGGTTGTCGAAGTAATACGCGGCGCGCAGCGTGAAGAGGCCGCCCCAGCCGTGCGTGTTGGAATAATCGCCGCCGGCGCGGGCCTCGCTGGTATCGAAATAGCGGTACGGCCCCGCGCCCGCCGACAGTTCCAGGCGCTTATTCCAGAGCGGAAGCCGTCCCCACAACTGCGCCGCCTGACCGTCACGGTGATGATTGGGAATATGGCCTTCGTTAATCCAGGAGAAACTCCAGGCCGCATACGGGCCGAGGCCTTCGCGGTAGCTTGCTTCCCAGGAATAGGTGTTCTGGCTGCCGCTCTTGAGCGGTCCGGCGAGAATGGAGAACTCCTGCGCCTGCGCAGTCCGCGCCGCGACGCAGAGCGCGACGCCGGCCAACGTCAGGGCAGCAAGTGTGAAACGGTTTCGTCGGTGGAGAGTGGGCGGCACTACGAGTCGATTAGAGGTGGAGGTTCGTCGGAGCATAGCGTCTAAATGAGAATCATGCAGATTTCGCGGCGCTCCAATGTTGGTCGACGCACGTCCGGAATCTTGATTTCCCGCTAAAAATAGGGCGTCACGTCCCGCACGCTTCTTCAATCGCCACGCGGGCTACTTCCAGAGCGAGAGTCGAATGGACGCCATTCCAGTGGAGTACCGGGGCTGCGAGTTGTCGGCGGTCGTCGTGCATGCCGCGGGCGAATTCGTCGCGACGGTTCTGATCGAGCGTCCCGGCGGTGTGCGGCGTGCGGTCGGGCCGTTTCGACCGTTCCCGACGGCGAAGGCGGCCGAACAGTTCGCCATTCAATACGGGAAGGACGAACTGGACGGACGGCACGAGCGGCGCGGCCTATACGTCGGGGCGCACGACGATCCGGCGGTTCGACGCTCAACGGCCTTCGCGCCTCGGCGTCCTTCCTAGCCGCGCGATCGATCGCTGCCGCTGCGCCGCTTCGAAAAGCGACGGTCCGTCGCGCCGTACGGCCCGGGATCATGCCGTCGCGTGCGGCCAGCCTGCTGGCGGCGCCATAGGCTTGCTGCCCGCGAACGCCAACCGTGCGCGCCACGCGGCATGCGGTTGGACCCCCCGCGTGCTCTGAGCAGTCGTCTCCATGCTGCTCGGGACGCTCCTTGGCAATCCGGCGTCGTCGATTGCGAACGTCGCCTTGCTCATAACCTTTGACGCAACTAGGACGATACGGTCTGGAACGCCACGGAATGTCCGCTCGCAATCGCCGTCTCGGTGTCGCATGCATCGCGCTCGTCAAAGAGGCCGAACGACGCGCAACCGGCGATCGTGCGCGTCCTGAATAAGCGACAGCGCGCCGGAACGCGACAGTGCGTTCATCCACGTCTGCACGTCCTACAATTGAGCGCGGATGGCAGATTCTCCGCGCGCGAGATACTTCGGTTGACGCAATAATTTGCAAGTTCGTTGACCGCAACGGATATGCTACGGCCCCTTGCGCGCGGCTCTTGCGCCGCGCTTCGTGCGTCCACGCTATTCACTTGCCGGTACAACATGGTCACACTGGTTAGCTGTTTTTCCGACCGCCGCGCGACATCGTCACGCGACAACCACGCCGAGTTCTGCCGCCGAACGCAAGCGGTCCATTGCGACGAGTCGATCTCGAGCAGCGCCGACTCACTCGAACTCGGCGTCCTCTTCAAATACCAAATGATCAGCGACCGGCTCGCGCGCGCCGCGGACGGGGAAATCCTTATCTTTGCGACCGAGAATGCGCTCTTCGTTCGCTTCGAGGATTTCGGCCGAATCATGGAAGGGCGAGACAGTCTCGTCACGAAAGGCTTCTTCGGCGTCAATACGGAAATGTTCGTCATCCGAAATACCGAGGAGAACCGACGCATTGCACGAGGCATGGCCGCACGATGCCGCGCCTTCTACGAATACGGCAAATTCGTGACTGAAGAGGAATTGCTCGAAGCGTTCCCTGCCGTCGCAGACTGGGACTTGATGAACGGCGTGATACCGATCGCATCCATGTGGTCGGGGCAGCATCCTGATCTGCGCGGGACGCCGGTGATTGCGGTATCGCTTGTCTATACGCCGCGTCTTTATAGCAAGTATGGTCCGCGCTGGCGGGCGGTGTTCGCACAGCACGTGAACGCGTGCCATGCGGCGGGCCACAGCGCGTTCTTCGACGTTCCACCGCCGCCTCAATGCGATACCGACGAGCCGCTAACCGTGTATCAGCCCGGCAAGCCTATCGCCGTCGTCATGCTATACACGCCGAACATCGCGAGTTACGCGCGCTTCGGCGAAGCAAGCCTGCGCGCGTTCTGCGAGCGTCACGGCTATACGCTCTACCAACATCGCGCCGTGCCTGCCGATTTTCAGCGCGAGGCATGCGGCAACTGGTCGAAGCCGTTCTTGTTAGCCAAGTATCTGCCGCATCACGAATGGGTGTTTTGGGTCGATGCCGATATCCTCGTCATGAACCCTTCGATCAAGCTCGAGGCGTTCACCGAAGGCCGCGATCGCGTGCTGACTGCGGATATCTGCGGCTGGCGCTTCAATTCGGGCGTCATGGGCTTTCGCAACACAGAGGCGAACGCGAACGTGCTGCAAAGCGTGCTTGCTCGCGTGCTGGAGACCGAGGACATCAAGTACACGTTTTCCAGCCAGGGCGACCAGTTCTACTTCATGGAGCAGATGATTTCGCATGGTTTATGCCCCGAACCGGACTCGGCCGAACTCGTGAGCTTCAACGAACTCAACACGCCGTGGTATTACGCGAAGCCGGCCACGTTCATGTGCCATTTCCACGGGTTGAGCACCGAACTGCGGATGCTGTTCATGTCGAACCACGCGGTTCCTGAAGGCGGATACCAATCGATTGAGGCGTAGGGCACGCTGTCGCGCGGGACCATGGCTTGCTGCGAATTCCATGAACGATGACTACGTCAACGGAGGCAGCATGATTCAAGCCACAGGCGACAACCACGGCTCGCGCGCCACGGCCGACGACATGGACGAACCAGTGGGCGCGCCCGCCGCCAGCGAAACGCGGCAGGAAGACCTCGATGCCCGGGAAAAGCAGCATCATCCGCAGAGCGAGAATGCGCTGCCTACCGCGCAAGACAACAATCCCGTGCCGCCGGAATCGACGCGCGAATAGCCACCTGTCAGACGAGGACCAGTCGAATGAGCGACTACATCGATTGCATCGCCGCACTGGACCGTTGCGCCGCCGCTTGCGATAACTGCGCATCCGCGTGCATTGCGGAAGGGCATCTGCCCGACATGGAAAAGTGCATCCGTCTCGATCTCGACTGCGCCGCGCTGTGCCGGTTCACGTCCGAGTCGCTTGCACGCGACACCCAGTTCATGCGCGACTTCTGCGATCTGTGCGCGCGAATCTGCGATGCATGCGCCGACGAGTGCAGCCGTCATACTGCCGCGCATTGCCAGGCGTGTAGCGATGCGTGCCGGAAGTGCGCGGAGGCGTGTCGGGCAATTTGATGCCCGAAGCCAAGAAAATATCCACAGTTTCTGTGCCCAACCCTGTGGACAAGCCGGTGACGCGCGACCTAACCGCTTGACGCGACGAATAAAAATGCGCGCCGTCACACGGTGAGCGTCGCTTCGGTCTGCTACCGTGGCAGACGAACAGCAAAGGGGACAACATGAAGCGCAAGTCGTCGGGCGTGGCCGTGGTGGCGATACTCGTGGGCGTGGCCGTCGCGGTGACGCTCTATATCGCCAGCTTCGGCAGGTCGTCGCATCATGCGGGCATCGCAACGCCGACGCAGGACGCTGTCGCTGCGCACGACGTCTCCGCAAGCGAGGCAGCCATCACGGCAGCGCCGATGGAGCCTGTTTCGGGCAGTCTCGACACGACCGCTGCACGCTAAAATCGCGCATCGTCGCGTCGAAGCTTTGTCCTCGACACGACGCGTCACGGGAATGCCCCTTGCTCAACGGCTTGCAACGTCAAGCCGGAGCGCAACCGATGGGCCATCCATCACAGCAGGTCCCACCCGCCGTGCTGCCCGTCGATGCACGCGGCATGATCGGCAACATGAAGACGTCTGCCCTTGTGTCGCTTCGGGGCACGATCGACTTCATGTGCTTTCCGCGCATCGATTCGCCGACGCTTTTCGCCGCATTGCTCGACGACGAGCGCGGCGGTTCGTTTGCGATCACTCCGCGCGATCTCGACGCCAACGTCAAGCAGATGTATCTGCCCGAGACCAACGTGCTGCTCACGCGCTTCATGACGGGCGAGGGCGTCTGCGAGCTTTTGGACCTGATGCCCGTACCGTCTTCCGAAGCGCGCGTGGACGCCGTGCCCAATTGCGTGATGCGCATCGTGCGTATTGTGTACGGCAAGATGACGCTCGACGTTCGCTGCGATCCGCGCTTCGACTATGCGCGTGTCCGTCACACGGCGCATGCGGTGGAGAAGGGCGTACGGTTCGCGCGAGCCGACAACGGCGCGCCGCTGGAACTCCGCGCGAGCGTGCCGCTTTCCGTCGAGCATGACGGCGCACGGGCGACGCTGGATATGTCGGAGGGCGAGTCGGCGTGCTTCGCGCTGGGCGCGGCCGATGAACTGCCGAAGCTCGACACGAAAGAGAAGTTCGACGGCATGCTGCACGAGACGATCGCGTTCTGGAAAGAATGGTCGTCGCGCTCGACGTATCGCGGACGTTATCGCGAAGTCGTGCTGCGGTCGGCATTGACGTTGAAGCTGCTCAGTTCGGACGAGCACGGCGCAATCGTCGCCGCGCCGACTTTCGGTCTGCCGGAGGCGCAAGACGGCTCGCGTCGCTGGGACTATCGCTACACGTGGATACGCGACGCCGCGTTCTCGGTCTACGCGCTGTTGCGTCTCGGTTATACGGGCGAAGCCGAGCGCTTCATGCGATGGATCGCCGATCGCAATCGCGACTGCAGTTCCGATGGTTCGCTCAGGGTGATGTATGCGGTGGATGGCGAGCCCGCGCCCGACGAGACGCAGCTCGCGACGCTTGGCGAGTCAGCGCCGGGCACGCTGGTCGTCGGCAACGGCGCGCGCGAACAAACGCAGCTCGATGTCTATGGCGCGCTGCTCGATTCGGTCTATCTCTACAACAAATACGGCGCAGCGATTTCATACCAAGGCTGGCGACATGTGACGCGCACGGTCGATTATGTCGTCGAGCACTGGCGCGAGCCGGATCACGGCATATGGGAGTTCCGCAACGGCAAGCGTCCGTTGCTGCATTCGCGCCTGATGTGCTGGGTCACGGTGGATCGCGCGTTGCGTCTTGCGCAGAAACGCTCGCTTCCGGCGCCGCTGGCGAAGTGGTTCCAGACCCGCGACGACATTCATCGCGACATCCACGAGCATTTCTTCAACGAAGAGCTTCAGTCGTTCGTGCAGACACCGGACTCCGCCACGCTCGATGCATCGGCGTTGATGATGCCACTCGTGCGCTTCATCGGCCCGAAGGATCCGCGCTGGATGGGCACGCTGGACGCGATAGGCCGCGATCTGCGCGTCGATCCGCTGATTTTTCGCTATACGCGGGGCACGACGCTAGATGGTCTGCCGGGCATGGAAGGCGGCTTCAGCGCGTGCTCGTTCTGGTACGCGGAGGCGCTCGCGCGCGCAGGCCGCGTCGACGAAGGACGGCTCGTGTTCGAAAAGATGCTGGCGTATGCGAACCACCTGGGCTTGTTTTCCGAGGAAGTCGCGACCAATGGCGCGGCGTTGGGGAATTTTCCGCAGGCGCTCACGCATCTGGCGTTGATCAGCGCGGCGTATCAGTTGGACCGCGATCTGGATCGTACGCATGTGGCGTGGACTTGAAGTGGGCGGGCTGGGGCGTGCGTTCGCCCCGATTCGTCATTTGACATAACACAAATTAGCGATGGTTTTGTAACCGCTGAGTTCAGACCGTCCTTCGCTGCACAAGCCTAACAGTCGCGACCGGCACCAACGCCGGTCGCGCCCTAAGTCATCGCGATGCCTCGCCCGGCGGCATCGGCTCGGATGCACCGAGCGGGCTTTCCTGCGCCGGCGACGCGCCCGCGCCCGCGGGATTCACATCGGGCGGCGTGCCGAGCGTCGGACTCGGTTTGCGTTCGGGCGGCGCGACGGGTTCATTCGACGGATCGGCTGCGGGCGATGTATTGGCGTCGGAAGGCATGGACGTTCTCCGGTTCAGAGCAGGACGAAGCCATGTCTGCATTCCCCGTTCCCGTTCGCCTTAGCGCTAGACCACTTTTCCCGGATTCAAAAGCCCGAGCGGATCGAGCGCGCCTTTGATCGCACGCATCGCGTCGATGTCCGTCTCGCGACGGCTCTGCGATAGAAAATGCCGCTTCTTCACGCCGATGCCATGCTCCGCCGATATGGAGCCGTTCAACTCGCGGGTGACCTCGTAGACGACGCGGTCGATATCCTCGTGTTCGTGCTTGTCCATGCCGGGCACGTCCACGACGATATGGATGTTCCCATCGCCCAAGTGCCCGTAGATCATGACGAGCGACTGCGGCCAATGTTCGCGTAGCCGCGCCTCGCAGCGCGCGGCCGCTTCGCCGACCTGCGCGATGGAAAAGCTCACGTCATACGCTGCGTGGTTCGGAATGAAGCGCTGATACTCCCCGGGCGCATCGCGGATAGCCCAGAACGCGAGCGCGTGCGCCTCCGATGACGCAATCGCCGCATCCGTCACGATGCCTTCTTCCAGCATCGCGCCGAGGAACTCCTCGAACGCCTCCCCGTGCCGCACCGGATCGGCCCCAACGCTTTCCAGCAGCACATAGAACGGATGCGCGGAACCGAGCGGCGCGCGCAATTGCGGCAAGTTGGCGAGCACCGTGTCGTGATAGCCCGCCCACATGACCTCGAACGCCGACACGCCCGACGCCAGCCCCGCCTGCGAGCGCGCAAGCAGCGTAGTGACGGCCTTGAAGTCCGGCAAGCCGCACCATGCGGTCGCCGTTGCCGTGGGCTTCGGACGCAGACGCAGCACGACGCGCGTGATGACCGCGAGCGTGCCTTCGCTGCCGATCAAGAGATGCCGCAAGTCATAGCCACTATTGTTCTTGATCATCTTGTTGAGACCGCCGACGATCGCGCCGCTGGCCAGCACCGCCTCAAGCCCGAGCACCTGATCGCGCATCATGCCGTACTTGATGACGCGATTGCCGCCCGCGTTGGTCGCGAGATTGCCGCCTATCGAGCAACTGCCGCGGGCGCCGAGATCGAGCGGAAAGTAGAAGCCTGCCGCGCTCGCCGCTTCCTGCACGGTCTGCAACGCCGCGCCCGCTTCAACCGTCATCGTGCCGGACACCTCGTCGATCTCGACGATGCGATTCATACGATCGAGACTCAGCGCCACTTCTCCGCCGCGCGCATTCGCGCCGCCCACGAGACCCGTCAGTCCGCCTTGCGTGACCACGGGCTGCCGAAAGCGCGAGCAAATGGTCAGCGCCTCTGCGACTTCCTCCGTCGTGCGCGGACGAATGAGCGCGAGCGGAATCTCTCCCGGCAGCCCGCTCCAGTCCACGACGCGCCGGTCGCCGAACTCTTCGGGCAGCGCGACCACTTCCGCGCCAAGGGTGTCGCGCAATGCAAGTATTGCTTCTGTTGCCGTCATGTGCCGCCTGTCTCCTTTGTTGTATGCCGCATCGCGTCGTCGGATGCGCACCTTCATCACGATATAACGCGTTGCGTGGCTACGGCAAGAGCCAGCGCGTGCGGTCATCGAACAGCGGCGCCCTGCCCGTTTCTCGCGGTCAGTTGTTCATACACGTCATGCGATATGGCGAGCAATTGCGGGCGCGGGATCGCTCCCGACACTGCATAGCCGAAGTCGCCATCGACCCAATAGAACACGTTGACAGAGCCATCCTGATAGAGCTTGAAGGCGGTCACGTCGCGGCTCACCTTGCGATGCGACACGTTCAGCGTAATGCGTTCCCCATTGGCGTCGTGATACATGAATTGGGCGATCGGGCCTTCGTCGCCGGGCAACAGGCGTCCGCCCATCAGATTGAAGCCCACGTGCGTGAGCACCGGTGCATGCACATCGGTGCCGAGCCGGTTCGATAGCCACTTGACGAGTTCCTCTTCCTGGTCCGCGCCGACTTCGACAGGACGCGTGACCATCGGCGCATACGTCACATACGCAATCGCCGATTGACGCGCGAACGACTCGTCCTTCGTCAGGCTCGCATGTCGAAGCGAAGCGTTGTCGTCACTCGAAACAAGCATATTGCGCGCAGGCGGACTCATCATGCCGCCCACGCCGATGCCTATGCCCAGCACGAGCGCCGCCGCCATGCCCGCGTACTTCGCCCAGTTCGCGGCAGGAGCATGGCCGGCATTCACGGTCGCGGCGGGCGGCGCGTCCAGAGCCATGGTGAGGCGCTCAGGCAACGGCTCTTGCAATACGCGATCGTAGCGGTCGTGAAGCATGTTGTTGAGCGCAAAGTAATCGCTTACGCGGCTCGCGAGTGCATGATCCGTTTCCAGCAATCGGTCGATCTCGTCGCGTCGATGATCGGCAATGACGCCATCGACATAGGCTTGGATGTCGTCTTCGCTGATGGGAGTCGTTTGTTTGTTCATCGCACCACCTTCAATTGCACGCCTTCCTGCTTGCCTGCCATGAGCGCACGCAGTCTTTCCCGTCCGCGCGAGAGCCGCGACATGACCGTGCCGAGCGGAATGTCAAGCGCGAGGGCGACTTCGGCATACGACATCTCTTCGAGACCGACGAGCAGCACCACTTGACGCTGCTCGACCGGCAGCCGTTGCAGCGCGTAGTCGAGGTCTCGCATTTCGAGCGATTGCGTGTCGCGGCTGGCGACCGCGAACTGGGTTTCGTCGAGCGGATCGTCATCGACCGACAGATGCACCGCACGCGCATCGGCGCGGCGCGCCTGATTGGCGAACACGTTGTGCATGATCGTGAATAGCCATGCACGCAGATCGGTGCCGGATTGAAACTTCTCGGTGTGCCGAAGCGCGCGTTCGAGCGTGTCCTGCACGAGATCGTCGGCCAGTTCCTGATTGCGGATCAGCGCGCGAGCATAACGACGCAAGCGCGGAAGATGATCCATCAGTTGTTCACGCACGCTCATCGGCGCACCTTGCGAAGGAGTCTTGCGTTCATGGTTCAATCCGTTGCATGTTCTCGCGAGCCATCAGCAATTCGGCGGCACGCATGAGACCAGGCGTGCCCGCGCGCGAGCCGACGACCGTGCGAACGCCCGACGTCGACGTCCATTCGACCAGACGCGCCGTTCCGATTCTATGCGCGTGCCACGGCGAACGCATGGATGCGGGCGGTGCACACGTGGACAAGAGCACGAGCGGTTCGTTGCTTGCATTGCGATACGCGATGACCTTGACGCCAGCGAATGCGCCGAGCGTGACGCTCCGCGAATCGACGGCGCGAAAGCCCGCCGATGACAGATCGGGCGCATCGGTGACATCGACGCCGCGCCCGGACCCGGCCGTCTCCATCGCCAATGCGGATACGGCCGCGCGTTCGAACGCGGCGTCGGGTACGCGCACCGTGGCCCAGATAGCGGCAATCACCAGCGAAAGACAGCCGACGATGGCCATCCACAGCCGCAGCCGCGCGCCGAATCGTCTATCGCCTTTCCGGGGCGCAACGCACTCGTTGTCGAACATCGAGCGCAGCTGTGCATTGAGCCGATCATAGAACACTACCCTGCGCGCTTCGTCCGGCCTGCTCGACAGATAGGCGCGCAACGCGTTGGCCCGCTCCGGCGCGAGCAGCCCGTCGGCGAAAGCCTGCACGTCGGTTTCGGAAAGGCGGATGTCTGAAAGCGGGTCCACGGTCGCACGGCTTCGGGTCAAGAAGTCATCTCACTGGTGCAAACAACGCGGCACGGCGTTTATTCCCGTGCGCGTCGTTTTTTTTGAAGCACGGTCAAGAGCCCGCGTAAATGTGGCAAAAGCTGTAGGGACCGACACAGTCGGACATGTTCATAGGCGCACTTCCCGCGCCCGATGCGGTCTTCATGCCGCCATACGCGTCGCTGTCCTGGGTCTTCGAATGCGCCGTCTGGTTCTGATAAATCGGGCTGACGTCCGGATACGAGGCATCTGTCACGAGGCGCGAGCCGCTCTGCTCGGCCTGCACGAGTTGCGCGCGAACCTCGTCGCGCGTAAGGCCTTGCGCGAACGCGCCCGTTGAAACGACCAGTGCGGCGGAAACGGCAAACAGTTTGGCGATGTTCATCTTCGACTCCTTGAGAAAGATTGATTGGGCTTGCATGAAGGCAAACCGCGTCGAGGGCCGATCTATTCCAAAG
This sequence comes from Caballeronia sp. LZ062, assembly GCF_031450785.1. Lineage (NCBI taxonomy): Bacteria > Pseudomonadati > Pseudomonadota > Betaproteobacteria > Burkholderiales > Burkholderiaceae > Caballeronia > Caballeronia sp. LZ062. The sequence goes on from NZ_JARTWB010000001.1 coordinate 237,187, forward strand.
AATGTGCATCGAAATGCGTTGGAATATTCACGCCGCCAGTTGTGTTCGCGTGAACTGATCCACCGAACATCGAGCGGAACATCATGAAACAGCCACCCTTCTCACTCATGAGGCTTTTGCGGAACCCGCGACGAAACGCGCCTGAACTGACGAAGCTGGCGCTCATCGGCGCCAGCGTACTCGGCATCAGCACTGCGTTCGCCTACGTGGCGGGCGTCGGCGCCACGCATAGACTGACATCGACGAAGATCGTCGATACGCTGCAAAGCGTGGGCGGCGTGCATGCCGGATACCGGCGCAATCACGCCAAGGGCGTATGCGTCGAAGGCTGGTTCGACGGCAACGGCAACGCATCATCCATCTCTCGTGCCGAAGTCTTCACGCGCGAACGCACGCCGGTCACGGGGCGGTTTGCGATACCCGGCCCCAACCCCTTCGTCAGCGACTCAGGCAACCCCGTGCGCAGCCTCGCCCTCGAGTTCCGTCTGCGCGACGGCGAGCAATGGCGCACGGCAATGAACAGTACTCCTGTATTTATCGTCAACAGCGCGCGGGGATTCTACGAGCAACTGATCGCTTCACGTCCCAATCCCGGAACGGGCAAACCGGACCCCATGAAGCTCGCCGCCTTCTTCGCTGCGCACCCGGAAACCTTCCCGTTTCGCGACTGGGTCAAGACGCACGCACCATCATCGAGCTTCGCGAATGCCGCGTACTACAGCATCAACGCGTTCCGCGCGACCGACGCATCCGGAGCCGTGCATTTCGTGCGCTGGTCGCTGGTTCCAGACGCAACTTACGAGCCGGTGTCGCCAAGCAATGCTACGCGCCACGACTTCCTCGACGATGAACTGAAGGGACGCCTCGCGCACGGTGCGCAGCGATGGCATCTGATACTGACAGTCGCGCAGCCGGGCGACATCACGAACGACGCGACGAAAGCATGGCCCGAAGACCGCAAACAGATCGACGCCGGCACGCTGGTCATCAATCGTGAGACCGCGCAAGCCGACGGCGATTGCCGCGACATCAATTTCGACCCCACGGTGTTGCCCGCGGGACTCTCGGTTTCTGACGATCCGTTGCTAGCGGCGCGATCGTCTGCGTACTCAGTGTCGTTCAACCGCAGAACTCAAGAGGAGGCGCAGCATGAAGCGCACTAACGCGAACCACTTCAGCCCCGCTGCGCGCTGGATTCACTGGCTCATGGCGCTGCTTGTCATCGCCATGCTGTTCATCGGCATCGGCATGGTCGCCACGCTTTCGTCGTGGCATCAGACCTTGATCGCGATACATCGTCCTCTGGGTATCGCAATTCTCTTGCTGACGGTGTTGCGTCTCGGTGTACGCCTGACGCACGGGACGCCCGCCCTTCCCGACGACATGCCCCGATGGCAGCAGCGCATCGCGCATGGCTCGCATGGGCTCTTTTATGCGCTGCTCTTCGCCGTGCCGATCGTCGGATGGTCGATGCTATCCGCCGCCGGATATCCGGTCGTCCTCTTCGGCGGCGTGCATCTTCCTCCCATTGCGCCCGTGAACGTGCGGCTCTATGCGCTGCTGCGAAGCGCGCACACGTATCTCGCGCTCTTGCTGTTCGCCACCTTCGTGATGCACTTCGCCGCAGCACTGTTTCATGGCCTGATTCGCCGCGACGACGTGTTTTCCAGCATGACGCGCAGCGGCCGGTGATCGAACGCTGTCATCGAGTTGGCCCGCCCGGCAATGTTCGGCGCGCTGACACCTCGTCGATCGCGGTCCGCAGATCTTCCGTATGGACCATGAGTTCGCGTACCCGCCGCAAGGTCTGGTATTGATCCAGCACACTACGCCACCGAGGCAAATGAAGCAGCTGATCCCACACGGGTTCGAGCGTTTGTGTATCGGCTGCTTGCCCATCTTCGAGCATGATGGCGAATTCGAGGCTCGGTTGCGCCGACAGCAGTTGCATGCGACTGCCTGCGCCGAGTACACGCTGAGCCGCTTCAAAAGGCGCATCGCAGCAATAGACAACGCTTTTCTGCAAGCTGCCCTCGTCCGTGCTCAACTCACGCAACGAGGAACCGCGCAAATGCACGGCGCCTTGGCTTGTGTCGAACGCGTAAGCCACGTTTTCTTCAGCATGGGCAAGAAGCGCGATACCACGAAGCAGGCGAGAGAGATCGGTGGTTGCCGCATCGACGGACGCTTTCGATTCCACAAGCAGACAGACATCCCATAGCGGCGTTTCATCGCTGCCAATTGCCTGCCTCAGCAGCACGGCATCCCATTCGCTCTTGGCGCGTTCGGCGCTTCCCGGAATAGTCGCGGGAGCGCGCATCGAGGTCACGACGCGATACGGTCGGTCCGCGCCTTCTTCTTGATTGAGACGATCCGCCATCACTCGCAGTGCCCGAGCGGCCCGTGCTTCGGCCGCCGTTCCGCGCTTCTGCGACGCGTTCCCTTGCGCAGCGGCCTGCGCACTGCCAGAGCGCGGACCATTCTTGTCCCATAGCGCCACATACTGACGCACTCGTTCATCTTCACGCAGCGATTCGAGACGCTGCAGGCGAAGCAACGAAGGGCTTTCAACGAGTCGCGTCAGCCATTGACGAAGCGGCGAATCGTTCGCGATGTCGGGAGCCGAAAGCAGATCGTGCGCGATGTCGGCGAGGCCGTGACAGTAAGGCGACGACGCAGCAGCGTGCAGTCGCGCGAACGCTTCGCGCTGCCGCTCCGACGACGTTCGGTGCTTGCCTGGGTGCGCGATGGCGTTGACGCTGGCCCGAATGGATCGACGATCCTCTTTCGCGTGCTCGGACAACGCCACGTATTCGCGCACCTCGGCTGCACGGTGTCTTAGCAAGGTGGCTTTGAAGACCGGATCGCCTGAAACGTCGCGCATGGCTTCTTCGATCAAGCGAGCTAGGCTATCCACGAATGCGTGCTTCATCGATGCGGTGAGTCCTTCACCACGCGCCATTGCGCGACGGGCTTGCTCGATGACAATGGCAAGCGCGGTAGCGGGCTGGGTCTTGGACAGATCATCCGATGCCGCAGGAAGCGCGGGCAAGCGATAGCGGCGTGGAACGACTCTGAGCGTCTCTTGAAGCAGGAAAGGAACCGACATGGCAGTACGGGGCATGACGCGTAACCCCGTACTTTACCGCGTCCGCCCTTAGCGCCGCGCAGTGCCCGACACCACGTCGATCCAAACGGCGATCACGAGAATCGCGCCTTTGACGATCATCTGCCAGTACGAGTCGACATCCAGCATCGACATGCCGTTGTCGAGGCTCGCCATCACGAGTGCGCCGATGATCGCGCCATACACCGTGCCCGAGCCGCCACGCATCGACGTTCCGCCGATGAAGCATGCGGCGATGGCATCGAGTTCGCCCATCGATCCCGCGGAAGGCGATCCCGCCGCAAGACGCGCCGTATTGACGAGTCCGCCGAATGCGCACATTAAGCCCATCAACGCAAAGATGGCGAGCTTCACGCGGTCTGTGTTGATCCCGGACAGGCGCGTCGCTTCCAGATTCGAGCCGACTGCATAGATGCGCCGGCCGAACACCGTTTGCGTCGCGATGTAGGTGAACACGCCGAGCAGCGCGAGCAGCACGAGCACGGGGACCGGAATGCCGCCGTAGCGGTTCAGCGTCGCGACGAAGGCAAAAAGAATGACTCCTGCTGCGACGATTTTCACGCCGTCTTGCCAAGGCGCGACGACAGGCAAGCCATAACGCTGACGGCTGCGTCGTTGACGTAGCGTCAGGAGTGCAAGCAAGACGAAGAGCGCGACGGCAAGCGTATCGCCCGCAATACGCGGCAGATAGCCTTGCCCGATGAACACGAGCGAATCGGACACCGGCGCGATAGTCGAACCACCTGTTATACCGAGCAATATGCCGCGATACGCCAGCATGCCGCCCAGCCCCACGATGAACGAGGGCACCCGTCGATAGGTGGACCACCATCCGTTGAAGAGACCAACGGCCACGCCGAGCAGCATCACGACGGGCAACGTTGCAGCAATAGGCCAGTGATACGTGACATCGAGAATCGCTGCCACACCGCCGAGCAGGCCCAGCAGTGAGCCGACGGATAAGTCGATTTCACCGGAGATAATGACGAACACCATGCCGCATGCAAGCATCCCGGTGATCGACATCTGGCGCAACAGGTTGGAAAGATTGCGCGGCGTGACGAATGCGCCATCGGTCAGGACAGAGAACAATAGCCAGATGACGGCCACAGCAAGCAGCAGCGCAAGCAGCTTGTAGCGCGTGAAAAGCTGCTTCAACCGCTGGCTGGCGGACTGCGGCGCGCCCTTCTCGTCTTTGCTCTGCTTGGGCGTGGAAATGAGATCGGGAGTCATGCGAGGCTCGCTGAATCGATTGAATCACTGTCTTGCCGCGTTGCAATGGCGGCGGAAAGAATGTCTTCCTGCGTGAGGCCGTCGTTGATGAAATCACCCCGCAGTTCGCCTTCGCCGATGACGAGCACACGGTCTGCCACGCCGAGCACTTCCGGCAGTTCCGAAGACACCATGACGATGGAAACGCCCCGCCGCCCAAGCTCGAACATCAGCTTGTAGATTTCGTATTTCGCGCCTACATCGACGCCGCGCGTGGGTTCGTCCAGAATCAGCACTTCCGGATCGGTCAGCAACATGCGTGTGAGTACCGCCTTCTGCTGATTGCCGCCGGAAAGACTTGCTATGGACAGCATGGGATGCGCGGCGCGCACGGAAAGCCGCTTCATCTCCGTGTGAATCGTGTCGAGTTCCGCGGCGGTATCAATGCGGCCGCCTTTGGCAAAGCGCCGCAACACCGCGAGGGTGATGTTATGCCCGACGCCGAGTTGCGGGACGATGCCATGGCGCTTGCGATCCTCCGGCACCATTGCGATCTTTGCCGCGATGGCGTCGGCCGGTGTGCGAATGGTGACGGGCTTGCCCTTCACGAACACCTGCGCGGAACTCTCTCCTGCGTAGGCGCCGAAGACCGCCTGCATCAGTTCGGTACGGCCCGCCCCGACGAGCCCGGCGACGCCGAGAATCTCGCCCTTTCTTAGCGCGAACGACACGTCGTCGACGCGCTTGCGATTCGGATTCGTGATATCGAAACACGTGACGTTGCGCGCTTCAAAGATCACGTCGCCAATCTCGTGCCGGTCTTCCTTCGCGGGACGCGGGAAAAGGTTCGTGATCTCTCGACCGACCATCATCGCAATCACGCGGTCCGTGCTGAGGCCACGCATGGGATGCGTGGCGACGTGTTTGCCGTCGCGAATGACCGTGACGGTATCGCAAACCGCCTCAACCTCATCTAGCTTGTGCGAGATGTACACGCACGCAACGCCGCGCCGCTTCAGGTCCCGGACGATGTCGAGAAGAATCTGCGTTTCGGCTGCGGTAAGCGATGAAGAAGGCTCGTCGAGGATCAGCAATCTCGCCTTCTTGTTCAGCGCCTTGGCGATTTCAATGAGTTGCTGATGCCCGCCGCCGTAGTTCATCACCGGCTGCGCCACATTAATGCCCTGAATGTTCAGCTCGTCGAGTAGTTCACTCGCGCGCTGATACATTGCCGGATAATTCATGCGACCGCCGGGCAGCGTGATCTCGTTGCCGAGGAAGATATTCTCGGCCACCGACAGTTGCGGCACGAGCATCAGTTCCTGATGAATGATGATGATGCCCGCGCGCTCGGTATCGCGAATGCTGGTCGCCTGAAGCGGCTTGCCGTCCCAGTGTATTTCGCCCTGCCACGTGCCATACGGGAAAACGCCCGACAGCACCTTCATGAGTGTGGACTTGCCTGCGCCATTTTCGCCGCAGAGTCCCACACACTCGCCTTGATTCACGACGAGATCGATGCCGTCGAGCGCCTTCACACCGCCGAACGATTTGGCGATGCCGCGCATCTCCAATAGCGCCTGTGCCATGCTAATTGTCCTGACTGTGCCGAACGAAGCGGGCATCGCACGAGGCCATGCCCGCAGGACTTTCAGTTGCCGGCAAGTTGCGCTTGCGAATAGAAGCCGTCCTTGATGACGACGTCCACGTTGGACTTGGTCAGCAGCGTCGGCTGCAGCAGTACCGTGTCGACCTGCTTCTTGCCGTTGTCGTACTTCGCGTTAAAGGCGGGCTTGTCGCCCTTGGCCAGATCGACGGCAAGTTTCGCTGCATTGCCCGCAATCAGCTTGAGCGGCTTGTAGACCGTCATGGTCTGCGTGCCCGCGACGAGACGCTTCACGGCGGCGAGGTCCGCGTCTTGCCCGGATACCGGCACCTTGCCCGCGAGCTTTTGCGCGGCCAGCGCCTGAATGGCGCCGCCTGCGGTGCCGTCGTTGGACGCGACGATGGCATCGATCTTGTTGTTGTTTGCGGTCAACGCATCCTCGGTGATGCGCAGCGCGGTGGATGCGCTCCATTCCGGCACCCATTGCTGGCCGACGATCTTGATGTCGCCGCGATCGACCGCCGGCTTGAGCACCTTCATCTGCCCTTGTCGCAGCATCTTTGCGTTGTTGTCGGTAGGCGCCCCGCCAAGCAGGAAGTAATTGCCCTTGGGCTGGGCGTTATACACGCCTTGCGCCTGCAATTCGCCCACCTTTTCGTTGTCGAACGAGATATAGGCATCGACGTCCGCATCCAGAATCAGGCGGTCATACGAGACGACCTTGATGCCCGCCTTGTGCGCCTCGGCCACCACATTACCGAGCGTCTTCGAATTGAACGGCACGATTACGATGACATCGACGCCACGCGAAATCAGATTCTCGATCTGCGAGATTTGCCGCGCTTCGCTCGCGTCGGCCGACTGTACCGATACTTTCGCGCCGAGCTGTGTCGCGGCAGCCACGAAATAGTCGCGATCCCGCGACCAGCGTTCAACGCGCAAGTCGTCGATACAGAACCCGATCTCGGGCTTGTCCTTGCTTGCATGGGCAAGCGGCGCGACCATCGAAAAGCCTGCGCACATGACGGCGCAGACGAGCGAACTCAATACCGAACGGCGAATGGATGATTTCATGTCTCACTCCTGTTATGGACGACCGCCGGCGTGACGTGCGAGAGAACGCGCGGCGTTACATTCAGTGCGCCGCGAATACGTGCTCGCAGGCGTCGCTATGTTGGTTTCGGTTCGAAGAGTGGGCGTTATCGGCCCGCATCGCAATTGCGAAATCTGCCGTCTGCGCTAACGTTTTTTAGGTTCGCTCAGCCGTAGATCGCGCGATTGACAATATTCTCCAGCCGCTCTTGCTGACCGCTGACATGCCGGGGATCGATACCACGCGAGAGCGCGTCGCTCGCCAGCGCGTCCAGCGAATAGCCGCCTGCGAGCACCTTGCGGCCGAGATCCGAATCCCAACCGGCGTAGCGGGCCCGCTTCAGTTCTTCGAGTTGATCGTTATCTACGAGCGTCGCGGCGCGATCGAGCGCCACCGCAATCATGTCGATTGCGCCGATGTGTCCATGCAGCAGATCTTCCGCATCGATGCTCTGCCTCCGCACTTTCGAGTCGAAATTCATGCCGCCGGTCGTGAAGCCGCCGTTGCGCAGGATCTCGTAGAGCGCGAGCGTGAGTTCTTCGACGCTGTTCGGAAACTGGTCGGTATCCCAGCCGTTTTGCGGATCGCCTCGGTTCGCGTCGATGCTGCCGAAGATGCCGAGTGCGAAAGCCGTCGCGATCTCGTGATGGAACGAATGTCCGGCAAGCGTTGCGTGGTTCGCTTCGATGTTCACGCGGAATTCATCCTGCAAGCCAAATTGAGTAAGAAAGCCGTGCACCGTCGCGACGTCGTAATCGTATTGATGCTTGGTCGGCTCCTGCGGCTTCGGCTCGATCAGCAGAGCGCCCTTGAAGCCGATCTTGTGCTTGTGCTCGGCGACCATCGCGAGGAAGCGCGCGAGCTGCTGGCGTTCTCGCTTGAGGTCCGTGTTCAAAAGCGTCTCGTAACCTTCACGGCCGCCCCACAGCACGTAGTTCTCGCCGCCGAGATCGAGCGTAGCTTGCAGCGCCTCGCGCACTTGTGTGGCAGCGAAGGCGAATACGTCCGGGTTCGGGTTCGTGGCTGCGCCCGCTGCATAACGCGGATTGGAGAATAGATTCGCCGTACCCCAGAGCAGTTTGACGCCGCTTGCCTCCTGTTTGCGCGCCAGATAGTCGCGCATGTGCTTGAAGTTGTCGACGTATTCGCGAATGCTTGCACCCTCGGGCGCGACGTCGGTGTCGTGAAACGTATAGAACGGCGTGCCGAGCTTGCTGAAGAATTCGAAGGCGGCATCGGCTTTCATGTGCGCCATTTCCATCGCATCGCCCTGCTTGTGCCATGGACGATCGAACGTCCCCGCGCCGAACACATCCACACCCGGCCACACGAACGAATGCCAGTAACACATGGCAAGCCGCAGATGATCGGCCATACGCTTGCCGAGCACCAGTTTGTCGGCATCATAATGGCGATAGGCGAACGGATTCTCCGAACCGGCTCCCTCGAAGCGGGCGCTCGGAAGGTGTTCGAGCAAAGGCATGATGTCTCCGGGTTTGGATGCGCGCATTCGAGGCGCGCTATAGAGTGACGCCATGCTGCCAGCCGCGCGCCCGGTGCTTCAATTGCGAAATTCGCCAGCACCATTAGCGATTCTTTAGAAACGCCGATGTCTGCTAGCACATGCAATTAGAATGAAGCGGCTGCATAGTCGGCAGCCAGGCGTCATATATGGAAAACCCTTAAGTCCGCTAAGAGATTTTCATGAACCGTCCGCATCGCATTGCGCTGCTTTTCAACGCGAACAAGGTGTACGACCGCGAAATCATCACCGGTATCGGTCAGTACCTGCTTTCCACGCGTGTCGCCTGGGACCTTTTCCTCGAAGAAGATTTCAGAGCGCGGCTCACAGGCATTGAACGCTTCGATGGCGACGGCATCATCGCGGATTTCGACGACCCCGCCGTATGCGACGCGCTCGCCGATTGCCCGCTTCCCGTCGTCGCGGTAGGCGGCTCTTACCACGATGCGGCCTGCTATCCCGCATCGCTGCCCTATATCGCCACGGACAACGCCAAGCTCGTTTCGCTTGCCTATACGCACCTCATCAGCGCGGGACTGCAACGCTTTGCGTTATACAGCCTGCCGGAATCCGCCGAGAACCGCTGGGCTCAGGAGCGCGAACGCGCGTTCGAAGCGCTGATGACGGCCGATGGACTGGACGCGGAAATACATCGCGGCCTGCCGACGAGCGCGCCGGTATGGAGTCAGGCAAGCGCGGATCTCACTACGTGGCTGCAGGGCCTGGAAAAGCCGGTCGGCATCATCGCCGTCACGGATGCGCGTGCGCGGCATCTTCTGCAAGCCTGCCTGATCTCGGGCATCGCGGTGCCCGAACAAGTGGCGATCATCGGTATCGACAACGATCCGCTCACGCGTTCACTCACGCGCATCGAGCTTTCGTCGGTGATTCAGGGAACAGAGGAAATGGGCCGCACGGCGGCGCACCTGTTGCATCAGATGCTCGGTGGCGCGCGCTTCGCGGGACGCCGAATACTCGTGCCGCCAGTCGGGATCAACGTGCTCGAGTCGACGCGCCATCAGCCCGTGGCGAGTCCCTATGTGATGCGAGCGCGTCATTACATACGTCAATACGGATGTCAGGGCATCAAGACTGAACAGGTAGCCGATTATGTCGGCGTATCACGCTCGTCCCTCGAAGACCACTTTCGGCGCGAGCTTGGCTGCACCGTTCATCAGGAAATCCTGAGTCACAAGCTTCACGTGGCCAAGCAATTGCTTGCGAAACAGGACATCCCGAGTGCAGAAGTCGCAATACGCTGCGGCTTTACTTCGGTGCAGTACATGTACGCGGTTTTCCGGCGCGAACTCGATTGCACGCCGCGCGAGTATCAGGAACGGCTTCAAGCCACGTCTTCGCACACTGCCTGACGCAACGAAGGTCATCGACTTATGAACATCGCCGACACCGAGGGCACTGCCCGAACGAATGCCGACCAAATCACTGTCGAGCGGTGGGGCAGCTTGCCGGGCGGCGACAGCGTGCGTCTTTTCACGCTGCGCAATGCGCACGGGATGCGCGTCACCATCAGCGATCTTGGCGCGACGCTCGTTTCGTGGCATGCCGCAGATCGTGCGGGACGGGTCGCCGATGTCCTGCTCGGGCACGACACACCCGAAGCGTATTTCACGAGCAGCGCGTTCATGGGGGGCATCATCGGGCGATGGGCGAATCGCATTGCCGATGCCCGCTTCGTGCTCGACGGCGTGCCCTATTCGCTCGATCGCAACGAGGGACCGCATCATCTTCATGGCGGCGCAACGGGTTTTCATCGCGCGCTATGGAATGCACGTGAGAGCGAAGGCGGACTGGAATTCATGCATGAGTCGCCCGAAGGCGATGCGGGCTTTCCCGGCAAAGTCATAGCGACGGTGCGTTATTCGCTGGACGACGACGGTGCGCTCACGATCCGCTACGACGCGGTCGCCGACGCGCCGACGCCCATCAACATGACGAATCACGCCTATTTCAACTTGTCCGGTGATAACGCGCCCGGCCCCTTCGACATACGCGGCCACGTCATTGCCATAGACGCCGATACGTTCTTCGAAACCGACGATGCGTTGATTCCCGTGGCCCGTGCGCATGTAGCAGGCAACGCATTCGACTTTCGCGCGGGCGCGCCGATCGGCGCACGACTCGACTGGCCGGATACGCGTCTTGCGCGCGCCGGCGGCTTCGATCATTGCTACATCTTGCCGGACGCCGACGAAGGCGCGGTGCGCAAGGCCGCGATCCTATACGATCCGGCGAGCGGAAGAGAACTCACCGTATCGACAGATGCACCTGGCTTGCAGTTCTATACCGGCAATTTTCTCGAAGGTGTGACTGGCCGCGAGGGCAAGTCATATCGCATTCATGCGGGGCTATGCCTCGAAGCTGGTGCGTTTCCTAATCAGATCAATATGCCGGATGCGTCGCGCGTGGTGCTGAGGCCAGGCGAGCGTTATAGCCAGACCACGCGCTATCGCATCGGCGTGCGATAGGTCGGCTCAGGAGACAGCCGGTGCGCGCACGCCGAGTCTTTCCTCTCGTACCGGCGAATTCGTTTCCTTGATGACGCTCTCGCACAGCGAAATGATCTGCGCCGAGCTAGCCGGATTGAACAGCGAGTGATCGACATCCGGAAACGTCATGACGCGGACGTTCGGGTAACGCGACAAGCGCACGCCCAGCTTGCCGCAATGCGCGGCGAGAAGATCGAGGCCCGCATCATAGCTGCCATAGACGAGCAACGTCTTCGTGCCCTTGGCATCGAGCACGCGCGCGATTGCCTGAGGCGTCGTGGCTTGCGCGGGCGGCGTATGACTCGCGCCATCGAGCCGCAGCAGGTCCGACATGCGCGAACGGACCCGCGTTGCACCATAACTCGCGATAAAGCCCAGCACGCGAAGCAAATTCTTGTCGCCGCGAAGTATCGCTTTCCACTTATTCAGTTCGAACATGGACGAGGCATAGCCGGCCATCGAATTGCGAGTCGATTGACGCATTTCGTCGGCCGACTTGTCTTCGGGCTGCTTGAACGTTGGAATGTTCACCGCTATCACGCCCGAAATGGCGGCTTCGGAGGCGGCCGCCTTCAATGCGTGATATGCGCCGGAACAAATGCCGAACGAGAAGATCGAGCTGTAGCCTTGTTGCGAGAGCCATCGTGCGGCAGTCGCGGTATCTTGGGTGGCGACCGGATTGTAGATGCGGCTGTACGGCGTCGCCGCTTGAGTTATGCCTGGCGCGGCGGGGCTATCGCCTCTGCCGCGCGCATCGAATCGCAACGAAGCAATGCCACGCCGTGCAAGATCGCGGGCGATTCGCACGGATAGCCGGCTATCACCGACACGCGAGCTTGCCGATGTATTGGCCAGAAGAAATGCTGATGCACGCGAGGCCGAACGGCGCGGTTCGCACAGGATGCCGACAAGTCCTTCTTCGCCGATTCTGACGGGCCGCTCTATCGCCTCTGCCGTCTCGATGCTCATGTCATTCGGCCAGTCAGACGATGTCGAGGATGCTCGGGACTGACCGTCTGCGCCAGGGGCAAGCCAATGCGCGACTTGCGCAAACGCCGCGTGCGGCGTGACAGTGAAAGCCGATTCTTGAATAAACCCGGTTAAGTCGTCGAATGGCTGCGTTTGCACATCGACGCCGAGCGACGCAAGTGCATCGCGCAAGGGGTCCTTAGCGCTAACACGGCCATGCATCAGCAACACGCGAGCCGCGGGCGCGACGCCAGACTGTTTGACGCTTGCCGCCAGATCGACGGCTTCGAGTTCACGCCTGAAGTCTTCGCCATACGTCTGACCGAGGACGTTGAGCGGACCGTCCTGTGGCTGAACTTCGCGCAAGGGCGCGGCGAGTTTCTCGAGCCACGTCTTGCGCGTGACGCTCAATTCGCGCATGTACGTGCGCCCGCTCACGACCGGCGCAAGCAGCACGAGATCATCCACGGGATGGCGCAAGGCCGCGTGCAACGCGAAGGCGGCGCCCACGCGAAAGCCGCAAAGCGCCACATGTTCGACGCCCGCTTCCTGTTTCAGGAGATCGACGGCAGCGCCGATGTCATCGATTGACGACTCGAATTGGCCTGGCGCTGCATCGTCGCCAGCGGAATCGCCAGTGCCGATGTAGTCAAAGCGCAAGACCCAGAGCCCACGCGCCGCAAGCAATTCGGCAAGGAGGCGCAGGCCGCTATAAGTCCAGACATACTCGTGACCGAACGTATTGCAAAGTACGACGCCCCGCTTACCCGTTCCCGCGTGCAACCACCCCAATCGCCCACCGAATATGACCGGTTTCATTGTTTTGTCCTCGCTCTGGCGACGTACATGATCCAGAGGGATGCCCCCGCCTCCCTTTACTGGACCTCGGCTGCGGGATTCGCCATGCGAGATCCGCAGCGTGGGTATGCCGTTCGTCGCGATTATATTGAGCAAGTCGACTTTCTGACGTCGACATTCGACATTTCGGGGTGAATGAGCTATTAATTGGCGGTTATAGCAGCAACTCGATGATTCTGCCGTGGTAGACACAGGGTTTGCCCGGCGGCATTCTCTTTCTATGAATCGCACCCGCGCAAGCAACATACGGCCGATGCGTTGGTCATGCTGCCATCGCCGGATTGACACCGTCTTGCGTTGCAAGACGCGCATGCGCGAAGACACGAGCGCGTTCTCTGGCGACCAGCGCCTTTTTGCTCGCCACCGTCTGACGACGGAATCTCGGGTCGCCCATCATGTTCACGTACTCACTGCGGCGGTATCGCAGATAACGCTGGAAGAACTCCGCGCCGGGCAGCCCGCTGTCGAGCGCAAGAAGCACGCCGTAGTCGATATCCTGCACATCGCCTAGCGTCTTGACTGCGGACTCCAGCGCAGCATAACGCTGCGATAGCGGCACGTTCTTGTCGCACAACGCATGGAAACGCTGATAGCTTAGTAATTGGCGATGTGATGCGCAGCGTCGCAGTACCTTTGCAAGTTTCGAACTCAGTTCTGTTTCCATTCTTCCTCCTGCAATATCGAAGGATTCCAAACGCACGAATTCACCGCTATCGTCGATAATGACGGCGGACGAAAACTGTCTGACTTCACTGTCAAAGAAAGAAAATGGCCGATAATTACAGCATGCGTTGAAATGACTGCCACGGCGAATGAGCGAGTCGATCTGCGCAGTGTGAAGGTTTGAAACTAAGTCGATAAGTGCCAGACTCCACGGCCACTGCGCAAGGCTGCGAGTGCCGACGGTCAGCGTGAGACGTCGCAATACGCCTATTGCGTCCGCTTAGGGCAGCGATCACTTTCTACATTCGTGTTGAATACATGCTAGCAAACATATCGCGGCTAACCAAGAAGACTTTGCTGTCTTTCAACGCCAGCCGTCATTCACGAAACTGTCACCCGGTATCTTTTCCTTTTTTGAGCCGAGGCACGATTCGCTCGTTCTTCGCGTGCATGACGGCGATTTTGGCCAGAGAGAATATCGCTGTGTGTTTTGACGAAGCGTCGCGGATAGCGCATGACTGCCTGAAATGGCAGGCAGCCGCGCCTATAACGAATTCACGCGAATAGAGCTTTGAACGGCACAGTGTTGCAAGCAAACCATCGCATCGCACCCGGCAAACGGTGCCGGGCGTTCTTCGCGGAGCGTTTGCCCTTCAGCTTAGGCATCCAGCGCTTCAATAGAATCGACGCGATCAGGATAAAACGCCAAATGATCCTTGATCTGCGCGACCGCCTCGTATGGCTGCTCATAGGTCCATACGGCGTTGACACCCTTTTTCACGGCGCGAAACGATGCTGTAATAGCTGCATTCGCCCTTATACGGGCAATAGGTCGTGTGAGACGTACGCTGCAGCTTCGACATGTCGACATGCGCGCGAGGCACGTAGAGTACCTGCGGATACGACGCTTCACGCAAGACGAGGGCGTTCGTCGTATCCGCAAGCACGCTGCCGCCGCTTGTCACTCTTACGCGCAGCGACGTTCGCTCTACGGTGACAGGATGGTCCGGACCGGGAATCTTGACGGCACGTCGCATGGCGGGTTCCTCGAGAAGTGATCGTGGCGACCACTCATGCTAGCGCGCCCCAACGCGGCGCGCAGGAATCGCCTCACCCCTAACCCGCGCCTGCGATCTCAATGCCCGAAATAGACCGGCTTGTTGGCGTCGTTCATCGGTCGCATTGCCCGAATGCCGGCGGCCGATGTTCCGTCGTTGACGCCGCCATAGTCGCGGTTATAGCCCGGCATTGCACCGTTCTGCCTGGAAGCGCGGCTCTCCGCATTCTGAACATCGCGCGGATAGGTCGTGCGATCGGGCTGCCCAGGGTTGTAGCCCGCGGCTTCTACTTGACGCAAATCTTGTTGTACTTGGTTACGTTGTACCGCAGAATCGGTTTGTGCAAACGAAAGCGCCGGCGCAACGAGCACAGCGGCAGCAGCGACTGCTTTGACGATCGATTTCATGGCGAGTCCTCCGGTTGTCAGACGGCGCACGAGTATTTCTGCGCCTGCTCCCAACATTCAGCATCAGCCGTTCCCGCGTCGTCAGCCCGCCCTTCATGCGGCCTTGCTTTCGACGAGCTTGACGAGCACGTGCAGCATGCGATTAGCCGGCGTCGCAACGCCGAGCGCTTCGCCGCGCCGGACGATCAATCCGTTCAAATGATCGATTTCACTGCGCTTGCCGCGCGCAAGGTCCTGAGCCGTGGATGAGTATTGGTTCGGCATCGTCTCTGCTATTCGGCGCACCGCGGCGTCCACATCGCCGGGAATCGTAACGCCATCGGCGCGGGCGACGACAAGGCACTCATCGACGACATCGCGCATGGCACGCGTCACGCCTTCAGCCTGCACCAGCGGCCCATAAGGGACCTGTGCAATGGCCGAAAGCGCGTTGTACGCACAGTTGAGAACGAGCTTCGCCCATAGGGCACCGCGCACGTTGTCGGATATTTCGGTCGGCACGTTGGCAGCAGCGAACGTCCGCGCAACGTCCTCGCTCATGCTGGAAGGCTCGATCACCAGTTCGCCACGGCCATGATGGCGGATGTGCCCGGGCCCTGCCATTTCCGCCGCGACATACACCACTGCGGCTGCGACTTCCTGTGGCAACAGTTGGCGCAGGCGCTCGGCATTCTCGACGCCGTTTTGCAGCGACAACACCAGCGCGCTCGAATCGAGGTACGGCCCGAGGGCCTGCGCGGCGCTATCCGTGTCGGTCGATTTCACGCAGAAAAGCACCACCTGTGCGCCTTCGGCCGCGCTTGCCTCCGTGCTTGCGAACACGCGAACGTGCTCGTCGAACGTCTGAGTATCGAGCCGCAGGCCGTTGCGTTGAATCGCTTCGACGTGCTGGGGCCGCGCAATGAGCGCGACCTCATGTCCCGCACGCGCGAGCATACCGCCGTAATAACAGCCCACTGCGCCCGCACCCATGACCGCAACTTTCATGTTTCGTTTCTCCTGTTGGCTGCATCGCTCGATGCCCGTTCGCTTCGGAACGGGAAAATAACATATCACCGCTTAGCCCGAACGCGCCGGACATGGCGAGCAAACGCTTGCGCCACGGCATGCGCGTGCTTCTTTGTGGGACGACGCACGATAGTCAGTCGAATTCGAAGTGAACCATATTGTTAAAGCATGCCATGTGACGATACGCTTGCTGCAGCGGATAGACGGCACTCTTCCAAACCATGACCGACCGCTATGGGGTGTGTGTTGCAAGTCTTCTCCGTCCAAGGGATTGGCGGAAAAGGACGGCAAGAGAGGGAGACCAACTTACGGCGCGCCGAGGCGCCGCATAAGCAGTAGAAGCGGTAGCGGCCCGGCAACGGGCGACGCGCAGCCGGAGCGCGGGGTGTTTTCACGAGAACAAAAAATGAACCATGGATATGAAGCATCGCTCGTCAAGCGCGTGGTGAACCAACTCGTCGCGGGCATCATCAACGGAGAATATAAGGACAACGTTCTGCCGCCTCAGATCCTTCTTTCACAGAAGCATGGTGTTTCCCGCACCATCATGCGCGAGGCATTGAGCATTCTGATATCGCGGCGCATGCTCGATGTGCGGCCCAAGACCGGGACGCGCATTCGGCCCGCGCACGAGTGGCTCATCATCGACTCGGAAGTGGCCGATTGGCGCTTGCGTGCCCTCCCCGATCCCGATTGTCTGCGACGACTCGTCGAATTCCGCGCGCTCGTCGATCCGCCCGCAGCCGCGCTGGCGGCGACGCGCGCAAGCAGGCATCAGCGCATCGGCATCAATGCCGCGTTTCAACGCCTCGTGCATGCCAGTCCCACGGAGACTCTGCAGGCCGCCGCGGAAGAAGCGTTGCTGACTGCCATCGTCGATGCGAGCGGCGACGAAATTCTCCGCCAAATGGGTAGTGTCGTGCGTGTCGGTATCCGAACGATCAAGGCGACCTTGCGTACTCAGTCTCAAGGAGTGGTACGTATGCCCGAGTCTCAGATCAGCGATTACGGCAGAGTGGTCCGTGCAATCGAAATGATCGATGCCGAAAGCGCGCGTTCGGCCATGTCGCACACACTCGAGCGCACCGCTTCGATGTGGATCGAAGAAGCGGTTTGATCGCCTCTGCCTCTTCCGATGCGAGCCGAGGAATCAGTGACTACAATGGTCAATGATTCAGTGGTCAACCGCTTTGCAACGGGACTCGGAGGCAGAGATGGCAGAACTCGACAAGGAAGAAGTCGTCGCCGTTTTGAACCGGATTCTGGAATCCGAGTTGGCCGGCGTCGTGCGTTACACACACTATTCGTTTCTGGTGTTCGGGTTCGGACGCATACCGATTGTCTCGTGGCTACGCGCACAAGCGGACGAATCGTTGACGCATGCGCATCAGGCCGGCGAATGGATCACCACGCTCGGTGCATATCCATCGCTCGAGATCGGCCCGCTGCTGGACAACCACACTTTCGATATTGCGACCATTCTCCGTGAGTCGTTGCAAGCTGAGAAGGTTGCGCTCGACCTTTATCGCGATCTGCTGAAGCTAGTGGAAGATCGCTCGGTTGCGCTGGAGGAATACGCGCGGCAGATGATCCAGACGGAAGAGTTGCACGCGGGAGAAGTGGACAAGATGCTGCGCCGCCCCGGAGAGGTCGACACCTCGCCAGAGCGACGCACTGGGCATGTCTGAATCTACGCTGACCGCGGCGCGCGGTCAGCGTATGCGGCGCAAAGCAGTTGTTACTTAGGCTGCGCAACCGTCCGCAGATACGGCTTCAGCGTCTTGAAGCCTTCCGGATACTTCTTCTGAGCGTCTTCGTCTGACACCGAGGTAGGGATGATCACGTCGTCGCCCGGCTTCCAGTTGACCGGCGTCGCGACCGTGTGCTTTGCGTTCAGCTGCAGCGCATCGAGCAAGCGCAGCACTTCGTCGAAGTTGCGGCCGGCGCTCATCGGATACGTGAAAGTCGCTTTCATCTTCTTGTCCGGGCCGATGATGAACACCGCTCGAATGGTGGCATTGTCGACGGCCGTGCGCGGGCCGCCGCCGCTCGCATTCGGGTGAATCATGTCATAGAGCTTGGCAACGGTCAGGTCGGCATCGCCGATCATCGGGTAATTGACTGCCGTGCCCTGGGTTTCCTCGATGTCCTTCGCCCATTTCGCGTGATTGTCGACCGGATCGATCGACAAGCCGATGACCTTCGTGTTGCGTTTGTCGAACTCCGGCTTCAGCTTTGCCATATAACCGAGTTCGGTGGTGCAAACGGGCGTGAAGTCCTTTGGATGAGAGAACAGGATCGCCCATTGATCACCGATCCACTCGTGGAAGCGGATCGGGCCTTCGGTGGTTTCTGCGGTGAAATCGGGGGCTTCATCGCCAATGCGGATGGACATATATGATCTCCACGTCAAGGAATAATGAGAAGCGTTGGGCGCCGAGCAACGGTATCCCGGCTGTCAAATGAAACCGACAAGACGATTATAGTGCCGGTCCGCACGCGCGCGGACCACAGACCTAAATCACCCCGTGGCGCATACGGTTTTCGGCACGCGAAATGCTTTAAAACGGGCGTTTCAAAACTCGATGCGTTCGAGCATGCGCGGCTTCGGTCTCGTATTCCTCGGCGAAATCTGCTATCACGAAACTGCGACACGACAGCCGGTGCCGCGCCGTCGCACTGCGAGTGTCTTGTCGAAAGACCGGAGGTGATCGTGGCCGTCATGCAAAGAAAAACCGTCGCTGCACTGCAAAACGAAGCGTCGGAGACAGAGGAAGTCGTGCAGGAACATGGCGGCCATGCGTTGAAACGTTCGCTTACCGCACTCGATGTCACCATGTTGGGCATCGGTTGCATCATCGGTGCAGGCATATTCGTGCTGACCGGTCATGCCGCAGCCGCCAATGCAGGCCCGGCCATCGTCATATCGTTCGTGCTGGGCGCAATCGTGTGTGCGCTCGCGGGTCTTTGTTATGCTGAGATGGCTTCCACCGTGCCCGTTTCGGGCAGTGCCTACACCTACGCCTACGCGACAATGGGCGAACTCATTGCATGGCTCATCGGCTGGGACCTGATACTGGAATACGCGGTCGGCGCGACGACAGTCGCCATCGGCTGGTCGGGCTATGTTGTCAGCTTCCTGCATTCGCTGCATATTGATATACCGGCGCAGTTCTCTCAAGCGCCCTTCGCATACGATCCCGCCAAAGGATGGAGCCATGCCGGCGCTATTCTCAACATACCCGCAATGGTCATCGTCGGACTTATCACGATCCTGCTGGTGATCGGCATTCGTGAATCGGCTCGGGTGAACAGTTTCATCGTCGTGATCAAGGTGCTGATCGTACTTGCCTTCATTGCGGGAGGCATTGCCTACGTCGATACGAGTCATTGGGTCACCGCAAAGAATCCGACTGGCGCCTTCATTCCACCGAACACGGGTGAGTCCGGCGTGTTCGGCATGAGCGGCGTCTTGCGCGGCGCAGCGGTGGTCTTCTTCGCTTACATCGGCTTCGATTCCGTGTCGTGCGTCGCGCAAGAGACGCGCAATCCGCGGCGCGATATGCCAATCGGCCTGCTCGGCTCGCTGACCATCTGCACGATCTTATATGTCCTCGTCTCTTACGTGCTCACAGGCATCGTGTCGTACGACAAACTCAATGTCTCGGATCCGATCGCTGTCGGTGTGGATGCAATCGGGATGCGCTGGCTCTCGCCCATCGTCAAGCTGGGCGCGATCTTCGGCTTGACGTCCGTTGTTCTCGTTCTATTGCTGAGTCAACCGCGCATTTTCTATTCGATGGCGAAAGACGGACTGCTCCCGCCCTTCGCCTCGAAGATTCATCCTCGCTTTCATACGCCGTACATCACGACCATCATCACTGGGCTGATCGTCATGGTGCTCGCCGGACTGCTACCGATCGGCCTCGTCGGCGAACTGGTCAGCATCGGAACCCTGTTTGCGTTCGCCGTGGTCTGCGTGGGCGTGCTGGTGTTGCGCATCACGCAACCTGAACTCAAGCGCGCGTTTAAGACGCCCGCAGTCTTCATCGTGGCTCCGTTAGGCGCAATCTCCTCTGTGTTCCTCATGTCCGGCTTGCCTGCCGATACATGGATACGGCTCCTCGTATGGATGGCGATCGGCATCGTCATCTACTTCACGTACGGCATACGCCATAGCCGCTTGCGCGCCGACAGGCAGACGCCTCCCGCTCAAACCGCGAGAAGCTAAGCATCACGGGAACGCCGGGCGCCATGCTCGCGCGCTTCCTGTGCGCTTTCATAGATATATGGTGCGACGCCCCGGCGCTTGAGCGCGTCGCCGAGTTTCATGCGCAGGAAGCTGCTCGTCGTATAACGCGTAACGCCGTCATAAAACTCGCTTACTAGCCGGCTCACCATTTCCGAATAGGCGTCGAGCATGCTCGGGCGGATGGAGAAATTGTCGTAGTTGACAATGGCATGTGGCTTGACGCTTACCCCTGCGAGCTGCTTTTCGACTTCGAGGCGAATTGCTTCCACGTCGTGCAGGCTTGCCACCTCGTGCCCTTCGAAGTTGATGAAGAAGAGCTTCTTCTCCGCGTCGTAGCTGAACCGTTCGGACAGATCGAGGCCCAGCAACTGATTACGCAAACCCATCGGGGCATCGCGAAAAATGCGCTCATCCATTAGGCGTGGCACAGAAGGTATCACCGGTCTGAAGTCCATCTGCGCCACGATATCCCGCTCCACGTCGATGCCCGGCGCGACTTCCTTCAACACCAGCCCTTCACTCGTCAACTCGAACACGCAACGCTCGGTGATATAAAGCACCGTCTGGCCACGCTCCACGGCATAACGGCCGCTGAACGTGCGATGCTCGACGGCATCGACGAACTTGCGGCAATTGCCCTCGCGACGTATCGCGAGCTTGCCGTCTTCAATGACGATGTCCAGTTTGCCTGCATTGAACGTACCGACGAAAACGACCTTCTTGGCGGACTGACTTATATTGATGAATCCGCCAGCGCCCGCCAGCTTGGGACCGAATTTGCTGACGTTGAGACTGCCTTCGCGGTCCGCCTGTGCAAGTCCAAGGAAAGCGATATCGAGTCCCCCACCGTCGTAGAAGTCGAACTGATATGGCTGATCGATGATCGCTTGCGTATTGGTCGCAGCGCCGAAGTTGAGGCCGCCGGCCGGGATTCCGCCAATGACGCCCGGTTCGGTCGTCATGGTGAAGAGGTCGATCACCTGTTCTTCATTCGCCACGCTCGCAATGCCTTCCGGCATGCCGATGCCGAGGTTGACCACGCTATTGGCCATCAATTCGAACGCGGCGCGACGCGCAATCACCTTGCGTTCGTTGAGCGGCATCGGTGACAGGGAACTCGCGGCGACACGCAGTTCGCTGGAGAACGCCGCGCTGTATTGTTCGCCGAAGGTCTGCCAGTGGTTCTCCGGGCGAGCCACCACGACACAATCCACCATGACGCCCGGCACCTTGACTTGTCGCGCGTTGAGCGTATTGGATTCGGCCAGCCGTTCGACTTGTGCGATGACGATCCCGCCCGAGTTGCGTGCCGCCATTGCAATGGAGAGTGCTTCCAACGTCAGCGCTTCCTTCTCCATCGTGATGTTGCCGTTAAGATCCGCCGTCGTGCCGCGCACGATTGCGACGTCGATGGGAAAGGCCTTGTAGTAGAGGTAGTCGGTGCCGTCAATCGGCATGAGACGCACGATATCCTCGGTCGTGCGTGCATTGAGCTTTCCGCCTCCATTGCGCGGATCCACGAAAGTGCCGAGTCCGACGGTCGATAACTGCCCCGGACGATGCGCCGCGATGTCGCGAAAGAGTTGTGAAATGACGCCTTGCGGCAGGTTGTACGCTTCGATGCGGTTTTCGATAGCAAGCTTCTGCAAGCCGGGCACGAGCCCCCAATGACCGCCAATGACCCGCTTGACGAGCCCTTCATGCGCGAAATGATTTAGCCCTTTGCCTTTGCCGTCGCCTTGACCGGCCGCATACACAATGGTCAGATCTCTAATCGGCTCATGACCGTCCGCGTGTTCTGCCTCTTTTCCTTCCAGGAAGCGGGACTCGAGTGCAATTGCCACTTCTTCCGCAAAGCCGACGCCCACAAAGCCGCTCGTTGCAATGGTGTCTCCCGAGCGAATCAGGCGCACCGCCTCGCGCGCCGATACGATCTTTCCACGCTCGACGAGTCGTGCCGACGTCGAAAACGGAGGGTGACGAGGCGGTGCGCTGCTGGCGTTCATGGCGTCTCCTTGTTCATTTCGGGCAAGGTAACACCAAACGCGCAGAGCGGGAAATGTGCGTCGCATCGCGCATCGCGCATTATCGTCAGCAGATAAGACGCGCCCTTATCGAATCAGCGGGGAGCCCCCGCTTCGATCGCCTGTATGAATTGGTTCAGCACTGCGCCCGACGCATCGGTCACGGCCCAGAAGGTCATGCCATCTTCGTTCCAGCGAGCAAGCGCATAGCCGTCATCGGAGCGCGTCACGATAGCTTTGGCGGCCTTTTGCGCGACTGCGGACGGTTTATCGGGGAACACGTAGACGTCGATCGGATGCTTGAGATAGCGATACACGACGACCGCCACCGGGCGATGCCCGATGTAATCGAGCCTTCCGCCGACGAGTGCGAAGCCCGGCCCCGCTGGGTCGATGACTGGCGGCGCATAGTCGATGCGACCGTTGAACCACGGCTTGACGGTGTGTTTATCGCTGGATAAAACGTCGATCGGTCGATCGGACATCAACGCCCGAACATGGCTCGACACGATCTCCTGGGCGATTGGCGAATCGGGCGGCATGCGAGCCGCAGTCTGCACCCAAAGCACCGCGCCAAGCACAATCGCCGATAGTGTCGCGCCCGCGAATGCTCCGCCGAAGAACGGCCACGGCACGGAGAAAGGCGAGCGCCATGTGTTCCGCGCGATATGCGATTGTGCTTCTCGACGATGTTCGCGCGCCGCTTCTTCGCGCACGCGTGCCAGCACCTGCGCACGCAGATGCACCGGTGCGCGATGATTGAGCGAGCCATCGGTCAGCCTCGTTTCCAGCGAGGCGGTATCGTTATCGTCCATTGCCCGATTCCTCAGAATGACCCGGCTCGGCCTTGCGAACGAGTCGCACGCTCGGCCTTTCGCCTTGTGCGGCGC
Source organism: Caballeronia sp. LZ062 (assembly GCF_031450785.1). NCBI lineage: Bacteria > Pseudomonadati > Pseudomonadota > Betaproteobacteria > Burkholderiales > Burkholderiaceae > Caballeronia > Caballeronia sp. LZ062. The sequence continues at coordinate 260,383 of NZ_JARTWB010000001.1, forward strand.
GTACCGCTGTCGCGAGCATCTTGCGGCCGCGAGCAAGCCTCGACATGACCGTTCCTATCGGCACGCCCGTAATGGCCGCCACTTCCTTGTAACTCATATCTTCGAGTTCGCGCAGCACGAGTACCTCACGAAAAACGAGCGGAAGCGCCTCCAATGCGCGATGAACGAGCTGAACTTCGTCTTTGCGCACGGCGAGTGTCTCCGGGCTCACGCCTGCATCGTCGGACCATCCCGGCAGTGCCTGATCACCGGCGATGTCCTCATCGTAAGGCGTTGCGTCGGCTGACTGCACACGACGACGCCATTCCGTGAACCATGTGTTGCGCACGATGGCAAGAAGCCAGCCACGCGCATTAGACTCACTGCCGTCTTCAAAGCCGGAAAAGAAACGAAACGCACGCAGATAGGCTTCCTGCACGACATCGTCCGCATCGCTCGCACTGCCGGAAAGCCAGCGCGCAAGGTTGTAGGCGGCATCGAGGTGCGGCATCACCGTCGCTTCGAAGCGCGCATGCGCAGACTCGTCTACTCTCGACCTGCTTCGCCACATGGCGCCGATCTCCCTGAGCGAACCGACTTCGGACATGTATCGCTGCGCGCAATCACGCGCGCCCACGGTTCCATTACTGTGCTCTTTGCCGATTTATTCCTTGGCAGCGCGAGCGCGATTGAAAAAAACATTGTCGGGAATATTGGAAGCGCTGCGCGGGTTCGATGGACGCTGGATACGTCACTTCCCGAGGAGCCGCCATGCATACCGAACTCAACCCTTCCGCACCCACTCAAGAACTCGACGATCACGGCAAGCGCCGGCGCACGGCTTTGTCGTGCATGGCGTGGGCCGGCGCTGGCGTGCTTTGGACGATCAGCGGCGGCGTACCGCGCTCGCAGCTGATTTCGTCGGTGCAGGCCGCCGAAACGACGCACTCTTTCAGCTTCGTGCAAATCAGCGATAGCCATATCGGATTCAACAAAGACCCGAATACCGAGCCGACAGGCACGCTTCAGGAAGCCATCAGTCATGTCCGCACCATGCCGCAACGTCCTGCATTCATGATCCACACCGGTGATATCACGCATCTCTCGAAGCCGGCCCAGTTCGATACGGCCACGCAGATCATCAATGACGCGGGCATGCCGGTCCATTACGTTCCTGGCGAGCATGACGTGCTGGTCGAGAATGGAGATTCATTCTTCTCGCGCTTCGCGGACCAGTATGGAAGCGGCGGCGCGCGTCATTGGTACAGCTTCGACGAAGGCGGTGTTCATTTCATCGGTCTGACGAATGTCATTGACCTCAAGGGCGGCGGCCTCGGCTTTCTCGGCGACGCACAACTCGCCTGGCTGAAGCAAGATCTGCAAGCGAGAACGAGCAGCACGCCGATTGTCGTCTTCGCGCATATTCCGCTTTGGGCCTTATATCCGCAATGGGGCTGGGGCACCGACGACAGCGCGCAGGCGCTTACGCTCTTGCGGCGCTTCGGTTCGGTGACAGTGTTGAATGGCCACGTGCATCAGGTCGCGCAAAAAGTGGAAGGCGACATGCGGTTCTATTCCGCCATGTCCACCGCGTTTCCTCAACCCGCGCCCGGCGCGGCGGCAGGCCCCGGCCCGATGAAAGTCGGCGCTGACCAACTGCGTTCAATGCTCGGACTACGAGCCGTCACACACGTTGCGGGGCGCGAGCAGTTGGCTATCGTCGATACTTCCCTTGCAGGAGCGCGGGCATGAATGCATCCTTCATCGGGCGCTGCGCGCGTCGGCTAGCGGTGGCCATGGTCGTCAAAGCACTCTTTGGCATGATGCCGTCCGCCTGCGCGGAAGAGCCCGCTCAACAAGTCGCAGCAGTGGCAACGCCCACCATCACCATCGATAATTTCGCGTTTAGCCAGCCTACGCTCACGGTCCCCGCCGGAACGAAGGTGACCTGGACCAATCGCGACGACATGTTGCACACCGTCGTCGATGAGGCGAAGTCGTTCAAGTCGGACCCGCTCGATAGCGGCGACAGCTTCTCGCATGTATTCGATCAGCCGGGGACGTACAAATACTTTTGTTCGTTGCATCCGCACATGACGGGGATCATCGTCGTGCGGTAAAGGCTTGCGTCTGGAGGCGCACGCTCAGCCTTGCGCCTTCGCTATCGCGTCCAGATTGCCTTCGCCGAAGCCGTGGTGTCCGCGTCTTTCGACGATCTCGAAGAACATGTCGCCGGGGTTGCGCTCGAGAAACGTTTGCAGAAAGAGTTGCGGCGTGCCGTCCGGCAGTATTTCGCCATCCACGAGGATGCCGCGCGTCCGCAGCTGCTCGATATCGAGGCCATGGCCAGGCAACCGGGCGTCGATCTCGTCGTAATAGCGCGTCGGCGGCATGAGAAAGCGCACCCCGCGCGCGCGGAGGGCATCGACGGACGCAAGGATATCCGCTGACGCAAGCGCGATATGCTGCACGCCCTCGCCTTCATGGTCCGGTAAATATTGCTGCATGAGGTCCGTGCGATACGCGCCCTCTTCATACACGGGAATGCGGATCGAGCCGCATGGCGAGACGGTGACAGCCGAATCTTGCGACACATGCCAGTCCGGATGGACTTCGTGAATCTCTTCGAAATGCAGCACTTCACGGTAGAAATCCAGCCACTCTTTGATACGGCCTGCGCCGACCGTTTGCGTGAAGTGATCTACTTCGAGCAGTCCCGTGCCGCCGAGCCCTGCGCTCACATGTTCCAGCGGCCGAAAGTCAATGTCGTAAATGGACGCTTCGCCGCTATTTTTTCCCGGCCAGTGATCGACGAAATAGATATGCGAATCGCCGATGCCCTGAATGGCGGGAATCGCGAGTTCATTGGGGCCTATCTTCTCTCCCTCGAAATCCCACGCGCCGTAATCGACTGCGCGCTCGTGCGCGATCTGCGCATCCAGCACGCGAATGCCGATGGCCGCGATCCCGACTCCATGCGTCTGCGCGAACCGCGTCGCGAACGAATCCGGCTCGGCGTTGAGGAGGAAGTTCATGCTGCCCTGGCGATAAAGCGTCACTGCCTTGCTGACATGTTGCGCCGCAGGCACGAAACCGAGCCGCCCGAAGAGATCGGCAAGCCCTTGCGGGTCGGGACTCGAAAACTCCACGAATTCCAGGCCGGCAATGCCGAGCGGGTTGCGCCCCGCGTCCGCGTCTTGGATCGAGCGGGCGGCCGAAGAAAGGTCAGCGGATTGCGGCTGGGTCATCGGCAATACCTCGAAATGTACGAGTTGGTTCACGGACGCAGAAAGTACCATGAGTGCCGCATCGTACGCCACCGGCGCAGCGGCGCTTGCCGCTAGAGTAGCGGCAGCCTGTCGCCCGTGTCAAAGTGGCCGCCTCACACGGCTCAAGCGGCGAGCCTGGCCGCGTTCATCGACAAACCCCTCGCCTGGGGCGGAAATACGTTCCACGTGCCGTCGTAGTGGCGAAAGAAAATGATGCCGATCAACTCGCCCCCGTGCCAAGCCTCGACACGCACGTACCGCATACCGGTGATGCGAGAACGGCTCAGTTGCGCAACGCGCGCTGGATGCGTCACAGTGGGTGCGAGCCATTTGTCGACGGCGCTGTGCAGTGAGTTTGCGGGAGTTTGCATGATGGTCTCCTTCAGATTGCGAGCGCGGCGCCCTTCCGGCTGTAGCCGATGAGCGCATTGGCGCGACGGCCACGTTGTGCAGCGATATAGGCCCGCACGAGCCCTCTTATCGCCTGAATAGCAACGCGAGGATGAGCGACACACGCGCGCACCTGCGTGCTGCGAGCCTCGCCGAAAAGGCACCAGGAGACGAAGTGCTCGCAGTTATTGGTCAAGAGTCGATAGCGATCTTCGCCGAGGCGGCTGCGCGCCCGACGCACCGCTTCAATGCCCGTGAAGATCGCCCCTGCGTGTTGCCGGACAATCAGGTCATAGCCGTCTGCGAACTGCGCGATACTGACTTCTTCGACCGGGCCGCGATGCAACGACTTGGCAAAGCCCGCATAGTGAATGACCGTGCCGTTGCCCGCATAGATTCCATGGTGCTCATAACCGCAGCGACGCGTAATCAGTTCGCTGCCGGGAGGCGGCTCGTCGTTCAATGGAGAACGACGCGCTGCCAATGGTTGAGGGCTTCTGCTCGACGCTTGCTGGCTAGACATGGCTGTCTCCGATTCTTTTCGTGGCTTGGCGCAATGTGTTTGTTTCGCACCCGGTTGTAAAGCCAATTGCACCTTTCTTGCCAGTTCTCGCAGAACCTTGTCCCTCGGGGCTTTAACCATCTTTGCGACGCTTTGCCTGATCGTCTCTGTCGCGGTCGAACCAACGCTTCGCATCGGGTTTCGTTGGTTCCAGAGCGTCACATTAGTGCGAAGGTATGTGTCGGTTTTCAGTGTCCTCGATGGCGCCAAGTGTTAGTGACCATCCAACTTTCAGGCGCTCACGCCCGCACGGAACCGCGCACAATCAATCGCTTGCAGGCCGCGAAGAAATCGGCACGGGCCTTGCATTACCTGCGTGCATTCTTGCCGGCTTTATTGGAGACGCACATGGCCACGCTTACGGTTACCGATCTCGTTTTCGACCGCGCACTTGATCGCAAGACAATGTCGGGCATCATGGGTGGAGGCGGCGCGCCATGGGTGTACGGCTGGATTACGCCGTTCATCGCGGACCGACAGTCGAACTTTGGCGGCGTCGTCAACATCTATGACATCACGAACAATTTCACGGCCGGCCAGATGATCAATCAGTTCCAGTCCGTCGACGTACGCAATTCGGGTGACGGAGCGAATCTGACGGTGACGCCGAATGCGATCTCCGCCAACCGGGCGGGCTGATGAGAAATACGTGAGTTTGGATCGAGGAGGCTTGGCGTGACCTCTGCGACTGACTTTCGCTGGACCTCTGCCGCCCGCTCGGACGTCGGCTGCGTGCGTCTGGTCAACGAAGACGCCGTGCTCAGTTCGCCCGAGCGCGGTCTCTGGGCCGTGGCGGATGGCATGGGGGGACACGCCGTAGGCGACCTCGCGAGCCGCATGGTGATCGAGGGGCTGTCCACGGTTCCCGCGATCGACGGGCTCGCAGGCGTCATCGCCGAAGCGCGCGAACGGCTGCTGCAGGTGAACGACGCACTGCGCGCGGAGGCGTCGAAACGTCAGGTGTCGCGCATAGGCAGCACGGTGGTACTGCTTGCCGCGCGAGACGGCGCGTGCGCCTATCTTTGGGCGGGCGATAGCCGCATCTATCTATTCAGGAGCGGGCGGCTCGTGCAATTGACCCGCGATCATAGTCACGTGGAAGAGCTCAAAGCGCGTGGCCAACTGACGGCGGAAGAAGCGTTGCATCACCCGGCACAGCACTTGATCACGCGTGCGGTGGGCGCGCTCGATACACTCGAACTCGACGAAAGCAGCGTCGCACTGGCCGACGGCGATACGTTCCTGCTATGCAGCGATGGTTTATCGAACGAAGTGAGCGAAGCCGAGATCGCAAGCGAGCTTGCGCCCGGAAACTGCGAAGCAGCGGCGCAGCGGCTGCTCGAAATCGCGCTGGAGCGCGGTGGAAGGGACAATATCTCGCTCGTGGTGGCGCATGCCGAAGATGTGCTTGCATCCGACAGAACGCAGGTGAATCCGACCATCTGAGCAACGATATCTCACTGTTTGTTTCGTTGCGCCGCCTGTCTAAAGTCTTTCGAATGAAGCCCGTGCTTCTTCAGTAGCATTTGCAAGTGCGAGCGGTTCATTTCATAGCGGCGCGCAAGCTCGGCCACAGTCCCACCGACTTCATGCAAGCCGCGTTCAAGAAACGCGCGCTCTGCTTCATCGCTTGCGACGCGTTTGGCTTCGCTCAGCGAACCGGCGGTGGCGATGCTTTCGCCGTTTGCCGACGACCCTCCCAGTGACATGGACAGCGAAGACTTGGGCCGTATATCCACCGGCAAATGTTCGATATCGGCCATATCGCCCGCGAGGCAAGCAAGCCGATAAACGACGTTGCGCAACTCACGGATATTCCCCGGGTAATCGTAACTACGCAGAAAGTCACGAAGACGCGGCGACATCTTCACGGGGCGACGTTTGAGCGCGGCGGCCGCCTCATCGCCGAAATACGCGAGCAGAAGCGGAATCTCGTCGCGACGCTCACGCAGCGGCGGCAGCGTCAAATGAATGACGCTCAAGCGATAGAACAGATCCTCGCGGAAGCGCCCTTCTTCGCACCATCGACGTAAGTTCCGATTCGTCGCCGCGACGATCCGCGTGTCCACGGCAATCGGTTCGTCCGAACCTACCCGCTGAATTTCATGCGCTTCGAGCACGCGCAGCAGTTTGACTTGCCCCGACAGCGGCAACTCGCCAATCTCGTCGAGAAATATGGTCCCCGTGTGCGCGCTCTCGAACTTTCCTTTGCGATCGTTCGTCGCGCCCGTGAACGCGCCCTTGCGATGGCCGAAGAGTTCGGACTCGATCAAGTTCTCAGGAATCGCCCCGCAGTTCACGGAGATATACGGCTTGTCCGCGCGTGATCCATTCGCGTGAATGACCTTCGCCATCAATTCCTTTCCGGTTCCGCTCTCACCGTCGATCAAGACGGGAAGATCGGTCGGTGCCGCTTTCTCGGCAATCTCCAGCGCCTCGAGTAGCTTCGGATTGTCGCCGAACGTGCCTTCGAAAACGAAGCTGCGTTCCATGAGTGCCTGACGCCGCGCACCCGCCGACATTTCGCGCCGGGGCTCGGCAGCAGCGGCCTGTACGAAACGTTCCTTGTGCGACAACCGCATGACTTCATCGCGCAGTGCGCTCGCTTGTCGAAGCAGCTTCTCGATCTCGGGGCGCTCTAGACGCGAGGTCCATCGCAACGTCGAACGCAATATCTCTATCTTCTCGATGAGACCCGCAAACGAGATTGCCGACGCGGGCATCCCGCTTTCGCTTTCCGGCTGGTCGAGTATTTTCATGCTGCGCTCAATTGTTTCTGCACGAGTTGGTAATACATGCCCTTCCTCGCGATGAGTTCATCGTGCTTGCCTTGCTCCACGATGCCGCCGTCGTAGAGCACGAGAATCTTGTCGGCGCGCATGATCGTCGACAGGCGGTGCGCGATGATGACCGCCGTTCGCCCTTGCAGAATCTGCTGCATGCTGCTGAGGATATTGCTCTCGGACTGTGTATCGAGCGCGGAAGTGGCTTCGTCGAATACGAGCAGACGCGGATCATGATAGAGCGCCCGCGCAATGCACAGACGTTGCATCTGACCGCCCGAGAGCCCCACGCCGCGTTCGCCGACCACTTGCTCATATCGTAGCGGCATCTTGCTGATGAAACCGTGCGCGTCGGCCATCTTCGCCACTTCCTCGATGCGCTTGCGATCCGGCGCTTCGTCGCCGCTCGCAATGTTATCGGCGATCGTGCCCGAGAATAGTAGGTTGCTTTGCATCACGTAGCCTATCTGCGCACGATAAAAGCCCTTGTCGATGACATTGATGTCGTAGCCGTCGACCGTCATCCTGCCTTCGCTGGGCGCGTAGAAGCCAACGAGCAATTTCGCGAGCGTCGTCTTTCCCGATCCGCTGCGTCCGACCACTGCGATGAGTTCGCCCGGCTTGATATCGAAGCTGATGTTCTCCAGCACGTAAGGCGTGTCTCCGTCTCCGTACCGGAAATAGACGCCATTGAAGCTGATATCGCCCTTCAGGTCAGGCAACGTTACGCGTTGCTGCGTATCCGACGGCTTTTGCTCGGGCTCCATGTCGAGCACGTCGCCCAGACGTTCCATGGCGACGCCGGCGTCGTTGAGCAGGCTCCACAGATTGATGAGGCTCATGAGCGGCGACAGCACGCTTCCCATGAAAGCATTGAACGCAATCAGCTGGCCGATCGTCAGTTCGCGTGCAAGCACCAAGTTGGCGCCAGCCCATAGCACGGCAATGGTTGTCGCAGCGTTTAGCAGTTGGCTGCATAAGCTCACGGCGATATTGAATCGCTGAGACTTATATTGGATTTCGAGTGACTTGGCGTACTTCTTTTCCCACTTGAGGCGTACCGCCCGCTCGATACCCATCCCCTTGACCGTCTCCACGCCGCCCAAAGCTTCCATCAGGTACGATCGGGCGTCGGTGCCTGATGAAAACGCCTCACGCGCGTTCTGCTTGATGCGAGGCGTCGCGAGTACCGTCAACGCCATCAGCGGAATGATGAACGCCATCAGCAACAACGTCAGCTTGACGTTGTACAAGAACATGATGGTGAAGTAGATAAAAACCATGAGCAGGTTCAGCACGGTCGTGACCGTGGATTCGGTCAGGAACGCGCGAATAGTGTGATTTTCCTGAAAGCGCGCAAAGATGTCCCCCGTCTTGCGTTTCGCGAAGAAACCGAACGGGAGAGAGAATGTGTGCTTGAAGAACTGCGACATCATCGCGAAGTCCATGTTGCGCATCATGAAGTTGGCCAGATACGCGCGTATCGTGGACATCAACTGCGAGAACACGTTGGAGATGATCAGTCCGGCGATCAGCACATGCAGCAACCCGACATTCTGGTGAACGATGACGCCGTCCAGGATGTTCTGGATGATGAGTGGCGGCACCACGCCCAGCACCTGAATCACGAATGTCGCAAGAAAGAGATGCAAGAGAATGGTGCGATAAGGCTTCATGTATCCGACGAAGCGGATCCACGGCGAATTCGATACCGCCTTTTGCACCAGATCGTGCGCGGGCAAAAAGAGCAGACAGGTGCCGCTCCAGCCTCGCTCGAACTCGTCCACCGTCATCTTTCTGAAGCCTATGGCCGGGTCCGCAACCCACACGTTCCCCTTCGAAATGCCGTAGACGATGATGTAGTGATAGCCCTCCCAGTGCGCGATGAACGGTAATTCGAACCCGCGCAACGATTCATAGGTGCACTGCACCCCGCGTGTCGTGAATCCGAGTGTCTCACCGGCGCGCGCCAGGCTGTCGAGCGTCGCGCCTTGAGTCGTCACGTTGGCCAGCTCTCGCAGCTTCCCCAGCGTCATGCTGATGCCGTAGTGCCGGCAAATCATCGCGAGGCATGCGGCGCCGCAATCCATCTCCTCGGCCTGTTGCACCCATGCGAACCGTTTGATGACGCGTTCGCCTAGCTCGGGCTTGCTTTGCAGGTCCAGCATCGCGGGCAGGCTGCGGCGCTCGGCGAGCTTCTTCTGCCGCTCTAACTCTCGCTCGATGAATCGAATGCGCTCTTCGAGCACATCGCGCAGTCTGACGTTACGCTCGATGATGAAATGCACGGTCTTTTCAGGGATGACGAGCAAGCGCGTGTCGGCGCTTGCAATGGCCGAAGCCATTTGCTCCTGACGCATCACGCAAGCCTTCTCGCCAAAAATCTCACCGGGGCCGAGCGTTGCCAGCAAGTATTGATGACCGGCCTCTTCGCGCACAAGACGCACTTCGCCTTGACGCACCACATAGAGGCGCCTGTCATCGCGAGAGTCTTGCTTGAAGATTTCCTTGCCTTCACTGATTCGCTTGACGCCGACGCTGCGCACGCACTCTTCGAGTTCGGCCTTGTCGAGCTTACCGCGCAGATCGAATAGCTTCGCCACGAAGCCACCGGCCGACGCTATCGCCACATAGCTCGTCACGAACGCGAGCGCAGCAGGATTTCTGGCAATGACAGGTTCGATCGCGCGACGAGGGATGAACAAGAGTTCGGTTTTTCCGGAAGAACGCACCGAGGACTCATGCCGATAGTCGCGCAACATGGCGATATCCGCGAAAGTCTCGCGCTCCTTCTTGAGACCCATGCTGATCTCTTTGCCGTGCTCCTCAGTGAATATGCGCACTGAACCGGCTTTAACGACGTAGAGTCCATCGGCCGCGTCGCCCGCATTGCACACGGTCTCGCCAAACACATAGCGGCGCGACTCGACGTGTTGCGCCAAGTGCTCTACTTCCTCGCGCGAAAGGGACGAGAGGATTTCTACCGTCGAGAGAAACTCGGCAGTCGAGTCGATGTTGGAAGGGGCGTCCATGTCTGCGGATAAGCCTTAGCGCGCCTGAATTACGTGCTCCTGCGCCCTGGCGAGCAGCCATTCCTCGCGCAAGAGCCGACGTATCTCAGCCGCCGTATCATCGTCGAGCTGTGCCGGAAACTTGCACGTCACCGCGAAGATCTCATACGACGAGCCGTCTGCCGAGACAAACGGTCCAAGCAAATCTCCGGGCTCGGCGTTGAACACTTTCGCTTCGATATCCGGGCGCAACTGTCCCCGCATCACACGACCGATCAGACCGCCCTCGTCACGGGTATCGGCAAGAGAGTGCTCACGAGCCATATCGGCAAAGCTGTCGGGATCGTCGTTGAGATAGGACATCATCTCTTTGGCGCTTCCCGCGGAATCCAGCACGATGTGGCGGACTTCGATGCTGTCGAAGCGCGGTGAATTGAGTTGAAAGAACTCTTCGATCGCGCCCTGCGTGCCGACCTGCTCCAGCATTCTCTCCTGGTACAGCGTATCGGTGATATAAGCCTCGAATTCATCGAGACTTACGTCGAGCGCGTCCAGATAGTTGTTCATGTCCGCCGCGCGGTGCAGCCCGCGAATTCGCCGGAATTGGTCGGCTCGTGTCTGAATCTCATCCGCCGTGAGTGCGACGCCTGCCTTCTTTGCCGCGCGCACCGTCAGCTTGTCGCGCACCAGTTGCTCGACGAGGCTATCGAACTGACCGTTCAGCTTCAATAGCCTGAGGAATTCGCCTACATCGACTACTTCGTCGTCGATACGCACAATCGCCGTCATGTTCTTCTCCGTTCGGTTTATCCCGCTACGCTGCGGAAAGGATCGAGTCCCAAGTCGATGAGTCGCCGCTCGCGCACTACGATCTCGGCCGAAGCGGTCATTCCGTAGCGAAGCGGATAGCGCGTTCCGGCAATCTGGTAGGAGTCACGGTCCAGCGTCACGCGTCCTTCATAGACCGGTTGCTTGGTGGCCGCGCCTGGCTTCGTTGCCGGCGAAATGAACGCAAGCGTGCCGTCGATCACGCCGTATCGCTGATACGGAAATGCATTGAACTTCAGCTTCACGCGCTGCCCTTCGCGCAGAAAGGCGCGGTCATGCTCCGCGATCTCAATCTTCAGCACCGGCCTGGCGTTGGCCGGCGCGATGCCTCCAAGCGGCGCATTCGCCTGAATCTTGTCGCCCGGCTGTGTCGAGGTCACGTCCGTCACCACACCCGACACAGGAGCGAGTATCAACAGGAAATTGTCCTTGTCGATGTTTTCGAACCGGATGCGCGCGGCGGCGTCCGCGACGAGGCGTGCCGTTTGCAACTGCAAGCGCAGCTTGTCTTCCGTACTCGCGACTTCACGCATGGCCGATTCGTATTGCAGCCTGAGACTGGTTGCTTCCTGGCCGCTCGTTTCGAGTTGCGCCTTTGCCTGCTTAAATTCATGACTCAAGCGGAAATCGAGTTCAGCGAGTTTTGCTTGCTCCACACGATATGCGCCGTCGGCCTCGAGATAGACATTCCGCTTCGCTTCCACTTGCGACTCCGACACACCGCCGCCGCCTGGCAAAGCGAAGAGCCGCGTGAATCGATCCAGCTCGTTCTTTGCCGCGTCGCGAGCCCGGCGCGCGTTTTCCAGCGTGCTGCGCTGTTCCTGTAACTGCGCCCTCTGGCCTTCGGCGAGCTTGCTGGTGCCTTCGCTCACCCGTTGCTGATGCTGATGCTCTTCCACTTCCATCTGATCCTTCAGCGCCGCGATTCGGCGCTCCATCAACAACTTCTTCTCAGGAAACTGCTTCCATTCGCGCTCTGCGTCGTCGAGCTTCAACTGGGCTTCCAATGCATTCGTCGCGGCCTCGATTGCGCCGCGTGCGTTGAGCCGCGCGACGACATCGTCCTTGCGCACGGGTTGTCCTTCCGCGATATACAGATCGGCCAATTCACCGTCGATCGGGGCGTAAAAGCGACGAACCTCCGATTCTGGTGCGAGGGTGCCTTGCGCAGTCACCATGACGTCCGCATGGCCGATGAAAGACCAGGCGAGCGCCGCAACGACGAGCGCAACCATCGCGATCACGACGGCTTGCGTCAGCTTGAGCGGCTCGGCGGTCAGAATGGCGATGCCTTCCGCGCCGTGATCGCCGAGCGCTTCGGAGAATGGTCTAAGGGACGCGTTGTGCTTCACCACTCCCTCCTCCCAACAAGTTCAGCTTGGCCTGCAGCAGTGACGGCTCGAGCACCATGCGAAGGTCTTGGAGCGAGCGACGTTGCAGTTCTGCTTCATCGTCGATTTCTTTGCTGAGAGCCGTCCATTTGCTCTGACTCGCCGCGTCACTCGCTTTGACTTGCCTGAGCATTCTCATGCCGCGCGTGGACGCGTCGTGCGCGTCCGACAGGCGACGCGCCTGCGTTCGGAAGCTCTCCGATACATCGGACTCGAGCCGTTGGGATCCGCCGATTCCGCCGTTCGTCCGGTATTGTTCCCAGAGCGACTGCGCCTGAGTCATCCACGTTTGCCCCCGCGCAAGCGCTTTGCCGTTGAGTGCGGTCATGTCGGACGCAATGGCCCTAACAAAATAGCCGTCGCTTTGCACGTCTAGCGCTTCATAAAACGAGAGCAAAGCGTCTTCATAGCCTTTTGAGCCGCGTGCTTTTTGTAATTCATAGAACTGGGCAGCCACCGCTTTCTTGTGACTCAGTTCGTTCTGTAAGGCTGACGACCAAGAACCAGACGGAATCTTCTGCAGACCAGCGATAGCTTCTGCACTACGTCCGTTGCGCCAGGCATCCGACACAGCGGCGTATTGGGTCATCACCGTGGCAGGCGGCAACTGATGTGCGCTCAGTTCCGTCCACTTGGTCTTAAAGGGCGGCGTTGAAAACTGAGTTGTTCGCAGCCACTCTGCGAGCGGCGCGAGGCTTTTCGCTGTTATTGCGCTTTCTAGGCTCGCGTAGGCGGTCGCGTCGGCGCGAAGGCGATCGAGACCGCGAAGCCGCGGATATCGATCCGCATAGTCCTTCAGCATCGCTGTGATTGCATCGAGATCGTCGGTAGCGAGGCTCTTGGTGATACCGGCATTCAAGCGATCGATGGCAGCGAGATAGACAGAATCGTCGCTTTGCAGCTTGCGCAGATGGCTGAGCGCAAGCGCGTAGGGATCGCGGAATTCGGGCACGTAACCCGCAATCCGGTCGAGGTCCCGCTGATGACCTGCCGCGTCCGACTCCCAGTGCTTGAGAATGTCTGCGATACGCGGTTCATCCGCACACATCTGAATAGGCGCGTCCGGGCCGCCACGGCCCATCACGAAACGCTCCAGCTTGCCGACCCAACGCAGTTCGTCGAGTAGCGAACCGACTTCCCGGTTGTGCTGACTCAACGCTTGCATCTGCGCGATGATGGCGTCCGCGTTCGCGTACTCACCGTTGCGCAGCCCCGTGAGCCAGCGCGGCACATCTGCTTTGAGCACGGCCTCCGTGTTGATCGAAACGAAGGGCGCATCTTGCGGATGCAGTCGCAAATAGTCGTCGCTCAACACAGCCGCCTGCGCGTAGTTAGCGCTCGCCATCAGCGACCTCGCACGCCGCTCCGGTGAACCGCTATGGAATATCGCCAAGCCCGCCACCGTAAGCAAAAGCAAAACGCCGGATATCACGACGCGAGTGCGCCGCGTGGCGCGGGCGTCGTCACTCGCAAAAGCCTTATGTAGTTCATGCACGAACAGCGCAACTTTGCCGCGCCTCGCGTTGTCGTCGGACGATGTTTGTCTAGCGATCGATGCAGCTTGCGCGTCTGTGTTGATCTCGTCATCGCCCGCTGCGGATTGGTCGATGCAGAATATGTCGAGGAACGAATGCGCAGACCCGACAAACGTGGTCTTATCGCTGTCACGCTCGTTGTGCGCATTAAGAGGAGTCGCGGCGGCCAATTCTGTGAGCGTCGATTCGCTTTCGGCGCCATGCAGACTCACTCGGTAGGCGAAGTGCGTGCCGCCGAAGGCCACTGTGTCGCCGTCTTTAAGTTCGATAGCCGAATCGCCTATGCGTTGACCGTTCACGAAGGTACCGTTCGTGCTGCCGAGGTCTTCGACGAACGGCGCGCCGGCTTTCACGAACACATGTGCGTGACGGCGCGACACGTAGTTGACCTGATGCGGATAACGCGGCCGGTAGCGCGCGAAGATGTCGTCGGTCTTGCTGACCAGGAAAGGGAACTGCGTGAGTTCTATCGGCTCCAGACCCAAGTCTTCCCGCAGCGGCACGAACGTCACCGCGACGGATTTCGGCACACAAGCGCGACGTCGGCGTGGCACGAATTGCACGCGATAAGAGAGCCTGCTGCCGAACGAGATCTCGTCGCCGCTCTTTAGGCGAGCGGGCACGTCCCGCACGGGCGTGCCATTCAAGGCCGTTCCATTCTTGCTTCCGAGATCCGCGATATAAACGCTGCCGTGCTCGATAAAGACGCGCGCATGGCGCCGCGACAGTTGCGCCACGGCTTCTGGCGGACTTTCGTCGAACGGCGCTTCAGCGCGCCCTATTGCGAAAAGGTCTTCGTCGATGCGAATCTCGCTCAACGCGTGCGCCGGATCGCCGCGCAGCAACGGCTGGAGGACGACATCGAATGATTCGTCCACGCGTGGCTGCGCTTCCGCTATCGGTTCGCCTGGGGCCATGTCAGTTCACACGATGCGTCCGACCGCCGCAAACGGGGCGGTAGGACCAGAGGGATTCCCGCCATTCATCGTGCGCAGCGCACTGACGGGCTCATGAAAGTTTAAGTCACGCATTCGCTTAGTCAATTGCACGGTAGCGGCGGCAAACGCCATATTGCGGCACCGCCGGTTTGTGAACAGTCGTTAGCGTATCGTCAGTACTTCTTTTCAACAGCGGCTCTCTGCACATCGACAGCCGGCCAGCCGCCTCCTAGCGCCTTGTAGAGCGTCACCGTATCGGACAAGATCTGCTGATGATTCGCGAGCAAGGCAAGTTGGGCGGCAAGCAACGTGCGTTCGGTCTCGAACACTTCGAGTTGAGAGATCACGCCTTCCTTCAGTTGCGCATCGATTTGCGCGGCAACGATTGTCAGGTGCGCGACTTCCTGCTGCAGTTCATCGCGCTGCCTGGTGTGCGAATTTAGATTGACGAGCGCATTCTCCACTTCCTCGAACGCGTTCATGACCGTGCTCCGATATTGCTGTTCGGCTACCGTGCTTTGCGCTTCAGTCGTCTTGACGTGCGCGCGCACGCTCGGATCGAGAATCGGAATATTGATGCTCGGCATGAAGCCGAACGTGAAGGACTTCATTAAGTCCGTCAGCGCAAAACTCGCGGTGCCACCGCGCCCCGTCAGGCTGATGGTCGGTAGCTGAGCGAGCTTCGCTTGTCCCACGAGATCGTAGGACTCGAGTACGCGATACTCGGCAGCGATCAGATCAGGCCGCCGCGCCAGCAAGTGCGATGGCAGGCCGGAAGGCACAGGCGGAACCTGCACGCGTTTCTGCAACTGACCGTCAGGCAGCTTGAATTCGCCAGCCGGGACACCCGTCAGCGTCGCAAGCGCATTGTCTGCGAGGTCTCGCGCACGGCGCAGTTCGAGCAAATCGCGCGTGAGCCGGTTCAACTCGGCGCGTTGCGTCAGTACCTGCGTATGCGGCACGAGGCCGTTCTTCTCCATTCCTTCGAATATGGTCAGTATTTTTTCGTTCGTCGCGATGGTCAGCGTTTGTTGCTGGATCTGATCGTCGAACTGAAGAATCTGGAAGTAAGTGGTGGATACGTTTGCCACGAGCTCAAGATAGCCAGCACGCCAGTCCGCTTCGCTCGCGCGATATTCGGCTTTCTGAGCCTGCACGCCCTTT
Source organism: Caballeronia sp. LZ062 (assembly GCF_031450785.1). Classification (NCBI taxonomy): domain Bacteria; kingdom Pseudomonadati; phylum Pseudomonadota; class Betaproteobacteria; order Burkholderiales; family Burkholderiaceae; genus Caballeronia; species Caballeronia sp. LZ062. The sequence goes on from NZ_JARTWB010000001.1 coordinate 276,233, forward strand.
TCCACCGCGCCCCAGATATCGATGTCCCAATTCACTTGCGTGCCGAGGTTGTATTGCTTCGTGAATGTCTGGCCCGTCGTCTTCTCGAAGCTCGCGCCCGCTCCGACATCCATCGACGGGAGCGCGCCCGCGCGAGCCTCCCCGATCTGCGCGCCCGCCACTTGGATGCGTGCCGCGAGCACCTTGATATCGAAGTTGCCGTTGATGGCTTTCTCGATGAGTCCGTCAAGATAAGGGTCTTGAAACTGCTTCCACCAGTCGGGCCGAATCGTTTCCGTCGGATCTGCCTTGACGGCATCCATTGTCGTGAACGCGGTCTTTTCCGGCGTATCCGGGCGCTTATAGACCGGCACTTTCACATCGATGCAGCCCGCAAGCAGCGCGGCGGCGCTGAGAATTGCGCATCCGGTCATCAGGCGCAACGAAGGCACGAGGACTTGCACGATGTGCTCCAACGATCATGCTAGTACGAGGAATGCGCGTCACTTACTAACCGCGCTCGAATGCGGCCCGCTTGTCGTCTCGGGAACGGCGAGCGAGCCGCGCCGCCAGAACTCAGGCGGTGAATTCAGCGGAGCTCCCCGCGCTCCGCTGCTACTGCGAACAACATGAAACACCTACTGCCCTACATTGCATACGGCCCGAAGACATTGATGTGGTTCGTGTTATCTGCCTTCTGATGCGGCGCGACGTCGGACGTGATCTTGTGCGCGAATGCGTCGTTCACGCCGTTTTCGTTGAGTGTGTTTTGCGCCTGATTAGTCAGTTGCTGTGTCGTGGCGCTCAGATCGAAGCTGCTCTTGTAGCTCGGGAAGTAGAAGCTCGTGCCGCCGCGCACAGCGGACATTTCCTGGCGGCCCAGTTCGGCGTGATGGACGAGATCGTGGATGGTCAGCGTAGTCATGATGTCGGTTCCTGGCTCGATGGTTGACGGTGACGGGATTAGCGCGGCAAGAAGCCCGATCCGATGTTGATGGTGCTGGTGTTACTGGCTTCCTGCTTCGGCTCGACCTTCGACGTGATGTTGCCGCCGAACGCCACGCCCACGCCGTTCTGATTCTTCGTGTTCTGCGTCTGGCCAATGAACTGCTGCGTATCGAACGAGAGTTCTACCTTCGAAACGTCATAGCCGGGAAAGTAGAACGACGTGCCGCCGCGCACGGCCGACATGGCGCGGCGGTCGAGTTGTTCGGTGAGAGGAAGGTCGTGGATCGTCAGCGTCTTCATGGTGGTTCTCCTTGGTTGCGCATTGCGCGTCGGTTGGGTTCGAGCAATGTGTTTGCTCGGGCCGATACAATGCACGGCCTGTGCCATATTTCCGCTGATTGCCGCATTTTGTTGCCGCACAAGGCTTTGCGCTTCGTCTGCCTCGACTCTGGCTCGCGCGGCCTATCGGTTCCCAACAAACACTTCGCACTCCGACTGTTTGTTATTGGGAGACACCTTCACCTGACGTAGATCGTGATCTTCTTCGAATAGACGGGCGGGTTATGCGGAATGTGCCGGTCATCTGCAAGCAAGAGTTGAAGGGTGTGCTTACCGGGCGGCAATTCGAGCATCGTCTCTGTTTCGCCTGCGCCGTAATGCAGATGATTGCGATCAGAGGGAATCTCCTGATCCAGCGGCGGCAAGTCCGTATCGATTAGCAAATGATGGTGCCCCGTGTTCGGAAACTTGACGCCGCGCGGGGCGACGCCCATGAATCGCAAGCCGAACCACACGCGAAAAGGCTTGCCCGCCGGAAGCGTCTGACCGTCGTTGGGATAGCCAATATACGCATAAGCGTTCGCGGGCGCCGGCGTCGGCCCACCTGCCGCATGGCTTGCCGTGAACGGCGCGGCCAGCGTGGCCGCGAGCAGGATCGAACGTGCGCGCACAAGCGCGCGAGCAGTGCGTTGGTTCATGTCGTGTCCTTCTGAAAATGCGCCGGACGGTGCATGCATCAGGTGAAAGACGCCCCCGCCTATTTCATCGTGACCGTGATCTTCTTCGAATAAACAGGCGGATCGTGCGGTACATGATTCAAATCGCCCATGAGCAGTTGCAGTGTGTGCTTTCCGGGCGACAACTCGACGCGCGCATCCGTTTCGCCCGCGCCGTAGTGAAGATGATTGCGGTCCGACGGAATCTCCTGATCGAGCGGCGGCAGGTCCGCATCGATCAGCAGATGGTGATGCCCCGCGTTAGGCATGTCGATGCCCTTCGGACACACCCCCATGTTGCGCAGCCCCATGCGGACCCATAGCTTGCCGCCTGAAAGCACCGCGCCGTCCGGCGGCCAGATGATGTAAGCCTCCGCATTTGCCGGCGCGGGCGTGCGGCTACGCCCAGCGGAAAACGATGCGTCCGCGGCAAGCGCCGCAATCGAAGCGAGCGCTCCCAACACAGTTCTTCTCAGCATGTTTCGGATGCCTCTTCAAAGAAAGGCCGGTCACAGGCCAACGGTCAAACCCGGCTTTCAGATTAGGACGCAGCGACTTAAAAAGATACATGCGTGGGAGGGGATGCGGACAATGCATCCGAATACCTACTTTTAGGGGATCAAATAGAGGCTGACAGCGTGCTATCGTTGTTTGTGCTGCACGGATGCTTCTCCCTCAACGCCAGACGCAACAGGGTGGGAATATGTGGCGAACCCTCTTCATCGCAGGCATGTTCGTCGCCATGAGCGTGGCATTCGCGCAATCCGGACAGCCGCCATCCTCGGCATTCGCTCACAGCGTCGACGCAGAGCAAAGAGTCGCGCTCGTGATGGGCAATGATGCTTACGACGAGCATCCCCTCGAAAGCGCCCTGAACGATGCGAACGAGATGAGCGCGGCACTGTCGGCAATGGGCCTTAGCGTGACGCGCCGCACGAATCTAAATAGCGATGCAATGCAGCAAGCCATCGAGTCGTTCATCGACCGACTGGGTCCGCGTGATACCGCATTGATCTACTTCGCAGGACACGGCGTGCAACTGGCCGGCAATGCGCTTCTCTTGCCGATCGATGCGCGCGACACGCAATCCGCCGCTTTACTCAAGAAGGGCATCGCAGCGCAAGCTATCGCCGAACGCATGGCCCGCGCGAGGCCGCTTGCTGCGAACATCGTCGTACTCGACATGTGTCTCGACGATCCGTCGCGCCACGCTTCGGTTCAAGCGATTCATCTGCCGCCGCGCACGCTCCTTGCATTCGCAGCGCAACCCAACGCGGGCGCTGAAGAAGACGGGCGCAACGGTCGCTATACCGCGGCGCTCTTGCGCGCGTTCGCCAGAGAGAAGCAGATAACGTCGGCCTCCTTCGATCTGGCCGCCGCCGACGTTGCCCGCAACTCGCGGGGCGCGCAGCGTCCCTGGCTTGCATCGACGCTGAACGGGCCTGTCACTCTCGGACGCGCAATCGCAATCCTGCCGGCGATGGCGGAAACCGCCGATATGAATGGCGGACGAATCCGCATGCGCGGCATTCTCCCGAAGGACAGCAGCGAACAATACGAGCTCGCGTTCTGGGAGTCCATCAAGGACAGCACCTATCCGAGCGATTACGAGGCTTACCTGAAGTCTTATCCGAACGGGCGGTTCGCTGCGCTCGCGAAGGCCCGCATCGATCGGCTCAAGGCGACGGCGAGCGCTAAGCCATCCGTCGCGGCCTCGCCCGCAGCGGCTGCGATGCCCGCTAGCGCAGTCACGAGCACCCCGCAAATCACGGCCGCCAGCGTCACGCCCAAGCCGACCGGCAACGAAATCAAGGACTGCCCGCAGTGCCCGCTGCTTATCCCCGTGGTGCCCGGCACGTTCACGATGGGCAGCAACAACGACGATCCGGGCGAGAAGCCGTCGCATCGCGTGACGCTTGGGCGGCCGTTTGCCATCGGCAAATATGAAGTGACGGTCGAGCAATGGAATGCGTGCGCCGATGCGGGCGCCTGCACGCGCATCGCGCCCGACAGCAACGCGAGCGCCCCGCCGCCCGCCAATTCGCCGATGCGCAATGTCAGTTGGGACGATGCGCAGGTCTACGTGAAGTGGTTGAGTAAAGTCGGCGGCAAGCCCTATCGTTTGCCTAGCGAAGCCGAGTGGGAATTCGCCGCGCGCGGTGGCACGCAAAGCACGTTCTGGTGGGGTGATCAAATGAGCAAAGGCACGGCCGACTGCAAGGATTGCGGTGAGCCGTATCACCCGGATGCGCCGGTGCCCGTCGGTTCGTTCAAGCCCAACGGCTATGGCCTGTACGACATGAACGGCAGCGTGTGGGAATGGGTCGCCGACTGCTGGCACAGTTCATACAAAGGCGCGCCCGCCGATGGCCGCGCGTGGGACGAGCCTTCCTGTTCGGTGCGCGTGATTCGCGGCGGTTCCTGGCGCGAAGGTGCAGACTACATGCAGTCGGCTACGCGCTTCAAATACAGCGCGAGCGTGCGCCAGTCGCAAAACGGCCTTCGCGTGGCGCGCGATACGCAGTAACCGCGCTCATTGCGCCGATATCTTGACGATGATCTGTGCCTGCGTATCTCGTTCGATTCTCTTGAGCGCGGGCAGCGCCGCCACGAAATCGTCAGGCGAACACACCTGCTTGCCGAAACGGGCATCGAGCGTGCGCGATATCTGGATCACATTGCTCGCCGCGTCGAATACATAACGCGATCGATAGCGAAAGAACCCGCTCGTCAGTTCGAGATCGTCGGGGACCTCGACGACGCGCATCGTCTTCGGCAGCGCGATCTGCGATACCTCGTCATACGCGCCGCTCACGCACAAGTACGGCTGCGTGCGCGTGCGCTCCACAAGCCAGTTGCGCGTCTGCGTGGCGATGCCGCCGGACAGGCTCGTCAGCGCGGGCAACGCTGTCGTGCCGGTCGGCCAGACGACGTCGTCGAGCGTGCCGCGCAGCGTCGTCGCAAAGGGGCCGCTGGTGGCGTCGATATCGGTCGTCGTCAGCGCGCCCGCGCCGCGCAGATTCGTATAACGCAAACGGTCCGCCGCTATCTGGTCGCGCCGTTGCGCGCTTGCGAGCCGCAGATTCATGCGCTCCAGTTCCGCGCTCCATCCCGCGTCCTCGACCCAATAGGCGAACTTCGCCTCGCCTTGCGGCGCGACATCGATCTGCAGACGCGCCGTGCGCGACAACGGCTGCGTCGCGGGCGTGCGTGCGAGCGCGCCGCTATCGACGAGCAGCGTCGGCCGGTCCATATCCGCGAGCGGCAGGAAGCCGAACTCGACGCTCGACGCCGTGCTGTCCGCGTACATCGCGAAGTCCGGCAAATACGTGATGATGTGATTGATTGCGCCCGCGCCGTAACCCGGCACCGCCGGCAGCGAATACACCGATCCCAGCCCGATGAGCGCAGGCTCGTTGCGAATGCCGACTGCGCCGAGCAACGCGCCGAACAGCGCGACATGGTCCTTGCAATCGCCGTAGCGGTTCGCGAGTACATCGGTCACGCGGTGCGGCACGGCCGGACTCTGCCCGATGAACATCGCCACATAGCGGATATTGCGGCGCACCCAGTCGTACAGCGTTCGCGCCTTTGCGCGTGCGTCGGCGTCGTGCGCGGTGAGCGACTGCGCGAGCGCGCGCACGGCGGGATCGCTCGCGCTGGCATCGGCGGCGGACGCGCGATAGCTCGCCGCGAAGCTCGCGTAGTCGGGGAACGTGGAAACCATCAGCCGGTCGCCGTACTGCGCATAGCCGACGGAGCCGCTTTCGATGCGCGCGATCCGCTCCCGGCGGTAGTCGAACTCGTAGCGCGTGCGGCCGTTTTCGGTGACGGGCGCGCGCGCCACATAGCCGCGCGTATCGGCATGGAGCGGCTTCGTCGCGGGGAGATCGAAGACGAGCTGCTGGTCCAGCACCGGCCGCTGTCCCGACTCGACGTAATAGCCGAACTGGCCCGGAATGACCGGACTCGCCTGACTTTTTCGCGAATGAAGATGCACCGTCGAGCTGACGCCGACGGCCGGAAAGATCACCGCGCGCAGCTTCGCGTCCTGAAACGTCGGCGCGCCTGCGGAGCGCGGCTCCTGAATGTCGTGGATCTGCTCGGGCGACACGTCGTGGCGCGCGCCGTTTGCATCGATCGAATAGGCCTCGACGATCTCCACGTTGGACACGCTGCGGTCGTACCAGACGTAACGCTGCGCAATTTCGTCGACGCCGGCCGGCGTGTTCGCGCGCAGCACCGTGCGGTCGTCTTCCGTCACGGAGCCGTCTTCGGCCACGACGAACTCATGCACGTCGCTCACGATGGTCGATGGATCGTCGGCATCCGGCGTCGGCGCGCTCCACGCTGGCGTCGCGAGCAGGCACATCGCCAACGCGTGGTGGAATCGCATGAAGAACCGGCTCATGTTCGGCTCACGAGAAAACGCGCGAACGTTCATCGTACAGGAGCCGATGTCGCCGCGACAATTTGTATCACGTTGCGATATAATTTCACGCTTCGCCGCGCGCCCGACGCGCGATTCACTGATCCCGCTAAAAGATTCCCGCAGAAAACGTGTCGCGCACCATCCTTTTTCGCTGGCTACATGGTTTCCTTCCCGCTCCCGTCCCCCTCAAATGGACCGAACGGCTGCGCGCGGGCGCGGGCGCGCTGATCGGCATTGCGCTGACGGGCGGCATCGCGCATCTGCTCGTGGGCGACAAATCGGCGATTCCGTTCCTGATCGCGCCGATGGGCGCCTCCGCCGTGCTGCTGTTCGCCGTGCCGGCGAGTCCGCTCGCGCAGCCGTGGTCGATCATCGGCGGCAATCTCGTCTCCGCCGTCGTCGGCGTCACGTGCGCGGCGCTGATCCACGATCCGGTCGATGCCGCCGCGCTCGCCATTGCGCTCGCCATATGCGGAATGTTCGCGTTGCGCTGCGTTCACCCGCCTTCGGGCGCGGTCGCGTTGACGGCGGTGCTCGGCGGCCCGTCCATCCACGCGCTCGGCTACGGCTTCGTGCTCGCGCCCGTTGCCATCCAGTCGGCGGCGCTGCTGTGCTCGGCCATCGTGTTTCACGCGCTGACGGGGCACCGCTATCCGCACGTCGCGCAGGCTTCGCCGAAGACGCCGGACGCCACTGCGTTCACGCGCGCCGATCTCGAAGCCGTGCTCGCGCGCCGCAGCGAAATGCTCGACATCGATCCGGACGACCTGGAGGCGCTCCTGCGCGAAACGCAATTGCAGGCCTACGCGCGCCGCTTCACGGAATTCAGTTGCGCAGACATCATGTCGCGCGGCGTGGTGTCCGTGACGCCGGACACGACTGTCGAAGACGCGCTTTCGTTACTCGCGCGGCATCGCGTGAAGGCGCTGCCGGTGATCGACGCGACGCGGCGCGTGCGCGGCATCGTCACACGGGCGGACCTCGCGCCCGCGCATCGGTCGGCGCCTCGCGATGCCTTCGCGCGCGCCGTCGAGCGCATCATGCGCGGCCCGGTGCAAGCGCCGCCGCGCGTCGGCTCGCTGATGACGACCGACGTCTGCACGGTCGATTCGCGCACGGCGATCGCGGAGCTGGTGCCGATGTTCGCGGACTTCGGGCATCACCACATTCCGGTGGTCGATAACAACGAGCGCCTGCTCGGCATGATCACCGAAACGGATCTGATTGCCGGGCTGTATCGCCAGAGCTTCGCCGGCGAGCGCAAAAGCGCCTGAGCGCACGAAGAAACCGAATGAAAACCGCACGCACACTCGCCAAGCCCGACTTCGAGCAACTCTCCGAATTCCGCTATCAGATGCGCCGCTTCGAGCGGTTTTCCGAGCGCGCCGCGCAGGAAGAAGGCATCACGCCGCTGCAATATCTGTTGCTTCTGCACATCAAGGGCTTTCCGGGCCGCGCCTGGGCGACGGTCGGCGAGCTGGCCGAGCGATTGCAGTCACATCATCACGGCGTCGTGGCGCTCGTCACACGCTGCGAAGCCCTCGGGCTCGTGCGTCGCGAGCAAAGCGCCGAGGACCGGCGGCAAGTGCAGGTGCATCTCGAAGCGCGCGGCGAGCAAGTGCTCGCGCGGCTCGCGGCGCTGCATCGCGCGGAGTTGAAATCGCTGGAAGGCGCGTTTCGCGTCCCGCAAATCGATCTCTGAGTCCCGCGGAGTTTCCTGGAGTGACAGACATGAACCATCATAAACGCGACTTTTCCGTGAACGACCGGCTGCTGCGCATGTGCGGGCTGGCTGCGGTCATCGGCGGCATCAGCACGCTTGCGGCGGTCGTGCTGCTCGCGCTCATCCATCTGTTCACGAACATCTTCTTTTTCCAGACGTTTTCGATCGAAGACCGCTCGCCCGCGCTGAACACACTCGGCATCTGGGTCATCGTGATTCCGGTGATCGGCGGGCTGATCGTCGGGCTGATGGCGCGCTTCGGCTCCGAGAAGATTCGCGGCCACGGCATTCCCGAAGCGATCGAAGCAATTCTCTTCGGCAAGAGCCGCATGTCGCCGAAGGTGGCGGTGCTCAAGCCGCTGTCGTCGGGCATCGTGATCGGCAGCGGCGGGCCGTTCGGCGCGGAAGGCCCGATCATCATGACAGGCGGCGCGCTCGGCTCGCTCATCGCGCAGTGCATCGACGTGACTGCTGCCGAACGCAAGACGCTGCTCGTCGCGGGGGCGGCGGCGGGCATGACCGCCGTGTTCGGCACGCCGGTCGCGGCCGTCCTGCTCGCGGTCGAACTGCTGCTCTTCGAATGGCGGCCGCGCAGTTTCCTGCCCGTCGCGCTGGCTTGCGCCGTGGCCGGTTTCGCACGAGCGTTCGTCTTCGGCACCGGCGCGCTCTTCCCGATGCAGACCGAGCCGCCGCACATGATTTCGCTGTTGTCGTGCCTCGTCGCGGGGCTGTTGTCGGGTGCCCTCGCCTCGGGGCTCTCCGCGGCGCTGTACAAGCTGGAAGATGCGTTCGGCAAGCTGCCGCTGCACTGGATGTGGTGGCCGGCCATCGGCGGCGTCGTGGTCGGCATCGGCGGATTCATGGAGCCGCGCGCATTGGGCGTCGGCTATGACGTGATCGGCGATCTGTTGCACCAGCACATCGCTATTCAGGCCGCGCTCGCCATTCTGGCCGTGAAGGCGGTAATTTGGGTCGTTGCGCTGGCTTCGGGTACGTCGGGCGGCGTGCTCGCGCCGCTTTTGATGCTCGGCGCGGGACTCGGCACCGTGCTCGGCGCGGTCCTGCCGGGCCACGACACCGCGCTCTGGCCGCTCGTGTGCATGGCCGCGACGCTCGGCGCGACATTGGGCGCGCCGCTCACGGCCATCGTCTTCGCGTTCGGCCTCACGCACGACAGCAATGCGCTGCTGCCACTGCTGGCCGCGACGCTCGTCGCGCACGGCTTCGCGACCGTGGTCATGCGCCGCTCGATCATGACGGAGAAGATCGCGCGGCGCGGTTATCACATCTATCGCGAATACGGCGTGGACCCGCTGGAGCGTCATCACGTGGATGAAGTGATGACGCGCGATGTCAGCACCGTCGACGCCGCCACGCCGCTCGCCGATGTGCTCGCGCGGCATTTCGGGCCGCAGCAGGCGCACCGCGCGTATCCGGTCGTGCGCGACGGCGCGCTCGTCGGCATGCTGGATCGCGCGGGACTGGCGGCGTTCGCGGGGACGTCGCAAGCCGGCACCATCGGCGAGGCGCTCGCGCGACAAAGCGATGCCGCGCCCGTGGTCGCGCTGCCCGGCGAACCGTGCCGTCTCGCCGCGACGCGCCTTGCCGTGCATGAACTGGAACGCTTGCCGGTCGTGACGGACAAGGAATCGATGCGGCTCGTCGGCATCGTCTCGCGCAGCGATCTCGTGAAGCCGGCGCGCGCGCATTTCGACGAAGAGCACCGGCGCGAACGCTTTCGCGGCTTTCGGCGCACTCAGGCGTTGCGCAAGCCTTAAGCGCGCTTCAACGACGCGAATCGCGCCAGGTCCGTCCGCAAATCCGCCAGCGGATGCGACCAGTCGCCGAGTTGCGTCTGGCGGTAAAGACGCATGGACGGGTACCACGGCGTGAATCGCCTGCAGTCGTACCAGCGGCAATCGCACGCCTGCGCGAGCAGCACCCATACCGGACGATTCAGCGCGGCGGCAAGATGCGCCGGACCGCTGTCGATCGAAATGATGAGGTCGAGCGACTCGAAAGCGCGCCCGGTGTCGCCGAACGTGTGCAGATTCGGCGCCATGTCGCTTACACCGTGCGCCTGCATCAGCGCGCGCTCCGCCTCGCTCGATTCGCCGACTTGCAGCGAAAAGAAATCGCACGTTGCATCGGCGAGCACGGCGGCAAGCTCGTGCAGTGGCATCGACCGGTACGGCTCGTGTCGCGCACTGCTCCCGCTGCGCCAGATCAGGCCGACTTTGGGTCGCGGACCGTGCGCGTTCAACAGCGCGCTCGCCTCGCGCGGCAAGGCCTTCGCGGTTTCGAGGCCGATCAGCGCCGCCGGATTCTCCTGCGGCGCGTAAGGCGACGACTGATAGCGCGCCCACAGATGGAACACGGTGGCGATGCGGTCGCAGCGTTGCGCTTCTTCGGCGCGCGCCTCGGCCGTCGGTACAGCGTGACGAACGCGCTCTCGCGGGCGCACGGCATCGCGCCAGAAGTCGAACAGTTCAATCACGACCTCACGCGCGCCCTCTCGCAGCAGGACGTCGACATAGCGCGAAAAGAGCACGAAATCGCCGAACCCGCCTTCGGCGATGAGCAGGATCGACTTGCCGGCGACCGGCTCGTCCATGCCGAGCATCTTCGGCTTCAGTCTCTCGAACCACGCGCCGTCGCCTGCGAATAGCGTGTCGAGGAGCGCCTCGGCGCGCCCGATCCCGCGATCGGCCCGATGCAGTTCGTGCGCTTCGCGATATTTGCCGAGGCTCAATAGCGTCATGAGCAGCTCCTCGGTGAGCTGGAAGCGGAACACGTCGGGCAACGGATCGAGAAGGCCGCGCCTCAGCCACGGCTCCGCTTCCGCGAACATGCCGAGATAGCTCATGTCGATGCCAATCTGCCCCGCCCAGACGCCGCCGGCATCGCGCAACGCGGCAATGCGGCGCAGCATCGCCTGCGCTTCCGCTGCGCGGCCCGCCATGCGCAAAGCGCGAACCGTGTCGATGCTGGGCGGTATTTGATCGTCGGATTGAATGGGCATTGCCGAAACGAGGCGGAGAGACGGCGCAGGATACTAATAGCACGCACGTCGTCCTATGTAATAAAGCGTGCGCATTCAATCATAGGCGCATGACTCCCGGATTCGATCGCGAGACTGAAAATTGTTGTATCGGATTTGCGCGTCTATTTGCCGCGAGCATTTGCGCAATGCGACAATCGCCGCCGCCGCGTGCTAGAGTCTCGCCGCGTCAGCGCCTCACGGTTCTAATTACTATGAATTATCTGCGTCAACGCGGCCCGATTATCGCGGGCACCGCCGCGCTCTTTCTCATCACACTTGTCGCAAACGAACTGCTGTTTCCGCATTCGGAATACGTTCCGGGCGCCAACTGGATATATTTGCCCGCCGGGATGCGTCTGCTTTGCACGCTGCTTTTTGGTGAGGCCGGCGCAATAGGCATGTTATGCGCCGCCTGGGTCAGTTGCGTCTTTCTGTATTTTCCGGACGATCCAGTGCGTTCCCTTTTCTACGGCACGATTTCCGCACTCGCGCCTTATCTCATTTATCTGTTCGCGACGGGTGTGCTCGGATTACGCACGTCGCTATCGAATCTGACGGCGAAGCGTCTGCTTTTGCTCATTCTTCTTTATTCGATTGCCAGTCCCGCGCTCCATCAAATCTGGCTCGCGATGCATGGCGAAGCTGCGGGCGCGGCCCGGCGCTTCGTGGTCATGGTCGTCGGAGATCTGAGCGGCAGTCTGATTATGATCTACACGATCAAACTGATGTTATGGCTGATGGTAACGGTTGCGCCGTTGCGGCGGCGCCTCGGCGATTGACTCATCGCTCAAATAAAAACGCCGCCTAGCTCATTGCCAGGCGGCGCCTATTTCACCGCTTTTCTCATCTTCTCTCAGGTTCTCGCGCAAGCAATCGGCCATCTCTCAGTAACCTGTTGCCAACTCGATTGCTTCGCATGATAGCAGTTGCTTATCAGCTTGATAAGTGATTTTGTGTTCCGAACGTCAGACCCGACCGAGTATGATCCACTGCATCACCCTGCCACTTTCCTTGGGCGCTCAAGCAAGCGCATGACAATGACGAAAAAACATCTCGTCGACGCTTACTTCCGCTTCCTGAATCTCGCGCAGGCGGTTCAGGCCTTGCCCTCCGTGCCGAAGCTGGACGCGGCCGAAGAACGGCTGCTCGAAGCCCTCACGGCGGCCTGGCACGCGGGCCGCACGCTGACGGTGACGGAAACCATGGCGCTGTCGGCGGCCGGCGCGCCGGCAACCGTGCACCGCAAGCTGACGCGCCTCAAACAGCAAGGTCTCGTCACGCTCGACGATACCGGCGCGGACATGCGCACGAAGTCCGTCGTGCCGACCCCGAAGGCGCTCGCCTACTTCGAGAAGCTCGCTGCCTGTCTCGAAGAAGCCAAGAAGAAGTAGCGCACACCCTGCCGGCGCGCGGTTTAATCTGTGGCTCCTTGCCAACCAAAGCAGGAGCCGGATCCATGAGGCCTCCCAAGACGTGGCGCACGCCGGGCCGGCGCGACTTTTTGCTTGCGTCCGCCGCCGCTCTGCTGACCGTGCCCGCCGCTCGCGCATGGGCTGCGGACGCGCCCATCGAACCGATGCATAAGCGCCGGATTCCCTCGACCGGCGAAGCGTTGCCGGTCGTCGGATGCGGCACATGGCGCACTTTCGACGTCGGCGACGACGCCGCGCGCCGGCGTGAACTCGCCGAGGTGCTCCGCGTTCTGTTCGCGGCGGGCGGATCGGTGATCGATTCGTCGCCGATGTACGGCACGTCCGAAGCAGTCGCTGGCGCGCTGCTCACCGAATTGCATGCGCGCGACAAGGCGTTCATCGCGACCAAGGTCTGGACGGAAGGCCGCGAGGAAGGCATTGCGCAGATGCAACAGTCGATGCAGCGCCTCGCCGCGCCCCGCATCGACCTCATGCAAATCCACAATCTGCTCGACTGGCGCACCCAGCTTGCCACCCTGCGCGACTGGAAAGCCGCCGGGCGCGTGCGCTATATCGGCATCACGCATTACACGTCGAGCGCGTTCGGCCAGGTCGAAGCCGTCTTGCGCGCCGAGCGCGTCGACTTCGTGCAGATCAATTACGCCGCCAACGACCGCGACGCCGAAGCGCGCCTGCTGCCGCTCGCGGCCGACCGCGGCGTCGCCGTGATCGTCAATCAGCCGTTCGGCGGCGGGTCGCTCTTGGCCGAGTTGCGCGGCAGGCCGCTGCCGCCTTTTGCGGCGGAACTCGGCTGCACCAGTTGGGCACAGCTTCTGCTGAAGTTCGTGCTGGGCAATCCGGCGGTCACGTGCGTCATTCCGGGCACGGGCCGCCGCGAGTACATGGTCGACAACGTTCACGCGGGCATCGGCGTCTATCCGGATGCGGCGCTGAGACGGCGTATCGAGGAAGCCGTCGCGTGATGGTTCAAGGGAGAGAAACACTCGATGGGCGATCCGTTCAACCTGCAACGCTTCGTGAGTGCGCAGGAAAGCGTCATCGATGAAGTGCGCGCCGAGCTGTCCGCCGGCCGCAAGCGTACGCACTGGATGTGGTTCGTGTTCCCGCAGATCGCGGGGCTCGGCCATAGCCCCATGGCGCAGCGTTACGCGATCCAGTCGCTCGCCGAAGCGCAGGCGTATCTCGCGCATCCGGTGCTGGGCGCACGGCTCGTCGAGCTGACGCGCACCGTCAACGGCGTCGAGGGCCGCAGCATCGAGGACATTTTCGGGTATCCGGACCACATGAAATTCCATTCGTCGATGACGCTTTTCGCGCGCGCCGCGCCCGACGAGCCGATCTTCGACGAAACGCTGCGCCGTCACTTCGACGGCCGCCCCGACGAAGCGACGCTCATGCGCCTGCGCTGATTCGCCGACTGGCATGGGCGTTGCACGTTCGACGCGCACATTCAACCGGAGTCCGACATGAGCCGATCGCTGAAAGTTCACGACCACGTGAGCTGGAATACGCCGCAGGGCGAGACCACGGGCCGCGTGGTGCGCGTCATTTCCGAGCGCACGACGCTCGACGGGCACACGGTCAACGCGTCGAAAGACGATCCGCATTACGAAGTCGAGAGCGACAAGAGCGGCAAGCGCGCCGTCCACAAGGGCAGCGCGCTCAAACCCGTTTCGCACTGAGCGGCGGACAAAGCCACGACACGATTCATGCAAAAGCCGCGGTAAACGGTCAAACTGCTAGCGCGCCGCCATGGCGCGCTTCGCCGGACCATCCTGCCAAATCTTTTGAGGAATCGATATGAACTTGAAATTCGTGGCACTGCTCTGCGCTTCTTCGGCCATCGGCCTTGCTTCCACGCTTGCTTCCACGTCTTCGTTCGCGCAGGTCGCGGGCGCGCAGCCGCTCGGCGTCTCCGTTCAGGTCTCGACCGCGATCATCGACGGGTGGAGCGTGAAAAAGTCGATTCTGAACAAACCCGTCGTCAACGACGACGGCAAACGCGTCGGCGTGATCCACGACATCATCATCGCGCCCGACCGTTCGGTCTCGTTCGCGATCATCGCGGCGAATCAGTTCCTTGGCGTGTCGCACCACGACGTCGCCATCCCGATCGAGCAGATCGACGTAAAGGACGGCAAGCTGGTGCTGCCGGGCGCGACCAAGGACGCGATCAAGGCGCTGCCGGAATTCCAGTACTCGAAGGTGAAGGCCACGCCGGTGGCGCGCGACCAGTTCGAACATCACTGACCGGTTCAACGGAGCGATGCAGCGCGCGTTCGCCGCTGTGTCGCACGTATCGGCGCACGTATCGGCGCTCATCTCACGCTCAACGGAAAGCTATGTTCAACGCGCTGCTGCTCGACAAACAGGACGACCGCACGGTGGCGTCCATTCAGTCAATCGACGAGTCGCGTCTGCCTGCGGGCGACGTGCTCGTGCGCATCGAATACTCGACGCTCAATTACAAGGACGCGCTCGCGATCACGGGCAAGGGCCCCGTCGTGCGCAGCTTTCCGATGGTGCCCGGCATCGACTTCGCGGGCGTCGTCGAGGAGAGCACGCACGCGGACTATCGGCCGGGCGACCTCGTCGTGATGAACGGCTGGGGCGCGGGCGAAACGCATTGGGGCGGCCTTGCCCAGAAAGCGCGCGTGCCGGGCGGGCATCTGATTCCGCTGCCCGCCGGCATCACGACGCGTCAGGCGATGGCCGTCGGCACGGCCGGCTACACGGCGATGCTTTGCGTGCAGGCGCTCGCGCAACGCGGCGTCGCGCCCGGCCAGGGCGATGTGCTCGTGACCGGCGCTAACGGCGGCGTCGGCAGCTTCGCAGTGGCGATTCTCGCGAAGCGCGGCTATCGCGTGATCGCATCGACCGGACGGCCCGAGGAAGCGGCGCGGCTGCGTGAGCTCGGCGCGGCGGATGTCATCGACCGGAACACGCTGTCTGCCGCAGGCAAGCCGCTGCAGAAAGAGCGCTTCGCGGCGGCGGTGGACTGCGTCGGCAGTCACACGCTCGCCAACGTCTGCGCGAGCTTGCGATACGGCGGCGCGGTCGCCGCGTGCGGGCTTGCGCAGGGCATGGATTTTCCAGCGACGGTGGCGCCGTTCATTCTGCGCGGCGTGGCGCTGCTCGGCGTCGACAGCGTCTACGTGCCGCGAGAGCGGCGCGTCGCGGCGTGGAACGCGATCGCCGACGACGTGCCGGTAGCCACCATTGAGCGCGTGGCAAGCACGATTTCGCTCGCCGACGCGCCGCAGACCGCTGCGAGCCTGCTGCGCGGAGAGATCAAAGGGCGTGTCATCGTCGATGTGAATGCGTGATGGCGTGATGGCGGCGGCCCGGGTTGGCGCGATGCTATCCGCTCGCTCGCCACGCGCCGGCGGGCTTCGCGGCGCCTTTCGCGTGACAACCGGTCCTCTAAACGCCCAAACACAGCGGACGGATCAGCACGCGTCACGCTCCGCTCAAAACGCGCTCCACCCATTCGCATCCGTAGCCGCGCTCGCCGCTTCCCTACGCACCGGCGCGCTTCGCGGCGCCTTGCGCGCGACCAGCCGCGCGGGCGACTCCGCCGCGAACGCGGATGCGCCCGCTTCGACGGTGAAGAACGCCATCACCTCGTTCAGCTTGCGCCCCTGCTCTTCGAGCGCCTGCGACGCGGCCGCCGCCTCCTCCACCAGCGACGCGTTCTGCTGCGTCACTTCGTCCATCTGCGTGATCGCCTGATTGATCTGCTCGATGCCGCGTCCCTGCTCCGTCGACGCCGCCGCGATTTCTTCCATGATGTCGGTCACGCGTGCGACAGCCTGCGTCACTTCGATCATCGTCGAACCGGCTTCGCCTGCGAGCGCCGAGCCGTCGCGCACCTTGTCGGCCGAATCGGCGATCAGTTCCTTGATTTCCTTGGCCGCCGTCGAAGACCGCTGCGCCAGGCTGCGCACCTCCGTTGCGACGACCGCGAAGCCGCGTCCCTGCTCGCCCGCGCGCGCCGCCTCGACGGCGGCATTCAACGCAAGAATGTTCGTCTGAAACGCAATGCCTTCGATCATGCCGGTGATATCCGCGATCCGCGCTGAACTGTCGCTGATCCCCTGCATCGTCGATACGACGCGGCCGACGACATCGTTGCCCTTGCGCGCGACCTCCGAAGCGTTCGACGCCAGCGTGCTCGCCTGCTGCGCGTTGTCCGCGTTCTGGCGCACCGTGGACGTCAGCTGCTCCATGCTCGCCGCCGTCTCCTGCAGCGATGCCGCCTGCTCTTCGGTGCGCTGGCTCAAGTCAGTGTTGCCGGTCGCGAGTTCCCTCGCCGCGCCGCCGACCGCACCGCCGCTTTCGCGCACGCGGCTCACGGTTTCCGTCAGACGCGCGTTCATCTGGGCGAGCGCGCGCAGCAGATCGCCGGTTTCGTCCTTGGTCTCGGCGACGATCCTGCTGCGCAGATCACCGCGCGCCACGGTCTGTGCGATGCCGACCGCCTCGGCAATCGGCGCGGTAATCGACCGCGTGACCGCGATGCCCGCGGCCACGGCAAAGAGCCCGCCGAATACGCACAACGCGAGCAGCACGTTGCGCTGCATCAGATAGTTCGCCTCGAATTCGCGCACCATCTCGTCGCGGCGCACGTTGGTGTAAGTCGCGTAGTCGTCGGTGGCCTTGACGAGGCGCGCGAGCAGCGGCCGGCATTCGTCGTCCAGCTTGACGATGGCTTCATCGTGCCGGCCCGCGAGCGTGAGCGCCTCGATGGCCGTCGCTACCGGTCCGTAGAGCGCCTCGACGCTCGTCATCTCGCCGACGAGGCTACGCGCCTTATCGCTCGTATCGGACGCGGACGCCATCATGTCCTGCAACTGTTTGAGCCGCGCCTGCACGTCCTGGTGCGCGCGCTCGACGGCCGCTTTCTCCATTTCGAGGTCGGCGGGTTTCGTGACGAGCACCAGGTTGCGCGCGGCGATGGCGCGGCGGTCCACGGCGGCGCGGATCTGCGCGGCCACGTCGGCGCGCGCGTTGATGCCGTGGACATAATGCGCGAAGCCGTCCGTGGCGACGGACAGCGCACGCAGCGACATGCCCGCGACCAGCACGAGCAGCACGGCGAGCAAACCGAAGCCGGCAATCAGCTTGTTCTTGATGGTGATATTGCGAAGGTTCACGCTTTGGCTCTCTCAGATCCGAAAAAACGGAGTTTGGTTAAGGCTTCACGCTCTTCGGCGCGAAAGAAAGCGCGCGCGAACGTTTGCAGTCGGCGCGGCGCGGCTCTCTGAGTCAAATTACGGCGCAGGAAGCGCAAGTCTGAAGGGCTGGAGCGGCGCATTGTCGATATTCCGTTCATCGCATGTGGGCGCCGCGATCGGCGATACTGACGCCTTTGCCCGTCTTCTTCGCCCATGACCGATCCGCTCGACGTTCGCACGCCCGAATTCGACGCCGCCCTGCGCGCGCTGCCCGCCACGCCCGCCCCGTCGCCCGCCCTCGGCACCGACGAGACGTACTGGGACGCCGTGCGCGGGTTGTATCGGCAGACGGATGCCGTCGTCAATCTGGAGAACGGCTACTGGGGCGCAATGGCCGAGCCGGTGAAGTCAGTGTTTCATCACTGGATCGACCGCGTAAATGACGAGACGACGACGCTCGTGCGCCCGCACTGGCCCGGCATCCACGACGGCCTGCGCGAGCGCGTCGCGGCGGCGATGGGTTGCGGCGTCGAGGAAATCGAACTGACGCGCAACGCGACGGAGGCGCTGCTCGCGCTCATCAGCGGCTACAACCGCCTCTCGCCGGGCGACACGGTGCTCTACAGCGACCTCGACTACCCGTGCGGAAAGGACGCGATGGAATGGCTGCGCGAGCGGCGCGGCGTCACGCCGGTACGGATCACGATTCCCGAGCCGCACGGGCAGGAGCACTTCCGCCGCACGGTCGTCCGAACGTATGCGCAAGCGCTGCGCACGCACCCGCGCACGCGGCTCGTGCTGCTTTCGCACGTCTGCTTCGCGACCGGCCTCGTGATGCCCGTCGCCGAACTGGCGGCGCTGGCGCGAGAGGCCGGGGCCGACGTGATCGCCGATGCCGCGCATTCCTGGGGCGCGCTCGACTTCGATGTGCCGACCCTGGACGTGCCGTTCGCCGCGCTGAATCTGCATAAGTGGATCGGCGCGCCGCTCGGCTGCGGCGCAATCTATATCCGCCGCGGACACCTCGCCGCCGTCGATCCGTATCTCGGCGACCGCACGTGGCCCGCCGACGACATTCGTTCGCGCGTGCATACCGGCTCGCCGAACTTCGCGGCGTGGCTCACGGTGCCGGCGGCGCTGGAGTTGCACGGGCGCATCGGCCCGCATACGAAGGAAGCGCGTCTTCGCGCGCTGCGGGATGCGTGGGTGAAGCCGGCGCGCGCGCTGCCGGGCGTGCGCATCATGACGCCCGACGATCCGTCGATGACCACGGGCATCACCGCTTTCCGGCTCGACGGCCGCAGCGCCCGCGCCACCTGCGACGCGCTTCGCGAGCGCTTCGGCCTCTTCACCGTGACGCGGCCCGGTCCGGATGCGGGCGACGTGGTGCGCGTGACGCCCGCGCTGTTCTCGCGGATGTCGGATGTCGAGCGGTTGGCCGAGGCGCTCGGCGTGTTGTCGCGGGAAGCGGGTTAGGCGGGAGCGCGCTTTGGTCGCGCAGCGCATTGATGCGCGGCGCTTCCAAGGCGCGTGGGCGAGAGCGCTGCCCCCCGGCTGGCGTTCAGCCGCGCGATGAGATCGGCTAGCGCATCGCTGGATGGCACTTGCGCGTTGGGTGCGAGCATTGAGGCGCGCGATCAGATGGCCCCGCTTCTCTACCAAGGCGTTGGGCTTTCATTGCGGGACACAGCTAGGCAGCGGCGCCGCCGCCGTCGACGGGTCGCGCGCACGGCTTGCCCACGGTCCTTGAGCACTGCGCATCGGTCTTCAGCGGAAGGAGCGGCCGCGTGAACACGCTCCCCGGACGGGCCTTCGTTGGCCACTCGCATCGAGGCGCGACCAGTTCGCCGCGCTTCTCTACCGAGGCGTTGGGCGTTCATTGCGGGACACAGCTAGGCAGCGGCGCCGTCGCCGCCG
Source organism: Caballeronia sp. LZ062 (assembly GCF_031450785.1). Classification (NCBI taxonomy): domain Bacteria; kingdom Pseudomonadati; phylum Pseudomonadota; class Betaproteobacteria; order Burkholderiales; family Burkholderiaceae; genus Caballeronia; species Caballeronia sp. LZ062. Next base: position 295,880 of record NZ_JARTWB010000001.1, read on the forward strand.
CCGTCGACGGGCTGCGCGGACGGTTTGCCCACGGTCTTTGAGCACTGCGCATCGGTTTTCAGCGGAAAAGCGGCCGCGCGGACACGCTCGCCGGACGGGCCTTCGTCGCCCACTCGCATCGAGGCGCGACCAGTTTGCCGCGCTTCTCTACCAAGGCGTTGGGCGTTCATTGCGGGACACAGCTAGGCAGCGGCGCCGTCGCCGCCGCCGTCGATGGGCCGCGCGGTCGGTTTGCCCACGGTCTTTGAGCACTGCGCATCGGTCTTCAGCGGAAGGAGCGGCCTCGCGGGCACGCGTTCGCGTTGCACGAAGCCCGATCAATCCGATCAGTCCCGCCGAGCACGCCGCTTCCGCCCACGCGCGCAAGCGATCTACGCGGAAGCGCCTTCCCCGCCGACAGAGCGCGCATCCAGCCGCGCGATCAACTCCTCCAGCGCCTCCGAGCACGGCGCTTCCACTTTCAGCGAGAGCAGCGCATCGGCGCGCGTCTTGCCGATGTTGATCGCCGCAATCGGTTTGCCGCTTTTCGCGGCCCACTCGCAAAAGCGGTAGCCGGAATAGACCATCAGCGACGAGCCGATCACGAGCATCGCGTCCGCGCCGTCGAGTGCGCTCGCCGCGTCCTGCACGATCTCGCGCGGCACGCCCTCGCCGAAGAACACCACGTCCGGCTTCAGCAGGCCGCCGCAACGAGTGCAGCCGGGCACGTCGAACGCGCCGAAATCCAGGTCTTCGATCAGCGCGTCGCCGTCCGGCACGGCAGGCGCCGTGTAGCCGGCGAAATCGGGATTGGCCGCTTCTAGAAGGCGTTGCACGTCCGCACGTTCATGCCGCGCGCCGCAGTCCATGCAGCGCACGCGGCCAAGGTTGCCGTGCAGTTCGATCACGTCCGGGTTCCCGGCGCGCGTGTGCAGTCCATCGACGTTTTGCGTCACCAGCCGATGCACGCGCGAGCGCGCGGCCAGCGCCCGAACCGCGTGATGCGCCGCGTTGGGCTGCGCGCTCGCCACCACCGGCCAGCCGATGAGGCTACGCGCCCAGTAACGCCGCCGCGCATAATCGGAACCGAGGAACTCTTTGAGCAGAATCGGCGCTCGGCCTGTGCGCTGGCCCTCACGATCGCGATAGCAGGGAATGCCGGACTCGGTGCTGATGCCCGCGCCGGAAAGTACGAAGAGCCGCGGATGCCGCTCGACAAAGTCATAAAGTGAAAGCACGTGCCGTCCTTGGGTTGCCTGAAACGCGCGGTAATTTGCCGGCGCGGTATCGTCAAAATATAAGGCGAAACGCCTGCCGATGCACCGGCCTTACCACTTCCTCCATTCTTGAATTGGCTTGACCAAAACGCCCGGCGCCGATAGATTGATGCGCTGCCCCACATCATTCCAACGAGAGACACGATGCTGACCGTCATCTGCGAAACCCCCGGCACCCTGAAGGCCGAAGAACGCGCCAAGCCGCAGCGCGCCGAGAACGAAGTGCTGCTGCGCGTGAAGCGCGTCGGCGTGTGCGGCACGGACTTGCACATCTTCACGGGGAATCAGCCGTATCTGTCGTATCCGCGCGTGATGGGCCACGAATTGTCCGGCGTGATCGAAGAAGCCGACGCAGCCAGCGGTCTCAAAGCGGGCGATACCGTCTACGTGATGCCGTATCTGTCGTGCGGCAAGTGCATTGCGTGCCGTCAGGGCAAGACCAACTGCTGCGTCAACATTCAGGTGCTGGGCGTGCACCGCGACGGCGCGTTTACGGAATATCTGAACTTGCCCGCGCAGTTCGTCCACAAGGCGGAAGGCGTCACGCTCGATCAGGCCGCCATGGTCGAATTCCTCGCGATCGGCGCGCACGCCGTGCGCCGCGCGGACGTGCAGCCGGGCCAGCGCGTGCTGGTGGTCGGCGCCGGGCCGATCGGCATGGCGGCGATCACGTTCTCCCGGCTGCGCGGCGCGAACGTGACGGCGCTCGACACGCGCGCGGACCGTCTCGCCTTTTGCAAGCGCGAACTGAAGGCGGACGCGACCGTGCAGATCGGCGAGCGCGACAAGGAAGAACTGTCGCAGCTGACGAATGGTGAATTCTTCAACGTGGTGTTCGACGCGACCGGCAATTCCCGCGCGATGGAGCGCGGCTTCGAGTTCATCGCGCATGGCGGCAAGTACGTGCTCGTGTCCATCGTGCCGGATCGCATCTCGTTCGCGGACCCGGAGTTTCACAAGCGCGAAGCGACGCTGCTCGCAAGCCGCAACGCGACGCCCGAGGACTTCGAGACGGTGCTGGCCGCCATGCGCCGCGGCGACGTGCCGACCGATGCGCTGAACACGCATCGCATGACGCTCAACGACGTGCCCGAGCAGTTCTCGTCGCTGCTGGATCCGAAGGCGGGCGTCGTGAAGGCGATCGTCGAGTGCTGAAACGCTACTGCGGACGGCTGCGCGCGTAATGCGGCCGGCCGTGATCGTCATGCCACGGCTCGGCGGTCTTGCACCAAATTTCATACGCGGGCGGATACAGCCCGATCTCGTCGAAGATGCCGGTCGGCACTTCGATTTCAGGCACCCCGTCGAACGCCAGATAGACCGGCGAACCGCACGCCGGACAGTGATGGCGGCGGCCCGTCGGCGAACTCGGCCAGGCGATGGTGTCGCCGGAAACCTCCACCGCATCGCGCTCGAAGATTGCGTACACGCCGAACGGCGCGCCGTGGATGCGGCGGCACGTCATGCAATGGCACAGGTTGACGTCCTTCGGTTCGGCAAACACGCGCACGCGAACCGCGCCGCACGCGCAGTGTCCCTCGTGAATGGCAATTCGGCTCATCGTCGCTCCCCGAACTCGCAGCGTCGCGCGAATTCGCGCGGTCTAGCGATGCAGCACGAGCGCGATCATGCGCTCATCGCACGAAGTATCCGCGGTTCTGCATGCACTCGCTGTACGCGCGCCAGTAGCGCACCATCGGCGGCTCGGGCGGCGGGAGCGGCGGCATCTTCATGTCGCCGCCGTAGACCGCGTCCGATGCGCCGCTCGCCATGCCCGGCATCGCCGGCATGCCCGCCACGCCCGTGCCTGCGTTGCCGGACGCCGGCATCGCCGCAGACGCGCCGCGCGGCGCCGAGGCGCCCGCGGCCACCGCCGCCCCTGACGCCGCCACGGCGGCCGATGCCCCCGAAGCCGGCGACGCAGCCGACGCCGCGAGCGCGCCGGATGCGCTCGGCGGCAGCGGCGGTTCGACGGCACGCGGGGCGCTTATCGTGCGTGTGTCGGCCGTGCTCTGCTTCGGCGCGGCCTGCGACTCGCGCGCCATATTGACCTTCGTCGTCTGATTGGCGTACGCATAGCAGGCGGCGTTGTCCACGGCCTGTTGTCCCGCGCTCTGGCTGCGGCCGGGCAAGGTCATCGGTTGCTGCGCGAGAGCGGCGCAGGAGCCGACGAGCAAGGCGAGTCCTGCGAGATGTGAAGGTTTCATTGACGTGCGTTCCCCGATGCGGTGTTTTTAGTCGTTGCAGTTCGCTCGCCACCGCGTTGCTGCGCGAATGGCCGCGAGTCTGCGCCGGGCCTGCTGTCAAGGATACCGCCATCACGGAGCGCGCCACGACAGAAGCACCGGCAACATCCGCCAAAATCCGCGCGGGCAGAATCGCCGCCGCGTCAGAACTTCATGCCGACGCCCACGCCGAGCACCCACGGATCGATCTTGAGCGAGCCGAGATCCGTGCCGCCCGCCGACGCGCTCGTGCGCATCCAGATCTTCTTCACGTCCGCGTTGACGAAAACGTTCTTCGCGACGTCGACATCCACGCCCGCCTGCAAGGCCGGACCGAAGCTGCTGCGCTTGATCGAGACAGGCGTGTCGCCAGCCTTCAGCTTGTCGTTGTAGAAGTACGTGTAGTTGAGTCCGGCCCCGACGTACGGCCGCACGTGTCCCTGGTGATTGAAGTGATACTGCAGCAGCACGGTCGGCGGCAGCACGCCCACGCCGCCCAGCCCGCCGATACGCGATGTCACCTGATGCCGCGACGTCGCGAGAATCAATTCCACGCCGATCTGGTCGCGAACCATGTAGGTGAAGTCCAGCTCCGGCACGATGGCGTTGTTCACGTCCACGCCCAGCGAGCCGAGCGCCCCGCCCGCCGATACCTGCGGTTCGATGCTAATTGCGCGCAGGCGCACGATCACGTCGCCCGCGTGGATGGCGCTCATGGTTGCATCGCTTTGCGGTGCGGTGTCGTTCGCGTGCGCCGCGCCCGCGAAAAATGCTGTGCTTGCCAGCAGCATCGCCCCAAGTTTCGTTCTCATTTTTTCGCTTTCCCGGTTGAAAGCTCGATTGTCCCGGCGCCATCCGCGCGTTCCTTTGACGGCGGACAACGGATTGCTGCGCACAGTCATCGTGTGTCACGACACCTTGCGCGTCGACAAGAAAAGCGCGGTCAGGTCTGCTGCTTGCTTTGAAAACGGCAAAGCGCAGAACATTGGGAGAACGAGATGAGACCCACTTTCGGAACAGTGGCACGAGTAGCGGCAGTGCTCGCGGGCACCACCTTCGCGTTGGCAGCCAGCGCGCAAGACCCGACGGCGAGACCCGAAGGTCATCCGAACGGTCAGCAGAACACGCAGCCGAACTCGCCGAAGCCGAGCAGACTCGACAAGGACAGCACGCCTGCGTATCACGAAAGCAACGTCACGCCGCCGGCCGTCGCCGCCACGCAGGCAAGCAGCGCGCTGAGAACGGAGCCGGGCAAGACGTCGTCCGGCAAAGGGCCAGCGCCGAAGCGCCCGAACGGGCTCGGCTTCGATAGCGACGCGGGCAGCATGGGCAAGAAGCCCTAAGTCTTCGAACGCAAGCAGCGCTGTGCCGCTTGCGTGCGGCGTTCATTTCGACTTGTTCGGCCAAGGCCACGTCAGATAGCGCGACGGCTTTTGCGTTTCGCCGTCTTGATTAGCGGACGTATCAACGCGGGCCGCATGTGCGGGTGCCGCGCTCTCTGCAATTTCCGGCAAGTCTTCGCCGAACCAAGGGACTTCGCCGCGCCGCTCCTCAACATAAGCGCGCCAGCCGGCTGCATTGTCATCGAAGAGATCGTGCTTCACGGTGTTCGCGAGCATCGGACGATTCAGCGACGCGTCGAGCAGCGCCTTCGGCCACACGAAGAAGGCCCCGGATGCACGCCGGATGAATTCGCGCGGCGTCATGCTTGCATCGACGAAGCCGAGCAGCGTGAAGTCCGCTAGCGCGTCGTTGCCGCGCACCGCGTCGCCGATGCTCGCGTACTCGTCGGCGCATTGGCTCAGGCAAAACACTGTCTCCAGCACGTCGCCGAGATGCAGCAGCAATGCGCGTCGCTCATAGGGTTCTTGCGTCGGGGCCGCTTGGTTCGTCATACGCTCTTTCCGTCCGATAGAAGATGAAACGCGGGCGGCGCGCACACCGTCACATCGAGCGAGGCGCGCCGCGTCCATTCCGATTCTAGCGAACCTCGCGCCCGATTCCGACCGGCGCCTGCATCAGCGGCACATGCGGTACGGACCCATGTCGACGTGAAAGTGCGTCTTGTGGAGCGCGTTGTAGTCCGGCCCGAGCGTGGCATCGAACGAACGGCATGCGCCGTCGTGGATGCGGCGCAGAAACACGGCGTCCGGCGACGCTGCGTCGTCGTCCCAGCGCGCAAGCGTGATGCGTCGTCCGTTCGCGAGCACGAAGCCCGTCAGGTCGATGGCGTTCGCGCTCGCGTGCTGACTCAGCGCCGCGTCCTTCTGATGATTCACGTTGCGGCACGCGTAGCTGCCCACGTGCTCGATGCGCGTCACGCGCTCGCCGAATACGTCGATGGCGGCAGGTTGCAGATACTGATGCTCGAAGAACGCCATGCCGAGCGCGAGCGGACACGTCGCGAGAAACGGCGCGCTGAAGCGCACGTCGGCGGATTGCGTGACGCGCACGACGTCCTTCAATTCGCAGCCGCCCGGCCCGGATGTATCCGCAATCGGCCGATACTGAAGGCCGGATTGCGCGAGCGCGGCATCGCAGAGTCGCGGATCATGTGTCGTGCGCCAGAGCTTCAACGCGGTGAGCGGCCCGGGCGGCGCGCGCACGTCGAGCGGCGCGAACGGATCGTACTGCTCCGGCACGGCGATGCGTCGCGTGTACACGCCGTATGCGAAGACGAGCGCCGCGACGAACGCGAGCAGCATCAGCCAGCGGATGATTCTGGCGATCACCCAGCTCTCCGTGTCTGTGCGCGCGTCGCGTCAGCCGGCGGGATGCGATGCGTCCGTTGTACTCGCCTGCACACGCTCGGCGAGCTTCGCGTCGTAGCTCGAATGGATATGCGTGCGCTTCTTGTCCGGATACGCGTATGCATAAGCCTTGCGCAACGCAAGCGACGCTTCGTGAAAGCCCGAGAGAATGAGCTTCTGCTTGTTCGGATAGTTCGCGATGTCGCCGACCGCGAAGATGCCCGGCCGCGACGATTCGTAGTTCGATGTATCCACTTCGATGCGCCCGCCGCGCACATCCAGGTTCCAGCCGGCTATCGGCCCGAGATCCGCGACGAGCCCATACAGCACGATGAGCTTTTCTGCCGCGATATCCGTCGTGCCTTCGACGTGCTTGATGCGCACGCCGCGCAGCGCGCCATCGGACGCGTCGAGCGAATCGATCATGCCGACGACGAAGCGCATCTCGCCCGCCTCGACCTTTGCCTTCATGGCCGCGACGGAGGCCGCCGCCGCCGAAAAGCCGTTACGCCGATGCACGAGCGTGAGATTGCGCGCGACGCCGGCAAGCGCGTTCGCCCAGTCGAGCGCCGAGTCGCCGCCGCCTGCGATCACGACCTCGCGGTCCTGAAAATCCGCGATGCGCGCGACGCTATAGAGCACGTCGCGCCCTTCGAGCGCCGCCGCTTCCGGCACCTGCAAACGCTGCGGCACGAACGCGCCGTTGCCCGCCGCGATCAGAATGGCGGCGACATCGAAGGTCATGCCCTGTTCGGTGCGCACCGTCCAGCGATGATCCTCGCGCTGCTCGACGGCCTGCACGCGCTGGTCGAGATGAATCGGCACGTCGAACGGGCGGATCTGCGTGAGCAGCCGGTCCACGAGTTCGCGCGCCGTACACGACGGAATGGCGGGAATGTCGTAGATCGGCTTGTCGGGATACAGCTCGATGCATTGGCCGCCGATGCGCCCGAGCGCATCCACGATATGACATGAAAGCCCGAGCACGCCGGCTTCGAATGCGGCGAAAAGCCCCACGGGGCCTGCGCCGATGATCAATACGTCCGTCTGAATGGGGCTGCTCGATGCGTTCATGTAGTCGTCTTCCGTTGTGCCGGCTGTCCTGCGTTGTCAGCATTCAACGGTCCACGATACAGAAAGCCTCCGGGCGCGGCAACGAAGCCCCTGCGCGCAAGGCGGCGATTGCCAGCGGCCCCGCTACTTGTTCAGCTCCCGCGCGTAGTAGGCCGACGCCGCATCGATCTCTTCGGGCGTCATGTTGCGCGCGACGTTGCGCATCACTTCGTTGATGTCGTTCGTGCGCGCGCCCTTGGCAAACGCAATCAGTTGCGCCTTCGTGTACGCCGCAGGCAAGCCGTCGATCCACGGGCTGCCCGCCTTGTTGTCGATGCCGCCGTGACACGCCGCGCACGGCGCGATATTGCGCATCGGCGCGCCGTGCGACACGATGCCGGGCGCAAGCGCGTCGCTGACCTTGCGTTGCGCCGGCGGCCTCGGCAGGCTCGCATAGTAGGCGGCGAGATCGCGCATGTCCTGATCGCTCAGATTCGCGGCCATCGGCGACATCACGGCGTTGCTGCGCGCGCCCGCCTGAAAATCCATCAGTTGCTTGTAGATGACGGACGCATACTGCCCCGCGAGATTCGGCGAATTCGCTTCGCTCATGCCGCGTTCGCCGTGGCACATCGTGCATCGCAGGGCGAGCGTCGCACCACGCCCGATGGAATTCGCGCTCGCGTGGACGAGCAATTGCGGCGTGACTTCGACAGCGGAGAGCGTGATCTTCGGCACGACGATCGTATCGCCTGAGTACCACGCGCGCGGCACGCCCGCCGCGCTGCAGATGGCGTTCCATACGCCCGAGAACGAGGCATCGCGCTGAACCGACGGCAGCCACACGAAGCCGATCAGCGCCGATACAGCCGCGATGCCGACCGTACCGATCACGCTAGTCGCGAACCAGCGATTGCGGAAGGTGAAAAGACGTTCCTCGCTCATCGCTGCGCTCCGATGGGAACGGCCGGCACCGATGTATCGGAGCGCGCGATGAGTTGCGCGATCGGATAGCCGTAGTTGACGAGCGTGAGGCCGATCATCAGCGCGAGCCACAGCCCGAAGCTGTTCAGCGCGACGGGGATGGTGCGCGGCTCATGGATCGCGCGACTGAAGCGGAATTCCTCGACGCTCACGCGCGGCGCGCGGTGCCCGCGTATCAGCACGACGAAGAACAGCAGCGCCGACACGACCAGAATGAAGCCGCCGATAGTCGAAATCACGACGGAAGCCGCCTGCGCCGCGATCTGCGGATCGCTGTAATCGTAGAACGCCATGCGCCTTGGCATGCCGAGCACGCCGACGTAATGCCACGGAAACGTCAGCACGATCATGCCGACGAACCACAGCCACAACTGCCAGCGCATGAGCTTCACGTCGCGCAGCGCGCGGCCTGTCAGATGCGGCCACAGGTCATACGCAATCGCGAAATACATGATGACGATGGCGCCCGCGAAAATCAGATGGAAATGGCCCGTGACCCATTGCGTGTTGTGGACGGTCGAATCCAGTTGATAGCTCATGTTGATGATGCCGCCCGCCCCGCCGAAGCCGAGCATCACGAAGGAGAACGCGACGGCGAGCATCATCGGGTTGTCCCACGGCAGCGCGCGAATCCAGCCGAGCGCGCCGCGACCGCCGCGCAGCCGCGCCGCGATCTCGACGGACGCGCAAATGGTGAACACCGTCAGAAGCGTCGGCACGGCGACGAGCGCGGTGAACACCGAATGCATGAACTTGAAGCCCGAGCCGACTTGCGGATCGGCGAACAAGTGGTGAATGCCGATGGGCATCGACACGACGAGAAACAGGATGAACGAGATGCGCGCCATGGCGTCGCTGTAGAGCCGTCCACCGATGGCGCGCGGGATGATCGTGTAGTACGCGATATACGCGGGCATCAGCCAGAAATAGACGATGGCGTGCAGCGTCCACGAGAAGAACACGCGGGCGAGACCGGCATCGATGGTGCTCTTCCAGCCGATCGCCACCGGCAGGATCATGAACAGCACTTCGATGGCCGCGCCCACGGCCGTCCAGCCCCACAGATACGCGCCCGCGACCGTGGCGAACATCGGCAGCGGCACGGTCTTGCCCGGGTTGTCGCGCTTCCATGCGTGCAGGTTCACCGACATCAGCGCAACCCATATCCACGACCCGACCACCACCAGCACGACGCCGAGGTAATAGAACGCGTTGCCGATCATCGGCGGATAGAAGGTGTAGAGCACCGAGGCGAGGCCCATGGCGACCGGAATCATCGCCATGACGGAGCCGACCGCGACGAGCCAGAAGCCAAGCCACGCCCAGCGCAGGCCGACGAGCGCGCGTTTTAGCGCAAGCTCGCTCACCGCGTAGCCGAAGCCCATGGCGATGAGCGTCGGGAACACGTAGCCCATCGCCGAGCCGTGCGCCGTCACCGACCGGTAATAGATCTCGGGATTTTGCAGCCCGATGAACAACGGACTGCGCGCGAACATCTGCCAGGCGCCGAGCAACAGCGCGACGCCGAAGGCCGCGAAAGCGAGCCAGAAGTGCGCGAGGATGAGGCGCTTGCTATTTAACACAGGACAGTCTCCGCGAATTGGCCGGCAGCTTGTCGGCCATCTGCATGAATTCGGCGCGATCGATCACCTTCACGTGCGCCCACATGCCGTGATGCCCGACGCCGCAGAATTCGTGGCACGGCATCAGGTGGTCGCCGGGTTCGTCGAACGTGGTCTTGAAGGTCGAGACATAGCCCGGCTCGAGCATCGAATTGATGTTGGTCTTGGTGATGAGAAAGCCGTGCACGACATCAGAACTCGTCGCGCGGAACGTGACCGGCACGCCCACCGGCACAAGCAGGCATTGCGGCGTGAACGAGTACTGCTGCGCGACGACGCGCACCGTCACCGAGCCGTCGGCCTCCGGCGCCGTGCCGAGATTGCTTTCGACGAATTCGCCCGACACGTGCAGCGTTTCGGGCCGCACGGTCTCGACGCGCGAGGGCGGCATCATCGCCCAGTGCAGGCCGGTGTAGACCACCATCGCGACCAGCACGGCGACAATGGCGAGCACGAGCATCGCCCAGCGTTTCTCGACGCGCTCTGCAACTTCATGTGAACCTGGATGGATGGCCATATATCGCTGCTAGATGGATCACTGGATCACGCCGCGCGGCAGGAACACGGCGAAGTAAAAGAGAAACCAGATGCCGACGACGATGGCCGTCGCGATGCCCGCCAGCGCGAGCGCACCGCCCGGCCCGCTGCGCACGATTTCGTCGAGTCTGGCGTCTTCCTTTGAATCGTCATTCATGGCGGTATCGAGCTTAATAAAGAGGCGCGGAGCGCAGTTCGTTGACTTCCTTCACGGACACCGGCGCGCCGCGATTACCCCACGCCGTGCGGATGTACGTGACCACCGCCGCGACTTCCACGTCCGACAGCGACTGCGCGAACGGCGGCATGCCGTAAGGCTTCGGATTCTTAAACGTGCCGGGCGGATAGCCGCCGTTGAGCACCATGCGGATCGGGTTCACCGCCGAACTCATCACGATGGACTGATTGTTGGCGAGCGGCGGAAAGTCGGGCGGCTTGCCCTGACCTTGTGCGGCGTGGCAGACGGCGCATTGCGCGTCGTAGATTTTTTTGCCGAGCGGCGAGAGACTCGTGCGCTCCTCGACGACAGCCTGGCTCGGCGGCGCGGATTTGTCGCCGCTGCGCGCGGGCAGCGCCTTCAGATAGACGGCCATGGCGCGCACGTCGTCTTCGTTCAGATATTGCAGGCTGTCGTAGACGACTTCGGCCATCGGGCCGTACACCGCGCCGCGGTTCGAGACGCCCGCATGCAGCAAGCCGACGATATCGTCCATGCTCCAGTCGCCCAGGCCCGCTTCCTTGTTCGACGTGAGCGAGGGCGCGTACCAGTTCTGAATCGGAATGAGGCCGCCTTCGAACGCCTTCGAGCTGACGTTGCCGCCGAGCGCGTTGATCGCGGTATGACACATCGAGCAATGTCCGAGACCTTCGACGAGATACGCGCCGCGATTCCATTCGACGGACTGCTTCGGGTCCGGCTGATACTCGCCCTGCCTGAAGAAAAGCGATCGCCAGCCGATCAGCAGCTCGCGCCGGTTGAACGGGAAACGCAACTCATGCTGACGGTTCGGCTGATGTACCGGCGGCGTGGACATCAGGAACGCATAGATGGCGTCCGAGTCGGCGCGCGTGACTTTCGTATAGGACGCAAAGGGCATGGCGGGATACAGCAGCGAGCCGTCGCGCGACCGGCCCGTGTGCATCATGTTGTAGAAGTCGTCGGCGGTCCAGAGGCCGAGTCCCGTCTCTTTGTCCGACGAGATATTCGGCGTATAAAGCGTGCCGAACGGCGTGTCCATCGGACGTCCGCCGCCGAAGGTCTTGCCCGCAGGCAGCGTATGACACGCGATGCAATCGCCCGCGCGAGCCAGATACTCGCCCCGCTTGACCGTGTCGGCGCCGGAAGTCTTCGCCTGCGCCATCGTGTTGCCCGACGGCACTGCGCACGCGGTCAAGAACACCGCAACCGCAAGCGCCCGAAGTTGTCTGAAACGAAGCACGTCGGCCCTCTCTAGTGTTGGACGCTGCCGCACGCGAGCGGCATCTTCAGCGAGCCGGCGGCGACGGGCGTCGGATTGGCCGGCGCGGGCAGCGAAGCCAGATAGGCGGAAATGGCGGTGATGTCCCGCTCGCTCAGAAGCTGCGCCACCTGGCGCATGCAATCCGGCGCGATGGTCGAGCGCGTGCCGTAGCGCCATGCGCCCAGTTGCGCGCTGATGTAGTCGGCGTGCAGGCCGAGCAGGCCGGGAATCGCGGGCTCCATCCCGGTCATCGATGCGCCGTGGCAACTGACGCAGGCGGGCACCTTGCCCGAGGCATCGCCCTTCATGACGAGCGTCTTGCCGAGATCGAGCGTCTTCGTATCGACGGTGATGGCGGCCGGCGGCGCGAACGGCGGGTGCTCGCCGGCGAAATAATCGGCGATCTGCTTCAGATATGCGTCGGGCAGGTACGCGAGCAGGTAATTCATCGGCGGGTACTTGCGCCGGCCGTCACGGAATGCAATCAGTTGGTTGTACAGATAGCCGGCGGGCTTGCCGGAGAGGCGCGGAAAGTAGTCGTTGTCGGTGCCCTCGCCGTGCGCGCCGTGACACGCGGCGCAGCCCATGACGCGTGCCTGCATGGTGTCGGGCGCGCGTTCGAGAGCCGCGTCGGCGGCGAACGCCTCGACGCCGCACAACGTGAAGAGCGCCGAAATCAGGATCAAGGCGCTGCGCTGAGCCACGTTTCCCACGTATCCCCCGTTTCAGGTTGCCATTTTGTTTGGACGTGCGGTCGGTTTCACGCAATGGACACGGCCGACGCTGTTCTTCGAAGCTCCAAGTCTTGCCGGTGGCGGGACGTGCTTGGCCTTTCAGATGGTAGGAGACGCACTTCGTTTTCTCCAACACCGAGATTCTCTCAATACATGCGATCGATGCGCGTGACAAGACGACACAAAACTTTGCGTTTCGACAAAGACCTGCATTATTTCGAGATGCTCAACCGACAAAGCGAAGGTCGCAGCTGTGCTTAAGGATGGGCTTTGCGGAGGATGGCAATGAATTTCGAGATTCGGGCCGCGCCGGTTATTTGAGCCCGAGCCGTCGCGCGAGCCGGTTCAGATTCGCCCGGTCGATGCCCAGTTCGCGCGCCGTCGATGCCCAGTTCTGCTGGTTGCGCGCGAGTGAATCGAGAATCAGCGTGCGCTCGTAGACCGTGACGGCTTCGCGCAGTCCGACGGCAGGCGCGTTGGTAGCGGGCGCGCTGGGCAGTGCGACGCTCGCCGTATCGCCGATACCGAAATCGGCCGCGGTCAGCGTCAGAATGCGTGGCCGTTCGCGATGCGCCGCGAGCGCCTTCAGCGCGCTTCGACCGATCAGATGTTCGAGTTCCCGCACGTTGCCCGGCCAACGATAGGCAAGCAGCGCGGCCTGCGCATCGGCGGAAAGGCGCAGGCTCAACAGGCCGAGCCGCGAGCGGTTCTCTTCGAGAAAATAGCCGGCAAGCAGCAAAACATCACGGCCGCGGTCACGCAACGGCGGCACGACGAGCGGATACACCGACAGGCGGTGATACAGGTCCGCGCGAAAGCGTCCCGCGCGCACCTCCTCAGCCAGGTCACGATTCGTGGCGGCAAGCAGCCGCACATCCACGCGATGCTCGCTATCGGAACCGATGCGCTGCAACTGGCCGTTCTGCAAGACGCGCAGCAGCTTTGCCTGCACGGCAAGCGGCAGCTCGCCGACTTCGTCGAGGAACAGCGTGCCGCCGTCCGCGAGTTCGAACTTGCCGCGCCGGTCCGACGAGGCGCCCGAGAATGCGCCGCGCACATGCCCGAACAGTTCGCTTTCGACGAGCGTGTCCGGCAGCGCCGCGCAGTTCAGGCTCACGAGCGGCTTCTCGGCGCGCTGCGAACGCGCGTGAATCTCCGAGGCCACCAGTTCCTTGCCGACGCCCGTCTCGCCGTTGATGAGTACGGTCAGATCGCTCGACGCAACAATGCCGATTTCCTCCAGCAGATGCTTGTGCGGCCCGCTGCTGCCGATCATTTCGCGGCGGCGCGGGCCGCTCGCCTGCCGGTACACCTCTGCGCGTTGCCGTTCCGCCTCGCTGCTGCGGGCCAGCCGTTCGATGCGTTCGGCGACGCTGACGGTCGCCGCCGTCAGGCTGAGGAAAGCCTGAAGCGAAGCCATGTCGATGCCGTCGAAACGGGCAGGATCGAGCGCATCGAGCGTAAGCACGCCCCACGGCCGGCCGCCGATGAAAAGCGGGCTGCCGAGGCAATCGTGTACTTCGAGATCGGCCCCTTCGTGTTTGATGAGACCGTCGTAGGGATCGGGCAGATTCGAGTGGGCGGGGAATCGCGTCGGTTCCGGTCGCGCGAGGATGCGAGCGAAACGCGGATGTTCACGCACGAGAAAGCGGCGGCCGAGGGTATCGCTCGACAAGCCGTCGATGGCGAGCGGGACCAGCGTGTCGCCGTCGAGTCGCAAGAGCGCGGCGGCATCGCTCGGAAAGAGCGCGCGCAGCGTGCTCAAGAGCCGGCGGTAACGTTCGGTGTCCGGCATGTCCTGAGACAGGTCTTCGATGAGTGGCACCAGCGCATCGAGTACCACGCGCGAGGTCATTGCGACTACGTCCGCAGTCCTTTTGACTAGAGTCGAATCGACCATACTTTTACGCAAGTGGTTGATTTAACGCCTATTCTATACTGGCACGAAACCTGTGTCGTCCTTCTTAGATTTCTGGTAGCGGAGCAGACTCGCTCCCCCATTGTCATGAGGACTACACCATGCTGTCAGCCGAACACCGTGCCATCGTCAAAGCCACCGTGCCGCTTCTCGAAACCGGCGGCGAGGCGCTCACACGCCACTTCTACGCCACGATGCTGAAGGAGTATCCCGAAGTTCGACCGATGTTCAATCAGGCGCACCAGGCAAGCGGTGCGCAGCAGCGCGCGCTCGCCAACGGCGTGCTGATGTACGCGCGTCACATCGATGAGCTGGAAAAGCTCGGCGGGCTCGTCGGGCAGATCATCAACAAGCACGTCGCGCTGAACATTCAGCCGGAGCATTACCCGATTGTTGGAAGCTGCCTGCTCCGGTCTATTCGCGAAGTGCTCGGCGCGGAGATCGCGACCGACGCCGTGATCAAAGCGTGGGCCGCTGCCTATGGGCAACTCGCCGATTTGCTGATCGGCCTGGAAGAAGGCATCTACAGTGAGCGCGAAAACGCGCCCGGTGGATGGCGCGGGACTCGGCGCTTCATCGTCGCGCGCAAGGTCGCGGAAAGCGATGAGATCACGTCGTTTTATCTCGTGCCGGAAGACGGCGGCGCCCTGCTCGATTTCCATCCGGGCCAGTACATCGGGCTGCGGGTGCTTATCGACGGCGAGGAACTGCGTCGCAACTATTCGCTGTCGGCTGCGCCCAATGGCCGCGAATATCGCATTAGCGTGAAGCGCGAGAAAGAAGGCAAGGTGTCGAGCTTCCTGCACGATCACGTTCATGAACGGGACACGCTCGACCTTTATCCGCCTGCGGGTGATTTCAAGCTCGAACACGGCGACAAGCCGCTCGTTCTGATCAGCGGCGGCGTGGGCATCACCCCGACGCTCGCGATGCTGCACGCCGCGCTCGCCGCGACGAAGCGCCCGATCCACTTCATCCACGCGGCGCGGCACGGCGGCGTGCATGCGTTTCGCGAGACCATCGATGAACTGGCCGCGCGGCATCCGCAACTCAAGCGTTTCTATTGCTACGAACAGCCGCGCGACGGCGACAGCGAGCCGCATGGCGTCGGCTTCGTCAACGAAACGCTCCTCGACCAGTGGCTGCCCGCGAACCGCGATGTCGACGCCTACTTCCTCGGGCCGAAGTCGTTCATGCAGGCAGTCAAGAAGCATCTGAAGGCGCTCGGCGTGCCCGAAGCGCAGAGCCGCTATGAGTTTTTCGGCCCCGCTGCGGCGCTCGATTGATTGTTTGTGTGATTGGGAACGCGAACCCGCGCTGACACACGGCGGGTCTGTCGCGTGTCGGCGAGACTGTCCGGCGCGCACGGCACGTGCGCGCTTGCCCTGTCTCGGCAATGCTACCGGCCCAGCGCCGGGCGGTTTTTTAGTGCGCCGACGCGAGCACGCTGCGATTCGCCGGCTCAGGCAGTCGGCAGTTCGTCCATTGAAAGGCGCTTCGCGCGCTTCAGCTCAGACAGCAGCTCCAGTGCGCGCCCCTCGTCGCTGGTCAGATCCGCGAGAAAGGCTTCATTGTTCTCCTTGATCCATGGCAGTGGCATGTCCCACCAAGCCAACTCCAGAAGAGATTCGCGTACTTTCTCAGGGAATCGGAATCTGACGAGACGCGCGGGTGAACCCACGTAGATACCATAAGGCTCGCTTCGAAAATTCGGCGGAACAACGGTTCGCGCCCCGATCACGCATCCGCTCTCTACAATGCTACCGCCGAGAAAGAGCGCCTCATCGCCGATCCATACATCGTTGTGAATGATGGTGTCGGCGTACTGCGGTGGTGCGGCATTTCGCAATCCATTGCCGTACACGCTGAACATTGCCATGGAGATGGTTCTAGTTTCGTGCTGTCCATTCAGCAAAAAGCGCAACCTGAGACCGCCGGCGACAAAGTTGCCAATAGTGAGGTTCTGAACTCCCGCGTCGTACTTGGCGATTGAACCCACTCCAAGCCCAGAGCATCGACCGATGCGAAACGTTCCCACCTTTGCCTCTTCGTCGAGCCAATCCCTAAAGAAGTTGTTGGGGATGAAAGAAAGAGCGCCGTCACGATACGTCAGTATGATGAAGTGCTTTGCCAACGGATGATCCGCGGAGATTCCAATACAGTCGTCCGATGTCGTTACGTTCATCTTTTTCCAATCTCCAAGCGCCGCTTGATCAGTGCCATGCGGGACGCGCTCGATTATTCAGAAACCCGCCCGTCGGGCTTCATGCACGATCGATATTAGCTTGGCTAGCCTCCTCTTTAACCTGCGAAAAGAGCCGGTTTCTGCCGCTTCCTCAGCAGTAAGACAGGCAATCGCACCGTGTACGTAGTTCGAGGACTTGAGCAGCGAGGCGGCGGAGGCACTTCGCACGCTTTGCAAGCGCGGCGATCGACCACAGGGGCACCCGCTCTAGCTCACGCGGGTTTGTCGCATGTCGCGCAGTGGGCACCTCGGCTATGTAAAACCGGTCATCTGATCACGCCACCGGGCGCCCGGCCCGTGTTTGTCGCGCCACTGCTCGCGCACTTTTCAACGGATGGATGTGCGCGATTGAGGCGCTTATTCGCGCGGAAGGACGCTGTGGCAGATCGTCGATCGAGAAAATCGTTTCGTATATACGCTTGACGATCATGAGAGCTTAGTCAGAGTCGTCGGACGTCACTCGCCGACAAACTCTAAGCTGAAGCTCTCTATAGAAAGCGTGGCCGGCAGCAGCCTGCCACGCACGCCGTTCCTCAAAACACATTAAACGGCATATTTACCATTAGCCGGTAAATGTCGCTCGAGCCGTCCGAATAGTACTTGCTGCCTTGGTGGTGCATGTAATAGAACTTGACCGACGTGTTCTTGAACTTGCCGTCCGGCACGGTGTAACTCGGAATAATGCCGAATTCGTGGTGCGTGCCATGCACGGGTTCGCCATTCACGATGTAACTGCTCGCGTTCGCGGTGCCGCTATTGGCCATGGCGCTGCCGTCGGCGCCCCAACCATAGGCGACCCATGTCGTCACCTTGAACCCGGGCACGCCGTAGTCCTTCAGATTCAGCGAATACGAGAGGCTCACGGACTTTTCATGCGGCTGGTTGTAATCGACGTCGAGCGAATTGGACAGATAATCGCCGCCCGACTCGTGCATGTAGTCGAACATTTGATTGCCGAGTATCTGCTGGAAAGCAAACTGCAGCGTATGCGCGCCATGCGTGCCGGCGAGCGCCAGGCTATAGGCGTTGTTGTTGATCGGACCTTGACGCTCGTCGCCGATGGCGCCCGTGTAGTAATAGTTCAGCGCGCCCGTCCAGCGCACCGACTTCGCGTCGCCAATACTTTGCGTCGCCGAAAGATAGTACTGCTGCCACACGTTATTCGCGACGCTGCCGTACAGCGTGACCGCCGTGTCGTCGCCGCGCGTCCAGTCGCCGCCGAAGTACGTGAATTGCGACACGTGCTTGCCGCCATACTCCGTCGAGAGCCCCGTTACGGTCGTCATGCCGCGCGAGATTACGCCGTCCACCGTGCCGGCCTTCAGCGTCAGGTTCTTGAACTCGTCGCTCACGAGCGAGAAGCCGCGATATGTCGGCGGCAACGCGCGATTGTCGTGCGGCACGAGGAACGGGTTGTCGAAAAGTTGCTGACCGTATTTGAGCACCGTGTTCGACGCGCGCGCCTTCACGTCCCACACGCCCGGATATGCCCACGCAAGCTGGTTTGCGCCGCCGCCGTCCGTGCCCACGTGTACGCGAGTGCCCGCGCCCTTGCCGCCGTTCAGCTTGAACGCGCCGAACATCGACACATCGCCGCCGAGCCCGATCAGCCCGCGCGTGAAACCGGATTCGAACACGGCCTGCGCGCCGAGCACCCACGCGTCTTTCTTCTCTGCACCCTTCGGCTCAAAATGTTCCGTAAAAGATCGGGCGAGCACATTGAAATGCGAATCCTCGATGAAGCCCTTCGACTTCGCCTGATTGCTCACCGGCGCATCCGCTTCGGTATTGGGCGGCGAACTCGGAACCGCTTCGGTATGGCGGGAAGGCGGTTCGGTATCGGCCTCCTGGCCATATGCCGCAACGTTCGCGGCCATGATGCCGCTGAAAAGCAGTATCGAAAGTGCGACTGAAAGTTTTTCTTTTTTCACGAAAAGTATCTCCAAACAACTGACTCAACCTGCGGACTGCATAAATCAACTTCGAAAATCGACGGCCGCAAGAAGCCGTGCCCGGCTACCGAAGCGGTCGGGACACGCAACGCGGTTTCTGCGACAAACTAGCGCTTAGGCTTCCTACGGATAATGGGCGTGTTTCACGGCACCGGGTGCGTCAGGCGAAGAAACACGCGGCCCAATCGCCGTTATCGAGCGCGCGCAATGCCGGCGTTTCTATCGCGCACCGCGCCTGCGCCATCGGGCAACGCGTATGGAACACGCAGCCGGAAGGCGGATCGATAGGACTCGGAATATCGCCCGACAGAATCTGCACCGTCTTGCCGCGTTCGATGGCCGGATCCGGAACCGGCACCGCCGACAGCAGCGCACGCGTGTACGGATGACGCGGCGTGTCATAAAGCGTCTCTTTGTCGGCAAGCTCCATCACGCGGCCGAGATACATGACCATCACGCGATCCGAAATGTGGCGCACTACCGCCAGATCGTGCGCGATGAAAATCAGCGAGAGCTTCATTTCCGCCTGCAACGACTTCAGCAGATTGACGATCTGTGCCTGAATGGAGACGTCGAGCGCGGAAACCGGCTCGTCGCAGATCACCAGCTTGGGCTCGACGATCAGCGCCCGTGCGATCCCGATGCGCTGGCACTGCCCGCCCGAAAACTCGTGCGGATAACGGTTGATCATGTGTTCCCGCAGGCCGACCTTCGTCATCATCGCGCGCACGCGAGCTTCCCTTTCCTGCTTGCCGATTCCCGGGCGATGCTCCGTCAACGGCTCTGCGATGATCTGCCCGACCGTCATGCGCGGATCGAGCGAGGCCAGCGGGTCCTGAAAGATCATCTGCACGTCGGCGCGCAGCGCGTGCCAGTCGCGCTGCGACGCGCCGGTGAGCTTCGAGCCCATCCACACGATCTCGCCGCTGGACGGTGGAATGAGATTCAAAATGGCGCGGGAAAGAGTCGACTTGCCGCAGCCGGATTCGCCGACCACGCCGAGCGTTTCTCCCGCACGAAGGTCGAAGCTCACGCCGTCGACGGCCTTGAGCGTGCGAGACGGCGCCCACGGCAGGCGGCTCTTTGCCTTCACCTGGAAATGTACGCGCATATCGCGTACGGAAAGAAGGGTCGATGCCTTCGCGTCAGCCATGGATTGCCTCCCGATAGCGCGTCTTTAGCGCATCGACGGGCCGATGGCACGCGCGCAGCCAATGCGCGCCGTCCACCGCAGCGAGCGCGGGCGCGCGCTCGGCGCACTCGGCGGACGCATCGGCGCAACGCTCGTGGAATGGACAGCCCGCCGGCGGGTGCGCCATGTTGGGCGGATTGCCCGGAATGCCCGTCAGTTCGCCGCCCTGCTGATCCAGCCGCGGCAACGCGCGCAGCAAGCCGATGGTGTACGGATGCGAGGGCTTCGCGAACAGCGTGGCCGCGTCGCACCGCTCCATCACGCGGCCGCCGTACATGACCATGACTTTTTCGCACAGGCCGGCGACCACGCCGAGATCGTGCGTGATCAGCACGATGGAGGTGCCGAAATCCCGCTGCAAATCGCGCAGCAGTTGCAGCACCTGCGCCTGCACGGTGACGTCGAGCGCGGTGGTCGGCTCGTCCGCGAACAGCACTTCGGGCTCGCACAAGAGCGCCATCGCGATCATCACGCGCTGCCGCATGCCGCCCGACAACTCGTGCGGATACTGTCCGATGCGATGCGCCGCCTCGGGAATGCGCACGGCTTCGAGCATGGCGATCGCCCGCTTCTTGGCCTCGCGGCGCGTCATGTTCTTGTGCAATTCGAGCACTTCAGTCATTTGCCGCTCGATGGTCAGGTACGGGTTGAGCGAGCTCATCGGGTCCTGAAAGATCATCGAGAGGCGGTTGCCGCGAATACGGTTGAGCGCCTTGGCCGGCATGCCGAGCAGATTCTCGCCGCGATACATCGCGCGCCCGCTTGCGCGCCCGTTCGACGCCAGCAGCCCGAGGATCGCAAGCACGGTCTGGCTTTTGCCCGAGCCGGATTCGCCGACGATGCCAAGCGTTTCGCCCTCTTCCAGTGCGAAGCTCACGCCGTCGACCGCGCGGACGGTAGCTTCGTGCGTCGTAAATTCGACGCGCAGATCGTTGATTTCGACTAGCGACATGGCTCACCTGTCCTTCGGATCGAGCGCATCGCGCAGCCCGTCGCCGACAAAATTGATGCAATAGAGCGTCACCGACAGCAGCCCGGCTGGGAAAAGCAGAATCCACGGCGACGCTTCCATCACGCCGACGCCGTCCTGAATCAGGACGCCCCAACTCGTCATCGGCTCCTGCACGCCGAGCCCGAGAAACGACAGCACCGACTCCGTGAGAATGACGCCCGGCACGGTCACGGTCGTATATATCGCGACGATGCCGAGCAGATTCGGCACCACATGCCGCGCGATGATGCGCCGTGTCGGCACGCCGATGGCGCGCGCCGCCTCTACGTATTCCTTCGAACGGATGGCGAGCGTCTGCCCGCGCACCACGCGCGCCATGTCCATCCACGAGAACACGGTGATGGTCAGCACGACGAGATAGAACGCGCGGCCGAGCAGCGTCACCATCAGAATGGCGATAAGCAGGTACGGGATTGCGTACATCATGTCGACGAAGCGCATCATCGCGTTGTCCACGCGTCCGCCGATGAAGCCCGCAATCGCGCCCCACACGATGCCGAGCGTCACCGAAGTGAGCGTGGCGAGCGCGCCGATCATGAGCGATACGCGGCCGCCCACGAGACAGCGCACGAGCAGGTCGCGGCCCGTTTCGTCGGTGCCGAAAAGGTGCCAGTTTGCAAATGTCGGCGGCACGCTCATGGCGTTCCAGTCGGCGGAATCGAACGCGTTCGGAAGCAGCCAAGGTCCGGCGATGCACGCGAGCGTAATGGCCGCCAGCAGTGCGACACTCACGACCGCCGCCTTGTTGCGCAGAAAGCGCGCGCGGGCGTCCTGCCACGGACTGCGGCCCGCGACGGCCTGTTCGAGCATCGGCGTCAGAGAAGCAGATATCATCGTGCGCCCCTCAGTAACGAATCTTCGGATCGAGCCACGCGTAGGCGAGATCGACCAGCAGGTTGAGCAGCACGGCCACGAACGTGACGAGCACGACGAGACCGAGCACGAGCGTGTAATCGCGATTGGCCGCGCCGTTCACGATCAGCTTGCCGATGCCCGGCAGCGAGAACACGGATTCCGTGACGACGGCCGCCGTGATAGACGCAATCGCGAGCGGCCCGATCACGGAGACAACGGGAATAAGCGTCGGCTTGAGGGCGTGGCGCAGCACGATGGTCCGCATCGGCAGGCCCTTCGCACGGGCGGTGCGAATGTACGGCGTGTTCATCACTTCGATCAGGCTCGCGCGCGTGACGCGGCCGACCGTCGCGACGTTGATCATCACGAGCAGCGCCACCGGCAAGACCATGTAGCGCACGTCAGAGCCGTTCCAGCCGCCCGCCGGCAGCCATCTGAGGCCGATGGCGAAAACGAGGATCAGCACCGGGCCGATGACGAACGACGGAAACGCGTTGCCCGCGTTGCTGACGAGCATGAGCGCGTAATCCGCGAGGCTATTGCGCCGCAGCGCCGCGCCCGCGCCCAGCAGCACGCCGATGACGATAGCCAGCGCCATCGACACGCCGCCGATCGTCAGCGACACCGGCAGCGCGCGCAGCACCAGTTGATTCACGCTCCAGTCGGCATAGCGGAACGACGCGCCGAGGTCGCCGTGCAACAAGCCGTCGAGGTAGAGCACATACTGCTTCCACAACGGCTCGCCCAAGTGATACTTCGCCTGCAGGTTCGCGAGCACTTCAGCGGAGACCTTGCGCTCGCCGTCGAACGGACCGCCGGGCGTGGCGTGCAGCAGCAGATAGCAGACCGTCACGACGATCAGGAGCGTCGGCAGCGTGAGCAGTACGCGACGCAGGGCATATGACCACATGAAAGCGCGTCCTTCTCGTCAATGCTTGACGATATAGAGGTCCTTACTGCCGTAGTGGTCCATTGGATTCTTCAGCGAATAGCCGCCCACAGTGCTGCGCACGAGCCGCGGCAGGCCATATTGCAAGAGCGGCAGCATCGGATAGTCGTCCATCACGAGCTTGGCCGCTTCGGTCAGCAGTTGCTTGCGCTTGATCGCGTCTGTCGTCTCGCTTGCCTGCTTGACGAGCGCGTCCGCCTTCGGATTGCAGTTGAAGTTGTCGTTTTGCTCCGACTTGCACTGCACGAGCGTGAGGAAGGTCGTGGCGTCGTTGTAGTCCGCCACCCAGCCGTTGCGCGCAATCTGATAGTCGCCGTCATGGCGCTTCTTGAGCAGCACCTTGAACTCCATCGATTCAATGTCGGTGGCAAGGCCGAGCTTCGTTTTCCATTCCGACGCCGCGAAGATCGCCATCTTCTTGTTGTAGTCGCTCGTGTTCATCGCGAAGCGCAGCGTCGTGCCCGGCTTCACGCCCGCCTGTTCGAGCAGTTTCTTCGCTTTGGCAACGCGCTTGTCCATGGGCCAGTTCGCCCATTCGTAGGCCGATACGTCCGCGCCGCTCACGCCCTTCGGCAGCAGGCCGTAGCTCGGCGTCTGACCGTCGGCGGTCACGCGCTGCGCGAGCAGATCGCGGTCGATAACCATGGAGAGCGCCTTGCGCACGCGCACGTCTTTCAAGAGCGGATCGCGATTATTGAAGCTGTAATAGCGCGTGCCGAGAATCAGCGAGTTGCGGATATCGTTCGGGAACTGCTGACGGTACTTGGCGTAGGTGCCGGTCGGCAGTTGATACGTCATGTCGTTCTCGCCGGACTGAAAGAGCTTGACGTCCGTGTTCTCGTCCTCGACCGGCAAGTACGTGACTTTCGTCAACTGGACGTGCTCCTTGTCCCAGTAATTTAGGTTCTTGACGAGCACGAGCTTGCTGTTGACCTGCCAGTCCTTCAACTGGAACGGTCCGTTGCTCACGAGATTGCCCGGCTTCGTCCACTCCTTTCCGAACTTCTCGACGGTCGCGCGATGCACCGGCCCGAGGTTCGGATTCGACATGAGTTCCGGCAGGAACGGAACCGGGCCCGATGTCTTGACTTCGAGCGTGGCCGCGTCGACAGCGCGCACGCCGAGCGCGCTCGCCGGCTTCTTGCCCGCGACGATCTCCGCGCCGTTCATCAGGAATGGGCCGAAAACGCTCGCGTAAGACGACGCCGTCTTCGGATCGATGAAACGCTCGCAGCCGTAGACGAAATCGTTCGCGGTCAAGGCGTCGCCGTTGGACCAGCGCGCGTTCTTGCGCAGATGAAAGATCCACGTCGTCGGGTCCTTCTGCTCCCACTTTTCGGCGACGCCGGGGACGACCGCGCCGTCACCGTTGGTCGCGGTCAGCCCTTCAAAGAGATCCCGCGCCAGATTCGCCGCGCCGACCGATTCGACGAGCGCCGGATCGAGCGTCTCCACTTCGGACCCGTTGTTGCGCACCAGTTCCTGCTTCGCGGCAAGCGTCACGCCGGGCGGCACGATGGCGGCGAAAGCGGGCATCGCTGCAAACAACAATGCGGTTCCGGCGGCGGCGACGGCTGCGCGATGAAAAGAACTGAAAGCGGCGAATGACTTCATCGGATTCCTTTTGTCTCGTTGTATTGCTTGTTTTTTGAATGCTTCGCGTGCCGCCAGTTTTAGCGACCAACGACTAAACGTACAGCGGTGTAACGCTCAGGCCAACTAATTACTGGCGAACCATGCACAGAACAGTTCCCAGCGCTTATCGTGGTGCTTGATGACTGCCAGCGAGTATTTCGCATCGGTCCGGCAGATGCCACCCGCAACCGCACTTGATGACGAAATTTTTCGAAATATCGCCCGAGCGAGCAATTGGAATCGGTGTCACAAGGCGGGCGTCGTCGCGCAGACTGCGGCGGGGACGCCCGCCGCGGATCACGCGCCGCCGAAAAGACGTTCCGCGCGCGAGCGCAACTCCTCGGGCGATACGTCTTCCTTATGGGTCGCAATCCACCATAGGTGGCCGAACGGATCGCGCAGCTTGCCGCCACGGTCGCCGTAGAATTGGTCTTCGACCGGCCGGACAATGGTCGCGCCCTCGTCGACGGCGCGCTGCACCACGGCATCGACGTCTTCCACGTACAGATGCAGCATCACCGGCGTGCCGCCGACCGCCAGCGGGCCTCGCACGTCCATTTCCGGGAACTCGTCGCTGAGATAGAACGGATTCCCGCCGATCAGCAATTCTGCATGCCCGACGCGCCCGCCCGGCTCCTGCATGCTGAAGACTTCGGTGGCGCCGAACGCCTTCTTGTAGAAGTCGATGGCCGCGACGCCGCCCGCCACCGCAATGTACGGAATCACGCCGTGACGGCCTTCGGGAATGGGATCGACTGGTGAACTCATGGATGCCTCCATAGATCAGCAAGGGTTAGCGGACGCCGCATGTGCCGCGGCGCCGCACTTCAGATGGTGCCGGTTTTGGGCGAGCGCCGCAAAGCGCGGCCATGTTGCCCTTAACAAGTTTTCACCGTTCGCTTCATACTCTCGATCGAAGCACGTCCACTTTCCCATCAAACGGAGCACTCATGCACGATCTGAAAGGCAAGTCGATTCTCATCACCGGCGCGAGCACGGGCATCGGCGCGGCGGCGGCCCGCGCGTTCGGGCGTTACGGCGCGAATGTCGCCGTCCACTACAACAGTTCGAAGGACCAGGCCGAGGAAGTCGCGAAAGACGTGCGCGCGCTCGGCGTGAGCGCGATCACCGTCGGCGCGGACGTGCGCGATTCCAAGGCGATCGTGGCCGTCGTCGCGCAAACGGTCGATGCGTTCGGCAAGATCGACGTGCTCATCAACAACGCCGGCAGCCTCGTGAAGCGCGAGCCGCTCGAAAGCGCGACCGACGAACTCTTCGACGACATCATCAACATCAATGCGCGCTCGGTCGTCGCGTTCACGCGGGCGGCGCTCCCTTCGTTGCGCTCGGGCGGCGGCGGTTCGATCATCAACGTGACATCGGTGGCCGCGCGCAACGGCGGCGGTCCGGGCGCGCTGCTGTACGCGGCATCGAAAGGTTTCGTCAGCACCATCACGAAGGGCATGGCGAAGGAGTTTGCCGCCGACCGCATTCGCGTGAACGCCGTCGCGCCCGGCGTGATCGGCACGCCGTTTCACGACCGCTTCTCGACGCCCGAGCAGCTCGAATCTTTCCGCAAAGCGATCCCGATGGGCTACATCGGCGAGGCGGACGATTGCTCGGGCGCGTTCCTGTACCTCGCATCCGAGGCGATGTCGCGCTACGTGACCGGTCAGATCATCGACGTCAACGGCGGCCAGTTGATGCCGTGACGCGGGCCGGGCGTGCTATAAGGCGCTAGTTCATACCAGAAAGGAGGATGCAGGAGATGCCGTTGAAACAGCAACATCGCTTTCGGTCTCTCGCGCTGACAGCCGCTGCTGTCGCCGCGTTCAGCGTGGCCGGCTTCGTCGAAACGTCGCCGGCCTATGCGAAGACAGCGGACACGCAGCCGCAGGTGTTGACGGCGTCCGCCGTCGCCGTCGCGGACAAATACGCCGCCGATACGGCCGAGCAGATCTTCAAGCAAGGCGGCAACGCGGTCGATGCGGCGGTGGCCATCGCGTTCACGCTCGCGGTCACGTATCCGGAAGCAGGCAATATAGGCGGCGGCGGGTTCATGACGCTCTATGTGGACCATCGGCCGTATTTCCTCGACTATCGCGAGCGCGCGCCGATTTCCGCGACGCGCAACATGTATCTCGACGACAAGGGCGAAGTCATCAAGGGCATGAGCCTGTACGGGCATCGCGCGGTCGGCGTGCCGGGCACGGTCGAAGGTATGTGGGAAGCGCAGAAGCGTTTCGGCAAGCTGAAGTGGAAGCAGGTGCTCGCGCCCGCGATCCGGTATGCGGAGAACGGTTTCGTCGTCGACGATCAATTGATCGAGCGGCGCGACCGCGCGTCGAAGGACTTTGCGGGCAAGACGAACTTCGACCTCTACTTCGGCAGCATGAAGGCGGGCGAAGTCTTCAAGCAGCCGGATCTGGCGGACACGCTGCAGCGCATCTCCGACAAGGGCGCCAAAGGCTTCTATCAGGGCAAGACCGCCGAGCTGATCGCCACGTCCATGACCGGGCACGGCCTCATTACCGCGCGCGATCTCAAGGAGTACAAGGCGGTCTGGCGGCAGCCGGTGGTCGCGAGCTGGAACGGCTATCGCGTGATCACCGCGCCGCCGCCTAGTTCGGGCGGCGTCGGCCTCGTGCAGTTGCTGAAGATGAAGGCCGACCTGAAGGACAAATTCGACGGCGTGCCGCTGGACTCCGCGCAGTACATCCACCTCGTCGCGGAGATCGAGAAGCGCGTATTCGCCGACCGCGCGCAGTATCTCGGCGACCCCGACTTCTACAAGGTGCCGGTCGCGCAGTTGATCGACGACGACTACATCCTCAAGCGCGCTCAGGAAGTCAATCCGGACGCGCCGTCCGATACGAAGAGCGTGCAGCCGGGCCTCGGCACGTCGATGCCCGAAAAGGCCGAGACGACGCACTTCTCGGTCGTCGACAAGTGGGGCAACGCGGTGTCGAACACGTACACGATCAACGGCTACTTCGGCGCGGGCGTGATCGCGGAAGGCACGGGCGTCGTGCTGAACGACGAAATGGACGACTTCTCGGCGAAACCGGGCGTAGCGAACATGTTCGGCGTCGTGGGCAGCGATGCGAACGCCATCGCGCCGCGCAAACGCCCGCTTTCGTCGATGACGCCGACTATTCTCACGAAGGACGATCAGGTCGCGATGGTGATCGGCACGCCGGGCGGATCGCGCATCTTCACGTCGATCTTTCAGGTGCTCTCGAACGTGTACGACTTCCAGATGCCGCTGGCGGAAGCAGTCGGCGCGACGCGCTTTCACCATCAACTGCTGCCGCCGAACACGATCTATCAGGAGCCGTTCCATCAGCTCGATCCGGAGGCCGTGAAGCAGTTGCAGGCGAAGGGCTACACCTTTTCGATGCAGGGCTTCAACGGCGACATTCAGGCGATCCGCATCAAGGACGAGACGCCCGAGCCGATGTCCGACCCGCGCGGGCGCGGCGTGTCGCGTGTGATTCAGTGACGTCCGCGCTTGCGCTTTCACGCTGAAAGCGCCGCGCCCCGGCCCGGACTAGGCGTTTGCCCTAGTCCGGGGTCCACGCCTTGCGCGCCGAAGCCCGTCCCGCGCGGGATTCTCAGAAATATAAGAATGCCGGCATGAGCGGCATGTTTCGCGCGGGATTGGACCGGGCGTGTCCTTCACCTAGTCTCTGTCCTGACCGAGTGCATCCATGCGCCGCTGTGCGCGACGCACGCGGCCCATCCAGAACTACATACGAGACGACCCTGACGACAGACCGCAGTGCGCATCGACGCGCGCACGGACATCTGTTTCAGCGTGCTGATAAAGGAGCAGCTCATGTTGGAATCCCCCGCCCAGCAGCTTGGCGATATCGCGCCCGTCGACCGGGAACACGACGTTCAGACGGTCAGCGGCGGCGCGCTCGATCACTACTTCGGCATATCGCGATCCGGCAGCACGCCTAAACGCGAAGTCGTGGCCGGCGTCACGACCTTCCTCGCGATGGTCTATTCCGTCTTCGTCGTGCCGGGCATGCTCGGCAAGGCGGGCTTCGACACCAGTGCGGTGTTCGTCGCCGTGTGCCTCACGACCGCGTTCGGCTCGCTTTTGATGGGCGTGTGGGCGCGTTTGCCCATTGCCATCGGCTGCGCCATTTCGCTGACCGCGTTCACCGCGTTCGGTCTCGTGCTCGGCAAGGGGTTGTCGCCCGCCATCGCGCTCGGCGCGGTGTTCCTGATGGGCGTCGTGTTCACGGCCATTTCCGTGACCGGCGTGCGTTCCTGGATTTTGCGCAATCTGCCGACGGGCGTCGCGCACGGCACGGGCATCGGCATCGGGCTCTTTCTGCTCCTGATCGCATCGAACGATGTGGGCCTTATCGTGAAAAATCCCGCGCCCGGCATGCCGGTCTCGCTCGGTCACATCACGGCGCTGCCCGTGTTGATGTCCGTGGCCGGACTCGCGGCGATCTTCGGTCTGGAGCGCCGGCGCGTGCCGGGCGGCATCCTGCTGGTGGTGATCGGGCTCTCCGCGATCGGCCTCGTCATCGACCCGTCCGTGCGCTTTCATGGCGTGTTCGCGTTGCCGTCGCTCTCGGCGCCGGGCCATGCGTCGCTGATCGGCGCAATGGATATCAAAGGCGCGCTCTCGATGGCCGTCCTGCCGAGCGTGCTGGCGCTCGTGATGACCGCCGTTTTCGACGCCACCGGCACGATCCGCGCGGTCGCGGGCCAGGCGGGGCAAATCGACGCGAACGGGCGCATCGTGAACGGCGGCCGCGCGCTGACGGCGGATTCCATCAGTTCCATTTTCTCCGCGTGCTTCGGCGGTGCGCCGGCGGCGGCGTATATCGAATCGTCGGTGGGCGTGGCCGCGGGCGCGAAGACGGGGCTGGCGGCGAGCGTCGTCGGCGTGCTTTTTCTGGCGGTGATGTTCCTGTCGCCGCTCGCGAGCCTCGTGCCCTCTTACGCGACCGCGCCCGCGCTGATGTACGTCGGTCTGCTGATGCTCGGCAATGTCGCGAAACTGCACATGGACGACACCGTAGACACGATGTCCGGCCTCGTCTGCGCGGTGTTCATCGTGCTGACGGCGAATATCGTGACGGGCATCATGCTCGGCTTCTGCACGCTCGTGATCGGGCGCGTGGTGGCGGGCGAAATCCGCAAGCTGAACGTGGGGACGGTGGCGATTGCGATTGCGCTCGCGGTGTTCTATCTGGGCGGCTGGGCGATCTGAAAGCGGCCCGCTGAAACGACAAAACCCCGGAAGCGAACGCTTCCGGGGTTTTGTCCGATGCTACTGCTCGTGCCTTTGACCGGGCGTGAGGCCGATACTTGGCTTACTTGCGGCGATACGATTCGACGAGGATCTCGCAGTTCTGCAGATGCAGTTGCAGGGCGCGGTTCCACTCGCGACGCACCGCAGCCTTCGCCGCGCGCATCCACGAACCGAACGAAACGAGCAAAGATTGTTGAGCGGTGGTTTTCATGAGTGTCTCTCAGGGAAAGTAGCTAGGGGATAACCCTAACTATACGCTTTTCATGCTGCATTGCAACTAAATCTCAAAAAAGCTACACCGATTTGTGGCGCGCGACCGGTCGCTTTTTCCGGTTTTATCACTGCACCAGCAGATCGCCGTGACGCAGTGGTCCGTCGCCTGCAATCCGCGCGACGAGCATCCCCGTTGTTGCGAAACGCGTCCAGTGGCGCGCGTACAGCACGCCCTCGGTCTGCGCGATAAGCGGAACGAGCCGGTCCTGGAGCGGATCGAGGATGTCGGCGATCGTCTCCCCTGTGCCCACCCGCTCGCCCAATCGGCGCCGATGCAGAATCACGCCCGACACCGGCGCATGGATGTACTCGCATCCAGCGAGCGGCGTCGCGGCGTGACGAAGCGGCGGCGGCTCGGGCGCATCGCCAGCGACAAATCCCGCGTGCGTCAGATAGTCGATGATCGCCTGCGCATCGTGCGCTGCCGTCTCGTGCGACACATCGCGCACGCCGCGCAGTTCGAGCGTCACCGGCGTGACGCCCATCGGAATCGGGAAACGCGTGCCGAACGCATCGCGAAGGAAACGCCACGCCGATGTGCAGGCTTCGTCGAACGGCTCGCCGCCCGACACGTCGGCCAGCAACTGCGCCTCGCTGCCGAGATAGCGCGCGAGCGGCTCCACGGCGGGCCACGCAGCCGGCGTCGTATAGAGATGCGCGACGGCTTCCCAGTCGCAATGCAGGTCGATCACGAGATGCGCGTCGCACGCAAGGCGCATCAGCGCGATGCGTTGTGATTCGAGCTCGGTTGCGCCTTCGCTCGCGGCGAAATGGCGGCGCAGCGCGGCGCGGATCAAAGCGGCGTTGTGCGTGCCGTCGTTCGTCAGGCGGCCGTCGAGTCGCTGCGCCAGTTCGGGGCCGGGATCAGGAAAGCGCCGGTTGAAGTCGTGTCCGGACTGCATGTCGAAGCGGCCCATGTGCGCGCCGAACCAGTGCTGATTCAGTCCGGCGGGGTTCGCCACGGGCACGAGGACAATGCGCGCATTGAGCCTGCCCGCCGCCTCCAGTTCGGCGAAGCGCCGCTTCAGCATCCACGCGACGACCATGCCGGGCAACTCGTCGGCATGCAGCGAAGCCTGGATATAGACCTTCGGCGCGGTCTCGTCGGCGGGACCGAACGAATAACTTCTAATCGCGCGCCGGGTGCCGAGCGCGGCGCCGACGAGCGGGTGATCGTGAATCTGCATCGCGTCTGGCCTTCGAAACTGTCGGGCAAAAACAAAAGGCACCGCGAACGATGCCTTTCGAGCGGTTAGACGACGCCCAAGCGGTTATTGAATCGACACGTCCGTCGCGAAGTACTTGGCCATGATGCGCTTGAAAGTGCCGTCCTTCTTGATGGCGTCGAATGCCTGATTCAGGCCCTTCTGCAGATCGGCGTCGCCCTTGCGCAGGCCGATGGCCGTGCCCGGACCGATGATCGCCTTGTCCTCGACAATCGGACCGACGAGCGCAAACGGCTTGCCTTGCGGCTTCTTCAGAAAGCCGATGGCGGCCTGTGCCGCGTCCGTGAACATGGCGTCGATGCGGCCCGCGACGAGGTCGCCTTCGACCTGTTCCTGATCGCCGTAAGCGACGACCGTCACGCCTTGCGGTTCCCACTTCGCCTTCGCGTAGCGTTCCTGCACGGTTCCCTGCTCCACGCCCACGCGCTTGCCCTTGAGCGCCTGCGCCGTCGGCAGAATGCCCGAGCCCGCGCGCGCGACGAGTTGCGCGTGGGTGTCGTAGAGCGGCTGCGTGAAGTCGATCTGCTTCAGGCGTTCTTCGGTGATGCCCATGTCGGAGAGCACGGCGTCGAACTTGCGCGCTTTCAGGCCGGGAATCATGCCGTCGAAATTGTTCTCGACCCAGACACACTTGACCTTCATCTGCGCACACAGGGCGTTGCCGAGATCGATATCGAAGCCGACGAGCTTGCCGTCAGGCTGCTTCGACTCGAACGGCGGATACGACGGATCCACGGCGAAGCGAATTTGCGTAATGTCCTTCGCGTGCGCGGAGAACGAGGCGGCGGTGAGTGCGGCGAGCATCGCGCGCAGAGCGAACGATGCGGACTTGCTGACCAACTTCTTCTGCGACATTCCAATCCTTCGAGACTTGCGGTGAGTGCTGGCGCGCTCGCGACGGCGTTCGCGTGCTGCGCGAATGCGGGCGTAGCGCGCGTTGAACCCTTTCGGGAAAACCCTGAATGGTAGCAAACGCGACGCGTCACGGCACGACAGAAAGGAACAGAAACGCCGCGAAAATGACGAGATGCACGACGCCTTGCAGCACCGTCGACCGGCCTGTGCCGAGCGTGATCACGGAGACGAGTAGCGTGAGCGCAAGCATCGTGATTTCCTTCGGCGCGAGGCCGAGTGCGATGGGCTGGCCGATCGCGATCGACACCACGGCCACCGCCGGGATCGTCAGCCCGATGCTCGCGAGCGCCGAGCCGAGCGCGAGATTCAGGCTCGTCTGCAAGCGGTCGAGCCGCGCGGCGCGCAGCGCAGCGAAGCCTTCGGGCAGCAGCACGAGCGCGGCAATCACGACGCCGACAACCGCTTCGGGCGCACCCGCCGCCGCCACGCCCGCTTCGACCGCCGGCGATAGCAGCTTGGCGAGCCCGACCACCGCGACGAGCGACAGCATTAGCAACGCGAGCGCGGCCCACGCTTGGGCGTTCGTCGGTGGCGGGGCGTGCGGGCCGTCGTCGGCGGCATCGGGCGACGTCGCCTTCGGCGCGAACGGCAAGAAGTAATCGCGATGGCGGATGGTCTGCACGAAGACGAACACGATGTACAGCACAAGCGACACTACGCCGACGAAGACGAGTTGCGACGTCGAGAGCGCCGGGCCTGCGACCGTGCTCGTGAAGTTGGGCAGCACCAGCGTCAGCACGGAGAGTGCGCACAGAATGGCGAGCGCCGCGCTCGCGCCCTGCAGTTGAAAGTCTTGCACGTGATGCCGCAAGCCGCCCAGCAGCAGGCACAACCCGACGATGCCGTTGCCGCAGATCATGATCGCGGCGAACACGGTATCGCGCGGCAGCGCCGCTTTCTCAGGTCCGCCCGAAAGCATCACGGAGACGATCAGCGCCACTTCGATGACCGTCACCGCGACCGCGAGCACCAGCGTGCCGAACGGCTCCCCGACCCGATGCGCGACGACCTCGGCGTGATGCACTGCAGCGAACACGGCAAACGCCAGCGCGACCGCCGCCAGCGCCGTCAACAAGGCGCCGTGGATGAGCGCCGCCGCGCCGAGCACGATAAGCGCGAGAATCGGCGCAATGGCAGTCCAGTCGAGCTTGAGTTTCATCGGCGCTCCGGGCGGATCGGGTGAAGGGATCGCCGGCAAGCGGGCGGAAAGCGCCTCGCGAACGGCGATAGACCATCGGCATGATAGCGGGCGGACAGCGCGCCGACGATGACATGCAGTGCCGCGACACAAAACGAAACGGACGGCGAAAGCCGTCCGCGATGTCCCGCTCAGCGACGAATCACGACTCGAGTTCGGCGTTCAGCGTGATCTTGGCGTTGCCGGCAAAGAGCTTCGATACCGGACAGCCTTCCTTCGCCGCCTGCGCGGCTTTGTCGAACGCGGCCTTGTCTGCGCCGGGGATCTTCGCCTTCAAATCGAGCTGGCACGACGTGATGGTGAAGCCTTCGCCATCCTTCTCGAGCGTCACCGTCGATTTCGTTTCGAGGCTTTCCGCCTTCATGCCCGCCTGTTCGAGTTGCAGCGAGAGCGCCATCGTGAAGCAGCCGGCGTGCGCCGCGCCGATCAGCTCTTCGGGGTTCGTGCCCGGACCTTCTTCGAAGCGCGACTTGAATCCATACGGCGCTTCGTTCAGCACGCCGGTTTGCGTCGAGATGAAACCCTTGCCGTCCTTGATGCCGCCGCTCCATTTAGCCGATGCAGTCTTTTGCACGAGAGTTCTCCATGAAGATGGTTTCAGTTGCGTTCGACCGGGCGCTTTCGCCCCGCGTGGCTCACCGCGCACGGCGCGCCCGGTCTCGATGACGCTTGTCGATAGACGCGTCGCGCGGCAAGCGCCTCGCGAAGCATCGGGTCCATCGTAGCGGATCGAGGCTCGTGACGCAGAGAGTGCGCCGACGCACGACTTTTGTTCATATGGCGAGCCGCCGCCGATTCCCTTAGGATGCTTGCCTCGTCCATTTCATCGGCACATTCACAGCATGGATGCACTTGCACGACCCGCCGCAGCCCGAGGAGCGGCCTAGCATGGGACCGCCGACCGAACGCATCGCCGAAGACCGAGTGCTGCCAGAACGCGTGGATGTCGTTGTCGTGGGCGGCGGCGTGATCGGCATCAGCACGGCGCGCTTCCTTGCCGAGAAAGGTCTTTCGGTCGCCGTGTGCGAGAAGGGACACGTAGCGGGCGAGCAGTCGAGCCGCAACTGGGGCTGGTGCCGCGCGACGCACCGCGACTTGCGCGAACTGGAACTCAGCCTCGAAAGCCTGAAGCTGTGGCGTCGCATGGACGCGGAACTGGGCATCGACAGCGGCTATCGCGAATGCGGCATCTTGTATGCCGCCGACGACGCCCACGCCCTCGCCGATCATGAAGCGTGGCTCGCGCGCGCTATCGCCAAAGTCGGCCGCGAGGCGCTGGATTCGCGCATCGTGTCCCCCGAGGAAACCGCCGCGCTGATGCCGGGCGCCGTGCGGCGCTTCGCGGGCGGCATCTACACGCCGAGCGACGGCCGCGCCGAACCGCAGCGCGCCGTGCCTGCAATGGCCGCCGCGTTGCGCGAACGCGGCGTCAAGATCGCGATGCCGTGTGCGGTGCGCGGCGTCGAAACGAGCGGCGGCGCGGTGAGCGGCGTCGTCACGGAATACGGCCGGATTCGCTGCGACAGCGTGGTAATCGCGGGCGGCGCGTGGACGAGGCTTTTCGCGGGGAACCTCGGCGTAGACGTGCCCCAATTGATGGTGCGTTCCTCGGTCGTGCGCACGGCGCCGCTGCCGGACGGCCCCGAAGTGAGCGCTTGCAACCAGTCGGTCGGCTATCGCAAGCGGCTGGACGGCGGCTATTCGATTGCCAACGCGTTTCGCAGCTATAGCGACATTACGCCCGACAGCTTTCGTCTCTTCGGCAAGTTCCTGCCTGCGCTCAAAAGTCAGCTCGGGTCTATCAAGCTCAGTTTCAACGCGCGCTTCTTCGAAGAATTGCGCCGCCCGCGCCGCTGGCCGCTCGACCGGCCAACGGTCTTCGAACAGGTGCGCACGCTCGATCCAGCGCCGGTCGAAGCGTTCAACCAAACGGCGCTGGCTGAATTCCGCGCGATATTCCCGTCGCTCGCGCAGCTGACGGTGGAACAGGCGTGGGCCGGTTATATCGACGTGACGCCGGATGCGGTGCCCATCATCTCGGGCGTCGAGCGCGTGCCGGGACTCTTCATCGGCACGGGATTCTCCGGACACGGCTTCGGCATCGGTCCGGGCGCGGGCAAGTTGATGGCCGATATCGTGGCCAATGACGCGCCGCTCGTCGATCCGCACGCGTTCCGACTGTCGCGCTTCTTCGACGGCAGCAAAATCGAGATCGACGGCGGCTTCTGAGCCTGCGCGGCGCCAGGCGGCCGGCGCGGCGGGCGGCGGCACGCGCTAACATAGCGGCTTCGCGGTCGACGCCGGCTCGCTAGAGCAGGCGAACGCCGCCGCACTTCATCGGTTCCGAGGCTTTCATGGCATCCACGCCCCTTTTGTTCATCGACGTCTGGTCGGACTTCGTCTGCCCGTTCTGCTATCTGGAAACGCCGGTGCTCGACCAGTTGCGCAATGCTTACGGCGACGCGGTCGAGATTCGCTGGCACGCGTTCGAATTGCGTCCGGAACCCGCGCCGCTGCTCGATCCGAACAGCGATCACATCGCGGAATCGTGGGAAAAGTCGGTGCGCCCGCTCGCCGACGAGCGCGCGCTGCTCATGCGCCAGCCGTCCGTCGCGCCGCGCAGCCGCAAGGCGTTCGAGACGGCGCTTTTCGCGCGTGAGTCGGGCCGCTACGACGTCGTGCATCGCGCGATTTTCAAGGCGTACTTCGAAGAAGGCATCGATATCGGCGATACCGACGCGCTGCTGGACATCGCCGCGACCTGCGGTGTCGATCCCGAACTGCTCGAGGAATCGCTCGACGACGGGACCTACACGGACCTTGTCATCGAAGACGAAGAATTCGCGAAAAAGATCGGCGTGACCGGCGTTCCGTTCGCCGTGTTGTCGCGCGAACCCGCGCCAGGGCAGGAGCCGCCCCCGCCTATCGCGCTGCGGGGCGCCGCGCCAGTGCAGCACTTCGAAGCCGCTATCGAACGGCTCTTTCCCGACGGCTTTCCCGGCAGTTGAGCCGATGCGCCCGTGAGAGCCGGCTCGCAGTGGTGCTCGGCCGTGAATGGCTTCAGCGTGTTATGCGCATAATGCAGCACTTCGAAGCCGCTAGCGAAAGGCTCTTTTCCGATGGCTTTCCCGGCAGTTGAGCCGATGCGACCGCTGGGAGTCGGCGAGCAGCCGTACTCGGCCGTGAGTGGCACCGGTGTTATGCGCATAAATTGGGCTGAGTGCGCGAGGGGTTATAACCCCTGCGCGGAGAACGTATCACACTGCCGCACATCCCCCGTGGACATCCCCCGCCGCAGCCACCGCTGCCGTTGCGCACTCGTCCCGTGCGTGAAGGCTTCCGGCACCACGCGCCCTTGCGTTTCCTGCTGCAATCGATCGTCACCAATGGCCCCGGCCGCATTCAAACCCTGCTCGAAGTCTCCCGGTTCGATCAGCTTTGCATTGTCGCGTTGAGCGACGGCCGCCCAGACGCCGGCGAAGCAATCGGCCTGTAGCTCCACGCGCACAGACAACGCATTGGCCTGCTCACGCGACATCCGCGCACGCGCACGGTCCACCTTGTCAGAAATGCCCATTACGTTTTGCACGTGATGCCCCACCTCGTGCGCGATCACATACGCCTGTGCAAAGTCGCCGCCCGCGCCGAAACGGTCGCGCAGTTCGCGGTAAAACGACAAATCGATATACACCTTCTGGTCAGCCGGACAGTAGAACGGTCCCATCGCCGCTTGACCCATGCCGCACGCCGTCTGAGTGCCACCCGAAAACAGCACGAGCTTGGGCGCCGGATAGTCCTGATTGAACTGCGTGCGGAAGATGTGCTCCCACGTGCGCTCCGTATTGCCGAGGACACGACGCACGAAGACCGCGCCCGCATCGTTGGCGGGCGGGGCATCGCTGGGCGCGGCCTGGCGTTGCGGCGCGTTGCCGTGCAGGACCTGCGCGCCGTTGATGATCGTCATCGGATTGATGCCGAAAAAATAGGACGCCGCCAGCGCGACGATGATCGTCCCGATCCCGATCGAGCCGCCGCCAATGCTGAATCCGCCGGACCCGCGCCGGTCTTCGACGTTCTGACTCTCCGCTTCATCATCGAGGCGCATGTTCTTTTCTCCGTTATGGTCGCGCGTCGCGCGCTGCTCACTAAAGCGATTATCGTACCCGCGCCCGCACCTTTCTCTACGCGGGCGGTCCGTCAAAGTTCGTCCGCGCACTTCTACGCGCACGCATTGCCCAATGTCCGGCGCCGCGCGTGATGCAGTGCGGTCGATTGTCGCGACAATGCCAGCGCGCGTCTGGCGCCGCGTGAGATGCGGCATCTCGAAAACCTTGGCGAATCAAGCGTCTGAGCGCGTCGAAGCTCCGAAACTGCGGCATTTGCGCGCAAGCGTCCTTCGCTGACGCAGCGCAACACGCCGCACGATTGAGCGCTACGCTCTGCCCGTCATCAAAGCAAATCGAAACACGGCCGGCTCGGCCGCAACACGCAACGTAGCAGACGTCATCATGCAATCGACTCCTGAAGCACTCGATCTGGCGCGAATACAGTTCGCGTTCACCGTATCGTTTCATATCATCTTTCCGGCGCTTTCCATCGGGCTCGCGAGCTTCATCGCCGTGCTCGAAGGCGCGTGGCTCAAAACCGGCAAGCCGGTCTACAAGGAACTGTGTCTCTTCTGGTCGAAGGTCTTCGCGGTCGCCTTCGGCATGGGCGTGGTGTCGGGCGTCGTCATGGCCTACGAATTCGGCACCAACTGGGGCGGGTTCTCCAGTTTCGCCGGTCCGGTCACCGGCCCGCTTCTGACCTACGAAGTGATGACCGCGTTCTTCCTCGAAGCGGGCTTCCTCGGCATCATGCTATTCGGCTGGAACAAGGTCGGCCCGAAGGCGCACTTCGGCGCGACGCTGATGGTCGCCATCGGCACGCTCATCTCGACGTTCTGGATTCTCGCCTCCAACAGCTGGATGCAGACGCCGCAAGGCTTTCGCATCGAAGGCGATCACGTGGTGCCGGTCGACTGGTTCGCGATCATCTTCAATCCGTCGTTCCCGTATCGGCTCGCGCACATGGCGATTGCCGCGTTCATCGTGGCAGCGCTCGTCGTCGCGGCAACGGGCGCATGGCATCTGCTGAAGGGCCGGCGCGATCCGGCGATCAAAAAGACGTTCTCGATGGCGCTGTGGCTGCTGCTCGCGCTGACGCCGATTCAGGCGTTCGTCGGCGATGCGCACGGCCTCAACACGCGCGAATACCAGCCGGCGAAGATCGCGGCGATAGAAGGCATTTGGGACACGGAAAAAGGCGGCACCGCGCTGAACGTGTTCGGCATTCCGGACATGCAAGCCGAGACCACCAAATACGCGGTTCAGATTCCTCATCTCGGCAGCCTGATCCTCACGCATAGCTGGGACGGCGAAATCCGCGGCCTGAAGTCTTTTCCGAAGGACCAGCGGCCCAATTCGACGATCGTATTCTGGAGCTTTCGCGTGATGGCGGGCCTCGGCGTGCTGATGATCCTGATGTCGGTGGCCGGTTGGCTGCTGCATCGCAAGCGCAAGTTGTTCGACGCGCGCTGGTTTCATCGCTTCGCGCTCTTCATGGGCCCGACCGGCTTCATCACGCTGCTCGCGGGCTGGGTCACGACCGAAGCCGGCCGCCAGCCATGGGTGGTCTACGGTGTGATGCGCACAGCCGACGCCGTGTCGCCCGTCACGGCGCAGCAAGTCGGCGTGTCGCTGCTCGCGTTCGTGGTCGTGTACACCATCGTCTTCGGCACGGGCATCTATTACCTGCTGAAGCTGCTGCGCCACGGGCCCGCGCTACCCGGCGAGACGCCGCACACGCCGGGCTTCTCGGAAGGCACCGCGCGCCGCCCGCTTTCCTTGCCCAGTCAGTCCATAGAAGGAGCATGACCATGGACCTCACACTCGCCTGGGCCGCGATCATCGCGCTCGGTCTCCTGATGTATGTGGTGCTCGACGGCTTCGACCTCGGCATCGGCATTCTCTTTCCGTTCTTTCCGGACCAGCACGATCGCGACGTGATGATGAACACCGTCGCGCCCGTCTGGGACGGCAACGAGACGTGGCTCGTGCTCGGCGGCGCAGGCCTCTTCGCCGCGTTCCCGATGGTCTATTCCACCGTGCTCTCGGCGCTTTATCTGCCGCTCGTGCTCATGCTCGTGTGCCTGATTTTCCGGGGCGTGTCGTTCGAGATCCGTGCGAAGGCGTCGCGTACCAAGCCGATGTGGGACCTCGCGTTCATCGGCGGCTCGGCGGGCGCGACCTTCTTTCAGGGCGTGGCGCTCGGCGCGTTTCTCGACGGCATTCCGGTCGCGGACGGTCGCTTTTCCGGCGATGCCTTCGGCTGGTTCACGCCGTTTTCCATGTTCACAGGCGGCGCGCTCGTCGTCACGTATGCGCTGCTCGGCGCATGTTGGCTGATCGCGAAGACCGAAGGTGACTTGCAGCGGCGCATGTATCGCGTGGTCTGGCCGCTGACGCTGCTGCAACTCGCGACGATTGCCGTCGTGAGCGTGTGGACGCCGTTGCTCGATGCGAGCATCGCGTCGCGCTGGTTCGATTCGCCGCTGTTTTATCGCATGTTGCCGGCGCCCGTATTGGTCGTGGCATGCGCCTGGGCGATGCGTCGATCGATTGCATCGCGCCACGAGAAGCGGCCGTTCGCCGTCGCGCTCGGATTCGTCGTGCTCGGCTATGCGGGACTGGTCGCGAGCATTTCGCCGCACGATATTTTTCCCGGCGTCTCGATCTGGGATGCGGCTTCCCCACGGTCGAGCCAGCTATTTACGATTGTCGGTGCGGCGGTGATCCTGCCGGTCATCATCGCGTACACGACGCTGGGGTATTGGGTATTCAGAGGAAAGGTGCGCCATGGCGAACATCACTACCACTGAGCGCGGCGGCGCGGCTGCCATGACGGGTGCGAAGAAAGTTTTCTGGTTCGTCGCGCTGTGGATGGCCGGCGTCGGCGGCGCGATGCTGCTGGCGTTGCCGTTCAAGCTGTTGATCCGGCTCGGGACGGCGATTCATTGAACCGCGCGCCCCTGAGGCGAATGTCAGAAGAGCGTCGCCGCAATCGTGCCTGCGACGACGCCGAACACCACCACCGCCCCCGCCACGAACGCCAGCACTTTCGCTGGAAACGAGCGGGCGAGCATCGCCATCGACGGTACGCTCACGGGCGGCAGCGTCATCAGGAGCGCGCCCGCCGGTCCGGCTGCCATGCCGAGCGACAGCATCGCCTGGATGATGGGTACTTCGCCCGCCGTCGGAATGACGAAGAGCGTCCCGGCGACGGCGAACGCGACGATCCACAGCACGCCGTTATCGATATCGGGCCCGATGTGCGGAAAGAGCCACGCGCGCGCCGCGCCGAGCAGCAGCACCAGCACGATGTACTCCGGCACGAGCCGCAGCGTCATGCGGCCGAGAATCTTGATCCAGCGCGAAAACGCCGTGCCCGGCTCGTCTTCCTCGATGAGCTGCGCCAGCGCCTCGCGCGATGCCGCCGCCTGTGCGGGCGTCACCATCCGGTTCACCGCGTAGCCGAGGCCGAAGACCATCAGGACGCCTAGCACGAGACGCAAGCCGGTCCACTGCCAGCCGAGCACGAAGCCCATGAAGACGAGCGCCGCCGGATTCAGCACGGTGTTGCCGAGCCAGAACGCGATCGCCGCAC
The DNA here is from genome assembly GCF_031450785.1 of Caballeronia sp. LZ062. Classification (NCBI taxonomy): domain Bacteria; kingdom Pseudomonadati; phylum Pseudomonadota; class Betaproteobacteria; order Burkholderiales; family Burkholderiaceae; genus Caballeronia; species Caballeronia sp. LZ062. Next base: position 336,856 of record NZ_JARTWB010000001.1, read on the forward strand.
CCGGCGCCGCCTGACGCGCCCGCAGTCCCGCGACGACCGGCGCCGCGCAACACGTGCACATCATGCCGGGCAAGGACATCAGCCCGCCGTTGATGACACTGCCGAAGCTGTGCTGGCCGAGGGCACGCGCGACCCACTGCGGCGGAATCAGCGCCTGCACCGCCGAGCCGAGCAAGAGACCGAGCACCATCGCCTGCCAGATCGCCTTACCGTAGGCCATCGCGTAGTCGAGCGCCGCGTGCCACGAGGGCTGCGGCGCGCTTGCGGACACGCCCATCAGAATGGACTTGCCGATGGAATGCTGGCTCGCCGCGACGAACGCGCGGTTGTAGTACGGAAACCATTTCACATAGTAGAGGCCCGCGACGGCGATCAGCAGGAACACCAGCCAGCCGAGCGCGACGCGGGGTTGTCGAAGCGTGGTCATATTCTTGGTCGAATCAGAAAGAAGAAAATCAGCCGAGCGCAGGCGACGTCTCGGACAACTGCGCGAGCAGCGCCTTCGCCTGATCGACGCTGTCGGCGTCGTTCGGGCGAAACAGCATATGCGCCGCGTGCGGCAACTGCGTGTACAGCGCGCGGCTGCTGCGGCCGTACGCCGGATCGTAATGCCGGTCGATCAGTTCGGCGAAAAGCGCGGCGCGCTCGCCTTCATCGATCAGTTGATGCCAGTGCTCCACGCGCTCGCGACTATGCAGCGCGACGAGCTTCGACAACTGTGCCTTGAAGAACGCGGGCTCGTCGAAAAGGTGCGCGTAGTCCTGCAACAGGAACGCGATGCGGTCCTCGCGGCGCGCTTCGATTTCCACGCACGCGGCCGCATGCAGGCTGTCGAGCAGCGAGTCCGGCGTGGACAGCGCGCCGATGCGCCGCCCTTCCGCCTCGATGAAAACGGGCTTCGCCGGATCGAAGCCGCGCAACGCGTGGACGAGCGCTGAATCGAACGCCTTCTGCGATGGCTGCGGGTGTCCTGGCAACGCGCCGAGCAGCGAGCCGCGGTGCGCGGCGAGCCCTTCGAGGTCCAGCACCTGTGCGCCGGCTTGCGCGAGCGCGTTCAAGAGCCGCGTCTTGCCGCTGCCCGTGTGGCCGATCAGCGCGATGAAGCGGAATTGCCCCGGCAGCGCCGTGAGTGCCTGAAGCACATCGCGCCGATAACTCTTGTAGCCGCCATCGAGCTGACGCGCCTGCCAGCCGATCATGTTGAACCACGTCGTCATGGAGCCGGAGCGCTTCCCGCCGCGCCAGCAATAAATGAGCGGGCGCCAGTTGCGCGGCCGGTCGGCAAAGAGCGTATCGAGATGACGGGCGATATTGCGCGCGACCATGGCCGCGCCGACGCGCGTGGCCTCGAACGGCGACACCTGTTTGTACATGGTGCCGACGATCACGCGCTCTTCGTTTTCGAGCACCGGCGCGTTGATTGCGCCCGGAATGTGATCCTCGGCGAATTCGAGCGGCGTGCGGACATCGACGATCTCATCGAAATCCTGAAGACGGTCGATCGAAACGAGGAGATTTTTCACGGATTTGAGCGCAATTCGGCGGCGGCGAAGCCCGAAATTATCGCACGGGCGGAGAATCGGGGTTTGCGGCGGATTTTTGTGCGCGCACGCGATGCGGTTACAGTAAAGGCGTCGCGAATTGCGCTCGCGTGGCGAGGAGAATCGATGACTTATCAGGCAAGCATCGGCGTGCGCCGCTACCGTTTCGACGATCTGAAGACGCTACTCGGCCGCGCGAGCCCGCAGCGTTCCGGCGACGAACTGGCAGGCGTCGCCGCGGCCACGGAAGAAGAACGCGTCGCCGCGAAAATCGCGCTTGCGGACGTGCCGTTGCGCGCGTTCCTCGACGAGCCGCTCATTCCCTATGAAGCGGACGAAGTCACGCGGCTGATCGTCGATACTCACGACGCGGCTGCTTTCGCGCCGATTGCCCATCTGACGGTCGGCGAGTTGCGCGAATGGCTGCTCTTCGACGCGACGGACACGGCCGCGCTCGAAGCCGTGCAGATGGGTCTGACGCCCGAAATGGCCGCCGCCGTCTCCAAGCTCATGCGCAACCAGGACCTGATTCTCGCCGCGAGAAAGCGCCCTGTCGTCACGCGCTTTCGCACGACCATCGGTTTGCCCGGACGGCTGTCCGTGCGCCTCCAGCCGAATCACCCGACCGACGATCCGAAAGGCATTGCCGCGTCCATCCTCGACGGCCTCTTCTACGGCTGCGGCGACGCCGTCATCGGCGTGAATCCGGCCTCGGATTCGCCTGCGGACATCACCGCGCTGCTCACAATGATGGACGACTTCCGCCAGCGCTACGACGTCCCGATGCAGTCGTGCGTCCTCACGCACGTCACGAACACGCTCGCGGCGATCGAACATGGCGCGCCCGTCGATCTCGTGTTTCAGTCGATTGCGGGCACCGAGCGCGCCAACGCCAGCTTCGGCGTGTCGCTCGCGCTGTTGCAGGAAGCGCACGACGCGGCGCAGTCGCTCGCACGGGGAACCGTCGGCAACAACGTCATGTACTTCGAAACGGGTCAGGGCAGCGCGCTGTCCGCGAACGCGCATCACGGCGTGGATCAGCAGACGTGCGAGGCGCGCGCCTACGCGGTCGCGCGCCATTTCCGTCCGCTTCTGACGAACACCGTGGTCGGATTCATCGGGCCGGAGTATCTATACGACGGGCGCCAAATCATTCGCGCCGGCCTCGAAGATCACTTCTGCGGCAAGCTGCTCGGCGTGCCGATGGGTTGCGACATCTGCTACACGAATCACGCGCAAGCGGACCAGGACGATATGGATACGCTACTGACGCTGCTCGGCGTCGCGAACGTCAACTTCATCATGGGCGTGCCCGGCGCGGATGACGTGATGCTCAACTATCAGAGCACGTCCTTTCATGACGCGTTGTACGTGCGCCGCGTGCTGAACCTGAAGCGCGCGCCCGAATTCGAAGCCTGGCTCGCGAACATGCGCGTCACGGATGCGCACGGCGGGCTGATTTCCCATTCCGCACGCGCCGATGGACAACCGCTGCTCGACTGGATCGACTCATGACGGACGACGCCACCCGCCGCGCGGCCGAAGCGGACCCTTGGGACGCGCTGCGGCGTTTCACGAACGCGCGCATCGCGCTCGGCCGCGCCGGCAGCAGCCTGCCGACTGCACCCTTGCTCGCATTTCAGCTAGCGCATGCGCAGGCGCGGGACGCGGTACATCAGCCGCTCGACACGGCTTCGCTCGCCGAAGCGGTGCGCGCGGCCGGATTCGTCACGCTGGAAGTAGCGAGCGCCGCGCCGGATCGCGAGCACTATCTACGTCGGCCGGATCTGGGCCGTATGCTCGACGACGCCGGCGCCGAGCGGCTCGCGGCCTTCGCCAGCGAGGGCAGCGAAACGCCCGACGTCGTGTTCGTGGCCGCCGACGGCTTGTCGGCGTTCGCCGCCCAGCGCCACGCCGCGCCGCTGCTGTCGACACTGCGCGCGATGCTCGACGGCTGGATTATCGGCCCGGTCGTCATCGCGACGCAGGCGCGCGTCGCGCTGGGCGATTGCATCGGTGAGCTTTTACGGGCGCGGATTGTCGTCGTGATGATCGGCGAGCGGCCGGGTCTGAGTTCGCCCGACAGCCTCGGGTTGTACGTGACCTACGCACCGCGCGCCGGACGCAGCGACGCCGAGCGCAATTGCATCTCGAACGTGCGCCCTGAAAGCCTCGGTTACGATGCCGCCGCCTTCAAGCTGCACTGGCTGCTGAGCGAAGCGCGACGGCTGAAGCTGACGGGCGTCGGGTTGAAGGACCATAGCGGAGGACTGCCGGCACCGGCGGACGCGAGGCGGATCGAAGGAAGCAGTTAGACGCTGCGCTTTCTGTGCGCCGTAGTGCTGGGGCGGCGTGATTCGACCTCGTCGAGAAGATCTGCGCTGCGATCAGGGGCACGCGCGGAGACGTCGTTTCTGCGCCGGTCGCCCGAATCACAGCAGCATTCGGCTCCGGTCACCTACGCAGTCAAGCGACGGCACGCACGCTGGTATCCCGATAGCTGACGAGCAGACGCCCGTCGGCGCCGCGCAAGACGACGAACCTCTTCACGAAGAAGACGCCCTCGCAACGCGACAGTCGACGCGGCAGAGCCTCGGCAATGCACGCTGAAATAGCGATCCCGACAAATCGAGCCGCCAGACCAACTTCGCCTTTGCAAAAGGCGCCCAGCCTTGACGCGGAGTCGAGGCCACGTAGCAACGCATTGAGCATCAGCGAGCCTGCGCAATCGTGTCTGCGGAAGGCGGTTTCACTCACGAAATGGACGTTCTCCCGGCGCGGCTGCGGAGCCCGCGAACCCGGCAGCTCAGAAGCGAGCCCGCCGGAATCGCGCCGCCGGGCGACCGTCTCATTCGAAGAAACTCCTACGCGGCGCACCGTCCGTTGCCAGAGAGGCAGCGTCTAGAGCACGAGCGAGCCCGCCGAAATCGCAACGACCAGAAAGATGACGAACAGGACGAGGAAGATGAAAAAGCAGATCTTCGCGATGCCTGCCGCGCCCGACGACACGCGGCCGAAGCCAAAGAAGCCGGCAATCACCGAAATGACCGCGAAGAGGATGGCAAGTTTGAGCATGGCAAGCCTTTAATTGTTGTGAATGTGCCGCCATGTCTGCAAGCCTCGTGCCACGAGCAGAGCGACCACTTGCCGGTGCGCTAAACGAAAGACGGTTAGTTGCACACGCCGAAGAATAAAAAAGCACCGTCAGACAGCCGGTGCTTCTTCGGTGGATCAACGCATGCCGCGCACGGGATTGTCTGCCGCAGCAACCGCAGCCGCTGCCGCCGGAACACGCGGCCGCAGACCCAGCCAGTTCGCGACCGGCTGGCGCACTCGCGGCACGGCAAGCAGCGCCGTTATCGCGATGGCGTCCGCCGCTACGCCGGCCGGCACATTCACGAGGCCGTCCGTAAGCGTGAAGAGAATCGAATCGACCACGAGCGAGATCCCCGCGCCCGCGATGAAGCACGCCATGCCGTCCCGCCCTACCGCGCCGACCCAAGGAAGGCGGCTCGCAATCGCCTTCACCACGCCGTAGCGCGCGAGGTTCGTCGCGATCCACGCAATCGCAAGGAAATTGACGACGCGCGCGCCCGCCAGGTCCCGCTTGAATGCGCTTTCCAGCACGGGCGGCAGCACGAGGAGCTTGTAATACGCCATGCCGACGATCACCGCGAGCGCGGCCGCGCTGACGGCCCAGCCGAGGCGATGCGACGCCACCCGCTGATAGACCGGCTGACAGCGGGCGAGCACGCCGAGCGTGAACATCAGTTGCCACGCTGCGGGATTGAAGTCCCAGAGATTGTCATCGACGGACGGCATGAATTCGCCGATGCCCGGCGCGAACGACCACAACGCCAGGCTCAGCCCGAGCAACAGCCACGGCTTCGTGCGCGCGAGCGGCAAGACGAACGGAACGGACAGCGCGAAGAGCGCGTACATCGGCAGGACGGCGGACAGATACGGCTGGCGCTCGAACGTCAGAATCTGAGCAATCGACGTCACGGGCGCGGCCGTCAGCGTGTCCAGGTCGTGCAGCACGAGATTCGGCGCATGGCCATAAAACGGACGCAGTAAAAACGTAGCGACGAGCATCAGCGCGGCGGTGATCAAAAACGCGCGGTAGATCTCGAACGCGCGACGGACGAAGCGCAGCTGTGCGGCGCGCTCAGAGCGACGCTCGGAGAGCGACACGTAAGCGGTTGCGGTAGCGAATCCGCCGAGGAACACGAAGACCTCGGCGGCATCGTTCAGCGCGAAGGCGTGCAGCGTGAAGTGCGACAGCACGCTGCCGCCGATGTGATCGACGACAATGATCAACAGAACGAGCCCCCGGAAGAAGTCGAGCTCGACGAGGCGTTGTGATTTTCCGGACATGCGGCGTGACCGTGTGTGCTGCGAAACGCAGAAAGTGGACGGGCGCGGCTCGGGAGCAGCCGCATCGAAGCGTAGGAGTTTACCCGCATTCGCCGCGGTCGATCGTCGGAACAGGAGGACTTTTCCTTTCCAAATATGACATTTGGCCGTTGGATGCGCCGAAACTACCGTTGCGTCGACGCGTCGAGGAACCAATTTCCAGGGAAGGTTTCAAATACCTTTCATCGTAGCCGATGTTCCGGCTAATATCACGCCTGTCGCATTCACACATACGCTTCGCATGGACTACATCACCGCCCTCGTCTCCGATCCTGCCGCGTGGGCCGCTCTCGCGACGCTCGTCGTCATGGAAGTCGTGCTCGGCATCGACAACCTGATCTTCATCTCGATCCTGACGAACAAGCTCCCGGCCGAGCACCGCGCGCGCACCCAGCGCATCGGCATCGGCCTCGCGCTCGTGATGCGGCTCGGATTGCTCGGCACCGTTGCGCTGATCGTGCGGCTCACCGCACCGATCTTCGAAGCGTTCGGTCACGGCTTTTCATGGCGCGATCTGATTCTGATTGCGGGCGGCGTGTTCCTCGTGTGGAAAGCCACGTCGGAGATTCACCATCACGTGACGCACGAAGCGGAAGATCACGCCGGTGCCTCGTCCGGCCCGCGTCTCACGCCGCTGTCCGCAATCGGCCAGATACTGCTGCTCGACCTCGTCTTTTCCATCGACAGCATCGTGACGGCGGTCGGCATGACGGAGCACATTCCGATCATGTTCGTCGCGGTCATCGCCGCGGTCTCCGTCATGCTGTTCGCGGCCGGCCCGCTCTCGCGCTTCATCGAGCGCAATCCGACTATCGTGATGCTCGCGCTCGGCTTCCTGCTGGTGATCGGCATGACGCTGATCGCGGAAGGCTTCGGCACTCACGTACCGAAGGGCTACATCTATGCGGCGATGGCGTTCTCCGCGCTGGTGGAAGGTCTCAACATGCTGGCGCGCCGGGCCAGCAGTAAGCGCCGCGTTGCCATGCGCGGCGAGCAGAAGCCGCACTAGGCGTCAGAAGGGCAACTCGCGTTGCGGGTTGTCGTTGCTCTTCGTTTCATCCGCGGGCGGCACCGGCTGGGCGCGCAGCCATCGTTCGATAGCATCGACGACGTGCTGGCGCTCCGCATCGTCCAATACTTTCCCCGCCGCAATGCCGTGCCATTTTGCGAGACATGTCCGGCAGCACGTCGCCGTCGCATGCTGCGCGATGAACACGGGATGGCCGCGAAACGGCGTCTGCTTGCCGTCGTTCAGCGGCGCTTGCGGCGGGAGACGCTTTGCGATCAAGTCATGCGCCTGCCCGACGACCGTCTCCACGCCGCGTTCGCGCAGATACCGCCCTTCGCGCACGCCGAGCGCGAAACGCCGGCGAAACGCCGATTTGGCGAGCGCATCGAACACGGCGTCGAGATCGCGCATGGACGCTTAGTCTTTCGCGTAGAGCGTCGAATCGGCGAAACCGTGGGCATCGAGCACGTGGCCCACAAGAATGAGCGCGGTGCGCTCCATGCCCGCCGCGCGCACTTTCACCGCAATATCGGCAAGCGTGCCTTGCACGCGTTCTTCATCCGGCCAGCTCGCGCGGAAAATCACCGCGACGGGACAGTCCTCGCCGTAATACGGCAGCAGGTCGGCAACGATGCGCTCGATATGCCGCACGCCGAGATGAATGGCAAGCGTCGCGCGATGACGCGCGAGGTCCGCAAGCGACTCGCCGGGCGGCATCGACGTCTTCGCTGCATAGCGCGTGAGGATCACCGTCTGGGAGATGCCGGGCAACGTCAGCTCGCGTCCGAGCGCGGCTGCGGATGCCGCCGTCGCGGTCACACCCGGCACGACTTCATAAGGAATCCCGAGTATTTCGATTCGGCGTATCTGCTCCCCGATAGCGCCATACAGCGACGGATCGCCCGAATGCACGCGCGCGACGTCCTCACCATTCGCGTGCGCCTGCTGCAACAACGCGACGATGGCATCGAGATCGAGTTCCGCCGTGTTCACCACGCGATGCGCGCAATGCCCTTCGAGCACGCCTTCCGGCACGAGCGATCCCGCGTAGAGAATCACGGGGCACGTGCGAATCAGCCTTTGCCCTTTGACGGTGATGAGTTCCGGATCGCCCGGTCCCGCGCCGATGAAATAGACGGTCATGTCAGTGAGAGTCGGAAGCGAGCAGCGCATGCAGCGCGCTCGCGGGGTCGTCGAATTCGCGGTCTGCTTCCGGCAGCGCGGGCCGCGCGAGCATCACGACAGGCAAGCGTCTTTCGCGCGCGACCGCGAGCTTGGCTTCAGTGGCCTTGCCGCCGCTGTTCTTGCTGATGACGACATCGATACGCGCCTCGTCGAACAATACGCGCTCGCCGGCAATATCGAAGGGACCGCGTGCATCGATGATGCTCGCACGCGCATGGCCTTCATGCGCGCCGAGGCAGCGAATCGTCCAGTGTTGCGAACCCGGAATCTCGTCCAGATGCATGAGCGGCTCGCGTCCGAGCGTGAAAAGCGGTCGGCGAAACGGCGCGATGCATTCGACTATGCCGCGCCAGTCCGCCGCGTCGCGCCAATCGTCGCCCGGCTGCGGCTGCCATGCGGCGCGGCGCACGGCCCAGAGCGGCACATCGGCCAGCGTGCAGGCTTCGCGTGCATGGCGGCTCATTTGCGCGGCATACGGATGCGTCGCGTCGATGACGAGTGCGATCCGCTCCACGCGCAGATAATCGACGAGACCCGTCACGCCGCCGAAGCCGCCCACGCGCACCGCGCACGCAAGATCGGTCGGCACGCGAGCGAGGCCCGCGAGGCTATAGACATGCGGCGCGCCCATGTTTCGCGCGATGGCCAGCGCATCGCCCGTTCCGCCGAGCACCAGCGCGCGCTTCATGCGGCGCTCCCGACAATGACCCCTTGCCTGTCGATGGCGAAGGTCTCGACGATCACGCCTTGCGGCACGGTATCGAGGGCCACGTCGCGTGCGCGCGCGCATACGAGATCGCCCAGCGCGATGCCTTCCGCGCGCGCCAGCTTCAGCGCTTCCTGACTCGTATTCGCCGCGCGTATGGCCGACTGAAGCGCCGCGCTCGCGCCGGCTTCGGCGGCCCAGCACGCAAGCAACGGCAAGTCGATGCTGGAGCTACGGCTATGGAGATCCATATGCCCCGCCGCGAGTTTGCTGAGTTTGCCGAAGCCGCCGCATAAACTGAGCTTGTCTACCGGCGCGCGACGCAAGTGCTTGAGCACCGCGCCCGCGAAGTCGCCCATTTCGATCAACGCGATGTCCGCCAGACCGTAGCGCTCACGCATGGCGTCTTCGCTCTGATTGCCGGTGCAGGCCGCGATATGCCGCACGCCATTCGCACGCGCCACATCGATGCCCTGATGAATCGACGCGATATACGCCGAGCACGAAAACGGCCTGACGATGCCGGTCGTGCCGAGTATCGACAAGCCGCCCACGATGCCGAGCCGCGGATTCATCGTCTTCGCCGCGAGCGATTCGCCATGCTCGACGCCTATCGTCACATCGAATCCGCCCGCGTAGTCGGCCAGCGGCGCGAGCGCGACGAGATGCTCGGTCATCATCCTGCGCGGGACGGGATTGATGGCCGGCTCGCCGATGGCAAGCGCAAGCCCCGCGCGCGTCACGGTGCCGACGCCCGGCCCCGCGTGAAAGCGCACGCCGGGCTCAGCCGACAAACGCACCCGCGCGAACACGAGCGCGCCGTGCGTGACATCGGGATCGTCGCCGGCATCCTTGATGACGCCCGCTTCCGCTGCATCGCGCGTACCGTCGATCAAACGGCAAAATTCGAGCTTCATCGTCACGCGCTGGCCCCTCGGCAGCACAATCTCCGCGCGGTCGCTGGTCTCGCCCATCAGCAACAGACGCGCGGCGGCAAGGCTCGTCGCGGTGGCGCAGCTTCCGGTCGTGTAGCCGCTTCTGAGCGGCGCGGGTTGTTCGGCAGTCTCGTCACGCATGTTGTAGATCGCAGAACGGGATCACGGCTTGTTCACGCATAGCAAGGTGATCGGCAACGCTTGCCGCCATGTATCGAAGCTGCCGAGCGGCTCGGCATACGCGACACCGATACGCACCAGTTCACCGCCATGCCGCGCGCGCCAGTCTATGAGCACGGCCTCGCTTTGCAGCGTGACTGCATTCGCGATCAGGCGCCCGCCTTGACGCAGCCGCGCCCAGCACGTATCGAGCACGCCCGGCGCGGTCACGCCGCCGCCGATGAACACCGCGTCGGGCGCGGACAGGCCGTCGAGCGCGGCCGGCGCTTCGCCTCTCACGAGCTTCAGCGCGGGCACGCCGAGCGCATCGCGGTTATGTTCGATCAGACGCTGCCGGCCCTCGTTCGCTTCTATTGCGATCGCGCGACACGAGACATGCGCGCGCATCCATTCAACGCCGATGGAACCGCTGCCCGCGCCGACATCCCATAGCAATTCGCCGGGCTGCGGCGCAAGACGCGCAAGTGTGACCGCGCGCACATCGCGCTTGGTGATCTGGCCGTCGTGCCGATATGCGTCGTCGGGCAAACCCGGCGTGAGCGGCGGACCGGCGTGGCCCGCGTGCGTGCGGCATTCGATGGCGACGAGATTGAGCGAGGCCACGAACGGCTCGCGCCAGTCGTCCGCGCGCTCGTCGATGCGACGCTCGTTCGCGCCGCCGAGACGCTCGAAGACGGTCATGCGGCTCGGGCCGAATCCATGCGCCGTCAGCAACGACGCGATGGTGGCGGGCGTCGCGCCATCCGCGCTCAGGACGAGCAGGCGTTCGCCGCGAAACACGTGCGCAAGCAGCGAGGCGACCGGCCGCCCGACGAGCGACACGCATCGCGCGTCCTGCAACGCCCACTGCAGGCGCGCGGCCGCGAGCGAGAGCGACGAAGGCGCGGGAATCACGCGCATCTCTTCGCTGGAAAGCTCACGTGCGAGCGTCGCGCCGACGCCGAAGCACATCGGGTCGCCGCTCGCGAGCACGCATACGGATATGCCGCGCGTGCGCTCGGCGAGCACGGCATCGAGAGAAAAGGGACTAGGCCACGGCACGCGACGCGCCCCGATGCGCGCGGGCAAGAGCGCAAGATGGCGCTCGCCGCCGTGTATCGCGCCGGCTTCCAGAAGCGCACGGCGCGCCGCGCGGCTCAGGCCATGCCAGCCGTCCTCGCCGATGCCTACCACGGTCAGCCAGCTCGACATGGCCCGTGTCCTCCTTGCGGTTCGCGACACGCTTCATGCGACGATTCCCTGCACGAAGCGTTCTGATGGTCGGTAAAAGCGGGCATAATACATCGGTAAGTCGGTGCCCAACGGTTCAATCCGCGGGCCTAACAGGGAACACAGCAAAACTGTGGCTGCCCCCGCAATTGTACGCAGCGAGTCCGCGCTCCACTGCCACTGGTTTCTACCGGGAAGGCCGGCGCGGACGCAGACCTGCCAGCCAAGAGACCTGCCGACTCACGCTTTCCACGCTTTGCACGCACTATTCGCGCGACGCCGACCGGGCGGGGTGTACCGGTCTTATCGCCCGAAGCGAGAATCGCACCGGTCACGCTTTTGAACGCTTCTTCTCCGACATCACGGCCATCGGCTTGTCCCGGCCTCATGCGCATCGTGCAAGCGCGCGACGGCGGCCTCGCGCGTCTGCGTCTCGCGGGCGGCGAACTCACCGCGCACGCGGCACATGCCGTCGCGCGCGCGGCCGTGCGCTGCGGCTCGGGCGTCATTGAACTCACGAATCGCGCGAACCTGCAGTTGCGCGGCATTCGCGACGATGCCCACGCGGAACTCGTGGATATCGCGCTCAACGCGGGCCTCGGTCCGCAAGCCGAAGGCGGCGACGACTTGCGCAACGTCATGCTGAGTCCGCTCGCGAGCGATGCCACGCGCCGCCTCGCCGCCGCCATTGTGAGCGCGATGCAGGGCGATGCGGCGCTGCACGCGTTGTCGCCGAAGTTCGCGCTGCAGCTCGACAACGGCGAACGCCTGGCGATGCTCGAACATCCGCACGATCTCTGGCTTTCAGCGTTCGACGGCGGCGCGCGCTACGCGTTCGGCCTCGCCGGTACGATGCCGCGTCACGAAGCCGACGCGCCCGCGCTCGGCAGCATCGCGCGCGAACATGTCGTGGGCTTCGTTGTCGCCGTGCTGCGCGCGTTTCTCGCGCTGGCGTCCAAGGACGAGCATCGCATGAGAGACTTGCTCGCGCGAATCGGCGTGACGCACTTTCTCACTGCGCTTTCATTCGATCCGCTCGACACTGCCTGGCGCCGCGCCCCGGCCGATGCCTTGCTGCGCTTCGGCGCGCATCCGATGCCCGAACGCGCGGACTGGTACGTGGGCGCGCAAGCGCAACTAGGACGCATCGACGCAACCACGCTCGATGCGCTCGCCGATCTCGCTTCGACTCACGCACAAGGCCGGTTTTTCGCGACTCCTTGGCAAGGTATCTTGATGCCCCACGTCGCGGCGCAAGACAAGGAACACGTGCTGGCCCGCCTGAACGCGCTCGGCCTCGTCACTGAGGCGAGCCATCCGCTTGCGCGGCTCATTGCGTGCGCTGGATCAGCCGGCTGCGTGAAAAGCCGCGCTGACACGAAGGCCGACGCATATCGTCTCGCCGCGCTGCTGCCCTTACACGGCGATGTGCATCTAAGCGGCTGCGAACGCTCGTGCGCCGCCGCGCATCCGGTCACAACGACGTTGCTCGCGGTATCGAATGCGCGCTATGACGTGCATGTCGATATGCGCCTCGTCGCACGAAATCTATCCATCGAAGAGGCGGCCGCGTGGCTCGCCCGGAGCCATGCCGATGCTTGACTATATCCGCGACGGCGCCGAGATCTATCGCCAGTCGTTCGCGACGATTCGCGCGGAAGCGAACTTGAGCGCCATTCCCCGCGACCTCGAAAAGCTCGCTGTGCGGCTCATTCATGCGTGCGGCATGGTCGACATCGTCGACGATCTGCGCTTCTCGCCCGGCGCAGGCGATGCGGGACGCATCGCGCTCGCAGCCGGCGCACCGATACTCTGCGATGCACGCATGGTCGCGCACGGCATCACGCAGGCGCGCCTTCCCGCTGATAACCGCATTGTCTGCACGCTCGGCGATCCGTCCGTGCCCGAGCGCGCCCGCGAAATGCAGAACACGCGCTCGGCGGCTGCACTGGAGCTATGGCGTCCGCATCTTGAAGGCGCCGTCGTCGCGATAGGCAACGCGCCGACCGCCCTCTTTCATCTGCTCGACATGCTCGATGCCGGCGCGCCGAAGCCCGCGCTCATTCTCGGCTTTCCGGTCGGCTTCATCGGCGCGGCGGAATCGAAAGCGATGCTCGCAGCCGACAGCCGCGGCGTGCCATTTGTCGCGTTGCAGGGACGGCGCGGCGGCAGCGCAATGGCCGCCGCTGCCGTGAATGCACTTGCTTCGGAGAACGAATGATGAGCGGACGCCTGTATGGTCTCGGCGTCGGTCCGGGCGATCCGGAACTCATCACCGTGAAGGCGCTGCGGCTCCTGAAGTCCGCGCCAGTGGTCGCGTATTTCGTCGCGAAGGGCAAGAAGGGCAACGCGTTCGGCATCATCGAGGCGCATCTCGACGATACGCAGACACGCTTGCCGCTCGTGTACCCCGTGACGACCGAGGCGCTCGAACCGCCGCTGTGTTACGAGACGATCATCAGCGCGTTTTATGATGAAGCGGCGCTCGCCATTGCGGATCATCTCGAAGCGGGCCGCGATGTTGCCGTGATCTGCGAAGGCGATCCGTTCTTCTACGGCTCGTACATGTATCTGCATGACCGTCTCGCAGGCCGTTTCGATGCACACGTGGTACCCGGCGTCTGCTCGATGCTCGGCGGCGTGTCCGTGCTCGGCGTGCCGCTCGTCTATCGCAATCAGAGTCTCTGCGTGCTGTCCGGCGTGCTGCCGGAAGACGAGTTGAAATGCAAGCTCGAAGCATCCGATGCCGCCGTCGTCATGAAGCTCGGCCGCAACTTCGAGAAGGTGCGGCGCGTCCTGGTCGAGTTGGGGTTGGACAAGCGCGCCCTCTATGTCGAGCGCGCGACGATGGCGAATCAACGTATCGTGCCGCTCGATGAAGTCGATCCGATGGCGTCGCCCTATTTCTCGCTGCTCGTGGTGCCGGGAACGAAATGGCAGGCATGAACGCGGTGTCTCCCATGGCGATCGTCGTGCTCGGCGAAAGTGCGATGCCAACCGCGCGCCGCATACAGGCGCGCTATCCCGGATCGCTCGTGCATGGTCTCGCCACTCGCACTCATGCCGACATTGCCTACGACGATTTCGGAGCGCACGTGCGCGCGCTTTATCTCGCAGGCACGCCCATTGTCGCGCTGTGTGCAGCGGGCATCGTCATTCGCTCGCTTGCGCCGTGCCTCACGGACAAAGGCGCCGAGCCGCCGGTTCTGGCCGTCGCGCAGGACGGCAGCGCGGTCGTGCCATTGTTGGGCGGCACGAGCGGCGTCAATGCGCTGGCGCGCGAGATCGGCGCGGCACTCAATGTAACGCCTGCCATCACGACGAGCGGCGAGTTGCGTTTCGGTACGTGCCTGCTCGCGCCGCCCGACGGTTACGCGCTGGCGGATATCGAGCGCGGCAAGCGTTTCGTGTCCGATCTGCTCGCGGGCGAAACCACGCGCATACAAGGTCATGCGCCGTGGCTGGATCAGACCGACTTGCCCCGCGCGAATGATGCGCGTCTTGCCGTGCACGTTACGCCACACGTGATACACGATGAAAGCAGTCTCGTGATTCATCCGCGTTGCGTGGCCGCGTGGATCGAAGCGCGCGAAGAAGATATTGCCGACCGCGTGCGTCTTGCGTTGCGCGAGCATGGCTTGTCGCCGCTTGCACTTGCTGCGCTGATTGCACCGACCGCGAGCATGACATCCGATGCGCTCGGCGATGCTGCCAACGCGCTAGACGTGCCGCTTCGCTTCAGCGACGAACCGCCGCCGCATGACGCGCTTCGCGCGCACGATATCGCGCTGAGCGTGGCGCAAGCGCCTCTCGACGTGGCGTCCATCGGCCGGGCGCGCGGCACGTTGACAGTGATCGGACTGGGCCCTGGCAGTGCGGACTTGATGACGCCTGCCGCAAAATCCGCGCTCATCGCCGCGCAAGACATACTCGGCTATGAGACGTATGTGCGCATGGCCGGACCGTTCCGCGCGGACCAGCGCATTCACATGACGGACAACCGCGAAGAATTGCAGCGCGCGCGTCATGCGTTCGAACTCGCGAGCGAAGGGCGAAAGGTCGTGGTCGTATCATCGGGCGATCCGGGCGTCTTCGCGATGGCCGCCGCCGTGCTCGAAGCCCTCGACGAAGGGCGCGCGACGCATGCCGAATGGAACGCGGTGAAGCTCGCGATCGTGCCGGGCGTATCGGCATCGCTCGCTACGGCGGCACGCGCGGGCGCGCCCCTTGGCCACGATTTCTGCGTGCTTTCGCTCTCGGATAACCTGAAGCCCTGGGACGTCATCGAGCATCGCATTCGCCATGCGAGCGAAGCGGACCTCGTGATGGCGTTTTATAACCCGCTATCGAAGGCGCGGCCCTGGCAGTTCGATCGCGCCATGGACATCGTGCGCGAGCATCGCGATGCAGCGACGCCTGTTGTACTAGGCCGAGATGTGGGACGTCCCGCCGAAACCGTGCGCACGGTGACGCTAGGTGAATTGCACGGCCGCCTCGTCGATATGCGAACGATGGTCATCGTCGGATCGTCGAGAACGCGCGTGCTCGGCGATGGCGAGTGGGTTTATACGCCGCGCTCGTATTGAAGCGATTCGGCGGGCATGTAATGCGCGTGCCAGTCGAGCGCCAACGCATGGGCGCCGCCGACACGCACGCGTCCTTCCTCGAAATCCACCACGACGATGCGGTCCGCCAACGCCGGCGCAGCGGGTCGTTCGTTCGTGCGTCCATCGCTCAACAGCCAGAGCCAGCGACGCTGCGAAGGCTTGCGACGCGCGGCCCTAGCAAGCACCGTCGATGCGCTCGCCATGCCGAGCGTGAGCGGCGTTCCGCCTCCGCCGCCAATCGGGGCGATCCAGCGGTCGTTGAACCAATGCGCCGTTCCCGGCTGACGGCGCACTTCGACACGGCCGCCACCGAAGCACACGAGCGCAACCTCGGCGCGTTCGCGATAGGCGCGGTCGAACAATGCAATTAGCAAGCCCTTCGCGCGCGCGAGACGCTCGCCGCCGAGC
This sequence comes from Caballeronia sp. LZ062, assembly GCF_031450785.1. Classification (NCBI taxonomy): domain Bacteria; kingdom Pseudomonadati; phylum Pseudomonadota; class Betaproteobacteria; order Burkholderiales; family Burkholderiaceae; genus Caballeronia; species Caballeronia sp. LZ062. The sequence continues at coordinate 353,052 of NZ_JARTWB010000001.1, forward strand.
ATCGAGCCCGAGCAATCGAGCACGAAGCAATGCAGCGCAGGCGCTTCGCCTTCGCCGCGGTGAAAGCGCAAGTGACGCGGTTCGAAGCGTGCGGTCCGTTTCGCGCGCAGCGTCGCAGTCCAGTCGACCGATGCAGTCGCGAGGCCCTCACGCGTACGGACGCGGCCACGCGAACGCGCGTCCTGCCACCGAAGACGATGCGCGTTCGCATCGGCGTCCGGCCTTCGATGGCTCAGGCTTTTTTTGCGGCAAGCGGCCTGACCTGCTTGACCTTCGCGGTGCCTACGGATTCGGGCGGCATATAGCCCCAATCGCCGCCCTGGGTCGTATTCCCGTTCGCCTCCGGTCGCGGCGCTTCGCGAGAATGCGCTTCCTGCTCACGCCGGCGGTGCCGCAAGACTGCGTCCGCCACACAATCGACGTGCTTCGTTTCGACGTATTCCGCGCCTTCGAGCGCAGCCAGTGCACGCGCCGCGCGCAGCATTACAAGGTCCGCTCGCAAACCATCCACGTTAGCGGCAATGCACAGCTCGCTCACATGCGCATGGACGACATCATCGAAGTCATACTCATCGAGCGCCGCACGCGCTGCCTCGATGCGTTCGGCGAGCGCCGCCTGATTATCGGCGTGTCGCGCACGAAATGCTTCGGCATCCGAATCGAATGCAAGCCGCGCCTTGACGATTCGCTGCCGCACGTTCGCGTCGAAACAGTTGGCGAGTTCGACGGCAAGCCCGAAGCGATCCAGCAGTTGCGGGCGCAATTCGCCCTCTTCCGGATTCATGGTGCCGATCAGCACGAAGCGCGCATCATGACGATGCGATATGCCGTCACGCTCGATGATATTCACGCCGCTCGCAGCCACGTCGAGCAATTGATCGACGAGAGGATTCGGCAGCAGATTCACTTCATCGACATACAGCACACCGCGATGCGCCTTCGCAAGCAACCCCGGCGAGAACTTTACGCCGCCATCGCGCAACGCGCTTTGAATATCGAGCGTGCCGATGAGTTGTTCTTCACTCGCGCCGAGCGGCAAGGTCACGAGTTTCCCTTCCGGCAACAGCTCTGCGAGGGCACGCGCCGCCGTGGACTTCGCCGTGCCGCGCGGACCGCTCACGAGCACGCCGCCAAGTGACGGATCGACGGCCGCGAGTAACAACGCCTGTTGCAACGGCGCTTGTCCGACGAGCGCCGTAAAGGGAAACGCTGGAAACAAAGAGGTTTCGTTCAATTCTGTCGGCCTTCGAGTTGCTGCTCGACATCGAGCAGATGCTGTGTCACGGCCTGCTGGTAGTCGCCGGGTTCTTGCCACAGCCCGCGCTGCATCGCTTCGAGCAAGCGCTCGCAGATCGACTGAAGCGCATGCGGGTTGTGCCGCGCGATGAAGTCGCGCGTGCCGGCATCGTTCACGTAGGCATCGGTGACAAGCGCATATTGATGATCGGAAACCACGCGCGCGGTGGCATCGTAGCCGAAGAGGTAATCGACGGTCGCGGAAAGCTCGGACGCGCCTTTATAGCCGTGCCGTTTGACGCCGTCGATCCACTTCGGATTGACCACGCGCGAGCGCACCACGCGCGCGATCTCTTCGTTCAACGTGCGCATACGCGGCGCGGCCGGGTTGCTGTGGTCCGCGTTGTACGCTTGCGGCTGCACGCCCGAAAGGTAGCGTACCGCCGCGACCATGCCGCCCTGAAACTGGTGATAGTCGTTCGAATCGAGCAAGTCGTGTTCGCGGTTGTCCTGGTTCTGAAGCACCACGTCGAGCGTCGAGAGCCGAGTACCGAAGCTCGACCGTGCTTCGACGCCATCGCCACCTTGCGAATACGCATAGCCGCCCGTGGCTTGATAAGCGGCGGACAGATCGGCGTCGGTCTCCCATTGCTTTAGATCGATGAGTTCCTGCAAACCCGCGCCATACGCGCCCGGCTTCGTGCTGAATACACGCCAGCCCGCACGCCGTCGCGCTTCTTCGGCATCGACGCCGCGTCCGATCAACTCGTCGCGCTCGCGCAGAATGCGCGCGCGAATCGGGTTCACGTCTTCGGGCTCGTCTTCCAGTCCCGCGACGGCCTGCACGGCTGCATCGAACAGATGCATGAGATTGGCGAAAGCATCGCGGAAAAAGCCCGATACGCGCAACGTGACGTCGATGCGTGGCCGATTGAAGATGGAGATCGGCAGAATCTCGAAGTCCGTCACGCGATGACTGCCCGCCGCCCACTTCGGCCGCACGCCGATCAACGCGAAGGCTTGCGCGATATCGTCGCCGCCGGTGCGCATGGTCGCCGTGCCCCACACCGATAAGCCGATGGCGCGCGGATAGTCGCCGTGGTCCTGCACGTGGCGCTCGACGAGCATGTTCGCGGACTTGAGCCCGAGCGACCACGCGGCTTGCGTCGGCAATGCGCGCGTATCGACCGAATAGAAGTTGCGCCCCGTCGGCAACACGTCTGGCCTGCCGCGCGATGGAGATCCACTCGGCCCGGGCGGAACGAAGCGGCCTTCGAGACCGCGCTTGAGTTGCATCGATTCTTGCGGACCGCATGCGTCCAGACGCGCAAGCACGTCGCGATGCAAGCGTTCGAGTACGCGTGCCGTATGCGGTCCCGGCACGGCTGCTTCGCCTTCGAGAAGCAGCATGGCGAGACCTTCGAGCCGCTCACGCGTATCGCCTTGATGGCGCCACGGCGCATCGCTTGCCGCCTGCAACGCGTTGGGACGCGGCCCATGCCAGGGTGCGGACCAGTCGGCATCGAGCGGGTCGAAGTCGTCGCCTAGTTGCAGGTCGCGCGCGAGCGAGGTAATGAGGCTTGCGTTCGCCCCTTGACCATCGCCGATTGGAAAGCGGCCGAGCGCAAGCAGCGTATCGCGGCGCTGCACGCCTTGCGGCGACACACCGAAAACATGCAGGCCGTCGCGAATCTGCGCTTCTTTCAGCTCGCACAGGTAGGCGTCCGCGCGCGTGAGCAACGCGTCTTCGCCGGATGCATCGCGTGGCGCATCCAGCCCTAACTCCTCGTGCAGCTTATGCTCGACGATGCTCGCGAGTATCGACTTGCGCAACAGCTTGGCGCGCCGGACATCGACCATCAATGCTTCGTAGTACTCGTCAACCTGGCGCTCGAGATCCTGCAACGGCCCGTAGTTTTCGGCGCGCGTGAGCGGCGGCATCAGATGGTCGATGATGACCGCCTGCGCGCGCCGCTTGGCCTGACTGCCCTCGCCCGGATCGTTGACGATGAACGGGTAGAGATGCGGCATGGGTCCGAGGATCAGGTCGGGCCAGCACGATGCCGACAGCGCGACGCTCTTGCCCGGCAGCCATTCGAGGTTGCCGTGCTTGCCGACATGCACGAGTGCGTCCGCGTTGAAGCGCAAGCGCAGCCAGAAATAAAACGCGAGATAGGAATGCGGCGGAACGAGCTCTGCATCGTGATAGCTCGCATAATCGTTGCGTTCGCGCGATCTCGACGGTTGGATGCCGATGAACACTTCACCGCAGCGCAAGCCCGCGATCATGAAACGGCCGCGCCGCAATGTCGGGTCTCCTTCGGGCGCGCCCCACGTTTTTTCGAGCGCGGCGCGGGCGTCCGCGGGCAAGGTGCGATAAGCGTCCAGATAGTCTTCGAGCGAAAGGCTTTGGAGCGCCGGCCGCATGTCACGAACGACAGGATCGTTCGTCACGCCTTGCGTCAATGCGGCGATGAGCGCATCGCCATCCGCCGGCAATTCGCCCACGCGATAACCTTCGCGCGCGAGCATCGACAAGATGCCGACCGCAGACGCCGGCGTATCGAGCCCCACGCCGTTGCCGATGCGCCCTTCGCTCGCCGGATAGTTCGCCAGTACGAGGGCGATCCGCTTCTTTTCATTAGGCGTGTGCCGCAGCGCGCACCAGCGGCGGCTCAACTCCGCGACGAAGCGCACGCGTTCGGCATCGGCCTGATAACGGACCACATCCACTTGCGTATGCGCGCAGTGATACGCGAGCCCCTTGAAGCTGACCGCACGTGTGATGATGCGGCCATCGACCTCGGGCAACGCGACATGCATCGCCACGTCGCGCGAATTAAGGCCGTGATTGTCCTTCTCCCAGTCCTCGCGATTGCCGCCGCTCAAGATCACTTGCAGCACGGGCGCATCGCCCGCTATCTCGAAGTCTTCGCTTTCGCCGATCACGCTTGCTGCAAACGCGGTCGTGTTCAACACGAGCGATGCACGATGCTCCGCGCATAGACGCGCGATCACTTCACGGCTCACGCTTTCCTTGAGCGATGAAATCGCAATCGGCAACGGATTCAGGCCTTCTCTTTCGAGGGCGTCGATGAGCGTATCGAATACGGCCGTGTTGCCCGCTTGCAAGTGCGCGCGATAAAAGAGAATCGCGACGACGGGCGCACCTTCGGTCCATCGCGTGCGCCAGTCGTCGATTGAGGCGATGTCGTGCTCGGGATGATAGATCGCCACGGCAGGCAGCGGACGCGGCGCCCGAGGCTCGCGGCCAAAGCCGAACACGTGATAGCCGATTGCACGCAAGAATTCCTCTGCATTGCCCGCGCCGCCTTCGCGCAGGTAGCGCGACAGCTCGCGGCAGAACGCGGCGTCCGCAGTGCTCTTGCTGATGAGGTTGGGGTCTTCCGTGAGATCGCCCGAAAACATGGCGAGCGTTTGCTTCTCGCGCTCGGCCAGCGCAACGATACGCTCGATGCCGTAAGGCCAGTACGATTCCCCGCCGAGATGATCCACGATGACGACCTTCGCGTGACGCAATACATCGTCGACGTAGAAATCGACCGATGCGGGCTGGCGAAGAAACGATTGGTTCGCGAGCCGCACTTCGGGAAAACCGGGTTCGAGACGCGGAAACACGCTCGCAAGCAACGCGAGCGTGGTATCCGCAGAACTGAGCACGACGATCGGCGCGCGCGTCTGCTCGATGCGCATGACGCCTGCCGCGTCATCGACAAAGCCTCCCGGCGTCGTGCGTAACAGATGCATTGTGTCAGGCCTGCGCGAGCGCGTTCGCAAGCGCGGCGTTCAACGCCGACTGCAGCGTTTGACGGTCGAGGTCTTCGCCGATGAGCACGAAGCGGCTCGCGGCTTCGCCTTCGTTCCAGCGACGGTCATAGTAGCTGTCGAAGCGCCGCCCGACACCTTGCACCACGAGACGCATTGCAGCACCGGGCAATGCAGCGAAGCCCTTGACGCGGTAAATCGTGTGGTTTTCGACGAGCGTCTGCAACGCGGCAATGGCCTGTTCGCGGGACTCCACTCGCGCTTCCACGACGACTGAATCGAATGCGTCGTGATGATGATCCGCATGACCATCGTCGTCTGCGGAACCATGATGGTCGTGACGAAGATGGATGCTTTCTTCCGACGCCGCTTGCAGGCCGAGCAACGCATGCAGATCCAGCTTGCCCATTTGCGCGGGCACGATCTTCACTTGCTGCGGAATCTCGGGACGCACCAGCGCTTCCACACGGCGCAGCGCATCGGCATCCATGAGGTCAGTCTTATTGACGATCACGAGATCGGCCGAAGACAGTTGATCCTCGAATAGTTCATGCAGCGGCGATTCATGGTCCAGATTCGGGTCGGCCTTGCGTTGCGCTTCGACCGCTGCGGGATTCGCGGCGAACTGTCCGCTCGCGGCGGCAGGGCCATCGACCACCGTGATGACCGCATCCACCGTGAAGGCGTTTTTGATGGACGGCCAGTTGAACGCCTGCACGAGCGGCTTCGGCAGCGCAAGTCCGGACGTCTCGATCAACACATGATCGATGCGCTCGCGACGTTCCAGCAACTGCTCCATCACCGGATAAAACTCTTCCTGCACCGTGCAGCAGAGGCACCCGTTAGCGAGTTCATAGAGATTTCGGTCGGTGGATGCGGCTTCGTCGTCGCAACCGATGCCGCAGCCTTTGAGAATCTCCCCGTCGATGCCGAGCTCGCCGAATTCGTTCACGATCACGGCCAGGCGCATGCCCTGCGCATTCGACATGATGTGGCGCATCAAGGTAGTCTTGCCGCTGCCGAGAAAGCCTGTCACGACCGTAACGGGAATCTTGCGGGTTTGCATCGTCGCTCCGTGGCTCGTGTATGCGTGCGTCGTGCGTCGCGCGATGAAGGCATCGCTAGCGAAACATCTGCGGGGAGACGCGCACGACTGATGGACCGTGGGCCATGCCGCATCCCCGCGGCATAAGCCCTGCGAAAGTCTGGCCGGTATCCGGGCTTGCGACTCGTTGCGCAGCCTTCCTGCCGCAATGGGCAGTGGCCTCGTGCGCAACGCGCGATATCGCGTGAACCGATACCGCCAGTCGCTTACCGTTGCGGGGGCAGCGCAGGTTGGCGTGCGTCCGTTCGTATGATGGAGCGATGCGCTTCCTGCTTCCCGTTTAACTGCGCGCGAAAGAAGCTCGCACGCGGGCACCAGAACTGCGTGCAGTCTAGGCTGCGCGCGAACGAGCGTCAAGGAAGGCGACGCTCGAAACGGGTGCTTGTGGTATCGTTGGCCCGCGACTGGTGCTCGCGCGTTCGCACGAAGCGCGCAGTTAAACGGGAAACAGGAAGCGGCCTCTCAAGACATGAACGACTCGCCAACCTGTGCTGTCCCCGCAACGGTACGCGACCGGCGGCATCAGTCTCCATGATGCCGCGCATTGCGCACAAGGCCACTGCCCGTTCACGGTGGGAAGGCTGCGCGATGAAGGCCGCAAGCCCGGATACCGGCCAGCGCAGGGAACGAAGCGCATCGCTCGAAAGAAGCGATGCATTCGCCGAACGCCGCCATCCGCGAGGGACGCATGGGCGGCGCGAGCCTTTCACCCATTCGTTCGATGATGCCTCCTTGCGCGAGCCAGCGCCGCCTTGCCGTCGGCATCGGCTGCAAACGCGGAGTGAGCGCCGATGCGATCGAAGCCGCCGTCCGCGCGGCGCTCGATAGCGTCGAGTTCCCGTTCGCATGCATTGCGGTGATCGCGAGCATCGACATCAAGCACGATGAAACCGGCTTGCGCGGCTTCTGCGAGCGTCATGGCTTGCCGTTGCGCTTGTATTGCGCCGACGACATCGCGAAGATCTGTGCCGATGGCGTATGCGAGCCGTGCGCGCTGCTTGCGAGCGATGGCGGAAAGCTCGTGGTGCGCAAGACGATCAAGGGTTACGTGACCGTCGCCATCGCAACAATGAAAGCCTGATAAAGCCCATGAAAACCGATACCGAATCGCATCTGCGCATGACGCAGCGTCGCAAGGAAGGCCACGAAAAGAAGCAGGCCGCCGCGGATCACGAGAAGGGTCTCTTAATCGTCAACACGGGTAATGGCAAGGGCAAGACGACGGCGGCGTTCGGCATGGCCGTGCGCGTGCTCGGGCATGGCATGAAGCTCGGCGTCGTTCAATTCATCAAGGGCGCGCTGCATACGTCGGAGCGCGATTTCCTGAGCGCAGTCGCCAATTGCGACTTCGTGACGATGGGCGACGGCTATACGTGGAACACGCAGAACCGCGAGGCCGACATGGCGACTGCACGGAAAGGCTGGAACGAAGCGCGGCGCATGATCGAAAGCGGCGAATATCAGATGGTCGTGCTCGACGAGCTCAACACCGTGCTCAAGTACGAATACTTGCCGCTCGACGAAGTGCTCGACGTGTTGAAGGCGCGTCCCGCCATGCTGCATGTGGTGGTCACGGGCCGCCATGCGCCGGATGCGCTCGTCGACATGGCGGACCTCGTCACGGAGATGCGGCTCGTGAAGCATCCGTATCGCGAGCAAGGCGTGAAAGCGCAACGCGGCGTCGAGTTCTGACGCCATGCCGTCCTGCCCCGCACTCTTCATCGGCGCGAGCGCCTCGCATCAAGGCAAAACCACGGTGACGGCCGCACTTGCGCGCCATCATGCGCGGCGCGGCTTGAACGTGCGCGTGTTCAAGACCGGGCCGGATTTTCTGGACCCGATGATTCTCGAACGCGCGTGCGGATCGCCCGTTTATTCGCTGCATCTGTCGATGGTCGGTCTCGACGCATGTCGTGCTTTGCTTGCACAGGCCGCGCGTGAAGCCGATCTCATTCTGATAGAAGGCGTCATGGGTCTGTTCGATGGCACGCCCAGCAGCGCCGATCTTGCTGCCGCATTCAACGTTCCGGTGCTTGCGGTGATCGGCGCGCATGGCATGGCGCAGACGTTCGGCGCGGTGGCCTTCGGACTCGCGCGTTATCGCGCGGACGTGCCGTTTTATGGCGTGCTCGCCAATCGCGTTGCATCCGCACGGCATGCGCAGATGTTGGCCGAAGCGATTCCAGACGGTCTGCGTTATTGCGGGCATCTCTCCAACGCGGACGACATTGCGCTGCCTGAGCGCCACCTTGGCCTCACGCAAGCGCAAGAAGTCGCGGGACTCGATGCGCGTCTTGATCGCGCCGCCGATGCCATTGCGGCTACAGCGCTTGCCGACATGCCGCCGCCCGTTCACTTCGAGGACGCCGCGCTTGAAGCGCCGCCGCGCCTGCTCGAAGGCCTGCATATCGCAATGGCGCGAGACGCGGCCTTCTCGTTCGTCTATCCGGCTAATGTGGACTTGCTGATCGCAATGGGCGCACACGTCACATCATTTTCGCCGCTAGCCGATGAACCCGCGCCCGACGACGCCGATGCGCTGTATCTTCCCGGCGGCTATCCGGAACTGCATGCGGCCACGCTCGTGTCGAACATGCGCACGCGCGCATCGATCGAAGCGCATGTGGCGCGTCAACGGGCTGTCGTCGCGGAATGCGGCGGCATGTTGTATCTGCTCGACACGCTGACGGATATTCAGGCCACGAAGCACGCGATGCTCGGCCTACTGCCTGGCCACGCCGTCATGCAACGCCGCCTCGCGCGTCTTGCCATGCAGCGGCTCGATACGAAGCACGGCGCACTCACCGGCCATACGTTTCATTACTCCACGCTCGATACACCCATGCAGCCGCATCTGACTTCGAAACATGCAACGACGGGCGCTGAGGGCGAAGGCCTTTATCGCCACGGCCCGATCACAGCCACTTATATGCACGCCTATTGGCCATCGAATCCCGCCGCTGCCGCTGCGTTCTTCCGCTGCGAATCGCTATGACGGTCATCGACCTTTCCTTCACTATTCAGCGTGCGAAATCGCAAGAGCCCGTCGGTTCACCGTGCACCGGCGTATGCAAGATCGACCCCGCGCACGGTCTGTGCGCGGGATGCTTCAGGAGCCGGGAAGAAATCAAGTCGTTCCGGTCGATGGACGATGCCGCGAAGCTCGCGCTATTGGACGTTTTGCCCGGACGGCAAGCGGCACTGTCGCAAGGGAACGCTTAAGCCGTCGCCATGCTCCGCAACGCGGGCCGTTCAAGTTCGCGTGCGGCGAGCGCACCGAAGAGAAGCCCGAGCGTCGTCCAGATGACGACCTGAATGCCGATGGCTGCCACGCGGAAATCCCACAACAGCGACGCGGCGAAACCCGCCGGCACTTCGTCGACGCGCGGCAGCGCGAACTGCACGAGCAGCATCGACGCGATATAGAAAGCGCCCGCGATCATCGTCGCATTCCACTCGCCGCGACGCGCGCGCAAACGCCTTTGCAGCATGACGGCCACTACTGCTGCCGCGATGGACAGTGCCAACATGCCGAAGAACAATGCCGTGCGCGGACCGATAGTCGCCGCGTTGCCGACCGAAGGCGGATTTGGCGGATACTTTAGGAAAGGCACGACTGCAACGCTCAAGAAGCCGAACATCGCGAGCAATGCCGATGTGCCACGCGCGCGCAAGGCGCCGAACCGGCCATAAGCAAAAGCGAATACGAGCGAGAAGATGCCGCCCAGTGCCGTACCGAATACCGCCACAGCCGTGAAGAGGCCGAGGCCTGACTGCGTATCACGGCTCACGAGTTCTTCGTCGCTGTCGTGTGCGTGTGAATGCACTGCGCCTTCGTGATGCTCGTGCTCATGCCCCTGCGCGTGGCCCTCTTCGAAAGCGATCGCACGTGCGACGAACGGCTCACCGATCACCTTGGCAAAGCCGAAGCCGAGCAGGCCCGCGACGAAGCCCGCGATCATGCCGCGTATCAACAAACTGCGGATCATGGCGCGTCCTTAGTGGCAGGGAAAGCCGAGCAAGTGCCGGCCGTCATGCACGAATTCGTGAACGACCATGCCGGAAAAGATGGACGTCGCGCCTTGCTCCGCGCCGACGAAATAAATGGCGATCAACAAAATCAGGCCGATGAACACGGCCCAAGGCAAGACTTCACGCACCGGAATAGGTACGGGTGCATCCAGGGCGGGCGAAACTGAGGCGGCGGCATGCACCGGCGCGTGAGCGACAATCATGATTTTCTCCAGGGAAAAGCGCGTCCCGATAGACGAAAGAGTTTGCAGCGGGGTCTGACTCGCGGACCGTCTTGACGACGAACCCGCTCACAGTGGCGCGACCGTGCCGGGTTTGCACCGGCTTCCTCGCACTGCAAGCTTGCCATTCTATGACGATTGCGGGCAAAGTAAAGCAACGATGCTCCTACTGCCTCATTCATTGAACGCCATTTTTCTCTGCCACGCTGCCACTCACGCTATGAAAGCCGCTCGTTTTCCGACGGGTGACGGGTTGCCCGCACGCGATGACCGTGCGGCGCTCAAGCAACGCTTCGAGAGCTTCGATGGCCGCGTAATAACGAGTCCCGCAGCGGCTGCACGCGCAACCGCCGCGTGGATTACGGAGACGTTCGCCATCAACGACACGTTTCGCGATCTGGACTACGGCCACTGGCGTGGCCATTCGATCCGTGCGGTCACAGAGCGAGATGGAGAAGGCGTGGCCGCATGGTTATCGAATCCCGAAGCGCGCCCTCACGGCGGCGAGAGCATCGCAATGCTTCGTGAGCGCGTCTCAACGGCGCTTTCCGGCCTCGTCCGCGACAATGCGTCTGAGGAGCGGTGCCTGATCGTTACACATGCCATCGTCATGAAAGCCGTGTTGACGCATGTGCAACAGAAGCCGCTCGAATCAATCTTCGCGATGGACTTCGCGCCGCTGTCATCCATATCGCTGGACTATGACCGGACGCGCCGCATCTGGAGCGCGTCCTGAACTTCGTCGCGCGGCGCCAACTCCAACCTAATCGACGGCATGGCGCTGTCGATTCGCTCAAGGAGACTCACATGGCGCACTATGTGGATGGTTTCGTTGTACCGGTGCCCGCGGCAAAGGTAGATGCCTACCGTGTCATGGCTGAGCAGGCGGGCAAGATATGGCTCGAACACGGTGCACTGCAATTCGTCGAGAGCATTGCCGAGGACGTCAACCCGGGAAAACTCACTTCATTCCCGCAAAGCGTGCAACTGAAAGAAGACGAAACAGTGGCGTTCTCGTGGATACTCTATGAATCGCGCGAGCAACGCGACGCGGTCAACGCCAAAGTCATGAATGACCCGCGCCTGAAGGCCATGATGGAAAACGGCGAGCCGCCGTTCGATGCGAAGCGGATGTTCTTCGGCGGCTTTGCGACCATCGTGGAACTGGCGCGCGCCTAAGCATTGGTTTGTTCGGTCACCACGAAGGAAAACATCGACATGTACATCGCCATGAATCGCTTCAAGATCGTGCCGGGCGCGGAAGCCGACTTCGAGCGCCTATGGACGAGCCGCGACACGCATCTGAAGGACGTGCCGGGCTTCGTCGAATTTCATTTGCTCAAGGGTCCGGCGAAGGACGACCACGTGCTCTATTCCAGCCATACGATCTGGGCGAATCAGGCCGCATTCGACGACTGGACACGCTCGGACGCGTTTCGCGCCGCGCATCGCAATGCCGGCGGCGAAACGCGCCAACTTTATCTGGGGCACCCGGAGTTCGAAGGCTTCGAAGTGATTCAGACGCTCAAATAACACGCCTCTTTTACACGTTGATGAAAAAACGTGCTTAATGAAGGTGCGCCTCAAGCGCCCGCAGCTTTCGATTCTCAGGCCTTCGCACCGCGCGCCATGCGCTGCAAGGTCGAAGAATCGATGGCAGCGGCGCATATGCGCACCGCCTCTTTGAGCGTGCGCGGCCTTCCGGCTCCGAACTCCGACTCGAGCATGGCGACGGCACGCACACGCTCTTCGTTGCCGAGCTGTTCGCCAGTTGCCATCTCAAGGACGGAGATGAAATAAGCGGCGGGCGGTGCAGCACGCCCTTGTACGGACGGCGCCGGGGCCCGCGCTTCCGCCAGGTCGCTGGTGTGGGCGGTCCGGTGTACAGCCGGCCACATTACCCGGTCAAAGTCGTTTCGACTGTTCATTGATCTGTTCATTCGCTAAGTGCTTGAGCGCCGACGCGCTAACGTCATCGAGCGAACTTACAGCAAGGCTCGTACCACCTGTCATGCCGCTTCACTGCGGTCAGACAAAACGGCCCGCGCGACCCTGCACGCCGCGAGATCCCAGGCGGCGCAGCCGACCGATTTGAACACCACCGGCTCATCGCGCCTATCCCTCGATGCGAGCGCCGTCGCAAGCGGCCGAACCGTGCTCCAGTCGATGCCCGCCAGAATGAAGTCTCCCGCTTCGTGACGCGCGCCTGCCAGATCATCAACGTACAAAGCGCTGGCTCGAACGGTCGGCGCCGCGATCTCGGCGGCATCGGCAGTGAAGGCGCCGACGCCGATCACCAGTCGCGCCATATCGGCCGGCTGCGCGTACACCGGCGTTTTGCTCGTGGTCGCCGCAATGACGACGTCGACGGAAGCGGGAATAGCCGACTCCTCTAGCGCAACCATGTTCGACGAAAGTGCGGCATGGTCCGCGCAGAACGCACTCGCACGCCCCGCACGCGAGCCGCTAATCAACACGCGCGTGTCCGGATAGAGACTCGCGAGCGCCTCCACATGCGACGCAGCCTGTTTCCCCGTGCCTATCACGAGCACCTCGCGCGGAACGTGGTTTGCCAGCGTGCGTATGGCAAGCATCGAAACCGCGGCGGTCCGCCGGCCCGTGACGGTCGGACCGTCGAGCATGAACTGCGGCACGCCTGTCGTCGCGTCGAAAGCAGTGACTTGCCCGTGAATGGTCGGCAGGCCGCGCGCGCCGTTGCCGGGGCACACGTTGACGAGTTTGTGCATGGCGATGTCGGCGGCGGTCGCGGGCATCGAAAGCATCACGCCGCCCTGCGCGAGCGGGACGACCATGCGCTCGGGACTTACGATGCGACCGGCGGCATAATCGAGCATCGTAGCGGCGAGCGTGTCGGTCAGCCGGTCATAAGGCAGAAGGTGCGCAGTTTGCGTCGCGTCGAAAAGAGGGATTGCGCTGGAAGTGTCGGTCATCGTCCGTTTCGCTCATGAATGGGTGTGCGTGCCATCGTGACGCCGACCATTCTAAAGTTTGCGGCGGACGTGTCATAAAACGCGCGGCTTCCTTCAAATAGCTCGTGACGCACGGAGCCGGTGTCATATGACTGCCACGCGAGATCGTCATCATCGGCCGGTTGGCGCCGCCCGCACAGTGCGCCTGAAGACAGGCCATAGCCCGCAGATGGAGTCTTAGATGACCACGACGGATAAGCAGCGCCGCTTTCACGCCGATTTGATCGACAGCTACGACGAAGAGTTCGAGATGGAGATCGACGATCGCTTTCTCGACGGCGAAGCGGCGTTTTCCGACGAGGAGCGGCAGCTTCGCAAGACCTATTTCCGCGAGTTATTTCGGCTGCAAGGCGAATTGGTCAAGCTGCAGGACTGGGTGGTCCACACGGGACACCGGCTCGTTGTGATCTTCGAAGGGCGCGATGCTGCCGGCAAGGGCGGTGCGATCAAACGCATCACGCAGCGGCTGAATCCGCGCGTGTGCCGCGTGGCCGCACTGCCCGCGCCGAACAACCGCGAGCGCACCCAATGGTATTTCCAGCGCTACGTCTCGCATTTGCCTGCGGGCGGCGAGATCGTCTTGTTCGACCGAAGCTGGTACAACCGCGCGGGCGTGGAGCGCGTCATGCACTTCTGCACCGACGAGGAGTATGAAGAATTCTTTCGCTCGGTGCCCGAGTTCGAGAAGATGCTCGTGCGCAGCGGCATCCAGATCATCAAGTACTGGTTCTCGATTACCGACGACGAACAGGAAGTGCGCTTCCAGGCGCGCATTGAAGATCCGCTGAAGCAGTGGAAGCTAAGTCCAATGGATCTGGAGAGCCGCCGCCGCTGGGAAGCGTACACGGCTGCGAAGGAAGTCATGCTGCAACGCTCGCATATTCCCGAAGCGCCGTGGTGGGTCGTGCAGGCCGTCGATAAGAAGCGCGCGCGCCTGAACTGCATCCATCACTTGTTGAGTCAGGTGCCGTACCACGAGATCGAGCACCCGCAGATCACGCTGCCCGAGCGTGTGTTCAATCCCGATTACTTGCGTCAGCCGGTGCCGGAATCGATGTATGTTCCCGAAGTGTATTGATGGCTCAGCAGCAGTGACGGCAGGCGATGCGTTCCACCGCCGCGCCGTCATGCTGACGCCGTGCCGCCTGATACACGAAACGATAGACGTGCTGCGAGCCTCTGAGCAGCATCACGAATGCGACTTGCGCGAGGTTGAAGTCCAGCGACACCATCAGGCGCGTTAGAAGAAGCAGCGGCAGCACTACTGACGGTTGATACAGTTGTCTTTCGATCAAAGCTCTCATTGCACGCTCCCGTTCCCATACTTCAAATTCTAAGGATCGCGTCGCGTGGGATAAATGGGCGGCAAATGAAGACATATGTTCCGGGCGGCGAACAATCGGCTGCATGGAAAAAGCCCCGCTTCAAGCGGGGCTTTGTACGTTGGCGTTACTTCTGCGCAAGGCTCGGTTCAGGCACGGGCGCAGGCACCGCATCGCCCCAGCCGCCGCCTAAAGCGCGAACGAGATTGACGGTCGAAACCGCTTGTGCCCCAGCAAGCTGAACCGCCGCACGCTGCGATTGCAGCACCGTGCGCTCGGCGTCGATGACATCGAGATAGTTCACCGCGCCTTCCGTGTATTGCGTGCGCGAGAGTTGCGCCGCGCGTACCGACGCGTTCACCGCATCCGCTTGCGTGGCCGTCTGCGTTTCGAGAATGCGCAAGTCCGACAAATTGTCTTCGACCTCACGGAACGCCACGAGCACTTGCTGGCGATAGTTCGCTACGTCCTCTTCGTAGATGGCGCGCGCATTCGCAAGATTGCCCTTGCGACGTCCGCCATCGAAGATCGGCAGGTTCAGCATCGTGCCGGCGAACGG
This sequence comes from Caballeronia sp. LZ062, assembly GCF_031450785.1. NCBI lineage: Bacteria > Pseudomonadati > Pseudomonadota > Betaproteobacteria > Burkholderiales > Burkholderiaceae > Caballeronia > Caballeronia sp. LZ062. The sequence continues at coordinate 368,303 of NZ_JARTWB010000001.1, forward strand.
TCCCAGCAAGAACGTGCGGCTCGACCAGTTGAAGAGATCGCCGAGCGTGGCGGACTCGAAGCCGCCCGATGCCGTCAGGTTGAGCGACGGAAAGAACGCCGCCTTCGCCACGCCGATGCGCGCATTCGCTGCCGCCATCGACCGCTCCGCTGCCGCAATGTCCGGACGACGCTCCAGCAAGGAAGACGGCAAGCCGGGCGGCACGTGTATGGTGAGGGGCTTGAGCGGATTCGCGGCCATTGGAAACTCCGCGGGCGTCTTGCCGAGCAGCACGGCGAGACTATGCTCGGAGGCGGCGCGTAGCCGCTGCACGGTCATGGCATCGGAACGCGCGGTCGCAAGCTCCGACTTCGCGCGCGCCACGTCGAGTTCGCTGATGTCGCCTTCAGTGAAACGTCGCTCTGCAAGCTTCAGGGCTTCCTCACGCAGCGTCACGGTGCGCGTGTACACGTTTAGCTCCGCATCGCGCTCGCGCAACTCGAAGTAGTTCTGTGCGACGTCTGCCTGCAAAGCAAGCTGCACCGAACGGAACAACGCTTCGCTTTGCTGCGTGTCCGCGTTCGCGGCCTGCACGGAGTTGGACACACGCCCGAACAGATCCACTTCATAGGACACGCTGGCCTGCGCGCGCCACAACGTCTGCGCCGGAACGTTGGCGTTCGGCGGCAGCAATTGCGATGCGGGCGAGAGCTTCTCGCGGGTCGGACCGAAGCCCGCGTCGAGCGTCGGGAAAAGCCCTGCACGCGCGGTCTGATTGATCGCTCGTGCTTCCTTCACGCGCGCGGCCGCCGCCTTCAGGTTCTGGTTCGCATCCTGCGCCTGACGTTCCAGATCGTTGAGCGTGGCGTCGTCGAATAGCGCCCACCACTCGCCGCGCATCATTTCTTCCGAAGGCTGCGCCGTCTTCCACGTTCCCGCTTCCGACGGCGACAGCGTCGGCGTTTCTTTATAGGCGCTCGGTGCGTTCACGTCCGGCCTTTCATAAGTCGGCGCAAGCGAACACCCGGCGACCACCAGCAACGCGCTCATCAGCGCGGGCAATCCCAGCCATCTTTTCATTGGCGTCTTGTTCATCATCGACCTCATTGCGCCTCGTATGAAGCACCGATACCGCGCATCTGCGGATGCGTGCCATGCTTGTCCGTCACATGTTCGGTGCGGCTCAGCTTGCGCAGAATCACATAGAACACGGGCGTCAACATCAGGCCGAAGAGCGTCACGCCCAACATGCCGAAGAACACCGCGACGCCCATTGCGTGACGCATTTCCGATCCCGCGCCCGAAGACAGCACGAGCGGCACCACGCCCATGATGAACGCGATGGACGTCATCAAGATCGGACGCAAACGCAAACGGCTTGCTTCGATTGCGGCCTGCACGATGGAACGTCCCTGCATTTCCAGCTCGCGTGCAAACTCGACGATCAGAATCGCGTTCTTCGCGGACAAGCCCACGAGCACCATCAAGCCGATCTGCGTGAAGATGTTGTTGTCGCCGTCGGTGAGCCATACGCCGAGCAACGCGGACAAGATGCTCATCGGCACGATGAGAATGACGGCGAGCGGCAGCGTCAGGCTTTCATACAACGCGGCGAGCACGAGGAACACGAGCAGCACGCTGATCGGGAACACCCACAGCGCCGCGTTGCCCGCGAGGATCTGCTGATACGTGAGATCGGTCCATTCGAACTTGATCCCGCGCGGCAGCACTTCCGCCGCGATGCGTTCGGCCGCTGCCTGCGCCTGTCCCGATGAATAACCCGGCGCGGGGCCGCCGTTGATGTCGGCTGCCGTATAGCCGTTGTAGCGCACGACCATTTCCGGCCCATACGTCGGCGAGACTTTCACGAGCGACGACAATGGCACCATGTCGCCATTCGCGTTGCGCGTCTTCAGCAAGCCGATATCTTCGGGATTCGCGCGGAACGGCGCATCCGCTTGCACGCGCACCTGATACACGCGGCCAAAGCGATTGAAGTCGTTCACGTAGAGCGAGCCGAGATAGACCTGCATCGTGTCGAACACGTCAGTCACGGAAACGCCCAGCTGCTTCGCCTTCACGCGGTCCAGATCCACGTTCAATTGAGGCACGTTGATCTGATAGCTGGAGAACGTCGGCCCCAGTTCCGGCGTTTGCGATGCGCGCTTGATGAAGGCTTGCGTTGCATCGGCGAGTGCGGCATAGCCGAGTGCGCCGCGGTCTTCGAGCTGCATCTTGAAGCCGCCGAGCGTGCCTAAGCCGAGCACCGGCGGCGGCGGAAACACGGCGATGAACGAGCCTTTGATGCCGGCGTATTTCTGATTGAGCGCGCCCGCGATTGCATTGGCGGAAAGCGCCTTGTCATGCACGCGGTCCTTGAAGGGCTTAAGCGTTACGAACACGATGCCCGCGCTCGACGAATTGGTGAAGCCGTTCACCGACAAGCCCGGGAACTCCACCGCGCTTTCCACGCCCGGCTGCTTCAACGCAATGGCGCTCATCTCGCGAATCACGCCTTCCGTGCGATCCAGCGATGCGCCGTTCGGCAACTGCGCGAAGCTGATCAGATACTCCTTGTCCTGCGCGGGCACGAAGCCGCCCGGCACGATCTTGCCCATCAAGACGGCGCCCGCGAGCAGCACCGCATAGAGAACCATCATGACGGCCTTGCGGTTGATGACGCCCTTCACGCCCTTGCTGTAGGACTCGGAGCCACGATGAAACACCGCGTTGAAACGCCGGAAGAAGCCACCGAAAATGCGATCCATGCCGCGCGTGAGCCAGTCCTTCGGCTCATCGTGACCCTTGAGCAGCAGCGCGGCGAGTGCGGGCGACAGCGTCAGCGAGTTGAACGCGGAGATCACCGTCGAGATGGCGATGGTCATCGCAAACTGCTTGTAGAACTGGCCCGTCAGACCCGACATGAATGCGAGCGGCACGAACACGGCCACGAGCGTCAGCGCGATCGCGATGATCGGCCCGCTCACCTCGCGCATGGCCTGATACGTGGCCTCTCTCGCGGATAAGCCCGCTTCGATGTTGCGTTCCACATTCTCGACCACGACGATGGCATCGTCCACGACGATACCGATGGCGAGCACCATGCCGAAGAGCGAGAGCGCGTTGATCGAGAAACCGAACGCGAGCAACAGCGAAAACGTGCCCACGATCGATACCGGCACTGCGAGAAGCGGAATGATCGACGCACGCCACGTCTGCAAGAACACGATCACCACGAGCACGACGAGCGCAATCGCTTCGGCGAGCGTATGTATGACGGCTTCGATACTCGAGCGCACGAACTGCGTCGGGTCATAGACGATCTGGTATTCGAGGCCCGCAGGCATGTCCGCCTGCAGTTCCTTCATCGTCTTGCGCACTTCGTCGGAGATCTGCAGTGAGTTCGCGCCCGGTTGTTGGTTAATCGCGATCGCCACTGCGGACTTGTTATCGAGCAACGAGCGCAAGCCATATTCGGATGCCGCGAGTTCGACACGCGCGACATCGCCGAGATGCGTGACCGCGCCGTCGGGCGACGTCTTCAGCACGATATCGCGGAACTCCGACTCGTTCTGCAGGCGTCCGCGCGCATTCACGTTGAGTTGCAGCGGCACGTTAGGCAGCGTGGGCGATCCGCCGATCACGCCTGCCGCAACCTGCACGTTCTGCTCGCGAATGGCGTTGGCTACATCGGTCGCGGTGAGGCCGCGCTGCGCGACTTTTTGCGGATCGAGCCATACACGCATCGAGTAATCGCCCGAGCCCCACAGTTGCACTTCGCCCACGCCGGCAATGCGTTCCAGCCGGTCCTTCACGTTGATCAGCGCGTAGTTGCGCAGATACGTCATGTCGTAACGGCCGTTAGGCGAGTTCAGGTGAACCACCATCGTGAGCGTAGGAGACGACTTGATCGTCGTGACGCCGAGCCGCTGCACGTCTTGCGGAAGACGCGGCAACGCCTGATTCACGCGGTTCTGCACGAGCTGCGTGTTCTTGTCCGGGTCGGTGCCGAGCTTGAACGTGACCGTGGTCGTGAGGTTGCCGTCGCTATTCGCCTGCGACTGCATGTAGAGCATGTCCTCTACGCCGTTGATCTGCTCCTCGAGCGGCGAAGCGACGGTCTCCGCGATCACCTTCGGATTCGCGCCGGGATACTGCGCATGCACGACGACCGAAGGCGGCACGACTTCCGGGTACTCGGAAATCGGCAGCCTGAACATCGCGATGATGCCGGCCAGCAAAACGATCACCGATAGCACGCCCGCAAAAATCGGGCGGTCGATGAAGAATTTGGATATGTTCATGACGGGTTCTGTTCGTTACGAATGACGCGCATCACTGTGCCGATGCCGTCTTCACCACGGGCGCATCGCCGCTGTTATTCATGGCGACGGCGTTGACCTTCACGACATCGTTCGGACGCACACGCTGCAAGCCGTTCACGACAATGCGCTCGCCGGGCGCGAGTCCCTTCGAGATGACGCGCAAGCCGTCATGCGTCTGGCCGAGCGTCACTTCGCGGTATTGCACGCGGCTGTCCTTGTCCACGACCATCACGTACTTCTTGTCCTGATCGGTGCCGATGGCGGCATCGTCCACGAGCACGGCCGGATGTGGCGTCCCTCCGCCCACCTTGATGCGCGCATAAAGCCCCGGCACGAGCGAGCCATCCGGATTGTTGAAGCGCGCACGCACGCGGATGGTGCCGGACGTCGTGTCGAGCCGGTTATCGACCGAATCGACGACGCCTTCGCGCGAATAGCCGTCTTCGTTGGCAAGACCGAGCGAGACCGGCACGGTGCTGCCCGCATCGCGGCCCAGATAACGCAGGTACGTTTGCTCGTCCACATCGAACGATGCATAGATGGGCGACACGGAAACGAGCGTCGTGAGAAGCGGCGCGTTCGCGCCCGTCGAGACGATGTTCCCGACAGTCAGCTCCGCGCGCGACACGCGGCCCGACACGGGCGCGACGATATGCGTGTACGCGAGATTGATCTTCGCGGCTTCGAGCGCGGCCTGCGCGGCCTTCAGGTTCGCGACGGCTTCGCGCGCGGCGTTCTGCTTCTCGTCGTAGTCGCGCTTGGCGATGGCGTTGTCGGAGAGCAGACGTTCCGCGCGCGCGGCATCCGTCGATGTATAGCCGTTGCGCGCCTGCGCCGCCGCGAGTTGCGCCTGTGCGCGATCGACCTCGGCCTCATAGGGACGCGGATCGATGGTGAAGAGCGGATCGCCCTTCTTCACCAGCGCGCCGTCCTTGAAATGCACCGCGACGATCGTGCCGGGCACGAGCGGGCGAATGTCCACGTGATTCACCGCTTCTAGCCTGCCGGAATAGCTTTGCCAATCGGTGATGGTCTTCGACACGACGGTCGCCACGTCGACTTCGGTGGCGGTCGGGGCGTGTGCCGCGGCGTGCGCTTCATTGATGGCCGCGTCGCCGTGGCCGCGCCAGGCGGTATAGCCGCCCGCGCCTGCGATGATCAGCGTCGCGCCTAGCGCGGCGTAGATGCGTTTGCGAGTGAACATCATGATGGAAAGCTCCGGTTGCGTTGAGTTCGTATTGTTGTGGTGCGTGGCTTTGCGCTTATGTGGTGCGCGCAAGCCGTTTCCTGAAGAACGCGACGACATCGTTCAATGCCGCGGAATGCGCGGCGAGCGCCTGATGCGATGCCTTGCAGTGGCGCGTGACTTCGGTCGGCACGCCGGCGGCAATCAATTCGGCCGCGTATTTCTCGGCTTCGATATGCAGAAGGTCATGCTCCGCGCTCGCGATCAATGCAGGAGGCAGGCCAGCGAGACGGCGCGATTCGAGCGGCGCGGCATAAGGATGCAAACGTTGCGACGGATTCGGCAGATACGCGCGATAGCATCGCGCGCATTCACTCAGTTCGAGATCGGGACACAGCACCTTGCGCTCGTCGGCCACGCGCGTCATGCTCGGATCGAGCAACGGCGCCAAGAGCACTTGCGCGGACATGCGGATGTCACCTCGGTCGCGCGCAATGGCGGCCACGCAAGTAGCGAGATTGCCGCCTGCATCGTGACCCGCTACGCCCATGCGCTGCGGGTCCGCGCGCTGTCCGCGTGCATGAGCGACTGCCCATTGCGCCGCACGATAACCGTCTTCGGGCGCGGCGGGAAAGGGAAACGCGGGCGCGAGCGAATAGCCGACCGACACGACCCACGCCGGTGTATCGCGTGCGATGGTCGAGGCCGCGATATCGGCGTCATTCAAATCGCCGTGTGTAAAACCACCGCCATGAAAGTAGAGCACGATGGGCAGCACGGTGCCGTCCGACGCCGGGCGATAGCTGCGCAGCACGATGGGCTGGACGTGCCCCGCGATGCGCACCTCTTCGATGCACAGTCTCGGACGTGACTCCTGATCCAGCAGTGTTGCCATGGTTATTCCGTTGCACGGCCTTGATAACAAAGCCTTAGCGCATGAGTTGCGATGGTGCGAATTCTGGAGTCCACGCCTTTTTAGATAAATGCCTATAATCCGGCAACACAATTCGGTCGCACCGAACAATCGTGGCAACTGTGGCTAGGCCGCGCAGCGATCTTTTTTAGCCACCGCTTAATTCCTCGCTCACTCAGCATCGAAGGTACGAGAACATGGATCGGCTACAAGCAATGCAGGTCTTTACCCGCGTCGTCGACACGAATAGCTTTTCGCGGGCGGCGGATACGCTGAATCTGCCGCGCGCTTCGGTGACGACGATCATTCAAAACCTGGAAGCGTTTCTCAACGTGCGTCTGCTTCAGCGCACGACGCGCAGGCTCAATCTCACGCCCGACGGCGCCGCGTATTACGAGCGTTGCGTGCGCATTCTCGCGGACATCGAAGAAGCGGAGAGCACCTTCTCGAATAACGGCAAAGGTCCGCACGGCAAGTTGCGCGTGGACATGCCCGGCGCAATCGGGCGTCTCATCGTCATGCCGCAGCTATGCGATTTCCACACGCGCTACCCGGATATCGAGTTGATGATGGGTTTCGGCGACAAGCCCGTGGATCTCATTCAGGAAGGCGTCGATTGCGTGATTCGCGTGGGCACGCTGCAGGATTCGAGTCTTGTGGCGCGGCGCATCGGCGTGTTTCAGGGCGTGACGGTGGCAAGCCCGCAATATCTCGAACGTCATGGCACGCCCCGAACGCTCGATGATTTGCAAAACCATACGGCAGTGAATTATTTCTCGAGCCGCACGGGCCGCATCATGGACATGGACTTCGTCGTGGACGATGAAACCATCGAAGTGAAGATGCGCGGCATGATCGCGGTGAACGATGCCGAAGCGTATCTGAGTTGCGGGCTGAAGGGCGTCGGCATCGTGCAGGTAGCGCGTTTCATGGCGCTGCCTTATCTGCGCTCGGGCGAGCTGGTCGAAGTGCTGCCGCAATGGAATCCGCTGCCGATGCCTATTTCCGCGGTCTATCCGCACAATCGGCATTTGTCGCCGAAAGTGCGTGTCTTTGTCGATTGGGTGGCGGAGCTGTTCGAGCGTTGCCCGCTGCTGCAAGGCCAGAGAGATGCGGAAGAGCGTTGCCTGCCGACGAGCACCGCATCGCCGATGATCGTGCGTCACGGCACGCCCGAAGTGGCAGGCACGGCGGACGTCGTCGTCTAACGCAATCGCTGTTGTTCTCTTTTCTCGAATGCTTTCCATCGCCATGATGGAAAGCATTGTTCTCTTTCCCCACGCGCTTACATGACGACGCCGCAAGCGATTATTCGCTGACGTCGATAAATCTATTCGCAGATCGGGCATTTATCCGCGGGCACCACGCGACTACATTTCGTCCTGCCACGACGCATCGCTCAACGAATGCAATGCGCCGTATCCCGATGCTTAAGGAATGGATCGAAAGGAGTCGCAACATGAAAAGCTATCTGATCAAGAGCCTGTCGCTCGCCGCTGTCTCGGTCGTGATCTCTAGTACGGCGTTCGCCGATGGCGGTCAAGGCATCGGCCGTGCAGGCACGTATCTGACGCCGACTCAAACCACGTCGAGCGCGAGCGAAGCGCCGAAGACGCGTGCGCAAGTGCGTGCGGAATTGGCCGCCGCCTATTCCAACGGCTCGCTGCCGGCTCTGAATCGCAATACGTATCCTTCGCGCAGCATGTGGGGCGACGCGGTGGCCGCGCAGGCCGAAGCGCACAATCGCGCGATCGTGGAGTATGCGAACGGTTCGCCGGCGCAGAACAACGTCGCCGCACGTTGATTTGATTCGCTTACCTAACTAAATAACGAGGTCGACCATGTTCGACGACACGTCGTTCGAGCAGTATTCCATGCTCGATGATTTCGCGCTCACCGCGCCGGTGTGGCGGCCGTTCGTGCAGCCCGCATCCGCTGACGCGCCGAAGTCCGCGCAGGACTGCGGCGAATCCATCACGCTTTCCTAAGCCACTTCCACCGCCGTCAAGGCACGCTCGATCACGCCCGCCAGCTTCTCGAAGGCGGGCGCGATGTCCGCATTAGGCACGCATGCGTAACCGAGCATCAAGCCTTTGCGCGCCGCATCGCGATTCAAGTAGTACTGCACGAGCGGACGCGTGACCACGCCCGCCGCCAACGCGGCGTCGGCAATGGCGCGATCGTCGGCAGCGTCGGGCAATTCCAGCACGAAATGCAGACCCGCTTCGTCGCCGCGAACCGCGAGTGAATCGCCGAAACGCGCCCTGATGGCGTTGATAAGCATCTCGCGCCGCTCGCCATACAGGCCGCGCATGCGCCGCACATGCGACGTGAGATGGCCGTCGAGAATGAACTCGGTCAGCACGGCCTGCTGCATGAGTTGTCCCTCGCGATACAGCTCCGCAACGCCTGTGCGAAACGTATCGACAAGATTTTCCGGCACGACCATGTAGCCCATGCGCAGACCGGGAAACAGCATCTTGCCGAGGCTGCCGACATAGATGACCTGTCCCGCGTCGTCGAGTCCCTGTAGCGAGGACAGCGGCCGGCTGCCATAGCGGAACTCGCTGTCGTAATCGTCTTCGATGATCCACACGCCATGCTGCCGCGCGAATTCCAGCAGCGCGCGCCGTCGCGCGAGACTCATCACCATGCCGAGCGGATACTGATGCGAAGGCGTGACGAGCGCGATGCGCGGGGGCGTGTTCATGTCGCGCGGCGTCGGGTTCAGCCCTTCGGCATCGACGGGCACCGGCACGAGCGACAAGCCCGACGATTGCAGCACGCTGCGCACGCCCCAATAGCACGGCTCTTCCACCCACGCGCGATCGCCGGTATCCGTCAGAAGGCGCACCGTCAAGTCGATCGACTGATGAATACCCGTCGTAATGATGATCTGGTCCGGACTGCACTTCACCGAGCGCGCGACGCGCAGGTAGTCCGACAACGCGCGGCGCAGCGGCCGGTAGCCGCCGCCCGGCGCATACGTGAGCAACTCCGGGCCCGCGCGCTTCCAGAGCCGCGCCTGCAAACGGCTCCACGTGCGCGCCGGGAACTCCGAGACATCCGGCACGCCCGGCATGAACGCGCCCCACTGTTTCGGCGCCACACCCGCCTGCGCGATGAGCCGCTCGCCGCGCTTCGAGAGAATGCACGGCTTGCGCGGTGCCTCCTCGAGCGGCTCGCGATTCTTGCGCGACAACGCCCCGTCGTCCGGCGCGGTGTCGGCCACATAGGTGCCGCTGCCCGTCGTCGAGGTGACATAGCCTTCCGCCGTCAACTGGTCGTAGACGTGCAGCACGGTGTTGCGTGCGATGCCGAGGTCGAGCGCGAGCGTGCGCGAACTCGGCAGCTTCGTCCCCGACGCGAGGCGGCCGGTCAGAATGGCCTGCTGCATCAGCGCCAGCACTTGCCGGTACATCGGTTCGTCGCGTTTGCGGTCCAGTTGCGTGCTCAGCCAGTCCGCGAGGATGATCGTGTCCAAGGCATTCTTCCCCTGAGGAGCCACGCGCCGAAGCGGTCTAAGTGGTTCCCCGATGAATATTGAAATGGTTCCTCATTGTAGAACCCTGTCAGGCTATAGTTAGCGGAAACGGTGGAAAAAATTTCCGGTTCTTCAAGATTTCGGACAACAGCGGCAACCGCGCCACGCGGCACGCTTGACCAGGGAGACAGAGCGATGAAATCCGATCAGGTGATCGTCAGCTTTCGCGGTGTTCGGAAGACCTATGACGGCGAAACGCTCGTCGTGAAGTCTCTCGACCTCGACATCTATCAGGGCGAGTTCCTCACGCTGCTCGGGCCGTCGGGGTCGGGCAAGACCACGTGCCTCATGATGCTGGCGGGCTTCGAGTTTCCGACGGGCGGCGAGATCCGGCTGGACGGCAAGCTGCTCAACAAAGTGCCGCCGCACAAGCGCGACATCGGCATGGTGTTTCAGAACTACGCGCTTTTTCCGCACTTGTCGGTGCAGCAGAACGTCGAATATCCGCTGACGGTGCGCAAAATGTCCGCCGAGGAACGCGCGCATCGCGTGAACGACGCACTGCGCATGGTGCGCATGGAGAGCTTCGCGAAGCGTTATCCGGCGCAGCTTTCGGGCGGCCAGCAGCAGCGCATTGCGCTTGCCCGCGCGCTCGTGTTCGAACCGAAGCTCGTGCTGATGGACGAGCCGCTCGGCGCGCTCGACAAGCAATTGCGCGAGCATATGCAGTACGAGCTGAAGTCGCTGCACGAGAAGCTCGGCGTCACGTTCGTCTATGTCACGCACGATCAGGGCGAGGCGCTCACCATGTCGGACCGCGTCGCCGTGTTCGACAAGGGCATCGTGCAACAACTCGACACGGTCGATCACCTCTACGAAGCGCCCTGCAACGAGTTCGTCGCGAACTTCATCGGCGACAGTAACCGGCTGCGCGGCACCATCGAACAGACACAGGGCGATTACTGCCAGATTCGTCTGGCGGACGGCACCCGGCTCTCGGGGCTTAACGTCGCGAAGGCCAAGGCCGGAGCGCAGGCCATCGCGTGTATTCGTCCCGAGCGGATGAAGCTCGCGGCAAGCGCCGGGCGTGCCAACGGACACGGCAACGCGCTCGCGGGCGAAGCAAAAAGCCTCATCTATTTTGGCGACCACGTGCGTATGCGTTGCGGCGTGCGCGACCAGGACGAATGCTTCGTGAAGGTGCCGCTCGGCACCACGGCGCTTGACGGCTTCACGCCCGGCGCGCCGGTCGCGCTGGAATTCGCTCCCGAGCATCTGCGCGTATTCGCCTGAACCCGCCTTCATGCGTGCGCGGCCACGCCGTTCCACTTGCCGTCATCCGATAAAACCAAGCAGACAGAGGAAACCATCATGAAGAAGTTCGCACTGTGTTCCATCGCGGCCGCAGCCGCACTCGCTTGCGCGTCGGGCGCATCGGTGGCGGCGGAAATCACCGTCGTCAATTTCGGCGGCGCGAACGGTGACGCGCAGAAGGTCGCGTTCAACCAGCCGTTCGAGCAGTCGACCAAGAACAAAGTGACTGCCGTCGAGTACAACGGCGAGCAGGCCAAGGTCAAGGCGATGGTCGAAGCCAAGCACGTGAATTGGGACGTGGTCGAAGTCGAATCCGGCGATCTCGGGCGCGGCTGCGACGAAGGCCTTTACGAAAAGCTCGACTGGTCGAAGATCGCGAAAAAATCGGATCTCGTGCCCGAGTCGCCGCAAACATGCGGCGTCGGCTTCTTCGTGTGGTCGACGGCGCTCGCGTACAACGCCGACAAGCTGAAGAGCGGCCCCGCCAACTGGGCGGATTTCTGGGACACGAAGAAATTCCCTGGCAAGCGCGGGATGCGCAAGGGCGCGCGCTACAACCTCGAATTCGCGCTGATGGCCGACGGCGTCGCGCCGAAAGACGTCTACAAGGTGCTCGGCACCAAAGCCGGCGCGGACCGCGCGTTCAAGAAGCTGGACGAACTGAAGCCGAGCATCCAGTGGTGGGAAGCGGGCGCGCAGCCGCCGCAGTTCCTGGTCGCGGGCGACGTCGTGATGTCCACCGCCTACAACGGCCGCATCGACGCGGCGCGCAAGGAAGGCAAGAACCTGAAAGTGGTCTGGACCGGCAGCATCTACGACCTCGACTACTGGGCCATTCCGAAGGGCTCGCCCAACAAGGACGTGGCGACGCAATACATCGCGTATTCGGTATCGCAGAAGCCGCAGGAAACCTATGCGCAGCACATCGCCTACGGCCCGGTGAACAAGAAGGCGATCGCCGCGCTCGATGCCAAGACGCAGGCCGACATGCCGAACTCGCCCGCCAACGCGAAGGACGCCGTGTTGCAGGACATGGCGTTCTGGACCGATCACGGCGACGAACTGGAGCAGCGGTTCACGGCTTGGGCGTCCAAGTAAAGCAGGCTGAATCGCGGTCGCGCGACCTCGAGCGCGACCGCGAGTAACGACGTTGCCGGAGACTTAACCGTGAACACCATGACGATCGCCGCGGACGAGTCGCGCGAATCCAGCGCGCGCCTGAAACGCGAACTGAAGCTCGTCGATGCGAAAAAGCGCGCGATGGCGCTCGCGCTCATCGCGCCGCTCGCTATCTTCCTGTTCCTGATTTTCGTGGTGCCGATCGGCGCGCTGCTCACGCGCGCCGTGCAGAATCCCGAAGTCGCGGGCGCGCTGCCGCACACCGGCGCGGCACTGTCCGGCTGGGATCGCAAGGCCGCACCGCCGGACGCCGCGTATGCCGCGCTCGCGCAAGACCTGACGGCGATTCAGGAAGGCGAATCGCTCGGCGCGCTCGCCCGGCGTCTGAACACGGAGATTCCCGGCTATCGGTCGCTCGTGGCAAAGACGGCCCGCGCGATGCCGCTCACCGATGACGACGGCAAGCCGCTCACCGCGTCGCAGGTGCGCGCGAAGATCGTCGAAATCGACGAAAGGTGGAACGATCCGGCGTATTGGCAAGCCATTGCGAGAAACGCGGGCCACTACTCGCCGTTTTATCTGCTCGCATCGCTCGATCACAAGCAGGACGGATTCGGCAGCATCGTCCATGCGGACCCGGACCAATCCATCTATTTGAACGTCTTCGGGCGCACGTTCGTCATCGGCTTCGCCGTGACCTTCTTCGCGCTGTTGCTGGGCTACCCGCTTGCCTACTGGATTTCGACGCTGCCGGCCCGGCGCGCGAACCTCGTCATGGTGCTCGTGCTGATTCCGTTCTGGACGTCCGTGCTGGTGCGCGTCGCCGCGTGGATCGTGCTGCTGCAAAGCGAAGGGCTCGTGAACAAGGCGCTGATCGGCAGCGGGCTGATCGGCTCGCCGCTCGCGCTGCTGTTCAATCGCGTGGGCGTGTATATCTCGATGACGCATATTCTGCTGCCGTTCATGATCCTGCCGCTCTACAGCGTCATGAAGTCGGTGCCGCCCACGTATCAACGCGCCGCCGTGTCGCTCGGCAGCCATCCGTTCGCCGCGTTCTGGCGCGTGTACGTGCCGCAGACGTATCCGGGCATCGGCGCGGGCGTGCTGCTCGTGTTCATTCTCGCGATCGGCTACTACCTCACGCCCGCGCTGCTCGGCGGACCGAACGACCAGATGGTCAGCTATTACATCGCCTATTTCACGAACGTGACGATCAACTGGGGCATGGCCTGCGCGCTCGGTGCACTGCTGCTCGCGGCGACGCTCGTGCTGTACGTGGTGTATGGGCGCTTCACGCGCTCGAACGTGAGCCTGGGGTGAGACATGAAATTCGCTAAACCGATGTTCGCGCCGCATACGTCGGTCGTCGAACGCATCTGGTATTTCGCGTTGCGCATCTTTTGCGTGCTGACGTTGCTGTATCTGATTCTACCGGTGCTGGCGATCGTGCCGCTTTCGTTTTCGTCGAGCACGTTCCTCGTCTATCCGATCCCCGGCTTCTCGCTGCGCTGGTACCAGAACCTCGCGATGTCCGACGAATGGCGCATGGCGGCGAAGAACAGCTTCATCGTGGCGCCTTCCGCGACGATCGTCGCGACGATACTCGGGACGCTCGCCGCCGTCGGGCTGACAAAGGCGAATTTCGCCGGCAAGGGCTTGCTCATGGCCGTGCTGATTTCGCCGATGATCGTGCCGGTGATCGTCGTCGGCGTCGGCATGTATCTGTTCTTCGCGCCGCTCGGGATTGCGAACACCTATTTCGGGCTGATTCTGGCGCACGCGGCGCTCGGCGTGCCGTTCGTCGTGACGACGGTCGGGGCGACGTTGCAGAACTTCAACACGAATCTGGTGCGCGCGAGCCAGTCGCTCGGCGCGAATCCGCTGACGACGTTTTTCCGCGTGACTCTGCCGGTCATTGCGCCGGGCGTGATGTCGGGCGCGCTGTTCGCCTTCGCCACTTCGTTCGACGAGGTCGTCGTCACGCTGTTCCTCGCCGGCGCGGACCAGACGACGCTGCCCCGCCAAATGTTCACCGGCATTCGCGAGAACATTAGTCCGACGATTGCCGCGCTCGCGACTATCTTGATTGTGTTTTCGACGGGGTTGCTGCTCGTGCTCGAATGGCTGCGCGGGCGCGCGGCGGCGCGAGCGGTGGCGGGCTGAGGGCGCACTGGCGGACCGGCGCGCGGCCTTGCCGAGTGCGGGACTGGCGTGGGCCATATGCTTTGGTCCTGGTCCGGTCCGAGCGACGCCGACACCTCATGGATCGCGCCCCTCACGCGACTGACGCAGGCTTTGCACGCGTTCCCCGATGATTCGCACGTCGTCCGTGACAGGCAGACGCGCTGTTCGCGCGGCAGTCATCCGTTCAACAGCCCAGTCTGATCCGGCCTCCGCCCGATCCCTCAACCCGGGCTAAGCCTTGCTGCGCAAGGCTACGCCCGGGGCCAGCGGTCTGCCGGCGGTCCGCTGCGATCCACTTCGGCGCTGCTGTTGAAATAGCGTTGGCCGGGCGCTCGAACCTCGGCTGCGTTTGACACGGCGGCACCTCACGGCTTCCGCCTCTTGCGGCGGACGCAGGTCTAGCCTCCGTTTCGCCGCAAATCCGACGTCGGGCGTGCGGGCAAGCCGACCTCTTCGTCTCCCGATGGCGGCTCAGAAGCCCCCGCCCGCCTCCCTCCGTCTAACACGAAAGCCTACGCGGAGGTCCGCAGCACAAGGCTCTGAGCGGGGCCGACGGTGTATCGGCGGTCCGCCGAGCGACGCTCTTTCGGATTATTCGTAACAGCGGGACAGTGTTTTCACCTATACCGTATTTATCGGAATATGCTGAATGACGTACGTTCTAGGTCGAGTCAAAGCCTGGAACAATGCCATGACAGCTTTTTCGAAAAGAGCGGACCCGTGGTCACAGACCGTCCACCAACTTGAAACGGCGCCCGCCGAAACAGGGCGCAGTGCGCCGTCGCAGAAAACGGCTCGTGCCGAGAGCGCATTCCTCGAGCGCCTGACGCGCGACTGGAATCGCACGCACCCGCGCGAGTCCAACGACCGCCTTCCGTTCCCCCAAGCCATCGTCCGTGTGATCGAGCGGCCGAGCAGCGCCACGGCGCTCGTCTATTGGTCCGACCCCGGCACCTGCCATTACGGTTATCAGGGCTGGCGCGCCACCACGGCGACCGGCGAGGGCGTTTGCTCGCTCTCGGGGATGCCGATTCATCGCGGGGATCAGGTTTATCGGCCGTCGCAGCGCGATCCGAAGCCACAGAACGCATCGGCGATGATTCTCGCCGCCGCGATGCCCAAGACCGAGGAAGCGGAGGCTGACGTTCACGGCTGAACGTCAGCGGAGGCGGTCTCGCCGTCTCTGTTGGTCAATATCCGACCGTGAACCGCTGTTTGATATGCGCCCCGCGCTCGAATTCGTCGAGAAACGCGATGGCGAAATCGTCGAAGGAAATCCAGCTTCTGCCATTGGCGTCGACGAGCAGTTCGTCGACACCAATGCGGAAACGCTGCGTGCGCGGGCCGCTCACGAACTCCGCCGACGGCGACACGAACGTCCAGTTCAGATCGCGCTCCCGGCGAAGGGCATCGAGAAATGCGGCGCCCGCCGTCGCTTCGGCGCGGTAGGCGTCGGGAAAGCCGGGTGCATCGAGCACGCGCTGGCCCGGCGCCACATATAAGCTGCCCGCCCCGCCCACCACGAGCAAGCGCTCCACGCCCGCGCGCTTGACCGCGCCGACGATCGCGCTCTCGGTCACGGTCGCGAAGCGCGTCGCGCTGAACACGGCGTCGTGGCCGGCGACGGCGTCGGCGAGCGCGTCTACGTCGAGCGCATCGACGTTCCGCGCGCTGACACCGTCGCGAACTTCCAGTTTCGATGTATCGCGAGCGAGCGCCGTCACGGTGTGTCCGCGCCGCAACGCTTCGTGCGTGATCCGGCTTCCGACATTGCCCGTCGCGCCGATGATCGCGATCTTGCTCATGTTTTTTCTCCTTGTTTTTGCCGCGCGCACAGGGTGGCCGCACGCGCCTCTCTGGCCGGATGCGAGAAAGGAAAGCTCGATCAACGGATCCTGATCGTTCGGATTCCTTTCTGCGAACAGCCGTTCGTGAGGACGATCCGACCGGGACGCTGCCTCGCCGAACGACGCTCAGCGTCCGACAGATGCAATTTCCGCGCCGCTTTCGTAGCATCGGGCGCGATACCGCCACGCGGCCGTCATAACGCAAACGCGCCTCTCCCGGCTCGCGCCGCCTTTACACTAGAGCCCCCGCGCCCTTTGAAACCGCGTCATGACGGCGAATACCGGCGCGCCGGACGCGCATGTTTCGAAAGAGTGCTTAATGGAAGTCGTCAAGTTGTCATGACATTGGTTTATCTTGCAGGTCCTCGCCGCTCCATTACCGGAAAGGAGTTAACCGTGAAGAATCCGCAATTGCAGGGTGCCATCGAAGGACGCAACAATCCGGCAGGCGAGACTGCCTACGAGCCGATTCCGGTCGGCGCCGCGCCCGCCGAGTCAGCCGAACAAACGGGCTACTCGGATTCGCTGGACATTCCGCTCAATTACGGCATCGTGATGGACGCTGTCAGGGACGCAGTGCGCGCGAATCCCTGAGCGTTCGAATCCCTCGTGCAAAAGCGCCCCGGCTCGGGGCGCTTTTTTTTTGCTGCGCGGCTTCGATCGCGTTCGGCGCTGAATGGACGTCAACTTGCGGCGAATCGGGCCGGGTACTGGATTCGCAGGGCATTTCGCTCGATGACGGCATCGCGTTGGACGCGGTCCGTGCAATTCTGGGCGTTTCAATCTTCAAGGGAATGCGCGGCTTCAATCGGCGGGTTGCGTCTGCGTCAGCGCCTATTCTCGTGCCGGGCCAGCCGGATTCTTCTCTTTACGAGGCACGCTGCTCGCGTGTAGCCCGCGCACGCTCCGACCGTCGTGCAGAGGCGGTTCGACGCGGAGCGCCTAGCGCTTACGCAAAAAAAATCACGGGTTGCTCCGCCGGCACCTAGTTCTACGCGGTTCAGCGATACGTCGCTCCGCGCGTCAGACAGATGGGACACGCGGCGCTTTTCGCCTACGATGTAGAAGGACGAGACGCGTGCACCGGATGCAGGTGTCGTTTCGCAAAAGGCATCGGCTCATGGCAATGCGCCGGACGTAGTCGGGCGTTGCACGCACGTTCGTCTCGCACGAAGCCACGCGCGCCGGCAGCATTCAAGCGACATGAACTCCATTTTCAGAGACCGGCGCGAGGCCGGCCGCGAACTCGCCGCGCTGCTTTCGGACTACGCACACCGCGACGACGTCATCGTGCTCGGACTGCCGCGCGGCGGCGTGCCGGTCGCGTTTGAAGTGGCGAGCGCACTCGGCGTCGAGATGGACGTGCTCGTCGTGCGCAAGCTGGGCGTGCCGTATCAGCCGGAGCTCGCTATGGGCGCCATCGCATCCGGCGACGCCTTTTATCTCGATGAGCGCATCGTCGACTATGCGGGCGTGAGCACATTCGAACTCGACGCCGTGATCGAACGCGAGCGCGCGGAACTGGCGCGACGCGAGGCGATGTATCGCGGATTGCGCCCGCCGCTCGATACGGCAGGCAAAGTGGCAATCGTCGTGGACGACGGCATGGCCACCGGCGCCACGCTGCGCGCCGCCGTGATGTCGCTGCGTAACGGCGACGCGCCGCCCGCGCAAGTGGTCGCAGCAGTGCCGGTGTCGCCCGAAGATGCCGCAACGCGCTTGGCGGGCGTCGTCGACGCATGTGTCTGCGTGCTCCAGCCGCGTCATTTTCTGGGCGTCGGCCAGTTCTACATCGACTTCGACCAGACGAGCGACGACGAAGTGCGCACGCTGCTGAAGCTGCGCGGCTAGCGCGTCCACGGTGCGTCGCGCTCGGGTTGCGCCACGCCGTACTTCTCGCGCGCACGCTCGAGCACCGCGCGCTCGACCACGCCGTCGTCCGCCAGCGCCTTCAGCGCCGAGAGCACGATCGCCACGCGGTCCACTTCGAAGAACGCGCGCAGCGACTGCCGCGTGTCGCTGCGCCCGAATCCGTCCGTGCCGAGCGTCACATAGCGGCGCGGCACGTACGCGCGGATCAGTTCGGGCAACGCGCGCACGTAGTCGGTCGCGGCAATCACCGGCCCGCGCGACGCTTGCAGCGCACGGGTTACGTAAGGCGTCGGCGCCTCGTCGGATACGCGGTCGAGGCGCTCGCACGCCGCGCCGTCGCGATGCAGTTCCGCGTAGCTCGTCACGCTCCAGACGGCGGCGTCGACGTTCCAGTCGGCGTTCAGCATGGCGCGCGCGGCAATGGCTTCGTTGAGAATCGCGCCCGAGCCGAGCAGTTGCACTTGCGCGCCGCTCGCCTCTTCGTCGCTCGAAATGCGGTGGATGCCGCGCAGAATGCCTGCGCGCGTCGCGGGATCGAGCGTCTTGCCGGGCGCCGACGGCTGCGCGTAGTTCTCGTTGGTGACGGTGATGTAGTAGAAGACGTCGCGCTGCTGCATCAACATTTCCTGCATGCCTTCATCGACGATCGCCGCCACTTCGTATGCGAACGCGGGATCGTAAGCGCGGCAGTTCGGAATGGTCGATGCCGTCAGATGACTCGTGCCGTCCTGATGCTGCAAGCCCTCGCCGCCGAGCGTCGTGCGCCCCGACGTCGCGCCGATGAGGAAGCCGCGCGAACGCTGGTCCGCCGCCGCGAAAATCAGATCGCCGATGCGCTGGAAGCCGAACATCGAGTAGTAGATGTAGAACGGCAGCATCGGCAGGTCGTGGACGCTGTAGGACGTGGCCGCCGCGATCCACGACGAAATGGCGCCCGCCTCGGAAATGCCCTCTTCCAGAATCTGCCCGCGCGTGTCCTCGCGGTAGTAAAGCATGGAGCCCATGTCTTCCGGCTCGTACAGCTGGCCGAGCGGCGAATAAATGCCCACTTGCCGAAACAGATTCGCCATGCCGAAAGTGCGCGCCTCGTCCGCGACTACGGGCACGATGCGCGGGCCGAGCGTCGCGTCTTTCATCAGGCTGCCGAGCATACGCACGAATGCCATGGTCGTGGACATTTCCTTGCCGGCCGTGTCGAGCGCGAACTGCGCCCACGTGCCGAGCGCGGGCGGCACGAGCGATTCCGACGCCCTAGCGCGCCGCCGAGGCAGATAACCGCCGAGCGCCGCGCGGCGTTCGTGCAGATACCGCATTTCCGGGGCATCGTCGGCGGGCTTGTAGAACTTCAGCGCCTCGACGTCGGCATCGGAAAGCGGCAAGCGGAAGCGGTCGCGAAATGCTTTGAGGTCGTCGAAATCGAGCTTCTTTTGCTGATGCGTCGTCATGCGGCCCTGCCCGGCCGTACCCATGCCGAAGCCTTTCATTGTCTTCGCGAGAATCACCGTCGGCTGGCCCGTGTGCGCCAGCGCTCGCGCGTAGGCCGCGTGCAGCTTGCGCACGTCGTGGCCGCCGCGCCGCAAACGGTCGATGTCTTCATCGGACAAGTGCGCAGCGAGCGCGGCCAGCTCGGGGTTCTGGCCGAAAAAGCGTTCGCGGTTGTACCGGCCGTCGTTGGCCGAAAACGTCTGGAACTGGCCGTCGACCGTATGCGCAAAGGCGCGCAGCAACGCGCCGGTGCGGTCGCGGGCGAAGAGCGCATCCCAGTCAGATCCCCACAGCACCTTGATGACGTTCCAGCCCGCACCGGTGAACTGCGCCTCCAGCTCATCGACGATGCGCCCGTTGCTGCGCACCGGTCCGTCCAGCCGCTGGAGATTGCAGTTGATGACGAAGACGAGGTTGTCGAGCCGCTCCCGCGACGCCAGCGACAGCGCGCCGATCGACTCCGGTTCGTCCATCTCGCCGTCGCCGAAGAAGCCCCAGACCTTGCGCCCCTCCGTCTGCTTCAGACCGCGGTTCTGCAGATAGCGCATGAAGCGCGCTTGGTAGATGGAGTTGATCGGCCCGATGCCCATGGATCCGGTCGGAAACTGCCAGAAGTCGGGCATCAGCCACGGATGCGGATACGAGCACAGCCCCGGCCCGGCGATTTCGCGGCGGTAGTGCTGCAAATGCGTTTCATCCAGAAAGCCTTCGAGGAGGGCGCGCGCATAGACGCCCGGCGACGAATGCGGCTGGAAGTAGACCAGATCGCCGCCGTGCTTTTCGCCCGCCGCGCGAAAGAAGTGGTTGAAGCCGACTTCGAAGAGATCAGCGGCGGACGCGTAGCTCGCAATATGGCCGCCGAGTTCGCCGTAGGCGCGGTTTGCGCGCACGACCATCGCCAGTGCATTCCAGCGCAGCACGCCCGCGAGTTTCTCTTCGATATCGAGATTGCCCGGATACGGCGGCTGCTGTTCGACGGGAATCGTGTTGGCATACGGGGTCGCCCGCGCCCGCGCCGATTCCACCCCGACCGACAGCGCGTGCTCCGCCAGCCGGTCGAACAGATACTGCGCGCGCTCCTTGCCGACGTGCGCGACGACCGCATCGAGCGCGTCCAGCCATTCGGCGGTTTCGCCGGGGTCGGCATCTTCGCGACCCCGCGCGAGAGAAAGAAGCTGGCTCGTTCCGTTCGACAAGTCCGTCATGGCGCGACTCCGCTGGCTGGCTGGTATCAATCGAGGATAACCAGCCCCGCGCAGAATGTGCATCTCATTTGGCTGCCGGCGCGCTTTACGGTAGGGTGTTTATTCCTCGAAAACCCGCAAAACAGGAATCTTCCAACTATGAGCTCGCAAGCGAAGGAGCGGCTGGACCGCACCGATATTGGTATTCTCAATGCGCTTCAGCAGAATGCGCGCGTCACCAATTCGGAGTTGGCGCGTGCCGTCAACCTGTCGCCGACGCCGTGCTTCAACCGCGTGCGTGCCCTGGAAAAGGCCGGGTTATTCAAGCAGCACGTCACGTTGCTCAACCCCGAGGCGCTCGGCTTGAGCATCAACGTGTTCATTCAGGTGAGTCTGGAGAAGCAGATCAAGGACGCGCTCGCGCGTTTCGAGCAGGCGATCAGCGAGCGTCCCGAGGTGATGGAGTGCTACCTCATGACGGGCGATGCTGACTACCTACTGCGCGTAGTGCTGCCCGACGTCGCGGCGCTGGAACGCTTCATTCTGGAGCGGCTCACGAAAATGCCGGGCGTGTCGAATATCCGCTCGAGCTTCGCGCTCAAGCAGGTGCGATACAAGACAGCATTGCCGTTGCCGGCGTCCGGTTTGACGTTGCCCGAGTCGAAACGGGGCGAGGAAGATTGGACATGACTTCGCCCAAGACAAAGGCTCCCGGAGCGGGAGCCTCTGAAGCACAGTCACGCTCTCACGAGGAGAGCGGCGACCTTACGCGGAGATGTTGATGTCCACGGTGGTGCTGGTCGAGGACGAGCTCGACGCCTTGGCCGTGCCGCCAGAGATGTTTGCCTGAGCGAGAGCAGCGCGTTCGATCTTTTGCATTTGAATACCTTTGTTGATTGCGATTGAAACGATGGTTCTACGGTGTCGAGCGGACTTACCCCGTGATCGTGATCGTCACGTTGGTGTTGGACGAAGACGTGCTCGACGCCTTGGCCGTGCCACCAGCGATGTTTGCCTGAACCAGAGCAGCGCGGTCGATCTTTTGCATGATGTGCCTCTTGATAGAAACGAAATAAATTGAGGTGATACGCCGTGGAGGAGAGCCACATGTTGTGAACCGGTTCCTTGCGTGCCTTTGCAGCAGCGTCCGACGCGCTCAGTCATGCCGCGCATTCGTTAAGCATAGCGAATGATTAACTGCATCCGCGAACGACCAAGTGGCAGGAAGTCTATCCAAACGAATGCCGGAATTGAACGCTGAAAAGTCCGAACTATCGAGGCGCATTGATGCGCTACGTACGGAAAGCGGCTACCCAGCAAGCAGCTCCCAAACGCAAGGTGATCAAAAGCAGCAAAATGCTCGCTTCAGCAATCACTCGTCAGACACATGAGCCAATCACAACGACCCGTACTTCAGGCGCCTTCGTGGCAAGCCGTCGTCGAGCAAACCGGGCGCGCGCTCGCGTGCGGCGCGCTACGTCCCTTCGATACGGTGCAGCACGTCATCGAAGACGCTGGCGTATCCTTTCTCGTGCGGCAGGCCGCGAACCTCGCGCGCAAGGACGAGGCGGCGAAGCTCGCGGCCAAGTCCGCCACCGATGCCGCCAGCGCCTGGCGCGATCCGTTTTCGCCATGCGAGGACGTGCTGCGCGTAGGCGATATCGGCGAGCGGCACTTCCTGTTGCTGAACAAGTTCAATGTGCTTCCGTATCACCTGCTGATTGTCACGGCGCAGTTCGAGCCACAAGAGTCTCTGCTCGATACCGACGACTTCGCCGCGCTCTTCGCATGCGTGAGCGAATTCGACGGCCTCGGCTTCTACAACGGCGGCGCCATCGCCGGGTCGAGCCAGCCGCATAAGCACATGCAGATGGTCCGGCTGCCGCTCGACGGCTGCGCGGCGCCGATCGAGCCGTTGATCGAAGCCGCGCGCGGCGACGCCATCTTTCGCGTGCCGCAGCTCGCGTTCGGGCACGCGGCGGCGTGGCTCGGCGATGCATCCGGCATCACGCCGCAGGCCGCGCAACGCACGTATCGCGCAATGCTCGACGCGATCGGCGTCGAACCGCTCGACGTTGCCGGGGCGACGCATCAGTCGGCACCGTACAACCTGCTCGTTACACGCCGCTGGATGCTCGCGGTGCCGCGCTCGGTGCCCGAGGTCGAAGGCATCGCGATCAACGCGCTTGGCTTCGCCGGCTCGCTTTTCGTGCGCGACGATGCACAACGCAGCATCGTCGAAACGCTCGGTCCGATGACGCTGCTCGCCCGAGCTTCGCGCCCCGTCTAGGGCCGCCGCGCGGCCTTGAAAAGCGTCCGGGCGGCCCGCATGTCGGCTCTCGAACATCCGGAGTCCACCATGGGAAGCCGACCTCAATTCATCGACGATCTTGCGCGCGGCTCGCAAGACGCCGCGCTGTCGCAATCGCGAACGCAGACGCAAACGCAAACGCAAACGCAGCCGCTCGACGACACCGCGTTGCTCGATGCGTATTCGCGCACCGTGATCGGCGCGCTCGAGCGCGTGCAGCAAGCCGTCGTTTTCATTTCGGTCGAGCGCGAACTGGCCGATGCCCGCGGTGCGCGCCGCCACGCGGGCGGCACCGGCTCGGGCTTCATCTTCACGCCCGACGGCTATCTGCTGACCAATAGTCACGTGGTTCACGGCGCAACGCGCATCACCGTGACGCTCGCGGACGGCGCGCACTTCCACGCTGATCTCGTCGGCGACGATCCGGGCAGCGATCTGGCGGTGCTGCGTATCGGCTCGCCCGAACCGCTGCCGCACGTCGAACTGGGCGAATCGGGCAATCTGCGCGTGGGTCAGATCGCGATTGCGGTCGGCAATCCGCTCGGGCTTGCGCAGACTGTGACGACGGGCGTCGTGTCGGCGCTCGGACGGTCGCTGCGCTCGACGTCCGGCCGAATGATCTACGACGTCATCCAGACCGACGCCGCGCTCAATCCCGGCAATTCGGGCGGGCCGCTCATCAATTCGGCGGGACAGGTGATCGGCGTGAACACGGCCATCATTTCGGGCGCGCAGGCCATTTCCTTCGCGACCGCCATCGATACGGCCAAGTGGGTCATCATGCAGATCTTCGCATATGGACGCGTGCGGCGCGCCTATATCGGCGTCGCCGGAACGACCGCGCCGGTGTCACGGCGCGTGCAGCGCTTCTTCGGGCTGACGTCGGCGAGCGCAGTGCACGTGATGGAAGTCGTCAAGGGAAGCCCGGCCGCGCTCGGCGGGCTGCGCACGGGCGACCGCATCGTCGCGGTGGATGGCGTGAACGTCGATAGCGTCGACGGCTTGCAGCGCGCGCTGGATGCGTCGCGTATCGAACGCGCCGTGAAGGTCGCGGTGCTGCGCGGGACGCAGCTGCTCGATCTCGAAGTGACGCCGGTCGAGCAGATCGGCTGATGCCTGTGTCTCGAAGACGGCGGCCATGTTGCGATGCCCGCCGTCTTCGAGCGCCTATGTTCCCTGCTTCCGGTCTCCCGCGCCGGCTCTTGTCCTTGTCCATCGCGCGCCATGCGGCCGCGTCAATGTCTATCCCGTGCAGTGCTAAACGACTGAGCGCAATGGCTTATTCCGCGCAGGCAAACTGACGCGCGGCCTTCAGGCCCACGCTTTGCGTCATGTCAAGCGTTCTGGTGACTATGTGCGCTAGCAGCCGGTCAGGATCACCGTGATCCGGCCTAATGATGAAAGCAGCAGGCGCATGAACGGGTCACCGTTCGGCCAGCCTGCCCTCCGGGGAAGGTCCCAAGGTCCACTGAGAACCAAGCAAAAAGGGATTGCCATGACCAAGCATATCAACAAGCATTCCGTACCGCGCCGCGAAGCCTTTCGCTGCAGCGGCCAGCAACTCGACGCCATCATGCGGTTTGCCGAAGAGCGCAAGCTCGACGAACGCCCGCTGCAATGGGTCGTCGCGCAGTACTGCCGGGCCCGCGCCAAAGCCGCGTGAGCGCTCGTTCGTCACTGTCCTGACAGCACGCGCTGTTTCAGCACCCAGATTGCCGTCGGCACGGCGTAATACGCGCTCACGTTGCCGGTGACGAGCTTGCCCGTGAGTTGAACGCGCGCGCGCTCCGCGGGTTCAGCGTCGATGATCTGCACTGCCGACACGTTCGACTGCTGCCGTCCGCCCTGCCCCGTGCCCGCGCTGGTTACGCAAACCGGACTTGCCAGTGACAGCACCAACGCCGGTTTCGCGTCCGCATCGGCCTGATGCGTCGCCTGGCGCGTCACCGTGCCTTCGAGCGTGACGACATCGCCGTCGCTGTAGCACTGCGCCGCCCACGCCGGACTCGCGCCCACTGCGGCCAGCACGAACATCCACGCGGACGCTTTCGCCGTCATTCGGGCCTCGCGAAGAGCGCGCCGGTGCCGGCACGCGGGTTCTAAACGAAGGACACACTTTAGGCGATCCGCGATGGGGTCGCAACCCGGCTCATCTCCAGTACGCCGAACGGTCGCGTCCGCACGTGCGGGAACGGCCGTTGCTCAAATCGTAAGACGATCAACACAAGCGCGCGTTTCGGGAGCGCCGTCGTTCGATCATCGGTCAGCGACGCTCGCCCGTGACACGGAGCGTAATACGCGACCCGCGCAGGCGGGCCGGCGGAGGGTGACGATGATTCAAACGGCTAATCAGACGAGTCAGGTGATTGTGGGTGTGTTCGAGTCGTATCGCGATGGACACGAGGCGCTCCGGGCGCTGCAAGAAGCAGGACTTTCGCGCGACGACGCGCATTTGTACCGCGCGGGACAGCACGACGCGACGCTCGACGCGTTTCCGATGCTGTCGCACGAAGAAGACGAAGCGGAATACGTCGCGCACGGCGAGCATCAGGGCGTGATCGGGGCGCACAACCGCTTCGCCACCCGTGAACTCGCGACGCCGCGCCCGCCCGCGCCTGCCTCATCGGACGACTGCTGCCGCGAGCGGACGCTGCTTGTCATCAAGATGACGGATGAAATCAAGCCCGGCGCACTGGGCGACATGCTGCACGAACACGGCGCCATCGCCGTGAAAGACCCGGCCGGTCACTGGCGTTTTTCGCCCTACCGGAACCACGCACGCGCCTGACAGACGCGCTTCCCGACTTAATGCATCCGCCGATGCGCGGCCTGCGGGCAACGCGCCTCGGTGTCGCCGGACGAGCTGGAATTGCGCTCGGTCTCGCTGGCTTCTTCCTCTTCCGCCTCTTGCTGCGCCCGGCGCATGGCTTCCTGCGCCGCCGCCGCGCGCAGCGCGCGGCATTGCGCCGAACGCCGCAGCGTGGCGAGCAGGCGCACCATCTCTTTCGGTCTCGTTCTCACTGTCGCCTCCGCGCCGCAGGTTGAGAAACCACTTTAAGTCTAGGCGGCAAATAGCGACAGGCAAAGCAAATCACGAGCACAATCACGAGCACAATCGAGCGCAGCGTTGAGCTTTTTACAGGGCGGCGGAAATCGCCCTGCGCCTTTGAAAGCGAACCGTCTAGTACATTTTCGACCGCCGTGACCTCTGCACAACAGCATCGCGCGGAACATTACTGCCGCCTTGTCAGCATGTGTTCATGTCCGCAAAATGCAAGCAACGGCTTAAAAGCGCCGGCCCGAATTCGCGGATGACAACCCGGTGGACACTCGATGGCGACCTTAGAGGGCAAGACGCGTTTCTCGATTGGTACCGAGACCACCGGCGCTGGCATCGCCGTCATGATCCTCACCACGGCGGCATTCGCGGCGAGCGATTCCACCGTCAAGCTCATCGGCGCCGCGGTGCCGATCGTCGCGCTGTTATGGGTGCGCTACCTGTTTCAGATGATCGTGCTCGGCGTCTGGCAGGCGCAGCGCGGCGCATTCGGCCTCTTCCGCACCTTCCGCACCGGCACTCTTAAGCTGCAAGTCGTCCGCGCGCTGCTGTTGCTCGCCAATTCGGCCTGCACCTTCGCGGGGTTGAGATACCTGCCGCTTCCCGTGACGACTTCCCTTGCGATGCTCGCGCCGCTCATCTCGACGCTGCTCGCCGCACTCGTGCTGAAGGATCACGTATCGCGCAGCAAATGGGCGATGGTCGTGCTCGGGTTCATCGGCATGTTGCTGATCGTGCGGCCGGGCGGCAGCGACTTCACGTGGACGGTGATTCTGCCGATCGGCTCCGCGACAACCTTCGCCTGCTTTCAGGTCGTGTCGAGCCATCTATCGCGCGTGGACGACGCAATCACGACCAACTTCCTGACCGCCCTCGTCGCGACGCTCGTGCTGTGCGCGCTCGTGTGGGCGGATCAGGCGCGGCTTCTGCCGGAACTGGCGCGCGTCGGCGTGGGGAGCTGGCTTCTCGTTGCATTCATGGCGACGATGGCGACCGGCGGCCAGTTGCTGATGCTTCAGGCGTTGCGCCGCGCGCCGCTTTCGGTGCTCATGCCGTTCTCATACGCGCAACTGGCGTTCGCGTCGTGCTTCAGCTGGCTGCTGTTCGGGCAGGCGCCGGATGCGTGGATGACGGCGGGCATGTGCGTGATCGCGGCGAGCGGGATCGGGACCGTGCTGATGCACGGGCGCAAGGCAGCGGAGGCAACCTAGCGTCCGCGACCGCGCCTCATGAAACGTGCGAGGCCGCGTGCGTTTGACCGGTACAAAGCCAGTGCACGTCGACATCGAGCGCGTTGGCGATTCGCCTGAATGCGTGAAGTGGCGGCACCGTAATGCCTCGCCGCCAGAATTGGACGTCGTCTTCGCTAGCGTCGACCCATTTGGCCGCTTTGGCGGAACTGACGTTGGCGCGCTGCATGGCGCGGTCGAGGCGCGCGGCGATTGCGCGCCGCAGTACGTTGTCTTCGTGACTGCGTTCCAGGTGTCCGATGGTTCGGGTATGTCGGCCCATTCTGCTTCAACTCTCTCGATTTATATTTTCGCCGTTCAGCGCCGGCTGATATTCGCGCACGTCGGAATCATACGAAGTCACGATGACGAGGCAGTGACACGAGGAATCCAATCTGCGCTGCGTTATGAAACCGCAGGCCGGATTCTTTCAAAACGAGGGGATCAACGTCAAGTGGGAAAACAACGCACTAACGCGATATACGTTAAGTGTTTACCCGCTTACTGAGAACAGTCAGACGACTGCGGGCATTATCGGACGGACGATCGTGCGATTAATTGTCTCATTACGCTTTTAGGTAGCGTTTAAAAAAGCCGCTCCTATTAGCAGCCCGGAAAATCGCAATTGACAGCGATTTTCTCTTGTCTAGAATGAACCGCTCGCTGCACCGCACCATCACGCCCAGTTCAAAGGCAATTTCCCATGGAGTCGAGCATGAGCAGTCTTGCGCCAGAAAACTTTCTCGCAACCCAGCGGGCCGGCTTGGATGCCACCTTCGGATTCGCCACTCAGGCCGTTCAGGGTTTCGAGAAACTCGTCGATCTCAATGTGAACACGTTGAGGACCGCCCTTTCGGAACATCAGGATTTCATCGGCAAAACACTTGCCGTGCGAGATATTCAGGAGTTCTTCGCCATCCTGAACGGCCGGATGCAAGCCAACGCACAGCGCGCGCAAGCGTACTGGCAAGGCGTCAACGATATTGCCACCAGCGTGCGCGGCGCTTATATGCAGGCGGCTCAGGATCAACTCGAAAAATCGCAGCGCAACGCGCAGGCGTTCGTCGAAAGCCTCGTCACGAACGCTCCGCTCGGCAGCGAAGCCGTAGTGTCGGCGTGGAAGTCCGCTATCGACTCCGCGACGCAATCGGCCAATTGCGCTTACGAGGCGGCGCGCAACGCAACGCGCCAGGTGGTTCAGGCCGCGCAGACCGAAGCGTCCACCGCCGTCACCGTGCCGGCGCCGACTGCCGTTCGCGTCGTGTCGAGCAAGCCGGCGAACGCCAAGAAGTAAGCGCGGCCGAAGCGCTTCAGCCTGTAAAGGCCGTGAGCACGAGTTCGTGCGAGCGGCCGATCCACACCGCCGAATCGCGATGGTCGCGCAGATCGTCGCCCGTATTCGGATGCATGAAGATATCGAGCGCGCCGTGGTTGAGCGCGAGCCATTCGAGCATCGGCGTGAGTCGCTCGCTGCCGAAGCCGAGTTGGAACGACCATAGCGGATGCGGTCCGACCGGGCGTTCGTGAAAGCGCCCGATCGCAAGCGCGCCGCGTTCAAGCTCGCCTGCGAACTGCTCGGCGATCACCTGCCTGAACTGCCAAGCCGCGTCGCGGCTCGCGGCGTCGAAATAGACGTGGGCGTGCCAGCCTGATACCGCGGGGGTGTCGTGTGCTTCCATCGTTTCATCCATGCGCGGCAATATTGAGACACGTCCGATTTTAGCGAAACGGTCCGCGCGGCGCGCGTTTCAATACGCGCCGCCGCTGCCGCTGCTGCTTCCACTGGACGAGCGGTTGTACGACGCGCCGCCGCCGTCCGTCTGACACCCGGCGAGCGTCGCGGCGAGTAGCGCCAACGCGACCAAGGCGATTCTTGCGAGCTTCATAAAATGCCTCCGTTCGATTCGATGGCGGCACCCGAGCGACGCCGCTTCCACTAAACGCACCGCCGAAGCCCGTTATTCCGCGTGCTAGACTACTGTACATGCGTACAGTCTCCGAGCCTGCCTACACCGTCGCCGTGCGCGCGCTATGCGAGTTCACCGCGAAGCAAGGCGATCTCGATCTGCGTTTCACGCCGACGCCCACGGCGCAAGAAGGCGTAGCGGGCCACGTCACCGTGACGGGCCGCCGGCCGGCGGGCTATCTGAAGGAAATCGCGCTATCGGAAGATTTCGGTTCGCTGCGCGTGCGCGGCCGCGCCGATGGCTATGATCCCGCGCTCAATCGGCTGGAAGAAATCAAGACGCATCGCGGCAACCTGGAATCCTTGCCGCAGAATCATCGGCATCTGCATTGGGCGCAGGCGCGCGTGTACGGGCATCTCATGTGCCGCAAGATGGGCCTCGGCAGCATCGAGATTGCGCTCGTGTACTTCGATATCGTCGAACAGACGGAAAGCGTCCTCAGCGAAATGCAAACCGCGGACGCGCTCAAGGAACATTTCCAGGCGCAGTGCCGGCGGTTCATCGCGTGGGCGGAACAGGAAATGGCGCACCGCGCCGCCCGCGACGCGTCGCTGTCCGCGCTCGGTTTCCCGCACGGCGCGTTTCGGCCCGGCCAGCGCGCGCTCGCCGAAGCGGTCTATCGCGCGGCAGTTTCCCAGCGATGTGTCGTGGCCGAGGCGCCGACCGGCATCGGCAAGACCATCGGCACGCTGTTTCCGCTGCTGAAGGCGTGGCCCGCGCAGCAACTCGACAAGATCTATTTTCTGACCGCGAAAAGCGCGGGCCGCCAGCTTGCGCTGGACGCGCTGAGAACGCTCGGCGCGTCGGCAGAGAAGCCGCCGCGCGTCGTCGAACTCGTGGCGCGCGACAAGGCGTGCGAGCATCCGGACCGGTCGTGCCACGGCGAATCGTGCCCGCTTGCGCGCGGTTTCTACGACCGCCTGCCCGCCGCGCGCGCCGCCGCGCTGCAACGCGTGCATCTGGATCGCGCGTCGGTCGCGCTGACCGCCCGGGAGCACGCCGTCTGTCCGTACTATCTGAGCCAGGAGTTGACGCGCTGGGCGGACGTGATCGTCGGCGACTACAACTATTACTTCGACACGAGCGCCATGCTTTTCGCGCTTGCGGACGCGAATCGCTGGCGCGTGGCCGTGCTCGTCGACGAGGCGCATAACCTTGTCGAACGGGCGCGCGGCATGTATTCGGCGACGCTCTATCAGGCCGCTTTCAACGCGATGCGCCGTAGCGCGCCGCCTGTCTTCAAGCGAACGCTCGCACGCCTCGCGCGCAGTTTCGGCGATGCGAGCCGCGATCAACTGGCGGCAGGCATCGACTACGCGGCCCACGAGGAACCGCCCGCCGCGCTCTTGAGCGCGCTCGGACAAGCGGTTTCCACGCTCACCGAGACAATGGCCGAGCAGCCGGACATGTTCACCCCCGACGTGCTGCGCTTCTATTTCGACGCCGTGCATTTCACGCGCATCGCGGAACGTTTCGGCGCGCATTCCATCTTCGACATCACGCTGTCCGGCAAAGGCCGCGCCGTGTTTTGCCTGCGCAACGTGATTCCCGGCCCGCATCTCGCGCCACGCTTCGCCCGCGCTCACAGCGTCGCGCTCTTTTCGGCAACGCTCACGCCCGCGCATTTCTACGCCGACACGCTCGGCCTGCCCGCGACGAGCGTGCGCATCGACGTCGAATCGCCGTTCACGGCCGATCAGCTCGACGTGCGCGCCGTCGCCGATGTATCCACGCGCTTTCGCGACCGCGAACGCTCCGTCGACCGCATCGCCGATCTGATCGCCGCGCAATACGCCCGCGCGCCGGGCAACTATCTAAGCTTTTTCAGCAGCTTCGACTATCTCGCGCAAGTGGCAGCGGCGCTTACGCGTCGCCATCCGTCGATTGCGTGCTGGCAGCAATCCCGCGCGATGAGCGAAGCCGAGCAACAGGCGTTTCTCGCGCGCTTCGAACCGGATGGGCGCGGCATTGGCTTCGCGGTGCTGGGCGGCGCGTTCGGCGAGGCGATCGATTTGCCGGGAACGCGGCTCATCGGCGCATTCGTCGCGACGCTCGGCTTGCCGCAACTGAACGCGGTCAACGAGCAGTTCAAAGCGCGGATGCATGACGCGTTCGGCGACGGCTACGCCTATGCGTATCTCTTTCCCGGGCTGCAAAAGGTGGTGCAGGCGGCCGGGCGCGTGATTCGCGGCCCGCAAGACCGCGGCGTGCTGTATCTGATCGACGACCGTTTCGCCCGCGCGGACGTGCGGCGGCTGTTGCCCGCGTGGTGGGACGTCAAGCTCCTTCGCGAACGGGACGCGCCGGGCATCGCTCTTGCTGAATGACGGCACCCCATGAGCCTGCGGCTGTCCGAAGCCCGGCCCACACATAAGGAGAAGCCCGATGTCCACCGCACAAACCCCGCTCGACGCGCTCAAGATTCTCGAAGAAGACCATCGCGACGTCGAACAGTTGTTCGAAGCCTTCGACCGCGCGCCGAAGGACGATCTCGAACGCAAGTCGACACTCGTTCAGCGCGCCTGCGAGCTGCTGACCATCCATGCGATGGTCGAGGAAGAACTGCTCTATCCGGCGGCGCGCGAAGCCTTCGGCAGCGACGACGAGAAGATCGACGTCGAGGAAGCCTACGTCGAGCATTTTCTCGTGAAGACGCTGATCGAAAAGTTCACGCAATTGAAGGCCGGCGACGAGGGCTTCGACGCGACCTTCCGCGTGCTCAAGGAAAACGTGATGCATCACGTCGAAGAAGAGGAATCGGAGCTGTTCAAGGAAATCCGCAAGACGAAGCTCGACGTCGCGGCGCTCGGCCGGAAGATCGAAGCGCGCAAGACGGAACTGCAAAACCGCATTACCGAAGTGGCGACCCCGCGCTGAATGCAACAGCAAGACCCGGAGTGCGCGCGCGGCGCGTGCGGCGCAAAGTGGGACGTGGCACACGCACATCCGGAGTAATTGCATGAAGGCGATGGACGGCGCGCTCGCGACCGATGCGAGCGCGGATATTCACGAGCGCATCGACGCGCTCGACTGGTCCGGGATCGAGAGACAGCTCGACTGCCAAGGCTCGGCCATCGCGCCGGGCCTTTTTTCGCGCGACGAATGCACGGCGCTCGCCGCGCTGTACGACGACGACGCGCGCTTTCGCAGCCGAATCGTGATGGAGCGGCATAGCTTCGGGCGTGGGGAATACAAGTACTTCGCGTATCCACTGCCGGCCACGCTCGACGCCGTTCGCGGCACGGCGTACCGGCATCTCGCGCCGATTGCGAATCGCTGGAACGAGGTCATGCGCATCGAGACGCGCTATCCGGAAGCGCACGCGGCGTTTGTCGAGCGATGCCATCGTGCCGGACAAACGCGCCCGACGCCGCTGCTACTGCAATATGTCCCGGGCGACTATAACTGCCTGCATCAAGACCTATACGGCGAGCACGTGTTTCCGATTCAGATGGCGATTCTTTTATCCGCGCCAAAACGCGATTTCACGGGCGGCGAGTTCGT
This sequence comes from Caballeronia sp. LZ062, assembly GCF_031450785.1. Taxonomy (NCBI): domain Bacteria; kingdom Pseudomonadati; phylum Pseudomonadota; class Betaproteobacteria; order Burkholderiales; family Burkholderiaceae; genus Caballeronia; species Caballeronia sp. LZ062. Next base: position 401,264 of record NZ_JARTWB010000001.1, read on the forward strand.
GATGACGGAACAGCGGCCGCGCATGCAGTCGCGCGTGGAAGTGGTGCCGCTCGCGCAAGGCGATGCAGTTTTCTTCGCGGTGCATCAGCGGCCGGTGAACGGAACGCGCGGGGTGTATCGCGTGAATATGCGGCATGGCGTGAGCCGCCTGCGCTCGGGCAAGCGGCACATGCTGGGCGTGATTTTTCACGACGCGCGCTGAGGAGCGAGCGCCCGCGCGTTATTCGTTCTCGTCGAAGTAGTGCCCGAAGCGGGCCTGCTTCGTTTTGATATAGCGTTCGTTTTCCTCGCGCATCGGAATGGCGAGCGCCACGCGTTCGCTCACGGGAATGTCGTGGCGCAGAAGCGTATCGAACTTCGACGGGTTGTTGCTCATCAGCCGGACCGACTTCACTTTCATCGCGCGCAGGATGGCGGCGGCGGAGTCGTATTCGCGAGCGTCGTCGGGAAGGCCCAGGTGCAGGTTGGCATCGACGGTATCGAGTCCCTGTTCCTGCAACGCATACGCGCGAATCTTGTTCGCCAGGCCGATGCCGCGGCCTTCGTGCCCGCGCAGATACAGCAGAATGCCGCGGTTCTCAGCGGCGATATAACGCAGCGCGAGGTCGAGTTGCTCGCCGCAATCACAGCGGTACGAACCGAACACGTCGCCGGTCACGCATTCCGAATGCAGGCGCGTGAGCACGGATTCGCCGTTGCTCACGTCGCCCATGACGAAGGCAATGTGCTCGACATCCGTCTCCTTCACGCGATAAACGTACGAACCGAAGGTGCCGTAGCGCGTCGGAATGGTGGCGGTCGCGGCCAGTTCGACGTCCGCGCATTCGGCGCATTCGCCGAAGCGGTGTTGAGAGTTCTGCACGTCCAGCGAGGGAGAAGCGGTTTTCATAGTCAATCAGCGAGTCCATGATGCCGGGAACGGCGGCGGTGTGCGCCGCGCCCGCCCGGCCTGTCATGGTAAAGCCCATCGGGAAAGTTTTCAGATTGTCGCACGGCGCGCGCCGGCTTTACTCCTTTCCCCTAGGTCGAGGCTTACGCCGGATTCTCGAACGTGCCGGGACTGCGGTCGGTCGCGCGCCATTCCGGCTTGCGCACCGGGTCGGCCTTTTTCAGCGCCTCGCGCACGCCGGCGGCGTCGAGGTCCGCCGTGTAGACCGGCGTCGCGGGCTGCTGACGCCAGGAATCGTCGATTTCGCCGTTGTCCACCGCATCGAAGCCGATCTCGTCGATCAGCTTCATCACGATGCTCTTCGCGCGATGGTCGTCGCCCGACACCGGCAGCGCGATGCGTCCCTTCGTGCCCGCGGGCTTGCCGCCCTTGCGCAGATGCGCCGCGTAGATGTTGTTGAACGCCTTCACCACCGGCCGGCCGATCTGCTGCTCGACCCAGCGGCTTTCCGGCACGCCCTTTTCGATGTCCTCGATGCGCCCGTCGCGCTGCTGCGGATAGTAATTGCCGGTATCGACGACGACCACGCTCGACGGCACGCCCGCGAACAGATCCTTCGGCAGATCCGGCACCTTCGATTCCGGAATCGTCACGACGATGAGTTCCGCGCCCTTCACCGCGTCGCGCGTCTCGACGGCAGTCGCGCCGGTCGTGCGCTCGATGTCGCGCAGCGACTCCGGCCCGCGCGAGTTGGCAATATTCACGTCATGGCCGCACTTCGTGAAGTGCTCGGCGAGAACTTGTCCGATGTTTCCCGCTCCAATGATCCCGATCTTCATCAACACCTCCTGTTTGCTGGTTAAGACAGACGTCATCGCAAACCGAGTGCCGCAGCGCGGCAGCTATGGATCGACACCATAGCCCAGATCAATTAGAATGATAAAATCAATCCACTTCCAAGGATTGATAGTTTTAGTTCATAATTCATTCACTCCTTCAACAACACAGCTAGAGGAATCTGCTAAATGCCGATCATCAACAGCCAAGTCAAGCCGTTCAAGGCTACCGCTTATCACAACGGCGATTTCGTGACCATTACCGACGAAAACCTGAAGGGCAAGTGGTCCGTGTTCGTGTTCTATCCGGCCGACTTCACGTTCGTCTGCCCGACGGAACTCGGCGATCTGGCTGATCGTTACGAAGAATTCAAGAAGCTGGGCGTCGAAATCTACGGCGTCTCGACCGACACGCACTTCACGCACAAGGCATGGCACGACACGTCGGAAACCATCGCCAAGATTCAGTATCCGATGATCGGCGACCCGACGCTCGCGATCTCGCGCAACTTTGACGTGCTGATCGAAGAAGAAGGCCTGGCGCTGCGCGGCACGTTCGTGATCAACCCGGAAGGCGAGATCAAGCTGTGCGAAATCCACGACAACGGCATCGGCCGTGACGCCGGCGAACTGCTGCGCAAGGTGCAGGCTGCTCAGTACGTCGCAGCGCACCCGGGCGAAGTCTGCCCCGCCAAGTGGACGCCGGGCGCTGAAACCCTGACGCCGTCGCTGGACCTCATCGGCAAGATCTAAGCCTCGTTTCGACGAGCGCATCACGGACCTTGCCGCTGAATCGGCGGCAGGTCAAAGCTCCAAAACACGCTTTCGATGCGGCGCTTCGTGCGCCGTGCCGGAGCGTGTCCGCAACATCCCAAGAACAACGCCACGGAACGGACAACGCCATGCTGGACGCCAACCTCAAGAATCAGTTGAAAGCCTATCTGGAAAAGGTCACCCGGCCCATCGAGCTCGTCGCCTTCCTCGACGACAGCGAGAAGTCGCGTGAGCTGAAAGGCCTGCTCGACGAAATCGCATCGCTGTCGACGCGCATCAGCGTCGTCGAGAAAGATGATGCCTCCGCGCGTCGTCCGTCGTTCACCATCGGCGAGCCGGGCAAGGCCTCGGGCATCCAGTTCGCGGGCATTCCGATGGGTCACGAATTCACGTCGCTCGTGCTGGCGCTGCTGCAAACCGGCGGCCATCCGATCAAGCTGGATGACGCGACCATCGAACAGATTCGCAACCTCGACGGCGACTACCGCTTCGAGACGTATTTCTCGCTGTCGTGCCAGAACTGCCCGGAAGTCGTCCAGGCGCTGAACGTGATGGCGATCATCAATCCGCGCATCAAGCACGTCGCCATCGACGGCGCGCTGTTCCAGAAGGAAGTGGAAGAGCGTCAGGTGATGGCCGTGCCGACCATGTTCCTCAACGGCGAGACGTTCGGCCAGGGCCGCAGCGGCGTGAAGGAAATCCTCGCGAAGCTGGATACCGGTTCGGCTGCGCGCGCCGCAAAGGAACTGGAAAAGAAACCGGTGTTCGACGTGCTGATCGTCGGCGGCGGCCCGGCTGGGGCGGCTGCCGCAATCTACGCAGCGCGTAAGGGCATCGCCACGGGCGTCGTCGCCGAGCGGTTCGGCGGTCAGGTGCTCGACACCATGGCGATCGAGAACTTCGTCTCCGTGCAGGAAACGGAAGGACCGAAGTTCGCCACGGCGCTCGAACAGCACGTGAAGAGCTATGAAGTCGACGTGATGGACGTGCAACGTGCCGAGAAGCTCGTGCCGGGCCGCATCCACGAAGTGCAACTGGCGAGCGGCGCGGTGCTGAAGGCGAAGACCATCGTGCTCGCGACCGGCGCGCGCTGGCGCGAAATCAACGTGCCCGGCGAGCGTGAATATCGCGGACGCGGCGTGGCGTACTGCCCGCACTGCGACGGCCCGCTCTTCAAGGGCAAGCGCGTTGCCGTGATCGGCGGCGGCAATTCGGGCGTCGAGGCGGCGATCGATCTGGCCGGCGTGGTGGCGGCGGTGACGTTGATCGAATTCGGCGCGGAACTGCGCGCTGACGCAGTGCTGCAGAAGAAACTGCGCAGCCTGCCGAACGTGACCATCGTGACGAGCGCGCAGACCACTGAAATCACCGGCGACGGCAAGAAGGTCAACGGCCTGAACTACACGGACCGCGCGACAGGCGTGAGCCATCGCGTGGAACTGGAAGGCGTGTTCGTGCAGATCGGTCTCGTGCCGAACACCGAGTGGCTGAAGGGCACGGTCGAGTTGTCGAAGCACGGCGAGATCGTCGTCGACGCGAAGGGCGCGACCTCTGTTCCGGGCGTGTTCGCCGCCGGCGACGTGACCACGGTGCCGTTCAAGCAGATCGTGATTGCGGTGGGCGAAGGCGCGAAGGCATCGCTCGGCGCGTTCGATCACCTGATCCGCGCATCGGTGGAAGACGAAGCGCAGGCCGAGGAAGCGGTCGCAGCGTAAGCACGAAGGCCGGACAAAAAGGCGAACGGAGCGATCCGTTCGCCTTTTTTCATTTGCAGAAGCTCACTCCGCGCTCGCGCTCTTCGGCGTAAGAACCAGCGGAAACGTGACTTCGAACACGCTGCCCTGTCCCTTCGACGAGTGAAAGCGCAACTCGCCGCCAAGCGTGCGCGACAGTTCCTTCACGATGGCGAGGCCGAGCCCCGCGCCGGGAATGTCGTCGGCGGCGGCGCGCTCGAACTCTTCGAAGACGCGCTCCTGATCCGCTTCGCTGATGCCCACGCCCGTGTCCGCCACGCGCAAGCGCCAGCGGTCATCCGGCGCCGCGGTGATCGACAGCACGATCTCGCCGGACGTCGTGTATTTGACCGCGTTCGACAGCAGGTTCAGCGCGACCTGCTTGACCTTCAGCCGGTTCGAAACCACTGCGTCCAGCGTCGTGTCCAGATGCCCGACGAGCTTGAGCCCTTTCGCCTCGGTCGCGACGCGGCTCGACTGCATCAGCTCGTCGAAAAGGCCGATAAGATCGAAACGCTCGACCGTCAGCATCGAATCGTCACTTAGCAGCTTCGAATACTCGACCATCTCGTCGACGAGCGTCGCCATGTCCACCACTTGCCGGTTCGCGAGGCCGAGCGCCGTATCGCGTTTGGTCGGCGAGCGCGCCGCCAGTTGCAGCGCGGTCGAGAACACGTTCAGGAAGTTGCGCAGGTCATGCGCGACGCGGCGCGTGACCTGCATACGCGATTCGTAGAGATCGCTGATGAGTTGCTGACGCAGCGTCAGTTCGTAGTTCGCGCGTTCCAGCATGCCGGTGTATTCGTCGATCTTGCGGTCGCGCTCGCTCACCGCCTCGCGAACCGACGCGAGCGTGACGAGGCTCACCACATCGTCCGTCATGAGGCGCGCGTACTCCTCGTCGGCGCGGCTCAGGTCTTCATGCGAAGCCGCATACTCGCCGATTGCCGACAGCAGAACTTGCCTGAAGAGATCCAGTTCGCGCACCAGTTCGTCGATGCGATAGCCCTGCTGCCAGCGCCATTGACCATGCTGGCGGGCGTCCTGCTCCAGTGCGCCTTCCTGTCCGCCCAGATTGCGCGTTTCGAGCACGGTGCAGATTTCATCCAGAATACTCGGCAGATGATCCGCGAGCTGGCGATACGTGAGCTGATCAGAATGCTCGACTTCGTGGTCGCCGAACACGAGCTTCATCCATCGTTCGGTCAGCGCCGTCTGCTCACTTCGCAGCGCGGCGACGAGACCGTTCATGCCGTCGGCAGGAATGTCGCACATAGGCGATTCTCCAATTTTGTGTGCGCCGGAGACGGCGCTAAGGGACCGGCCGTCGGACCGGAATAGCGACGCCTTGCGACGCTTTGCGACATTTCGCGGATACAGCGGCAGTATAGGCCGGCGCAAACACATTCAGCGCAAGTCCGACCGATCTCTTCAGGCACTAGGGGTAAATCTTTACCTGCCACGGGTCTTCCACGCTTGCCCGACGCTGGTCCACGCGGCAACATTGCGCCGTTTCCGGCCAACACGGGAACCGCAGGAGCGAACATGACTGCATCAGCCAACTGGCAGGCGCATCAATACAGCCTGTTCGAAGCAGAGCGCACGCGCCCTGTGCGCGACCTTCTTCACGCAGCGGTGGATCTGGGTTCCGGCCCCGGCAATTCGACCGAGACGCTTCTCGCGTATGCGCCTCATGCGCGCGTCGTCGGCATCGACAGTTCCGCCGACATGATCGACGCGGCGCGCAAACGTCTGCCGCAGGTGCGCTTCGAGCTGGCGGACAATTCGATCTGATTCTCGCGAACGCCTCTCTACAGTGGGTGCCCGATCCGAGACGCTGCTGCCGCGCCTCGCCGACATGCTCGTGCACAACGGAAGGCTCGCGATCCAGATGCCGGACAACCACGACGAGCCCTCTCACCGGCTCATGCGCGACGTGGCGGCCAATGGACCGTGGCGGAGCGGCTCGGCGGCACGGAACGCACGCTTTGGCACGATGCGCAGTGGCATTACGCGCGGCTCATGCCGTATTGCGAGCGCGTCGATGTAATGCGCACGACTTATCACCATCCGCTCCCGGGCGGCGTCGACGCGGTGACCGAATGTTTTGAGGGCAGCGCGCTGCGGCCCATGCTCGGGAAGCTCTCAGCGCACGAGCAGACCGCGTTTCTCGACCGATCCCGCGAATCGCTGAAATCGCCTAGACGGTGCTCGCCGACGGTGCCGTGCTGCTGCCGTTCCCGCGCCTCTCATCGTCGCGACTCGCTGAGGCCGCGCGCTACTGCGGCCGGCCGTTGTCTCGCAACATCTGCACGAACTGACGCGCCGCCGGCGAAAGCGCGCCGCCCTTGCGCGTGACGACGCCATATGTCTGCGATTTCAGCTTCATGCGGATCGGCAGCACGCGCAGCATACCGTGACGCTCGAACACGCGGGCGACGCTTGCCGGCAGAATCGACACGAGGTCCGGGCTTTCCTGAAGCAGCGTCACGGTGACAAAGGGCGATGCCGTCGAAATGGGGTTAGCGGGCATCGGCAGGCCGGCGAGATCGAGTTCGCGTTCGAGCAGCGCGCTCATCGGCAGATAGCTCGGGTACGTCACCCAACGGCGGTTTTCCAAATCCCCTAGCGCGACCTCGCGCGCCTGCCCGTCGCCGTGCGCGCGGCCGGCCACGATGCAAAGCGGCTCGTCGGTCAGCGGCTGATAGTGATATTTGGACGGCTGATCCGACACGCTCGCGCGGCCGATCACCAGATCGACGCGGCCGTCGTCGAGCATCGCAAGCATGTTCGCGCTCGTGTCCTCGACGATCTCGACGGCGAGATCCGGATACTTCGCGTGCATCTCGTTGACCATCGGCGCGACCACGCCCGGCACCGCGCCCATGATCGTTCCGACCGTCAGCCGCCCGCCCGTGCCCGCGCGAATCTGCGCGACTTCCTGACAGAGCGCGGAAAGATCGGCGGCGAGCACACGCGCATAGCGCACCACGCAGCGGCCGAACGGATTCGGAATGAGTCCGCTCTTCGCGCGCTCGAAAAGCGGTGCTTCAAGCATGGATTCGAGCTCGGCGAGCGCCTTGCTCGCGGCGGACTGGGTCATCGCCATGGCGCTCGACGCCTTGTGCAGCGACTTGTGATCGTCGAGTGCAATGAGCAGTTGAAGCTGCTTCATGCGCAGCCGCGACATCAGGACATCGAGGGTGGTCTTCATCGTGCAGAACGAGCGCGGGTGATTCCGAAAAGCGATCAAGCGATGGAAAGCTTTCACTATACAGGCGCGCTCGCCGGGTCGTATAGTCGGCGCAGCACGACGCTCGCTCGAGGAAGCGTCGCGACCCCATACCAAGGAAGGAAGAGACACCATGGAACTCACAGGTAATCTGCTCATCGGCCAACAATCGGTGCGCGGCACCAACGGCACGATCAAGGCCGTCAACGCATCGACGGGCGCGGCCATCGAACCCGGATTCGGCGGCGCGACGCTCGACGATCTCGACCGCGCGTGCGCGCTCGCATGGGCCGCATTCGACGTCTACCGCGAAACCGCGCCGGAAGCGCGCGCGAAGTTTCTGGAAGCCATTGCGCAGAACATTCTCGATATCGGCGACGACCTGATCGAACGCTGCATGATCGAAAGCGGTCTGCCGCGCGGGCGTCTGGAAGGCGAGCGTGGCCGCACGGTCGGCCAGCTGCGCATGTTCGCGGACGTCGTGCGCAACGGCGATTACCTCGGCGTGCGCATCGACCCGCCGCAGCCCGAGCGCAAGCCGATGCCGCGCGTGGACTTGCGTCTGCGTCATATCGGCGTGGGTCCCGTCGCCGTGTTCGGCGCGAGCAATTTCCCGCTGGCGTTCTCGGTCGCCGGCGGCGATACGGCGTCCGCGCTGGCCGCAGGTTGCCCGGTGATTGCGAAGGCGCACTCCGCGCATCCGGGCACGGCGGAACTCGTCGGCCGCGCGGTGCAAAAGGCCGTGAAGGATTGCGGCATGGCTGAAGGCACGTTCTCGCTGCTTTTCGACAGCGGTCGCGACATCGGTCAGGGTCTCGTGAAGGACAACCGCGTGAAGGCGGCCGGTTTCACGGGTTCGCGGGGCGGCGGCACGGCGCTGATGAAGCTCGCCGCCGAGCGCGCCGAGCCGATTCCGGTGTACGCGGAAATGAGCAGCATCAACCCGGTTCTGCTGTTCCCGGCGGCGCTCGCCAATCGCACGGAAGCCATCGCGCGCGGTTTCGTGCAGTCGCTCGTGCTGGGCGCGGGCCAGTTCTGCACGAATCCGGGCCTCGTGCTGGCCGTCGACGGTCCCGACCTCGACACGTTTATCGCAGCGGCATCGGCGGCACTGAAGGAAACCGCCGCGCAGACCATGCTCACGCCGGGCATCCACAAGGCATACGAAGGCGCGGTCGAGAAAATCGCGTCGCACGGCGGCGTCGAGACCGCGGCGCGCGGCCTGCCGGCGCAAGGCGGCAATCAGGGTCAGGCGGCGCTTTTCGTCACGACCGCCGATGCGTTCCAGAAGAACCACGCGTTGCAAGACGAGATTTTCGGCGCGTCGTCGCTCGTGGTGCGCTGCCCGGACCTCGCCACGATGCGCGAACTGATCGAATCGCTCGAAGGGCAGCTCACTGCCGCGCTGCAGATCGACGAAGCCGATTACGCCGACGCGCGCAGCTTCGTTGCTCCGCTCGAACGCCGCACGGGCCGGATTCTGGTCAACGGCTTTGGCACGGGCGTCGAAGTGGGCCATGCCATGGTCCACGGCGGCCCGTATCCGTCCACTGCGGATGGCCGCTCGACGTCCGTCGGCAGTCTCGCGATCAACCGCTTCCTGCGGCCCGTGAGCTATCAAGACCTGCCCGAGGCACTGCTGCCGGACGCGGTCAAGTCGGATAACCCGCTCGGCCTGAACCGCCGTATCGACGGCAAGCTGCAACTCGCAAGCTGATCGTTTCGCCGGAGCGCCCTTCGGGGCGCTCCACGCAGCTTGGCGCGATCGATTCGGAATCCCAAATATATCCAGGGGCGTAGCATACCCCACGCCCGAGCCGATGCAAAAACAACACGGCGCGCGCACCGGAACGTCTTTCGCATCAGCGGGTTAGCGAGCGGCCATCCGTCCTTGTCGGTTATCGGCTAAAGAATGGCGTCTCACCACCGCGGCCTGACGCCCAAAATGTCCCGAATAGTAGAGAAGCGTGGCGCTGTGCGCGCACCGGACGGTGTCGCGGCTGCATCCATCCGCTTTCGCATCCGACGAGGGCCGCGCGCCGCCATTTCACGGCAGCGCAAGACGACATGCACGTGAATTGCGCGTAGCCGACGCTGCCGAGCGGCCCGAGGTAGGTGCGAAACGCGATTGACGTCCGGCGATGGTTGACGCCATAGTCGGATTTCGTCTTCCGCCCGGTGTTATGGCCGGGCGAGGAAATAATACGAAGGATTGCTGCCGCCCAGACGCCGTGGCGTTCGCCGCGCTTAAGTCGGGCGCACGGCGGCCACGTAATCGCATATGTCCTTCGAGGGCTTCAGCATGACCACGCGTTTGTCGTTTCCCGCATCCATGTTCTCGGTCGTCTGCCAACGCTGCGGCAGCACGGTGCGCAAGAACGCCGACAGTTGTCCGAACTGCGGCGCCGATCGCAGCGCGACTTTCGGCCGCAAACGCGGCGGCGCGGCGGCACGGCCTCGCGCCAACATGTTTGAGCAGCAAATGTCGAATCCGCCGTTCGTACCGGCGTCGGCTTCCACTTCCACACCCGTTGACGATGGCGAACCCGGCCTGCGAGACGACTGGTCCGGCGGCTGGGACCCGAAGCGCGCGAGCGAACGCATTGCGCAGAAAGCGGCCGAGCACCGTGCGAAGCGCGTCGAGCAATCGGCGCGCAACGCTTATGCCGATCCGAGCAACGACCCCGACGCCCTGCCCGGCTCCGACAAATGGGGCGGCAAGAAGACGCTCATCGCCGGCGCATGCGCACTGGCGCTCGTGGCGGGCGGCGTCGCCTACATGCGATACGGCGCGGACGACCGCGCGCCTGCCACCGATCTGAGCGCATCCGGCTCCATCGATGCGAAGTTCGGCCCGTTCGGACGCGGCGCGACAGATGCCTCCGGTTCCACCGACGCGACCGACGCGACCTCTTCCGCCGACCAGTCCGCACAGCAAACGCCGAGCGCGCCGAAGGCCAGCGCACTGACGCTCGCCCCCGGCGACGCGCTGCACGGCATGCGCGCGGCGCTGGACCAGCACGATCTCACGCTGGCGCGCGCCCGGATGAAAGCGCTGCCGGCTAATCAGCAAGCGCGCCCCGAATTCGATGCACTGAAAGACGAGCTCGTCAAACGCGAACTGCAGCGCGACGCGGCACTGCAACTCGCGCGCGCCTGCGAACGCACGTCAGCGTGGGCCTGCGTGCAGCAGAACGCGGCCGAGGCGCTGGCACTGGATGGCGGCAACGGCGAGTCGCAGGCCATGCTCGAGCGCGTCATCACGCACGCCGGCTGGCTCGTCGCGACGCCGCAAGGCGCGAAGAAAGCCGCGCCCGCCGTCAACGCAACCGACGACACCAACAGCGGCACGGCGGCAGCCGGCAGCGTCACGCCAGCGCCCGCTCCCGTCGCAAACGCGCCTGCTGCCGCGCCCGCGCAGGCAAACGTTGCATCGGCGCCGCAGGCGGAAAAGACCGACGCGCTGGCCGCGAAGCCCGCGCCCGACAAGCGCAGCGCGCAACGCAACGCGAACGCGGCAGCCGCCGCGGCGGCGGCAGCGGCGGCTCGCCAGGCAGCGCTGGACGACGCCCGCGCAGCAGGCGAATACACGTCGCGTGCGGAGAAGCTCGCGCGTGCGCAAGCCGCGACCAACGCGATGGTCGCGGCCACGATTCTTCAGCCGCCGCCGGGCACCACGACGGCGGCGAAGCCCGCCACGCCGACCGCTCCAGAGTCCGTCGCCGCAGCGCCCTCTGCGCCGAAGCCGGCGACCGCTGCGCCGACGCACGCGGCGGAATCGAATAACGGCATGTACGTCGCGACGAGCCCGCCGAACAGCAACGGCATGTACGTCGCGCCGAGCAGCGCACAGAGCGACATGTACGTGGCCCCGGCCGCCCCGAACGGCATGTACGTCGCGCCGGCCGCGCGGACTGCGCCTGCGCCCACGCAAGCGCCGTCGCCCGCCCCGGCCGCCGCGCCCGCGCAGCGCGCAACGCCCGCCGGCGCCCAGTCGTTCGTGCCGCCCGTCCTGCCGCAGACAGCGTCGGTTCAGCCGCAAGGGGCGCACACGTTGCCGACGGGCTTGCAAAGCGTCCGGCCCGCGAGCATCGAGCGTCCCGCCGTTGCGACCACCACGGCAGTCACGACCGCTCCGAGTCCGCTGCCTACCGCGCCCATCAGCGGCGCTGCCCGCCCGGCGACCGCCTTCGCGGCATCGAACGTGACGGCGCGCATGGACGCCGACAAGACCGACGACGTCGAGCGCGCCATCAAGCAGTACGGCTGGAGCAGCGGCAACCAAACGCCCGCGCCCGCTCGCTGACCGGTTTCGCGGCCTCAGTTTCGCATTACCGCATCACCCGTTTCACGCGACGCCCGCGCGTCGCGTGACTTTCCAAGAACCCGTCCTACTCGACTCAAGGGTCAAACATGGTCTCCAGCCAATTCATGCGGAATGCCGCGCGGGGGGCGCTCGCCCTTTGCGCGCTCATCGGACTCGCCTGCGCGGCGCAATCGGGCTACGCCGCCGATCCCGTGCCTTACAAGATCACCACGGGCCAGGAGCGCGGCACGTATATCCAGATCGGGCAGGACCTGGCGAAGTACGTGGCCGAACCCGCCGGCATGGACCTCGAAGTGCTGCCGTCCAAGGGATCGGCGGAAAACGTGCAACGCATGCGCTACGAGCCGGGCGTGAAGTTCGCGCTGGTTCAGTCCGACGTGTATCAGGCGTATCTCGACATGGCCAACTCCGGCAACGCCGAAGCCGGCCGCATCATCCAGCCGCTGCGGCTCATCATGCCGTTGTATGACGAGGAGATCTATTTCGTCGTGCGCTCGGATTCGCCGCTCAAGAACATCAACGAAATCAAAGGCAAGAACATCAGCGTCGGGCCGATCGGCAGCGGCACGGCGCAATCGGCGGAGACGCTGTACCGGCTGATGTTCGGCGAGCCGATTCCCGACGCCAACGAGCAGCACTACAACAACGAAGACGCGCTCGCGAAGCTGATCGTGCGCAAGATCGACGTCGCGGTGATCGTCGCCGGGCAGCCCGCGAAGCTGTTTCAGGACATGAATCCCGAACTGCTCCAGCAGATCAAGCTGCTGCGTCTCGACCCGGCCGCGCCCGAAACGGCGCGCGCGAAACAGACGTATTTTCCCGCGACCATCCGCACGACGAGCTACCCGAACTGGATTCAGGAAGACACGCCGACGCTCACGGTCAAGGCGTTCCTCGTCACCTACGACTACGGTTTGCGCGGCACGGTCGGCGCGCTGTCGAAGTTCGCGGATTCGCTGTGCACCAACTTCGACACGCTGCAGGCGAGCGGGCATCCGAAATGGAAGCAGGTCCATCTTGAATTGCCGCCGCTCACGCGCGGCTGGAAATACTATCCGCCGATGGAAAAGCACTTGCGCGCGTGCATCGCCAAGCGCGCGGCGGTCGCGCAGTCTCAGGGTTCGGCTGAGACCGTGTCGGCACGCGGCAGCGACGCAGCCGCCCAAAAGAAGAAATCGAGCTGCACCGCGCAGGAGAAACTGCTGCTGCTCTGCGATCAGTAGCGCGCGACGCTACGTTCGAAGCGTCGGTTAAGGTCTGGATGTCGGACACCAGGCGTTCGACGCCGGCGCGTCAGGCGGGCTCGAAGGGCAAATACCGGCGATACGCCGAGATCGAGGTCCATTCCCGCGCCGTCGCGTGCGAGCCGCACCGGCGTTGCGCCTTGCGGCCGCATCCCGGCGCGGATCTCTGGAGCGCGCGGTGACGCGCCCGCGACCGCGCCTCGAGCCGGCGCTCGAGCGCGGCCGCGCCGGAGAACCAGTGGTCGATGGCGCCGCCGAGCGCGGCCAGTATGCCGACGCCCGCTATCCAGCCGGCCGCGATGCTGTCGAACGCGCAGGTGACGCATGCGCCGCCGCACATTGCCGCGACGAAGACGAGCATGACCCACGCGAACGGCGGGCTCTCCTCGTGCTCGGTGCGGCAAGGAGGCTGCGGGCCGTATCCCGCCGCGGCCTGTCTCATGTCGTACGCACTCGCTGATCGGTTCATGCTTCTGCTCTCCAAAGCGCCACACATTTTCGTCTGCACAAATTACGCAGATGGAGAGAACAGCGATATAAGACTTATCCGAACAAAGCGGGCACCTTGTTGCTGCGGTCGAATTGGCTGCTGCCCGGCTACTTTGCGCTAGCGAATTCCTGCATGTCGGCATCGGCCTCACCGGCAAGCGGCACGACGCCCGAAGGCCCCGACGCGCGCGGCTGCAACAGCAACGCGACGAGCCCCGTCCAGCCCGTCTGATGCGACGCGCCGACGCCACGCCCGTTGTCGCCATGGAAGTACTCGTGAAAGAGCACGAGATCGCGCGAGCGCGGGTCCGCCTGCAACAGCGGATACGCCCCCATCACCGGGCGTTCCCCGTTCTTGTCGAGCAGAAAGAGCCGGGTCACGCGGCGCGCGAGTTCGTCGGCGATTTCCGCGAGCGAGAATGTCTGGCCCGAACCTGTCGGATACTCCACGCGGAAATCGTCGCCGTAATAGCGGTGGAATTCGAGAATGGATTCGATCAGCAGATAATTCACCGGCATCCATACCGGCCCGCGCCAGTTCGAGTTGCCGCCGAACACGCGCGACGCCGATTCCGCCGGCTGATACTGCACGCAGAAGCTCTCGCCGTTGTGATAGAAGACGAACGGATTGTCGAGATGCACGCGCGACAGCGCCCGCACGCCGTGGTCGGACAGAAACTCGGACTCGTCCAGCATGCGCTTCAGAAGCGCTTTCATCCGATGCCCGCGCAACAGCGACAACAGCACGCTATTGCCCTGCCCCGCGATATTCCAGCGTGAGACGAGCCGCGACAAATCCAGCCGATGCTCCAGGAACCAGTGCAAGCGCTCGCGCAACTCGGGCAACGCGCGATACACGCTCGGCTCGAGCACATGCACCGCGAAAAGCGGAATCAGCCCGACGATCGACCGCACGCGCATCGGCACGCTTGAGCCGTCCGGCAGGCGCAGCTTGTCGTAGAAAAACTCGTCTTCGCTGTCCCAGAGGCCCGTATCGCAGCCGTCCTCGCAGCTCACGGCTTCCGCGATATACAGGAAGTGCTCGAAGAACTTCACGGCGATATCGACGAACACCGGATTCGCATACGCAAGTTCAAGGGCAATGCGCATGAGATCGAGCGCATAGGCGGCCATCCACGCGGTGCCGTCCGCCTGATCGATATGGCCGCCCGTCGGCAGCGGCGAAGAACGATCGAAGATGCCGACGTTATCGAGCCCGAGAAAGCCGCCCTGAAAGATGTTGTGGCCGTCGGCGTCCTTGCGGTTCACCCACCACGAGAAGTTGAGCAGCAGCTTGTGGAAGACGAGTTCCAGGAAATCGCGATCGCCCTTGCCGGTGATCGCGCGGTCGATCTCGTACACGCGCCACGTCGCCCATGCATGCACGGGCGGATTGGCGTCGCTGAACGCCCACTCGTAGGCCGGCAACTGACCGTTCGGATGCTGATAGCGGTCTTTCACGAGCAGCAGCAACTGCCGCTTCGCGAACGCCGGGTCGATGAGCGCGAACGCCGCCGCATGGAACGCCAGATCCCACGACGCGTACCACGGGTATTCCCACTTGTCCGGCATCGACACGATGTCCGCGTTGCACAGATGCCGCCAGTCCGCATTGCGCCCCGAGCGCCGCTGTTTCGGCGGCTTCGGCTGAAGCGGATCGCCGTCGAGCCAGCGCGTCACGTCGAACTGATAGTACTGTTTCGACCACAACATGCCCGCGAGCGCCTGCCGCTGTACGAGCCGCTGATCCGCACCCTCGATGTCGTGCTGGAGCGCGCCATAGAATTCGTCGGCTTCCGCGATACGGCGCGCGAAGAGCGCGTCGACATCGAGCGGCGTCGCGTCGGGCGCCGATTCGGGACGCCAGCGCAGGAACACGGTGGCCGTCGCGTGCGCGTCGAGCGTGAGATGCGCCCGGGCCGCGGCGCGCGTGCCCGTATCGCGGCGAATGGCGTCTTCGTCGCCCGCCACGATGTAGTCGTTGAAACCGTCCTTGAACGGACCCGCGCCTTCCATGCGAAAGAGGCGCCGCACGTTGGTCTCGTTCTCGCAAAACAGCCATTCGATGCCGTCCGTATCCGGCGACCACGCCGTCACGATCATCGGCTCGTGGCCGTGATGGCCGGCCGCGACCTGCGTGACGCCGCGCGCCGTTTGCAGCGTCAGCGACGGCTTCGTCGGCGTCGGTTTCCACGACCACGTGTTGCGCGCCCAGATTTGCGGCAGCACGTCGAGCGCGGCCGGATACGCGGCGCGATTCTCGATGGTCACGCGCATCACGATATCGTCGGGCGTGTGCTTCGCGTACTCGACCTGCACGTCGAAGTAACGCTCGTCGTCGAATGCGCCGGTATCGAGCACTTCGTACTCGGGCATGTCCGCGCCGCGCCGCGCGTTTTCATCGACGAGATCGGCGTACGGAAACGCCGCGTGCGGATACTTGTACAGCATGCGCATATAGGAATGCGTCGGCGTGCCGTCGAGGTAGAAGTACAGCTCCTTTACGTCCTCGCCGTGATTGCCTTCCTGATTCGTGAGGCCAAAGAGGCGTTCCTTCAGAATCGGATCGCGCCCGTTCCAGAGCGCGAGCGAGACGCACCAGTTGAGCTTGTCGTCGCCGAAGCCCGCGATGCCGTCCTCGCCCCAGCGATACGCCCGGCTGCGTGCGTGATCGTGCGGAAAGTACTCCCATGCGGTGCCGAACTCGCTGTAGTCCTCGCGCACCGTGCCCCACTGACGTTCGCTGAGGTACGGTCCCCAACGCTGCCAGCGCGGACAGTCGCCCGAATGCAGCCGCGATCCTTCCACGGTGTCGATCTGATTGACGGTGCGCGTTTTCGCCATGGGCGTCTCCTCGTGCGGCCTCGTGCGTCGTGCGGGAAACGGCTAATTTAGCGCGTTTTCGCGACCGGACGCACAATCGACGGCTCATGCGCCGTCCAGCAGCTTCTCGACGCGCAGCAGTTCCGCAAGAGACCACGCCTGAAACGGCGCGCCGCCGGGCGTATGCGGCGCGTCCCCGTCCGCGACTTCGCTCACGTGATGGAGCCCGTAGTGGTCCAGATGCGCGTAAAGCGGCGCGAGAAAGCGCTCGCGCACGCCCGCCGCGCCGTGCACACGCAGCCACGCTTCGACGAACGGCCCCATGAGCCACGGCCAGACCGTGCCCTGATGATAGGCGCCGTCGCGCTCCAGCACGCCGCCTGCATAGCGCCGCCGATACGCCGGGTCGGACGGCGCGAGCGTGCGCAGGCCGAGCGGCGTCAGCAGATGCGCTTCGACTTGATCTAGCACGGCGCGCGCGATATCGCCCTCGACAAGCGGATACGGCAGCCCGCCGACCGCGAAGATCTGATTCGGGCGAATGGAGCGGTCGATCTTTCCCGGCTCGTGGTCGGCATCGACGACATCGTAGAGCGCGCGGGTCTGCGGGTCCACGAAGCGCGCGGCGAAGCTCTGCCGCGCGCGGGCGCACAGCGTCTGCCAGCGCGGATTCCACGCGGAGGCGATCGCGAGCGCATTGATCCACAGCGCCTGCACTTCGACCGGCTTGCCGATGCGCGGCGTCACCACCCAGTCGCCCGCTTTCGCGTCCATCCACGTCAGTTGCACGCCGGGCTCGCCCGCGCGCAACAGGCCGTCGTCGTCGGCGGCGATCCGGAAGCGCGTGCCGCGCGCGTAGCCTTCGAGGATCGTATCGACCGCGCGTTGCAGGCGGCTCGCCGTCGCCGCGAGCGCGTGGCCGGTCGCCAGATAGTCGTGCACGGCGATCACGAACCACAAGGACGCATCCACCGAGTTGTACTCCGGCTGGCCGCCGCTGTCGGGAAAGCGGTTCGGCAGCATGCCTTCGGAGAGCGCGTCGGTCCATTCGAGCAGAATCGATTCGGCATCCTGATGACGTCGGCTTGCGATCAGCAAGCCGCGCATCGAGATGAACGTATCGCGGCCCCAGTCGGTGAACCACGGAAAGCCCGCGATGATCGTGCGCCCCTCTTTGCGGTTGACGACATACGCATCGGCGGAACGGGCGAGGCGCGAGGGGAATGCCGCGCGGCGCTCCGATTCGCGCGCCGCGAGCCGCGACGCATGCGCGAGCGCATCGGCTGCGCGTGGCACGGTGTCGCCGATGTCGGCATGCAGAATCATGACCGCCTCGCCGCGCGTCAGATCGAACGAGAACACGCCGGGCGTCGCCAGGTCCTCGATGAAGTCGAGCCCGCGCTCCCGTTCGCGCGCGTAGCTGAAATTGCGATACCAGTCGGGCGCGTGCCGATACGCGCCGTTCGCCGTCGCGCCGATGGCCGGCAGATCGGCATACGGCCGCCAATGAACGCGCTCGCCGTCCGTCGTGGCATCGAAACAGAATGCCGGATTCTCGCGATGCAGCGCGTGATAGTCGCGCCCCGACAGCAGCGGGCGCACGTGCAGCGTCGCGCCGCTCGGCGGCTGTCCGCCGTAGAGACGCCAGCGCAGCACCGTCTCGCCGCTCTCCTTCGCGACGAAGACTTCAGCCACGACCGTGTGCGCGTCGCCGACGCGATAGCGCCATGTCGGCCACGGCGAGGTATCGAAGGAAACGAGGCTCGCGCAGGCGTCCGGATACAGCACGTCGGGCGCGTAGCGTTGCATCGTCAATGGAAAGCGGTCGCCGCCGATCTCGACCCACGCCTCGATGCCGTTCACCAGCACCACGCGGCCCGCAGGCGGTTGCGTCGCGGCAAGCAACAGCGCCTGATAGCGGCGCGTGCGCATGGTTCCCACCGTGCCGGATGCGAAACCGCCGTGCGCGTCCGCTTCCAGCCATTCGTCTTCGAGCCGCGCCGCGTCGATCGCTGTCATGTTGCCGCCCGCTTGCGATAGTCGCTGAGCGCGCGCCGCGCCTTGGTACGGATCGCGGTCTGCATCCGCGGCGTCCAGCCGAACAGCCAGCCGGACACGCCCAGCGCCTGCCGGCTCCAGCGCCAGAGATCGAAGCTATCGGTCTGCTCGGCGATCAGCCCGTCCCGGATCGCAAAGCGCGTGGCGATCTCGTTGACGACCGCGCGGCCCGTCGCCGAGTACGTATAGCGCGCGACGGCCTTCGCGCTCGCGGTCTGCCCAAGCGTGCCGATGCCGTCCACCGTCAGCGCGAAGTCGGTCGCGCGACCGAGCAGCAGGCGCCACATGTCGCCGACTTCGCGACCGTGCAGCAAACCGAACGCGGGGTCCTCGAAGCGGACGTCCGGCGCATAGCACGCGGCCATCGCATCCGCGTCGGCGCGCTGGAAGGCAGCGTAGAAGCGTTCGATGAGTTCGACGTTCTGGTTTGTCATGGGTGTCTCGGCAGTGATCGGGCCGCGCGGAAGTTGGCATTTTGGCGCGACTGCGGGCGGTTTGCAGGGGGTCGTCCGTACTTCTTGCGTCGCCGGACGATTTTTACTGAAACTTGTTTGTTTAGATGATTAGCGACGAGCCGCCTGCGTTTATTAAACAAGCGAAATTCAAATCGTGAAGAAACCGGTTTCACAGCATTGTTTTTAAGACAGTCTTAATCATTTCAGGAAACGTCTTAATAAGCTCTGTTTCGAACGTGTGAGATATTAATTGACGTCGAATTATTCTTAACTTAAATTCCTAGAACGGTCGTTCTAATCACAAAGATTCGACGTTCGCACTTCAGCGGCGGCCCGCGCGCACGCATGGCCCGCCTTTGCCCCAACCTTGAAAAGCCAGCGCCCGCTTAAAGGCCGCACGCCGCGCACCATGAGAATCAGGCCTCGAATCAGCACGCTTTCTTTGGCGTCCGCCGATTATTTCTTGACGGACTTACGCACCGGCATTATTAGCCGCGCGATTCATCCTCAATCACCCGACATCATTATTTATGTTTTGAAAACCGGAGACGAGTCCGAGTATTGCGCGCAACTGGATTACCGGGAACATCCGGCGCGAAATGACCTTCTCATGGCGGCGCTCGAATTGGGGCTGACCGTCACCATTCGCGCGGATGCCACGCACCATATCACCGACGTCGCGGCCACGCTGCCTGATGTCGTCCCGCTTCCCGCGCTCGGCCACACGTGGCGCCTGCTGGAAGACGTGCGCACGGGCACAGTCGTGCAAGTGGAAGAGGCCAACATGCTCGGCAGCATGGCGTACATCATCCGCAGCCCGGACGGCTCGCACTTCTGCGCCCAAATCTGCCCGAAGGGACACGGCTACCGAAGCGCGCTCCTCATGGCAGCGTTCAGAGCGAAATTGCCCGCGACAGTCGCCGGCGACGCCGATTACTACCTGACCGCGCTCTCGGTCGGGTCACGGGCGTTCGGGCCGAACATCAACTGCGCGCCCGGACTGATTTCGACGACACCGCGTTCCGGCGTCATCGACGAGATCATCGACAAGGAAGCGGCCGAGACGCTGAGCGTCATCGTCAAGACGCCGGAGGCCGCGCGCTACCACGTGCGGATGGACCGCCAGGAGCACGCTAACCGGCACAAGCTCGCCCTGCTCGCGTTGCGGTTCGGCCTGCCGGTCACGGTGAGCGGCAATGACGAGCACTACGTGACCGGCATCGCGGTCGGCGCGTTGGCGACGGGCGCCGCGCCCTCCATGATCCTGTTCGGCCAGAAGCTGACGGACATGCAGACGGGATCGCTCGTGCACATCATCGACTCGGACGCGCTCGACGAAATCCGCTATGTGCTGCGCGCCCTGGACGGCACGCACTACTGCGCACAAATGAACACGACGAAGCACGCAAGCCGGCACCAGATGCTGATGACGGCGCTGGCGCTGCACTTGCCGGTGAGCATTACCGCCGACGCGAACTCGACCATCACGGGCGTTTCGGTCGGTCTGCCGCACCGGGGCAGCCCCACGTTTTATTGCCAGACCACGCGCTTTCCGAAGACCGAGACAGGGAGCATCGTGCGCATGATCGATTCGGACACGCTCGGTCCCGACACCCGTTATGTGCTCGCGACGGCGGACGGCGACGAATGGGCCGTGCCGGCGTTCGCGCGGGGCCAGCCGGGGCGCGGCCCGCTGCTCGCGCTCGCGTTGACGGGCGGGCTCGCGGTCACCGTCAACGGCTTCGAGAACAGCGAAGGCAGCGAGGGCGGCGAGGCGCTGCCCAAGGCGGGAAGCGTGGTCGTCGCGCGCCGATAGCGTCAGGCGGCGAGCACCGTGACCGCGTGAATCAGCAGCCCGACGGCGCCGCCCACAAGCGTGCCGTTCAGGCGGATAAATTGCAGGTCGCGGCCGATATTCAGCTCGACGTCGCGCACGAGCGTGGCGTCGTCCCATTGCTTGACGGTCGCGGCAATGTGCTTCGCAATGCCTTCGCGCAACTCCGGCGCCAGCGCCTTGAGCGCGTCGCGCATGTGCTCGTTGATCGAGTCGCGCAGCAGCGGGTCGCCGCCCAGCGCCTGCGCGAAACCCGCCGCGACTTCGACCACTTTCGCGTGCAGCGCGGAATCGGGGCGTTTCAGGTCAGCCGAAAGCCACGCGGTGAACTCGTCCCACAGGCCGTCCACGTAACCGCGCAGTTCCGGCCTGTCGAGCCATTCGCGCTTATGTTCGTCGATGCGCGCCTTGAACGCGGGATCCGTCTTCAGCCGCTCGACGAAGCGTTCCACTGCGGCATCGAAGGCCTTGCGGCGTTCGTGCTCCGGGTCGCTCGTCACGTCGTGCAGCCACTGGTTCGCGCCGCGCACGAGGCCCGCCGCGAACTTGTTGCCGAGATCGCCCGCATCCAGCCCGACGAAGCCAAGCATGCCGATGAGCTTCGGATACTCCTCGCCCGCCACGGCGACGATGCGCGCCGCGAGCATCTCCTGCACTTCGGGCTTGTCGAGCCACCCCGCCATTTGCTTGAGGCCCTCGTCGAGCAGCAACTGGTGCCGCCGGTCAGCGGTGAGCGTCGACAGCAGGTTGCCGGCGGCGGCGGAAAGATCGAAGGCGTCGGCGCGGCGGCGAATCGCGTCGTGGAGCATCGACTTGATGCGCGTGTCGTCAATGAAGGACAGCAACTGGCCGACCGCCCCGACCGCGCGGTTGCCGAGCAACTCCGCATTCTTCGGCTCCGCGAGCCAGACCGAGAGACGGCTCGCCGGATCGAACGCATTCACGCGCTCGACGAGCGCATCCGTGCCGAGAAAGCGGTCACGCACGAACACGGCGAGGTTGTCGGCCACGCGCGCCTTGTTCGCGGGCAGAATCGCCGTGTGCGGCACCGGCACGCCGAGCGGATGGCGAAACAGCGCGACGACCGCGAACCAGTCCGCGAGCGCGCCGACCATCGCGGCTTCCGCGAACGCGGACACCCACGCCCACGCGCCCGCGTCGTGCTGGCTCTTCGCGATGGCGAATAGCACGCCCGCGCCGACGAGCAACGCGGCGGCGAACCACTTCATCCTTCTCAGTGCTACGGCTTTATCCTGCGTTTCCATCTACTTGTCGCTATAGAAGTGATCGAAGCGCGCAAGCATATCAACGCCCTTGCTGCAACTTCAAGAGCGCGTCCATGGCGCGGCCGGCGGCCTCCACCGGCACGAAGATGTGATCGTGACAGGCGGCCGCCATCACATTGCAACTGATGCCCGCGTCGCCGAGCGCGCGCGCGAATGCGGCGGTCAGCCCGACCGCGTTCAGGTCGGAATGCACGGTCAATGTGATCCACGCTGCCCGAAAGAGCGGCGTGACGCCAGCCGCTTGCGCCGCGCCTTCTTCCATGACGACGGTTACGCCTTCGCGCTCGCGAAACGTCGCGACGATGCCCGCGCCGCCCGGCGCGGCATGATCCGGCAGTGACGCGAACACATAGACGCCGGGCTGAAGCTCGGGCTGCAAGGACGCCAGCAGCGTCTGCAGATCGGAGACAGGCGGCGACATCAGGCGGCATCCTCCGCAGGCGGCGTCCTGCCGAGCACCGGCCTCAGCGCCGTGCCCGTGTGGCTGCGCGGATGACTCGCGAGCGTGTCCGGGTCCGCCGCCGCGACGATGGTCCCGCCGTTCACGCCGCCTTCCGGTCCGAGATCGAGCACCCAGTCGGCTTCGGCGATCACGTCGAGATCGTGCTCGATCACGATCACGCTATGCCCGCCGTCCACCAGCCGGTGCAGCACGCGAATCAGCTTCGCGACGTCCGCCATGTGCAGGCCGACGGTCGGTTCATCCAGCACGTACAGTGTATGCGGCGGCTTCTGGCCGCGCCGCGTGATGTCGTCACGCACCTTCGACAACTCGGTGACGAGCTTGATGCGCTGCGCCTCGCCGCCCGAGAGCGTGGGCGACGGCTGACCGAGCGTCAGATAACCGAGGCCCACGTCCTTCATCAATTGCAGCGGATGCGCGATGCTCGGCATCGACGCGAAGAACTCGACGGCCTCGTCGATCTCCATGGTCAGCACTTCGCCGATGTTCTTGCCCCGCCACGTCACCGCGAGCGTTTCGGGATTGAAGCGCTGGCCGTGGCACACGTCGCACGGCACCTTGACGTCCGGCAGGAAATTCATCGCGATGGTGCGCACGCCTTGCCCTTCGCACGCCGGGCAGCGCCCGTTGCCGGTGTTGAACGAGAAGCGCGACGGCGTATAGCCGCGCGCGCGGGCTTCCAGCGTGTCGGCAAAGAGCTTGCGAATGGTGTCCCACATGCCGATGTAGGTCGCCGGACAGGAACGCGGCGTCTTGCCGATCGGCGTCTGATCGACTTCCAGCACGCGGTCGATGGACTCGAAACCGGTGACGCCCGAGCAGCCCTGCCATGCGTGGACCACGTCGAACTTCGGGCGCGGCGTTTCGCGGGCGAGCACGCTGGCGCGCGATTTCGCCGCTGGAGCGTCCGCCTGCGCCGCCTTGCGCGCGCGCCGCTCCGCAGGCGACGACAGCACCGAGCGGCCGACCGCGTCGAGCAGATTGGTCATGAGCACGTCGCGGGCGAGCGTCGATTTGCCCGAGCCCGACACGCCCGTGATCGCGACGAGCCGGTTCAGCGGCACGCTCGCCGTTACATTGCGCAGGTTATGCAGCGTCGCGTTTTCGACCGTGAGCCATTGCTCCGGCACCGCGGGGCGCTTGCCGACGGCCGCGCGCACTTCGCGGCGCGGCTGCAACGGATGCACGATCGGCCTCGCGAGCATCTGCCCGGTCAGCGACGCCTTGTGCGCCGCGAGATCCGTCACGCTGCCCTGCGCGACGACGGTTCCGCCGCGCTTGCCCGCGCCCGGCCCGATATCGATGATGTGATCCGCGCGACGGATCGTGTCTTCGTCGTGCTCGACGACGACGAGCGTGTTGCCCTTGTCGTTCAGCTTCTTGAGCGCGCTCAGAAGAATCAAATTGTCGCGCGGATGCAGGCCGATGGTCGGTTCATCCAGCACGTAGCAGACGCCTTGCAGATTGCTGCCGAGCTGCGCGGCGAGACGGATGCGCTGCGCTTCGCCGCCGGAAAGCGTCGGCGCGGCGCGGTCGAGACTCAGATAACCGAGCCCGACTTCCTCCAGAAACTGAAGGCGCCCTTCGATCTCGCTGACGACGTCGCGCGCGATGTCCGCATCGCGGCCCGTGAGCTTCAGCGTCGAAACCCACTCGCGCGTGTCAGTCACGGTCCAGCGCCCCACTTCCGTGATCGGGTAATTGCCGAACGTCACGGCACGCGCGACGTCGTTAAGGCGCGTGCCTTCGCATTCCGGGCACGGCTGATCCACGATATCGTCCGGCTCCTGATCCACCGAGCCGATGCTCTGCTCGCGGCCGCGATCATCCTGCGCGAAGACGGTGTCATCGAAAGCGGCGCGCTGTTCGCGCGTCAGCTTGACGCCCGTGCCGACGCACGTGTTGCACCAGCCATGCTTGCTGTTGTAGGAGAACATGCGCGGGTCGAGTTCCGGGTAGCTCGTGCCGCAGACCGGACACGCGCGCTTCGTCGAAAACACGATGCTTTCTTCCTTGCCGCGCCGCTTGCCGTTCGAGAGCGCGCCGTGCAGTTCGTCGAGCGGCGCGCACAGATGCATGACGCCCTTGCCAATTTCGAGCGTCTCGTCGAGCAGACGCCGCAGGTCCGCTTCGTTTTCCGCCGACACGACGAGATCCGCGACCGGCAGTTCGATGGTGTGTTCACGGAAGCGGTCGAGCTTCGGCCACGGATCGACCGGCAGGAAGTCGCCGTCCACGCGCAGATGCGTGTTGCCGCGCGCTTTCGCCCACTTCGCGAGATCGGTGTAGACGCCCTTGCGGTTCACGACGAGCGGCGCGAGCAGCCCGACGTGCTGGCCTTTGAAATCGCGCAGAATCTGCGCGGCGATCTGCTCGGAGCTTTGCGCCTGAACCGGCGTGCCGTCGTGAATGCAATGCTGGATGCCGAGCTTCACGTAAAGGAGGCGCAGGAAGTGCCAGACTTCCGAAGTCGTCGCGACCGTGCTCTTGCGCCCGCCGCGCGACAGCCGCTGCTCGATCGCAACCGTCGGCGGAATGCCGTAGACCGCATCGACTTCGGGCCGACCCGCCGGCTGCACGATGGAGCGCGCATACGCGTTCAGCGACTCCAGATAACGCCGCTGTCCTTCGTGGAACAGAATATCGAACGCGAGCGTGGACTTGCCCGAGCCGGACACGCCCGTCACCACGTTGAACTTGTTGTGCGGGATATCGACATCGAGCGATTTCAGATTGTGCTCGCGCGCATTCACGATGCGCACCACGTCCTCGCCCTGCAACGCGCGCCGCGCGCTCGCCACTTCCGCCGCGAGTTGCAGCGGCACGCCCGCGTGCTTCTCCGCCGCGCCGGGCGTCATGGCTTCTTCGTAGTCCAGCAACGCGCGGCCCGTATGCGACTGCTCGCAAGCCGCGACGTCATCCGGCGTGCCGACGCAGACCACTTGACCGCCGCCGTCGCCGCCTTCGGGACCGAGATCGATGATCCAGTCCGCCGCGCGAATCACGTCGAGATTGTGCTCGATGACGATCAGCGAATGCCCGCGCTCGAGCAGCCTGCGCAACGCCTGCATCAACTTGGCGATGTCGTCGAAATGCAGGCCCGTAGTCGGCTCGTCGAACATGAAAAGCCGCGCTTTCTGATTCGGCGACGCGGTTTCCGCGAGAAAACCCGCGAGCTTCAGGCGCTGCGCTTCGCCGCCCGAGAGCGTCGGCACGGGCTGGCCGAGCTTCACATATTCGAGGCCGACATCGACGATCGGCTGTAGCACGCGCAGCACGTCCGCGTCCGCGGCAAAGCACTCGACGGCTTCGCTCACGGTCAGTTCCAGCACGTCCGCGACGCTCAGCTCGCGCCCGCCGCGCTCGATCTTCACATCCAGAATCTCGGCGCGATAACGCCGGCCGTCGCAATCCGGGCAACGCAAGTAGACATCGGAGAGGAACTGCATTTCGACGTGCTCGAAGCCCGAGCCGCCGCAGGTCGGGCAGCGGCCATCGCCCGAATTGAAACTGAACATGCTCGCGCCGTAGCCGCGCTGCGCCGCCAGCGGCGCTTTCGCGAAGAGCTTGCGGATTTCGTCGAACGCGCCGACATAGCTCGCCGGATTCGAGCGCGCCGTGCGGCCGATCGGCGACTGATCGACGAACACGACGTCGCTCAGTTGGTCCGCGCCTTTCAGCGCACGGAACGCGCCGGGCGCTTCGGTCGCCTTGCCGAAGTGACGCATGAGCGCGGGCGCGAGCACGTCCTGAATCAGCGTCGATTTGCCCGAGCCGGAGACGCCCGTCACGCAGACGAGGCGCTCGAGCGGAATTTCGACCGTCACGTCCTGCAAGTTGTGATCGCTCGCGCCTTCGAGGACGAGGCGCGGCGTGTTCGCATCGACCACGCGGCGCGTCCAGTTCGACGCATGCGCGACGTGCTTGCGCCCGCCGAGGTACGCGCCGGTGAGCGTATCGCTCGATTGAATGTCGTCGGGCGTGCCGTCGTAGACGATTTCGCCGCCGCGTTCGCCCGGTCCCGGTCCCATGTCGATCAGGCGATCCGCCGCGAGCATCACGGAAGGATCGTGCTCCACGACGACGAGCGTGTTGCCCGCATCGCGCAGACGGTGCATGGCCTCCACGATGCGGTTCAGATCGCGCGGATGCAGCCCGATGCTCGGCTCGTCGAGCACGAACAGCGTGTTCACGAGCGACGTGCCGAGCGCGGTCGTGAGGTTGATGCGCTGCACTTCGCCGCCCGAGAGCGTGCGGCTTTGCCGGTCCAGCGTCAGATAGCCGAGCCCGACGTCGCACAGATACTTGAGGCGCGTGCGCACTTCGGCGTGCAGCAGCTTCAAGGCCTCGTCGAGCAGCGTGGACGGCAGCGTGAGCGAATCGAAGAAGCGGCGGATGCGCTCGATCGGCATCAGCATCAGGTCGTGCACGGTCAGGCCTGGCAACGCTTCCAGTTGATCGCGCGTCCAGTCGACGCCCGTCGGCATGAAGCGGTCGGCGGGCGCGAGCACCGCGTCGGCCTGTTCCTTCGTGCCGAGGCGCCACAAGAGCGACTCGGTTTTGAGCCGCGCGCCCGCGCAGGCCGGGCACGTCGTATAGCTGCGGTACTTGGAGAGCAGCACGCGAATGTGCATCTTGTACGCCTTCGACTCCAGATAGTCGAAGAAACGCTGCACGCCGTACCACTGGCTGCCCCACTTGCCGGTCCAGTCGGGCGATCCGTTGATGACCCAGTCGCGCTCTTTCTGCGTCAGTTCGCTCCACGGCACGCCGAGCCGGATGCCCGCCTTCGCGCCGTAGCGCACGAGGTCGTCCTGATTCTCTTTCCACGCCGGCGTTTGCAGCGTCTTGATCGCGCCTTCGCGCAGCGTCTTTTTCTCGTCCGGAACGACGAGGCCGTAATCCACGCCGATCACGCGGCCAAAGCCGCGACACGTCTCGCACGCGCCATAGGCCGAGTTGAAGGAAAAGAGCGCCGGCTGCGGATCGGCGTAACGCAAGTCGCTTTCCGGGCTGTGCAGGCCGGTCGAGAAGCGCCAGATATCGGGTTCGGCTTCGTCCTTCAGCACGTAGACGTTCACGCGCCCGCTGCCGCGCAGCAGCGCGCCTTCGATGGCCTCCAGCGCGCGCGAGCGCTCCGTGCCCTGCAAGCGGAACCGGTCGGCGACGACATCGAGCACTTGCCGCGCGCCCGCTTCCGTTTGTACGTGGCGCTTGGCCTGCACGCGCGTGTAGCCGCTCGCGGAAAGCCACTGCGCGACTTCGTCGTCGCTCGTGGTATCGGGCAATTCGACGGGAAACGTCACGGCGAGGCGCGGATCGCCGTCGCGCGTGCGCTCCAGCAGTCGCGCATAGATGGTCTCGGGCGTGTCGTGCTGCACGCGGTGCGCGGTCTTCCTGTCGAAGAGTTCGGCGGCGCGCGCGTAGAAGAGCTTGAGGTGATCGTTCAGCTCGGTCATCGTGCCGACGGTCGAGCGCGAGCTGCGCACCGGGTTCGTCTGGTCGATGGCGATGGCGGGCGGCACGCCGTCGACGCGATCCACCTGCGGGCGGTCCATCCGGTCCAGGAACTGGCGCGCGTAGGCGCTGAACGTTTCGACGTAGCGGCGCTGGCCTTCCGCATAGAGCGTGTCGAAGACGAGGCTCGACTTGCCGGAACCGGACGGTCCGGTCACGACCGTCATCTGGCCGGTGTGCAGGTCGAGATCGAGATTCTTGAGGTTATGTTGACGGGCGCCGCGAATGCGGATTGCGTTGTTCGATGCCAATTTTTCAACCGGTTCAATGAGATGGACGGCGTGTCAGGCCGTGGGCGGCGCCGCGCAAGGGTCTGGCGGCAGGCGCCTGCCGCTGCGAACGGTACTGTACACCCATACAGTATCGGTCGCAAAAAGCGGGCGGCTGCGTTCGCTTGCCGCCTGCAAGTAGCTCGCCCGGTCGCTGTCAGCCGAGATGGGCGACGAGCGCATCCGCGACGGCATCGGGCGCTTCTCGCGGCGGAAAGTGCCCGGCGCCGTCGATCACGACGCGCCGGTAGCCCGCTGTAAAGCAGCTTTCCTGCCCTTCCGACGTCGAAGGATCGTCGCAGAAATCCGAGCCGCCCTGAACCATCAGCGCCGGAACGCCGATGCGCTCGATGGTCGCAAGCCGCTCGTACAACGGTTCGAGCGCCGGGTCGGACGGCTGATCGCTGCGCCAGCGGCGGCGGTAGGCGTTCAGCGTGATCGTCACCCAGTCCGGGTTCTCGAACGCGCGCGCGGTGGCGGCGAACTCGGCTTCGTCGAACCAGCCGGGCGGCGACCACGTATCCCACTGAATGCGCGCGAAGCCTGTCGGATCGGCGGCGACGGCGTCGGGCGCGTCGTCGAGCGACATGAACCACTGGTACCAGAAGCGTCGCGCCTGCGCGAAGTCCGCCGGCAGCTTGAACTTGCCGCGCGGCTGAAATGCCAGCGCGATCGCGGCCATCCGCCGCACGCGATCGGGAAAGAGCGCAGCGAGCGTGTAGGCGGCGCGCGCGCCCCAGTCGTGCCCGACCACATCGAACTGGGCGATGCCGAGCGCATCCGCCAGATCGATAGCGTCTTGCGCCAGCGCGACGCCGGAACCATCGCGGATGGTGCCCGCGCGCAAGAAGCGCGTGCCGCCCGCGCCGCGCAATTCCGGAACGATGGTCCGGTAGCCCGCCGCGTTCAGGCGTGCGGCGACTTTCGTCCAGGCGCGAGCCGCGTCGGGCCACCCATGCAACAGCAGGACGGGCGGTCCGTCGGCGGGACCGGTGTGGGCGTAGGCGATATCGAGCGTCGGCGTCTCGACGTGATGGTCGAAGGTCAGCATGGCTCCTCCTTTGGGCGAAGCGGAAGCGTCAATTTTAGAGCCGCGCCGAATTCGACGTTGGAGGCTTGCGGCAATAGTGACACATGATGTCGTATGAGAAGCGCCGCTTCGAGTAATCGATTCCTTACGGGAAATTCCCCACGTGAACGCTGGCGGATAACGCTTGACGCCCTTGTTACAAGCTCGCTATCGTCGCTCAAGGAAAACGATTTCTTTACCGGCTGGTTAAACAAGCCAGCAGCAATGTCGTATGACGTCGTTCGAAGTTCGCACATTAAAACCGGACACACCGGAATGGAGACAAGGATGAAACAGCGCCTCACCGCCCCCGCCTCGGCCCGCCGTCGCACCCTCCTCAAGTTCGCAGGCGCTTCGGCGAGCGCGCCGCTCATTGGCGGACTCGGCAGCTTGAGCGTGCTCGCCGGCTGCGGCGGCCACGACAGTTCCGGCTCGCCCAGCACGCCAGCCACGGCGGAAGACCCGATCTGGGGCCCGTCCGGTTCCGCGACGCAAATCATCAACGCGCTGAAAAACGTGTCGACGTCGATGGTGCCGAGCCGCCGGTTCCTCGTCACCGACTACGGCGCGAAACCGTGCACCGTCATTGCGGCGACAAGTCCGTACACCGATCCGACCAAGTCGCCGCTCAGCACCGGCGCGGACCAGACACAGGCGCCCGGCTCGTTCGACTCGCGCCCCGCGTTTCTCGCCGCCATCGCGGCGTGCAGCGCGGCGGGCGGCGGCCGCGTGGTCGTACCGGCGGGCAACTGGTATTGCGCAGGGCCGATCATTCTGCTGTCCAACGTCGATTTCCATCTGAGCGCGAACTGCGAGATTTTTTTCAGCCCGAACCCGGCGGACTACGCGAAGGACGGCCCCATCGACTGCGGCGCGAACGGCAAGCTGTACTACAGCCGCTGGCAAGCGAACGACTGCCTCAATTATGGTCCGCCGGTCTACGCGCGCAATCAGACGAACATCGCGATCACCGGCGAAGGCGATACCTCGGTGCTCAACGGTCAGGCCATGACGCCGTTCGCCGGCAGCGGCAACACGGCAACGTGCTGGTGGACATACAAGGGCAACAGCGGCGCATACGGCTATGCGGGATCGTCGACGCCTTCACAGGCCTTCGCCAACCCGAACAACGTCGACCTGAAGACCGCTGTGCCCGGCATTTCGGATGCGCTCTACGCCAAGCTCACTGACCCGGCCACGCCGTGGCAGCAGGACCAGAACTACTTGCCGGCGCTGTCGGAAGCAGGCGTGGCAATCGAGAAGCGCATCTTCGGCATCGGGCATTATCTGCGGCCGAGCATGGTGGAATTCATCGGTTGTACGAACGTTCTGATGCAGGGCTATCGCACCATCAATACGCCGTTCTGGCAGCACCATCCGACCGATTGCAAGAACGTGGTGATCACCGGCGTGACGGTGGACAGCATCGGGCCGAACAACGACGGCTTCGATCCCGACGCCTGCGACATGGTGCTCTGCGACAGCGTCACGTTCAACACCGGCGACGACTGCATCGCGATCAAATCGGGCAAGGACCTCGACACGCAATACGGCCCCGCGCAGAATCACGTCATTCAGAACTGCACGATGAACAGCGGCCACGGCGGTATCACGCTCGGCAGCGAAATGGGCGGCGGCGTGCAGAACATCTACGCGCGCAATCTGCAGATGCTAAACAAGTTCTGGGCGACGAACTCGCTCAACATCGCCATTCGCGTGAAGACGAACATGAATCGCGGCGGCTTCGTGAAGAACTTTTATGTGGACAACGTCACGCTGCCCAATGGCGTGAGCCTGACGCCATCGGGCTACGGCAGCAGTCTGCTGGCGGGCAGCCCGATCAATGCGACGGTGCCGCTCGGCGTGGTGACGGCGAGCGCGGCGAATCCGTCGGCGGCGCAAGGCGGCATCATCACGTTCGACTGCGACTATCAGCCGTCGAAGGACGCCATTCGCACGCGCCCCGCACTGGTGCAGAACGTCAATATTTCGAATGTGAAGGCGAGCAACGTCACGCTCAACGGCGTCACGGGATCCTGTTTTCAGGCGATCGTCGCGCAAGGACCCGTTGCGTTCGACTACAACGGCCCCGCGCCGACGCCCGCCATTCCCGCGATTGCTGGCGTAACCATCACCAACTGCGATTTCGGCACGCCTGTCGCCGCGGGCCCCGCAACGGCGACGACGCCGGGACCGATCTACGCGTACAACGTGCACGACATCGTGCTGAATAACACGGTGATTGCAGGCACGACGTTGAATCAAACCATCACCGACGCTCGGTGAAGGCACGCGCGTGACGAAGCTTCGCGCTCCGTCACGCGCCGATCAATACGCCGGTCCTGAACGCCGTTGCGCCGGTGACTCTTCCCAACGGCGCACCCGCGTAGACGAAGCGAATGGCGCGCCGCATATAAAACACGCCATTGTTCTTCGTGGTCACGGTGGTCACGGCGTCCGTCAGCGGATCGATGATGTCGAAGACCGCATCGCCCGCCTTCAGCATCGCGCCGACTTGCGCGCGATACACGACGATGCCGCTCACCGGCGCTGTCAGTTGCTCGCTGCCCGCAAGCGGCGTCGCGGCCTGCGCGAGCGGCGGCAGTTCGCGCGCCTCGCCTTCGATCACGCCGCGCGCGATCAGGAAGTCGACGATAGCCTCGGCATCATTCGATGCGTACTCGTCACTCACATCCCGCTGGCCGCGATGTTCCAGCGTCGCCGCGATATTCGGCGCCGCGAGCGGCACCTCTTTGCCCAGTAACGCACGCAGTTCGTTCCACAGCAGCGCGTGAATCTCGTCGAAGGACTGGCCGCCCGAATCCGTCGCGAGCAAAACGCTTTTCGCGCCGAGATAGCGCGCCAGCGGCTCGATGGCGGGCCAACTCGCCGGACTGGTGTACAGATGCATCGTCGCTTCGAGCGAGCAATGCAGATCGAGCACGATATCCGCGTCCGATGCGTGCCTGAGCAGCGCAAGCCGCAACGATTCGAACTCGTTGCGCGCAGTCATCTCGCCGAGCATCTCGCACACGGCCGCGCGCAAGAGTCGCGTGTTGTGCGTGGCGTCCGTATTCGACATGCGCGGGCGAATGCGTTCTATCAATTCGCTTGCAGGCGGCATCGGAAAGTTGCGGTTGAAGTTGTGCCCGCTGTTGCTCTCGAAGCGTCCGACGAACTGGCCCAGCACGTGCTGCGATAACCCGATGGGATTGGCCACCGGCACGAGCACCACTGCGCCGCGCACGCGCCCGCTCGCTTCAAGTTCTCTGAGCCGCTGCTTGAGCCGCCATGCGGCGAGCATGGCGGGCGTTTCGTCTGCGTGAAGCGATGCCTGAATGTAGACCTTTTCGTGCGTATCCGCTGCATGCGGTGCGCCGAAATGGAAACTGACGAGTTCGCGTGCGGTGCCGATGGTTGCCGAGACGAGCGGCGTGCTTTTGATGCGCATTACTTAGTCATCCGTATCAATACAAGGTCAATCGCCGTACACATCGAAGTCGAAATACTTGCGCGCGATTCGCCGATAGGTGCCATCCGCGCGCATGTCCGTCACGGCTTTGTCGACCTTGGCCTTCAGAATGGTGTCGTCGAGACGCAAGCCCATGCCCACGCCGTGATCGCCCATGGAGAGCGGCGCACCGACAAATGCGAACCCCGCACCGCGCGGCGTCTTCAGGAAGCCGTTTTCCGCTTCGACTGACCCGAGCAATGCGGCGTCGATGCGGCCTGCGACGAGATCGTTGAACACGCCTTCCTGGCTTTGATACGCCACCACTTCGACACCGCCCGGCTGCCAGTTCTTGAGCGCATAGGTTTCGAACTGGCTGCCGCTCTGCACGCCGACGCGCTTGCCGCGCAAGCCGTCCGCGCTCGCGCTCAACGGTGCGCCGCTTCGCGCGATCAGGCGCGAGCGAAACTGAAAGAGCTTCGTGGAGAACGCGATCTGCTTCATGCGCTTGTCGGTGATCGCCATCGACGACATGATGCCGTCGATCTTGCGCGCCTGCAGTGCGGGAATCATCCCGGAGAATTCGAGTTCGACCCATTCGCAACGCATCGCGATGCGTCGGCAGATTTCGTCGCCCAGATCGACGTCGAAGCCCGCGACGTGACCGTCGGGCGTCTTGACGTCCATCGGCGGATAGCCCGGATCGATACCGAGGCGCAAGAGATTGGCGTCGCGCGCTGCGACGGGCGACGAAGCGAGCATGCTCGCGAGCAACACGGCGAGTAACGATGAAGTGGCTTTGAGCATGAACGCGAAGTCGGCGAGGAAAGGAAACGAACCCACCGATGGTACGTGCGCAAAACGCCCGCAAATAGAGGCCTTTTGCTTATCATGATCACTTTTTGCGATCAGCCGGAACACATCGTGGAATTGACTCTGACGCAGTTGCGCGTGTTCCTCGCGGTCTCCGAGGCCGGCAGTCTGCGCGCCGCCGCGCGCAAGCTCGCCATCGCGCAAAGCGGCATCACGCAGCAATTGCGCAAGCTCGAAGCCTATGCAGGCGGGCCACTTCTGGAGCGCGACGTGCGCGGCGTGCGCCTGACGCCCGTCGGCGAACGCCTGCGCGTGCGCGCCGAGCTCATCCTCGGCGAATGCGAGAAGACAGAAGAAGAAATGCGTCAGTTGCGCGGCGAATTGACGGGCAGCGTTGCCCTCGGGCTCGCGGCCGAAGCGACGCTGCGCCTTTTCCCCGCGCTGCTCGGCAGCTTTCGCGAGCGGTGTCCGCGCATCGACGTGCATCTGACGAGCGCGACGTCGCGCGTGCTGACATCATGGGTGCGCGGGGGCCGGCTCGACTTCGCGCTGGCGTTGGTCGCACCGGACGCCGACGTGCACGACATGGAGATCACGCGCTTGTTCGATTCGGAAGTCGCCGTGATGGCGCGGCGCGGACATGCGTTGTCGGGCGCGCGCTCGCTCGCCGATCTGCGCGATGCGCAGTGGGTCAGCACGCGACACAAGCAGCAGCGCGGCAACAAGTTGCTCGCACTCTTCGACGACGCGGGCCTGCCTGCGCCAAACATCGCCGCGACGACCGAGGCCGTCTTCGACACGATGCACTGCATCGCCGCGAGCGACTATCTTGCCCTCGAACCATCGAGCCTCGCACAGCATCCGTTCTTTCGCGAGCACGTCGTGACCGTACCGATCGCCGAACGCGCCGCACCGACGCCGCTGTGCATGGTGCGCCGCGTGGGCGTGCCGTTGACGCCCGCCGCGCAAGAACTGGCGACCATGGCCGTCTCTTTCGCGCGGATGCTGCCCGCGCGAACGCTGCCTCAACGCGATGCGTGACGCGAAGCGGAACCGGACTTCTTCCCCGCAGCCTGAGCGCGCCGCGTGGCCCAGCCTTTCTTCGCGGCAGCAGAACGGTCGGCGGCGGAACGGCGGCTTGCACTGGCGTGTGCCTGCTTCGACAACGACTTGTGCGACGCGGCCTTCGTGCCTTCGCGTTTCAGCACGCGCGTGGACGTGGCGGACCGCTTCGCCTTCGACTCGGTACTCGGGCTCTTCGTCTTGCGATGCGCAGCCTTGGTATCCTGCGCGGCTTTCTTGCGCGTGCCTTCGGACGCTTCGCCCTTCTTGGGCGCCTTGAGCTTGACGCCCGCGCGGCGCGCCTCCGACAAGCCGATTGCGATGGCCTGCTTGGCCGACTTCGCGCCGTGCTTGCCCTCTCGCACGTGATCGATTTGCTCCTTCACGAACGCGCCCGCCTGCGTGCTCGCGGACTTCCCTGCGCGCTTGGCCTTCTCGGCGCGCTCGAGGGTTTTCTTCTCGGGCATGTTGGTGCTCCTTTCGTAGTTGGACCTACCCGGAACGAGCGAGCAACGGCTGTACCCGCTGCGTCCGGATACGCCTTGGAAGGCGTTTATTGGGTAAGTCGAAGGATGCCGAGACCGGTGGCGATTTCCTGGAAGATCGAGTCGAGGTCCGCGTTCGATGGCGCGTGATAATAGTTGCCCGGCGACGCGCACGACTGCATCGTCTTCACCGCCGCGCTGCTGGTCGCGCCCGTGCCGAACGTGATCCCGTAGATGATGATGCCTTGCGCCTTCATCGCGCTGCATACGCCTAACTGGAACGCGTTGATGTCCGTGACCGAGCTCATCTTTCCGTCCGTGAGCGCCGTTCCGTTCGAACGCGTGACCGTCGGCGCCTGAAGCGTGCCGTTCGCCACGCCCGACAAGCCGTTGAACGCGGTTAGAGGCATGAGTCCGTCGGTGCTGCCAGGATCGTTCTCGCCGTCAGTCAGCAGGATCGCCACGCGCAGAAGGCCTTCGTTCGTCTCGGGACGCGGGAGCGAACTGTCCGTCGAGATCCAGCCGTTGCCTTTCGAGACATCGTTGGACCAATCCGACGACAGCATCCGCCAGCCCCACAGCAAGCCGGTCGGAATAATGGTGGAGCCGTTCGCCTTCATCGCGTTGATCGAATTCGTGAGCGAGGTCTGATCCTTCGTCAGGAATATGGCCGGCTGAATGCCGCACGGGCCATTGCTCGCACCCGAGGCGTTCGTGTTGCCGTTCTGATAGATCGTCGTGGTGCCGCCCGTCGTGTTCGGCTGGAACCACTGGCTCCAGATGCCGGTGGCCGATCCACTGCCGCACTGCGTCGAAGTGCCGTTGGTCTGGCGCGTCAGCGGCACGCCCATCACTGTCTTGGTCGATACGGCGCTGCTGCAATCGCTCTGGCTATACGTCGTGATCTTGAAACCGGTCGGCGGCACGTTGTAGTAGAACGGAGTAAATCCCGGCGTATCGCTTGGGGCATAGGCTTTCGGATAGAGATTGCCGCTCGCGTCCCGCGGTTCGACGGCGCAGCCCTGCCAACCCGACTGCGTGATGTTCGGATTCGGCGCCATCGACATGTTCGTCGGGTTGTAAGTGAACTTGGGCGTCATCCAGTTCGAACTGCCCGAAAGCGCGCCCGTCAGGTTGACGACCGTCGTGAACGGCACCAGGCCAATGTAGGAATCTCCGTTGGGCTGATTGAAGATGCTCGTCACGAGATGCTGCGACGCGGCTTTCAGGCCCTGGATCTTGCTGCCTTGCGATGCGTCGGTGCTCGCGGCGTCGGCCATCGAACCGGTGTTGTCCAGCACCATCACGAGTTCGAGCGTGGTTTTGGGCGAGTAGATCGCCGTGTTGTTCGCCGAGATGTTCATCGTGTCCTGCGGACCCGCGCCGGACGCGTTCGTGCCTGAAACCAGCGCGCCGAAGATATTCGACGCCAGCAAGGGCAGCGTGCCCGACGCGGACAGCTTAACCGTGAAACCGGCGCTCGCGTCGCCGGAAATGTTCGCCGTGAAGCCCGTGTCCGGCATCACGAGACCTTCATAGCCGGTCGGCATGTTGGCGTCGTAATAGGCGCGCGCGTCCTTCTGCCATTGCGCGACGTTCTGCATGTTCGGCTGAGCGTAATGGCGGATGTTCGCCGCGGCCGAGAGCGTGGCGACGTCGAGCGCCATCTGCATGTGCGCCTGCATCATTTCATACTGGATCATGCCGAGCGACAGGCACATCGCGCCGGCCATCACGCTGGAGCACATCGCAAAGAAGACGCCGATCGCGCCACGGTCGCCGTTAAAGAGCGCAGCGGCGCGCGCACGCAGCGCGTCGGCCCGAATGGCGCGGAACATCGTGCTGGTCATCATGATGCCGCCAGAGTCAAAGGCTGCGGCAAGCGCGGACGAACGTATACGCGCCGCGAGATGATCTGCGTGCCGGGCGCATCGGACCAGAAGTTGGCCGTCATCGTGAACGGGTTATACGACAGATAAACCTCGACCACGACCGCAGAATCCCCGTTACGAAACGGCCAGCCGGACGGCAGCGCGTTGGTCTGCGTGACCGCCGGATTCTGCGAGACCATCGTGCTGCCCGACCACGGCGCTTTTGCCTGCCACAATAGTTTCGGCGTGCCGGCCACCATCGTCGGCGCGGAGACTGGCGCGCAACCGCTGCTGTCGTCGCAGATGGAGCTGACCACCACCATGCCTTTGCCTTGCAGATCGTAGGGCTGCGCAAGCAGAGTGGCGGCGTTGAAGATCGAGCCCAGATTGTTGGAGTTCGAGGTGCTCGGATTGTTGATGACGGTCTGCATCTGACCGATGGAATCCGCCAGCGTGAAAGCCGTATGCTCGACCACGCTCACGGCGCGAATGTACATGTAGACCTCGGCGAAACCGAGCATCATCATGATCATCATGGGCGCGACGATGACGAATTCGATCGATGCCGCGCCGCGCTGGGACCGAAACACGCGGCTGAAGAACCGGCCCATCGCGCGGTGAGGCGCCCGCTGCGGCCGATTCCGCGAAGAAAATCTCGACGCGCTTTTCATTTTTCGTTCTGCACGAGGTAATTGCGTGAATACGTGAACGTGCCGGTCTGCCCGAGCAGTTTGGGAATGCCGGTGAAGCTGTTCATCGTCAAGCTGATGTTGTAGGACACGACATCGCCGTAACCGCCCATGCTCGCCTGCGAACTGCTCGTCCCCACATTGTTGTAAGTACCGTAGTTCAGCGTGGTGAACGTCACGGTGCCGCCCATGTTGGTCCAGGGCTTGAGCACGCCCAGGATCTGCGCCTGCGCCTGCTGCGCGCGCGTGTTGCCGTTGGTCGGCGCGCTCGTCGTCAGGCCGACGCGCGATGCCTGCTGCGCGGCGATCTGCACGGTAGCGTCCACGATCATGTCGAGCGCCAGTTCGATCGTGCCCAGCACGATGAAGATGGCGAACATCATCAGGAACGCCATTTCGATGGCGGCGACACCGCTCTCGTCACGCAGCAACCGCGCTCCGAAACGAGCGGCGGCCATGTCGCCGCGCTCGCGCGATGGCTCCACGCGCGGCGTGGTCATCGCAGGCTCGCGGACTGCACGGTCGCGTCCTGCACGACGCCGACGGTCGCGGCGGATGCGGCCTGCCCCGCCTGCGGCTGCGCCAGACGCCCGCGCTGGATCTCGTAGTAGCGAAGGTTGTCTTGCACCGACGCCTTCGGCAGATCGCGCGAGAGGATTTCAGACGCCGCTTCGGTATTGCCGAGCAGGCCATACGCGAGGGCGAGATCCTGGCGAGCCTGCGACGGCGCCTGCGGATAGCGCGTCACGTCGAGCAGCACGTTCGCGCCCGCGCGCGGATCGCCGCCGAGGATCAGCGACATGCCAAGATTCACGGAAAGCATCGGGTCGCCGGGATTGGCTTTCAACGCTTCCCGCAGAACGGCTTGTGCGCCCGCGTGGTCGCCCTTCAGGTCGAGCGCGGCGCCCAGTCCGGCGGACGCGAGCGCATCGCCCGCTTTCATGGCGAGCACGCGTCGGTAAGTGGCGATCGCGTCGTCGAAGCGGCGCTGATGGATCGCCACGCGCGCCGAGCCGATCAGCGGCATACCCGCGGTCGGATCGATGGCGCTCGCCTTGTCGTAGTACACGCCCGCGCGCGTGTAATCGCCCACGGCGTAGAGCGTGTTGCCCAGCCCGGTCAGGCCGGGCACCGAACGCGGATCGGCCTTCACGATGCGGTCGTAGAGCGTCGTTGCGAGTTCGACGTTGCCCGAATCGATGGCCGTGTCGGCGATGCGCAGTTCGCTCATCGCGCTGGGCGACGTGTTCTGCGTGACGGGCCGCGCCTCCGCCGTCTGATGTACCTTGGAAGTCGTCGTGCAGGCCGACAGTGCGCCAGCCAGCGCGATCGCGCATACCGTGATTACCGCGCGGCTGAGTTCGTGGGCGCGCGCCACGGAGAGAGTCTGAACTGCTTTCATTGCTTGGCTAACGCGTCCATGAGCTGAATGATTGACGGCCCGGCTGAAATCACCATGACCGCGGGAAGGATGAAGATCATCATCGGCACAACCATCTTCGGGGCGAGCTTGGCCGCTTTCTCTTCGAGCGAAACCATATGTGCGAGGCGCTCGGTGCGCGAGAGCGTGCGCAACGCCTGCGTGATCGGCGTGCCGTACTTCATCGACTGATTGAGCGTGGAGATGAGCGCGCGCACCGACGGCAGATCGATCCGTTCGCCCAGCGCTTGCAACGCGCGCATGTTGTCGCCGGAGAGCTTCAGCTCGTCCGCCGTCAGCGAGAGTTCGTCGGAGAGCGGCGGGCAGATCGCCTTCATTTCGTCGGCCACGCGGCGGATGCTCACGCCCAGGCTGTTGCCCGCGTTCGTGCAGATGACGAGCAGATCGAGTGCATCCGGCAGGCAACTTTCGATCGCCGTGCGGCGGCGCATCGACAGAAACGCCAGAATGTATTCCGGCACGATCATGCCTGCGACGAACACACCGAGCATCAGGATGCCGCGCACGGCGGGATAGCCGCCGATGACCGGGATGTTCGAGCCGAGCATGACCATGGCCGTCGCGCAGATCAAACCGGTGACGAACTTCGTGGCGAGCAGCACCGAAACCGCCACCTTGCTGCGATAGCCGCCGCGAATCATCTCCTTCTGAAGCTTCATGCGGTACTTCGCGTCGAACAGCGGAAGACGGTCGCCGATGCGCGCGAACAGCGCCATCGCGCGGCTGCGGATGCTGGTGTCGAGCACTTCCTCGACGTCGGTCCCACTGACCGGCTGCGTGATCGCCACGTTACGCACGCGCTCCGCGATACGGCCGCGCAGCCCGCCGTATCGCTTCGCATACCAGATCGCGATGCCCGCGACGAGCGCGAGCAACATCGACAGGTTGACGATGGCATCGAAGTTTTCCTGGCTCATCGCGACGTATCCAGCTTGGACATCTTGTTGACGATCGAAATGCCGATCACGAGCGAAACCGCCGCGAACGTCAGGCATTTCTGGCCTGCGTGCGTGTTGAACAGCACCATCAGGTATTCCTTGTTCAACAGATAAGTGCTAACGAGAATGATGACCGGAATGGCCGCGAGGATCTTCGTGGTGATGCGCGCCTCGCCGGTGAGCGCTTTCGTCTTCTGACGGATTTCGCGGCGCGTGCGCACGATGCCCGACAGGTTTTCGAGCGTCTCGCCGAGTTGACCGCCGGTTTCGCGCTGCAAGAGCAAACACACGCAGAAAAAGGAAAAGTCCGCAATGCCGATGCGTTCGACCGCGACCGAAAGCACTTCCTCGAGATCGAGGCCGACTTGCAGCGAATCGCCCATGATCTTGAACTCGCTGCGCAGCGGTTCATTCACTTCGCTCGACGCCGAATGGATCACATGCGTCACCGGCACGCCCGCACGCACCGCGCGCACGATCAGATCGATGAGGTCCGGGAAGCCATCGAGGAAACGCTGGCGGAACCGGTTGACCAGAAAATTGTAGGTGCGCACGATCAGAAACGCCGGCAGTCCGACGATCAACAGCGGCGGCACGAACGGCGGCAGCGGCGCATATTCGGAGAACAACAAGGCGACGATCTCTCCGAGCACGGCGACGGCCACCACGATGCGAATCCCGTTCGCGCCCGCGACCGTGCGCAGGCGTGCGATCTTCGGACTAAGCCAGCGCATCAGTGCGTTCTGCTCGCGCTCGACCTTGAAGAGGTCGGTGTCCAGCTGGAGCGTCTTGCGTCCTTCGATGAAGAACGCCTCGGCCATGCGCGCCTTGATGCGGGCATCGGGCCGCTGTTTGCGCATGTCCTGCACGACCAGTGCCATGACGCCGAGCAGCAGGGTGACGATAAACGCACAAGCGGTGAAGAGGTCGGCGGTGCTCATACGCGCATCGCCTCCAGGAGCGCGTCCTCCAGGCCGTAGTACGCCGCGCGCGCCGAAAACGCGGGCCGCACCGAAGACGACTCGTAGACGCCCTTCACTTCCTCGCTGTAAGCGCTCGCGTCATAGCGGAACGTGAACAAGTCCTGCGTGATGATGACGTCGCCTTCCATGCCCACCAGCTCGGTGATGCGCGTCACGCGCCGCATGCCGTCGCGCATCCGCTCGATTTGCACGATCATGTGCACTGCGCTCGCGATCTGTCGCCGGATGGACATGAGCGGCAGATTGCCGTTCGCCATCATGACCATGCTTTCCAGACGCGTGATGCCGTCGCGCGGCGTGTTCGCGTGGATGGTGGTCATCGAGCCGTCGTGGCCGGTGTTCATGGCCTGCAAGACGTCGAAGGCTTCGGGGCCGCGCGTTTCGCCGAGGATGATGCGGTCCGGCCGCATACGCAGCGCGTTTCGGACCAGATCGCGCTGTGTCACCGCACCGAGTCCTTCCGCGTTTTCGGGGCGCGTCTCGAGGCTGACGACGTGCGGCTGCACGAGCTGCAATTCCGCCGCGTCTTCGATGGTGACGGTGCGCTCGCCAAGCCCGATGAAGTGCGACAGTGCGTTGAGCAGCGTCGTCTTGCCCGAACCCGTGCCGCCCGACACGATGATATTCAGTCGGCATGTGCTCGCGAGCTTGAGCACAGTCGCCATTTCGGAGGACATGTTGCCCTGCTGCGCCATGCGATGCAGCGTGATGTTGCGCTTGGAGAACTTACGAATCGAGATCGACGTGCCGTGGATCGCGAGCGGCGGCAATACGACGTTGACTCGGCTGCCATCGGCGAGACGGGCATCGACCATCGGGCTGCTTTCGTCGACGCGCCGCCCAACGCCCGCCGCAATCCGCTGCGCGACGTTGACGACATGCGCGTTGTCGCGAAACTTGTAAGGCGTCAGTTCGAGACGGCCGTGCCGTTCCACGTACACCTGATCGGGACCGTTCACCAGCACGTCGGTGATGGTTTCGTCGGCCAGCAGCGGTTCGATCGGGCCGAGGCCGAACATGTCGTTGAGCAGTTCGCCGACGATCTGCGCCTGCTCCGCGATCGTGATGTTGAGCCGTTCGCGCTCAGCGATTTCGAGCACAAGCGCCTCGACGCCGGGCTTCATCTGCTCGCGCGTCTTACCGACCGCCGCCGACGCATTCATCGCGCCAAAGACGCCCGTGCGGATCACCTTGAAGAGGTCAGAGCGCACCAGCACTTCGTTGCCTTCGGGCATGCTGGCGCGCGCGCGCGGCGGCGTGGGCGCCGGCGCGGGGTCCGCAGCCGGCGCGGCCTCGGCTGTCGCAATGCCTGCGGCGTTGTCTACCGGATTGACGCTCGGCTTCGCAATCTGCTTCTGCCCGAACATCAGCCTCTCCTCAGCTTGAACTTCTGCAGGAACGGACGCTCCACGGTCGTGTGCTGACCGGTCAGATCGGCGGCGATGCGCACCACGCTCTGAGTGAAGCCGTTCTGCGATTTGTCTTTGGGCGGCTCGCCGAGGTTCTCGGCGACCGCCACGGCCTTGGACTCGAACGGAATTTCGTGCAGCACGGAGCGGCCGATGGCGCCGACGAAATCCGCCGGCTGCACCTTTCCGGCCGTCGCTGCATTCGGATTGTTGAGCAGAAGCGAAGTCGGCGGATTGTTGTCGCGACCCTCGATGTGGCGCAGTAGTTTTATCGTTTCGCGCGTCGAATGCACCGAGCGGTCCGCGACGATATAGCAACGGGACGCGTGATCGAACACTTCCTGCGCGAGCGGATCTGACGGGCCGGGGACGTCGATGATCACGTAGTGGAAGCTGTCGCACAGCACTTGTAGCACACGCGCGAGCGATCCCGGTTCGAAGGCTGGGGCCGCGCTAAACGGACGCTCCGCTGTCAGCATGAACAGACGCGTGCCCTTGGCGACGAGCGTGCGGTCCACGTATTGCGGGTCCAGCCGGTGCTGATTCTCCAGCACGTCGGAGAGACCGTTGTTGCTTTGCAGACCGAGCATCACGTTGGCGGCGCTGCCGTGCATATTCAGATCGACGTATGCCACCCGGCGATGCGTCTCGTCGGAAAGATAGCGCGCGACGTTCAGTGCCAGCGTGGTCACGCCCACGCCGCCGCGCGAGCCGACGAACGCGATGGTCTTGCCGGCGCGCGACATGACGACATCGCTCACCTTGCCGCCGGCCACGTTGACCGTGCGCTTGAGCAGTTCGACCGTCAGCGGTTTCACCAGATAATCGCGCACGCCGAGCTTCAGGAGGCTGCGAAACAGGCCGACGTCGTTACGCTCGCCGAGCGCCACGACCTGCACCGACGGCTCGCAGACTTCGGCCAGACGTCCGAGATCAGACAGCGGCATCACCGAATCCTGCAGGTCGATCATCAGAAACAGCGGCGAGCGCTCGATCCTTTCCAGATACGCAATGGCGTCGTCGACGGTGCCAACCGCGATATGGACGTGCGGCATCGCCTGTTCGAGCACGAAGCTCTTGAGAACCTGTTCGGTCTTGCGATCCGAGACGAACGCGATGAAGTCCGCGGCGCGCGCTGCCGCCTTATTCTTGGTCTTCAGGAAAGGAAGGTCTGTCGTGCTCATGGTCGTGCTCGTGAGATGGCTTGCATCACTTGGCGTCGCGCGACGTGCCCTTGTCGAGCGGAATCACGTGTTCGGTCTGGTAACGATGCGCGGCGCTCGCGGCAACGGCTGCATCGGCGGGGCCGAGCGTCTGCGGATGAACGATGTCCTCCGGATGCGCCAGCTGGGCTGC
This sequence comes from Caballeronia sp. LZ062, assembly GCF_031450785.1. Taxonomy (NCBI): domain Bacteria; kingdom Pseudomonadati; phylum Pseudomonadota; class Betaproteobacteria; order Burkholderiales; family Burkholderiaceae; genus Caballeronia; species Caballeronia sp. LZ062. The sequence goes on from NZ_JARTWB010000001.1 coordinate 445,060, forward strand.
GAGATTCGTGTACGTCGCACAGCCCCATTGCATGCTCGGGCGGGGAATGCCGGCATCCATCAGCAGCGAGGCGCGGGACAGGCTTTCGCAATCGGGCGGCGTCGCCGAGCGGCCGTCGTAACCGATGACCGTTTCGTTGGGCATGTTGCGCGGCGGCTTGAAGCAGCCCGCTGCGCCGAGCGCGATCGCGCAAGAGAGAGAAAGCGTCAGAATGCGTGCGTGTTTCATGGCGATGCGCTCAATAGACATATCCGGCCGCGCCGACGAGACGCGGTTCGCCGGCCGAAGGCGTGTCGGTTCCCGTGCGGCGCTGGAAGCCGTATTCCACGTCCGAACTCGGCGAGATCAGCGAATCGAGCGGCGAGCGCAGCTTCGCGGGATCGGTCGGCTCGACGATATAAGGCGTCACCATGATCACGAGCTCAGTCTTGTTGTTCTGGTAGTTCGTCGACGAGAACAGCTTGCCCAGCACCGGCAGCGACCCGAGACCCGGAACCTGGGAAACGATGTCCTGAGTATTGCTTTGCAACAGGCCGCCGATCGCGAAGCTCTGGCCGCTGCCTAGTTCCACGGTCGTGTCGGCGCGGCGCACGGAGAGGCCCGGCACCGTGATGCCGTTGGTCGTCACGCTCACCGAGGTATCGATCTGGCTGACTTCCGGCCGCACTTTCAGGCTGATGCGATGCTCGTCGAGCACCGTCGGCGTGAAATCCAGTTTCACGCCGAACTGCTTGAATTCGACCGAGATCGCGCCGTTGACTTGCGAGACCGGAATCGGAAATTCGCCGCCCGCGAGGAAGCTCGCCGTCTGGCCGGACAGCGCAACCAGATTCGGCTCCGCGAGAACGGTCAGCAAGCCTTCCTGATTCAGTGCATCGATCATCGCGCGGATGTCGGTGTTGTTCGTGTGGAACGCGCCGAACAGCGAATACGCGTTGTTGGTCGGCAGGTTGACGGGATAGGTCGTCTGACCCGCCGCGTTGGTGAGCGGCTGCGTCAGGTTGTAGATCTGACGGCCGCTGTAGATGCCGCCGAAGAAATTACCCGCCGCGTTGCCGATCGACTGCCAGTTGATGCCGAGCTGCTGCGTGATGTTGCGGTCCACTTCCGTGATCCGCACGCGCAACTGAACCTGCTGCGGACGATCCACCGTCATGCGGTTGACCAAGACTTCCTTGTCCGCGAGGAACGGCGTGACGGCTTGCACGACGGCATCCGCTTCGAGCGAGGTATGAACCTGCCCCGTCAGCACGAGCGAACCGAGCGTCGTGCCGATCTGGATGTTGAGGTTCGGAAAGCGGCTGGCGATGGTGCTGCGCAGAAGCACCATGTCGCGCGCGACGACGACCGTGCGTTGCAAAATCGGTTTGTTGTTCGCGCCGAGCGCGTAGAGCGTCGTCGTGCCGGACTTCTTGCCGAGCACGAACACCGCCTTCGGCGACGGAACGTGGACATCGGCGACCGTCGGATCGGCGACGAACACGGACGACGCTTCTTCGTTCAGGCGCAGCAGCGTGCCCTTGCCCGCATCGACGTTGAGGGGGCCGTAATTATCGGCTGCCGCCGTCGTGTCGGCCGCTGCCGGCAAGGCCTGCCGGTTCGGGACGCGCGCCTGCGCCTGATAGGCTTGCTGCGCCGTCTGCGGCGGTTCGGCTGCGTTCGACGTCGCGGGCAGCGTCGCGGCAAGTGCCGCGGCGAGCGACCCCGCGCACGCCACGGCTTTCGCCGCAACGTTTGCATCGACAAGAACCGAACTCAACTGCTTCTTCATGACTGTTTACCCTGGCGATTCACTCTGTACCCGTGCTTACGGCATCAACGCGCGGGGACTGTAGGGAGCGGCGGCGCGCCAGTCGCGGAATTTGCCGCGACCGAGGCGACTGCGCTTCCCGCCGGGCCTGCCGAGTTGTCCGTTTTTTCCGACCCGCGGTAGATGGTCACGGTATGCGGAAGCGGCGGCGCGGACGGACCGCCCGTGCTGGCTTCGGCGACGCGGGCATGAGGCAGCGCGCGCACCGCGCGAGAAATGTCGCCGGCCCAGATCGGCGCGCGTTCCGCCGACGAAGCCTGAACAGCCGCGGATGCCGCCGGGTCGCGCGTGACCGTCGCGAAGCTGCGCAGCGCGAGCGACAAACTGCCCAGACGCGCGGCGACCGCGACGACTTCGCCCATGCGCGGCGTGACTTCCAGCGTGACCGTGCGCGCGGGCGTCACCGTTTCGGGCGCCACGCCGTTGTTCTTCGGACGCTTGATTTCCGAACCGACCGCCAGCACGCGAACGTGCTCCACCACCGTTTCGCTCGATACCGCGAGGTCCGGCGAATCCGTGCGCCGGTCCATTTGCTGTGTCAGCAAGAGATCGACGTAATCGCCCGGCTGGATCAGGCCGGCGTTGCCGGACACATCGTCCACGGCGACCGACACGGCGCGCATTTCCGGCTTGAGCGTGGCGGCGAGAAAGCCCGGCGCGCTCGGCAGAATGACGTCGTCGCCGCTTAGAATCGTGCCGCTCGTCACCGGATGGCGAAGCAGCGCGCCCTTCAGATCGGCCGAACCCGCCGCGCCCTGCACGATGGCGTTCGTCGGCACCTCGGTGGCGGGAATCGCTTTCCAGCCGATGTCTTCATCGCGCAGCAAAAGTCCCTGCGGCAGGTCTGCCGCGCTCACCTGCACCTTGACGGTAGTGATCTTGACTTGGCTCGGTTTGGATGAGCTAGCAACAACGACGCGCACGATCAGCGCGATGAGGAGTGCGCCGACGAGCAGTACGGCGAATTTGATGATGTTGGACATAGCGACGCCGTCCTATCGCGTCAGGATCAAGGGAAGCACAACGGGCAGCACGATGACAGCGATGCCGCCAGAGGCGAGCGCGACGCCGTAAGGCACGCCGCGCGCTCCGGAAAACAACGCCAGCGCGCGCATGGGCATCGCGTGGCGGTCGGGATTCATGTTTCGCGTGGCAAGACTGATCAGGGACACGAACATGCCTGCCACCGAAATCAGGCTGAGTGCCGGCAGCGAAAGACCGACGCCCGCCCACAGAAAGATCACCGCCGCGAGTTTGGCGTCGCCGCCGCCGAGCATGCGCGCCGCGAACAGCAGCGCGCAGATCAGGAACACACCGATGGCGACTACCAGGTGAGCGATCATCGTGTCGAGAGGCATGTGCCGCAGGACCGCGTCCACGAAGAACAATCCTCCAATGACGAGGACGATGTTCGTCGGCAGGCGCCGTGAACGAATGTCGATGACCGCGAGCAAAACGAGCGCGCAGAACACGACGAGACGAATGGCGATGGACAAGGTCAGCACGATGAGACCGCGAGGTGAGTTGAGATTCGAGCGGAGAACCGGACGTCAGGCATCCGGATCTCCGGGTTGCGGCTATTACTTGCCTGCCTTCGTCACGTCGCTCGTGATGGTCGTCCACAGACCCGTGAACGCGGTCTTGAACGTGGTCATCGAAGCGGTCAGGGCAACGACGATGATGCCGGCGAGGATTGCATATTCCATGGCGCTGACGCCACGCTCGTCACGCGTGAAAGCTTTTGCAAACTTGAGCATTTTTATTTCCTTGGTACGAGTTGAGGTTACGTGCGGATTTCCGGCGAGAGAGGCGCCGGACACGACACATCCTAGCTACACCCCGATGCTTCGACTGCGTCGTTCAGAGGCCCGAACGACCCTCAATTCGAGGTTTTAGCGGACGTGTGTTCCTTCGCTAACGGCCCAAGGGAGAGAAACTTTAGGTTCTTCGCAGATTTTCGCGTAAGCCGGGATGTCGGAGGCGGACTCGCGGGATCGCAAAGCACCCGAAGCGCTCTGGATTTATCGTTTGCGAGCGGAATGAAGCCCTTCCGGGTTTGTTTGGCGCCGGTGCGGCGCAAGCCGCGTTGCGCGGCGCGATTGCGGAGGTGAAACGTTTGCGGAAATTCAGTCCGCCGAAAGGAAAGAAGGCAACGTGGCGTGAGTACTCATCCATAGGGCTGCGACTGGCATGAATATTCGTCGCTTCGCTCTGCGGCATCCAGAGATTGCATTGCTTTCGCGTGCGAACCGATTCTGCGTGTTCCGAATCGGAAAGACCATGAAAAACGTAACGATGGTCGTCGATGTATTGATGACGAGCTGCCACGTATCGCTGAAGTGAAAGAGCGGTCCGGAGAACGCCCATGCGATCACCATCACAACCGCGATGATGAATGTGGAGGCGCGGCCCGTGATTTGCGAAAGCGCATTGGAGAATCTCAGAAACCGAGACTCTTTCATCGCGAGTCTCCTTTGAGCGTCCTTGATTAGAATGATCCCTGTGAGCCCCAAAATCGAACATTCATCCATCGACTTCTTCGCCCCATCCGACGAAGTCGCGCGCCGCCTCATCGGCGCGATCTTCACCGTGGACGGCGTCGGCGGTCGCATCGTCGAAACCGAGGCCTATGATCGCGAAGACCCCGCCTCGCACACTTTCGCCGGCCTCACGCCGCGCAACGCGGCCATGTTCGGGCCGCCGGCTCATGCCTATGTCTACCGGTCTTACGGCATTCACTGGTGCCTGAATTTCGTGTGCCGCGAAGCGGGCCACGGCGCGGGAGTGCTGATTCGCGCCATCGAGCCGTTGACCGGCATCGACGTCATGCGCGAACGGCGCGGCGTCGAACCGCTCAAGCTGTTGTGTTCGGGCCCGGGCCGCCTTGCGCAGGCGCTTGGCATCACGCACAAGGATAACGGCGCGTCGCTCCTGGAAGCGCCCTTCGATATCGCACCGCCCGAAGGGGCTTTCGATGTGGTCAGCGGTCCGCGCATCGGCATCAGCAAGGCGATGGATGTTCCGTGGCGCTTCGGGCTTGCCGGATCCAAGTTTCTGAGCAAGCCCTTTCCCAAGGCGTGATCAGTCCGCGGGACGCAGCTTCTTCACTTCTTCGTCCGAAGGCTGCACGCTCGCACCGTCGATATAGCGGAACGAGGTCATCACGCCCTTGCCGTCCTTTAGAGCCGTCACGCCGACATAAGCGCCCATCGTCGATTGATTGTCCTGTCTGCGATAGACGATCGGACCGAAGGGCGTATCGACCGGCAAGCCCTTGAATGCGGCCGCGAGCTTGTCCGCGTCCGTGGTGCCCGCTTTCTTGAGGCCGTTGGCAACCGACATCATCGCCGTATATCCGACGACCGAGCCAAGACGCGGATAGTCATGATATTTCGCCTGATAGGCGGCGACGAACTGCTTGTTCGCGGGCGTGTCGATGGCATACCACGGGTAGCCCGTGACGATCCAGCCGACTGGTGCTTCCGCGCCCAGCGGATCGAGATAATCCGGTTCGCCCGTCAAGAGCGACACCACCGCGCGATCCTTGAAGAGCCCGCGCGTATTGCCTTCGCGAACGAACTTGCCGAGGTCCGCGCTGAAGAGAACGTTGAAAATAGCATCGGGCTTTGCGTCGGCCAGGGCTTGCGTGACGGCGCCGGCGTCCACGTTGCCGAGCGGCGTGGCCTGCTCCGCGACGAATTCGACATCGGGCTGCGCGGCCTTCAGCAGCCGCTTGAATGTCGCCACCGCCGATTGACCGTACTCATAGTTCGGATACACGAGCGCCCAGCGCTTCTTCTTGAGCTTCGCCGCTTCGGGAACGAGCATGGCGACCTGCATATACGTCGATGGCCGCAGGCGATACGTATATTTGTTGCCGTCCTGCCAGACGATCTTGTCGGTAAGCGGCTCTGCTGCGAGGAAAAAGAGGTGCCGCTGCTTGGCGTAGTCGGCGAGTGCGAGTCCCGTGTTCGACAGATAACCGCCGAAGAGGAGCTTCACTTGCTCGCGCGAGACGAGTTCCTGCGCGACACGCACGGTGTCGCCGGGATTGCCGTTGTCGTCGCGCGAGACGACTTCGAGCTTGTTGCCGTTGATGCCGCCTGCCGCGTTGATCTGGTCGAGCGCAAGATTCCAGCCATTTTTGTACGGCATCAGAAACGCGGGCTGGGCTTTATAGCTATTGATTTCGCCGATCTTGATGGTGTCCGCGTGCGCGGAGAAAGCCGCAACGGCGGCGATGGCGGTCAAGCTCGAGCGCAGCACTTTTCCTGCATGATGAGTCATCGATGCTTCTCCTCTATGGATATTCTTCAGGCTCAGACGCCGAGATACGCGCGCCGCGCGGCTTCGTCCTCGACGAATGCCTTCATCGTTCCCGCATGGCGAACCTGGCCTTTTTCCAGCACATACACGCGGTCGCTGACGAGTTCGGCGAAGTGCAGGTTCTGCTCGGACAACACAATGGCAAGCCCTTCGCGCTTCAATTCGAGAATCATATCGGCCATTTGCTCGACGATGACAGGCGCCACGCCTTCCGATGGCTCGTCGAGCAGCACGACGCGCGGGTTGCCCATCAGCGTGCGCGAGACAGTCAGCATCTGTTGTTCGCCGCCGCTCATTCGGCTCGCGCGGCGGCTCTGCATCTCACCGAGGTTCGGAAAGACGCGAAACAGCTTGTCCGGCGTCCAGAGCGGCGCGCCTTCGCGCGGCGGCTGGCGGCCCGTATCGAGATTCTCCATCACGGTCAGGTCGCCGAAGATGCGGCGATCTTCCGGCACATAGCCTACGCCCTTGCGCGCGATGCGATACGGCGCCATGCCTACGATGCTTTCGCCCATGAACGTGATCGCGCCGGTCACACGAGGCAAAAGGCCCATGATGGCTTTCATCGTTGTAGATTTGCCGGCGCCGTTGCGTCCCATCAACGCGACGACTTCGCCGCGCTCTACTTCGAATGCCACGTCGTAAAGGATTTGGGCGCGGCCATAGAACGCATTCAGCGCATCGACTCTGAGCAGCGTCATCGCGCGGCTCCGTCGATTGAAAGCGCGCGCGGCGCATACGATGCGCCCGTGCCCAGATACACTTCGCGCACGCGAGCGTCGTTGCGAATCGCGTCGGCATTGCCTGCTGCGATCAATTGGCCTCGCGCCAGCACGATCAACGTATCGGCGTACTCGAACACGACATCCATGCTGTGCTCGGTGAACAGCACGCCCATGTTGCGCGCTTTGGCAAGGCGTGCCGTGAGCGCCATGAGCGCGTTGCGTTCCTCCGGCGCCATGCCTGCGGTCGGCTCGTCCATGAGCAGCAGCTTCGGGCGGTTCGACAAGGCCATCGCCAGTTCCACGCGCTTGACGTCGCCGTAAGCGAGCACCGCGCAACTGCGCCGCGCATGAGACGCCATGCCGACGAGATCGAGCAATGCCATCGCCTCGTCCTCAACCCACGATGCCGCGCGCGAGAAAGCATTGAATACCCGCCGCTCGCGCGAAAGCAACGCCATCTGCATGTTCTCCAGCACCGTCATGGAATTGAACGTGGCCGCAACCTGAAATGTGCGGCCGACGCCGCGCCGCCAGATATCGCGTGGACGCCTCGCGGTGATGTTCTCACCGTCGAGGAAAATGGCGCCCGAAGTTGGCCTCAGTTGCCCATTGATCATGTTGAAGCACGTCGATTTCCCCGCGCCGTTCGGGCCGATCAGCGCAAGCAGTTCGCCCGCTCTCAGCGAGAAGGAGACGTCATCGACGGCTTTCACCCCATCGAACGATTTAGACAGCTTGTCGATGCGCAAGAGCGTCATTGCGCCTCCGCGAACCGGTCGCGCGCGAAGCCCGCAATGCCTTGAGGAAACGCCATGACGAGCACCAGAATGGCGGCCCCGAGCAAGGCCTGCCAATAGTCGGTTTGCCGCGCCACCGTGTCTTGCAACCACGTGAAGACCGCTGCGCCGACCACCGGTCCGGCAAGAGTCTGAATGCCGCCGAGCAGCACCATCACGAGACCGTCCACGGAACGCCCCACGCTGATGACTTCGGGCGAGATATTCCCCTTAGAGAAGGCATACAGCGAACCGGCGAGGCCGCATACCAGTGCCGCAGCGACGAACGCGACCCATTGCACGCGCGCGACGTCGATGCCGATTGCTTCGGCGCGCAGCGGCGAGTCGCGGCCCGCGCGCATCGCGAGGCCGAGCGGTGCGAACAACATACGTCGCAAGAGCCATACGCCGATGATCGCGGCAATAAGCGTGACATAGTAGAAGGCCACAGGCGACGCGAGCCACGGCGAAGGCCACATGCCGAGCAATCCGTTGCTGCCGCCCGTCACCGCGTCCCATTGATAGACGATGGACCACACGATCTGCGCAAAGGCGAGCGTGAGCATGGCGAGATAGACGCCGGACAGCCGCACGCAAAACCATCCGAATACGATTGCACCGATGCCTGCAAGGAGCGGCCCGAGCACGAGCGCCGCTTCCATCGGCAACGCAAGCGCCTTCAGGAAAAGCGCCGCGCCGTAAGCGCCCAGCCCGAAATATGCCGCGTGGCCGAACGAATGCATGCCGCCCGGTCCCATGATGAAGTGCAGGCTCGCGGCAAACAACACGGCGATGAAGATTTCGACGAGCAAGACGGGCATATACGGCAAAGCGTCGGCTGCCAAGGGCGCAAGTGCGAGCAGCAACACGACGATGGCCCAGCCTGTTCTCATGCGGCGCGTGGCAGGCACGAGCGGCCTGTCGGCGGGCGCGGCGGAGCGGGCAATGGCCTGCGCGCGCCCGAACAAGCCCCAAGGGCGCAACACCAACACGACGGCCATCAAGACGAACTCCGCGACCAGCGTGAACTTCGACAGAGAAAATCCAATGCCGAAGAGCGACACATGCCCGATGCCGATGCACACAGCCTTGATTTCCGCGATCAACAGAGCCGCGACGAATGCGCCCGGAATCGAGCCCATGCCGCCGACCACGACGACCACGAATGCGTTGCCAATGGTGTCGATATCGAGCGAGAGATTCGCAGGCATGCGCGGTATTTGCAACGCGCCGCCGAGGCCCGCGAGAAACGCGCCCGCAAAGAAAACACTCGTGAATAGCCACGCCTGATTCACGCCTAGCGCGCCCAGCATTTCGCGATCGGAGCTGGCGGCGCGGACCAGCGTGCCCCAGCGCGTTCGCGTCAGCGCATACCAGAGCGCGACGAGGACGAGCGGACCGGCGACGATCAACGCCACGTCATACACCGGTAACGCATGGCCGAGCAATTGCATCGCGCCCGCGAGATGCGGCGCGCGCGGGCCGAAGAGATCGTCCGGTCCCCACAAATACAGCGCGGCGTCACGCAAGATCAGCACAAGCGCGAAAGTCGCAAGCAAATGAAAAAGCTCCGGCGCGCGGTAGATGCGCCTTAGCACGCAGACTTCGATCAGCGCCCCCAACGCGCCAACGATGAGTGCCGCGCCGAGAACCGATAACCAGAACCCCGGCACGCTGGCACCGAACCGGCTCGTCAGACTGTAGGCGACATAGACGCCCAGCATGTAGAGCGAGCCGTGCGCGAAATTGACGATCCGCGTGACGCCGAATATCAGCGACAGTCCCGACGCGACGAGGAAAAGCGCGCAGGCATCGGCTAGGCCGTTAACGAGTTGGACGAGCAGGTTGGCGAACATGAAGCGCTGAAGGAGCTAGGCGACGACGAGGCGACATTATCGGCGAATTGCGCGCGGGCTGGCCTTCCCGACAAAAAGCCCGCGCCGGAAGGCGCTGAAAAGATACGGCTCGATGCTTACAAGCCGCTCTCCACCATCGACAAAAGCCGCTTTGCAAGTGGCTCGATCTGACTGGCATCGAGCCCTTGCAGTGGCCCTTCGATCACGAGAAGCGCAAAGCCGTGCACCGCGCTCCACGCCAGATATTCGGCTTCGGGGCGCCGCCGCGCGTCGAGCGCGCCCGTTTCCACCATGTCGTCGAGCGCGCGGCTCAGAAGCTGGAACGGGTCGAGACCGCTCGGCCCGGCACCGTACGGTTCTTCATGCTCGGCCCACTCTGCCTGAGGCGCGGCAAACGCCGTGCGAAACAGTCCCGTCTCGGCTTGCGCGAAACGCAGATACCCCGCACCGACAGCGCGCAGTCCCGCTCGGGCGGCATCGGCGCGACGACGCTTCTTCGGCCGCGCAGCGAGTTCCTCTTCCATCGCCTCGGCGACCGCCGACAGCGCCGCCGAACGCACGGCCGAAAGCAGCGCGTCCCTGTTCTCGAAGTGCCGGTAAGCCGCGTTCGGCACGACGCCCGCGCGACGCGTTGCTTCGCGCAGAACGATCGCATCCGGACCGCCTTCGCGCGCGAGTTCGATGCCCGCGTCGATCAGCGCGCGCCGAAGGTCGCCGTGTCTGTAAGTGCTTCGCGGCTTTGTTCTTGTCATGGGATTCTTGTTATCTCGAACGATGACGGCCCTATGTGGACACTGTCCATTATCTCTGCTATTTTTTGTGGACGGTGTACACAAGTGGAAATAAATCCGTCATCGTATGCGTCCATGATGGGAGCCGAAGATGAACTTGGAGAACGACCGCGCGTATGACGAAGCGCGCATTCGGGAACTCGCGGAAGCCTGGCGGCAAGCGGTCCTCGCGAAAGACGCCGCCGCGCTCGTCGCGCATTACGCACCGGATGTCGTCGTGTTCGATGTCGTGCCGCCCGCTTCCATGACAGGCGTGCAGCGTTACTGCGAGAACTGGCAGCGCTGGTTCGACAGCATCCACGGCCCGCTCGCGTTCGACGTCATGGACATGCACATCGCGGTCAGCGGCGAACTCGCGTATGCGCACTCGCTCAATCGCGTGGCGGCGGGTGGACGCGACGACATCGTGCGCGCTACGGTGTGTTTCAAGAAGATCGACGGCGATTGGCGCGTGGTGCACGAGCACGCGTCGGTGCCGCTCATGATGGACATGGACCCCGACGAATCGGCCTGACTGTCCCGCCCCGTCTCGAACCCAAGGAGAAGACATGCAAGTTCAACCGTATCTGTTTTTCGAAGGCCGTTGCGAAGAAGCGGTCTCGTTCTATCGCGAGCAACTCGGCGCGCAGGTGGTCATGACCATGCGCTTTCGAGACAACCCCGATGCGGGCAAAGATGGCGGCAGCGAAGCGGCGAGTGGCTGCAGCATGCCTCCTGGCTCGGAGGACAAGATCATGCACACGGCGTTTACCATCGGCGAATCCATGCTGATGGCATCCGACGGCATGTGCAGCGGCAAGCCGAATTTCGGCGGCGTCTCCCTTTCGCTGAGCGCAAACGACGAGCAACAAGCCGAGAAGTTCTTTGATGCGCTCTCTAACGGCGGCCAGATTCAGATGCCGATGACGCGCACCTTCTTCGCCAAACGCTTCGGCATGGTTCAGGACAAGTTCGGCGTGTCGTGGATGGTGCTCGGCGGCGTGGAGAACAAGCCGGCGTGATCGCCGATGCGAATGCGGGGCGTCAAGGCTCAAAGAGAGGCTCAAAGACCTGACACGCGGATGGGCCTTCCAAAACGTGGAACAATGTCGGCTGATTTCCGAACATAGACCGACAGGAGCTTTCAAATGAGCGCCCCGCATCAACATCAACTCACCGGCTCGGACATGCCCGCTGAATCAGCCGATCGTCCGACTCGCGAGGAAGCCGAAGCCGCCGTGCGCGTGCTCCTGCGCTGGGCCGGCGACGATCCGCGCCGCGAAGGCCTTCTCGACACGCCGGCGCGCGTCGTGCGTTCCTACGAGGAGTTCTTCGCTGGCTACGCGCAAAATCCGCGGGACATTCTCGCGCGCACGTTCTCCGAAGTGCAGGGCTACGACGAGATGATCGTGCTCAAGGACATTCGCTTCGAGAGCTATTGCGAGCATCACATGGTGCCGATCATCGGGCGCGCGCACGTCGCGTATCTGCCGAACAAGCGCGTGGTCGGCATTTCCAAGCTCGCGCGTCTCGTCGATGCCTTCGCCAAGCGTCTGCAGATTCAGGAGAAGATGACCGCGCAGATCGCCGATACGCTCGAAGAAGTCCTGCAACCGCTCGGCGTCGGCGTGATCCTCGAAGCCGCGCATCAGTGCATGTCGACGCGCGGCGTGCATAAGGCGGGCGTCTCGATGGTGACCTCGCGCATGCTCGGCTCGTTCCGAGACGATCCTTCCACGCGGCGCGAGTTTCTCGCTATCGTCGGGCAGCAGTCCGGCTTCAGCGTGTCCAATACCTGAAAGCGCTGGTGAAAAAGCAAAAGGGCCGCGCTGCGGCCCTTTTGCGTTTCATGCGCCGAAGCCGTTGCGCGGCGCATCCGGTCCCGTGCCTTCGCGGACCTTGCCCTGCGATACGTTGCTGCCCGGCGGAACGCTATGCGTCAGCCAGACGTTGCCGCCGATCACCGAGCCCTTGCCGATAGTGACGCGCCCAAGAATTGTCGCGCCCGCGTAGATGACGACATCGTCCTCGACGATCGGATGGCGCGCATTGCCCTTCACCAGCATGCCGTCGCCGCCGGCGGGGAAACTCTTCGCGCCGAGCGTCACCGCCTGATAAACCCGCACGCGCTCGCCGATGATCGCTGTTTCGCCGATCACCACGCCCGTGCCGTGGTCGATGAAAAAGCTCGGACCGATGGTCGCGCCCGGATGGATGTCGATGCCCGTCAGCGAATGCGCGATCTCGTTGATGAAGCGCGCGAGCAGCGGCACGCCGAGGCGATGCAACGCATGCGCGAGCCGGTGATGCATCATGGCCCACACGCCCGGATAGCACAGCAGAATCTCGGTGATGTGTTGCGCTGCGGGATCGCCCGAAAACGCGGCGAGAATGTCCGACACGAGCAACGCGCGAATCGCAGGCAATTGCGCGCCGAACTCGCGGGCGGTCGCGAAAGCCTGCGCGCTCAGGTCGGCATCGCTCGTATCGCGGTGTTCCGGCAGGAAGCGCAACGCGCGGCGAATCTGCTCGTGCAACAGGCGCAAGGTCGTTTCGAGCGTCTGTCCGACGTAGTAGTCCACGCTTTCGTCGGTGAGATCGGGCGTGCCGTAATGTGTCGGGAAAAGCGCGGAGCGCAGCCCGTTGACGATCTTCACGATGGCATCGCGCGACGGCAACTCGCGTATGCCGAGCGGATGCCTCGTGCGATGCAGTTGTTCGCGCGACTCGCGCAGCTCGGAGACGATGCGCGACAAGCCCCATTCGCGGGGCGCTTCGCCGGTTGCGGCGTCGAGAGGAGCGGGCGAAGTGCCGGGCGGCACGGATCTGCTGGGCGAAGCCATGTTCTGCGTATCAACCTCAAAGCGATGATGACAGCCGTGGCGGGGCGCACGACGGATAGACGCCAAGAGTACCCGGTTTCGACCGACCGTGCCGCAACGCGTCCGCCCTGCTTGCCGCGTGCGTTTCCCGCAATCGTTTGCCGCGCACGGCGGGAATCGGCGCGCTACACGGTGACGTGGCTCGCGTCGATCCAGCGCACCGCCCAGTCGCGCGCGTGCGCGATGGCGTCGTCCTCATTGCGGAAACGCAGCTCGGCTGGAAAGAAGCGGTTTGCGACGAGTTCGCCGTCGCTCGATCGCGAAATCACCACATAGGGTTGGTACGTGCCTTCTGCGGTCCGGGCGGGCGCGCAGTTCAGCAGATAGCCTCTATGCGAAAAGGCGGCATCGTGTTGCATGACTCACCCGTCTTAAGTGCCCTGCTCTTTGGAATGGCAATGCTCTGTTGACGGCAGGCGAACTAAACGCGCCCTCCTGATTGCTCGCGTTCCGCCTATTGCGCTTTGCTGCCGACAAGCTACAAATAATACTGGTAGTAGAAGCCCTTAGTCTCGAAAAATGCCCGAGAAATTTTGGACGTTCGAGACGCTGTCCGAACGGTAAGAGCGGCCGTTCCGTCGCCAATTAGCCGGAACGACTCTTGCCGGGTTTTTCTTCGCTTTGCAGGAGGCACGCACCATGAACAACGCCGAATCCAACGAGCTGCAAGGCAAACAGAGCGAGCGCGCGGCAGAGAGTCCGGTGAAGACGCCGGCGGCGGAAACCGCGCACATCCGGATGAGCGACGCGATGGCGGCCGAATCCGGTCGCGATGCGCCTCGGGATGCGGCGCGTGGCGCATCATCGGCGACGACGGAGGGATTGCAGCGTCACCCGCGTGGCGTCGATGTGCTCAACGACGACACGCTCGACGACACCGTCGATACCGACGCCAAGAACATTCACGCGAAACGTGGAGGGGAAATGCTGGCTCGCGAGCCGGATGCCGTGATCGTCTCGAATGCCACGCTATCGAACCATGTGCCGGAGCCGAGCAGCGTCCTCGCGGGCTTCGATAGCCGTCCCGGGTATAAAGGTTTCGCGCTGGCGCTGGCAAGAGGCTGCCGCGTCGTCGACCGGGGGATGGCCGAGCCCGCGTTGCCGGAGATCGAAGAACATTTGCGCTTCGAGGCGCGCGATGCGCACGGCCACACGTTGCGCGGCCGCAACCACTATGCGCTGAATCACATGCGGCCGTCGCGGCTGATCGTGATCGAACGGTCGTAGACGGCGCGCCGAATGCGGCGAGCCGCGCTTTCGTCGCGCGGCTCGCTCGGATGACGCTTATTGCTTCTTCTCTTCTTTTTCGTCGTCGGTTTCGATGCGGGTCACGCCGCCGGTCGCGGGCGGATCGCTGGCCGGAAACGTGTCTTCGACGGCCTTGTCGACGGTCTCTTCATCGCGTTCCGAATTCGGGTTCTGCTCTTTCGTGTTGCTCATTGTCGGCTCCTTTTGTCGTGGCTCGGCTAGCGAGCGAAAACGTCCGAAGTGAGCGGAGCAAAGTCCGTTCCAAATGCGGAAACAACTGAGAACGGGCGGGCACAGCGATTGCGCGGTGTGCGCTAGCTCTTCGAAGAGCAGACGAAAGACAAGAATCCAGGACCGAACACATTCGAAGAAAAGGGGAAGACGATGAGCACGAGTCAAACCTACGACGGCCTCACCGCCACGGATGAAACCGCTCAGGAGACGCTGGTCGATGCCCGCGCCGCCGCGCCGGTACGGACTGCGGCGCAGCAACGGTTCAAGTCGGCGCTGGCGTGCCTCGGCGCTGCCTACGCGCTGTCGTGGGCCGAACTCGGGCTCGCGCTCGCCGTGGGCTTCCCGGGCGATGCCGCCAGCCATCCGGTTGCGGCGTCTATCGTCTCGCGGGTGCTCGTCGGTCTGCTGTACGTGTGCGTCGCCTCGCGGCTGCAATGGGCGCGCTGGCTGACCGTCGCACTCGGTTTCGTCGCCGTCGCGCTGGTTGCGCCGACGCTCGCGCTGCAGTGGCACGTGTTTCCCGCAGCGGCCGTCGTGTCGGGGCTGACGCTCGCGTGCCGGCTCGCGGCATCGCTCTTCCTGCTTTCGCCGATGCCCGCCCGCAAAGCTGCCTGACGCCTGTTTTCGACGGCTTTTAATCGCGCCGCCGCGCGCGCACAATGCGTTGCCGTCTTTCCACTGCAACGCTTGCGAGGCCGCTCATGAAAATCGCTGTCATCGGCGCGACCGGCACGGTCGGCCGGGCCGTCTGCGCCGCATTCAAACCTCGTCACGAAGTCATCGAAATCGGCGCGACGCGCGGCACGCATCGCGTCGATCTGCTCGATCTCGACAGCATCCAGCGCCTGTTCATTGCCATCGGCCGCGTCGATGCCATCGTCGCGACGGCGGGCCATGTCCACTTTGGCGAACTCACCAGCATGACGCCCGCGCAGTTTCGCCTCGGCCTCGACGACAAGCTCATGGGCCAGGTCAACCTCGTGCTCACGGCGCGCGACTATCTGAACGATGGCGGCTCCTTCACGCTCACGAGCGGCATCGTCGGCGCCGAGCCGATCCGGCAAGGCGCGAGCGCGGCGGCTGTGAACGGCGCGATCGAAGGCTTCGTGCGCGGCGCCGCGATCGAGTTGCCGCGCGGGCTGCGCATCAACGCTGTCAGCCCGACCATGCTGGAAGAAGCGCGGGAGAGCTTCGGACCGTATTTCCGCGGGTTCGAGGCGGCGAGCGGTGCACGCGTGGCGCTTGCGTATAGCCGGAGCGTGGAAGGCGCGGAAACGGGGCGCGTGTATGCCGTGCATTGAGCGCAGTGCACCGAGCGCCGTGCATCGAACGGTGCACTGAGCGCGCCCTTCGCTTATCCTCGTCGCTTCCTTCGGCATGGAGCAGCGCGATGAAATGGACCCGGGGCGACTACCGCGTGACGACGGACATCGATTCATTCGACTTCGATGTCATTCACCACTATCTGAGCGAAGTCGCGTACTGGTCGCCGGGCGTGCCGCGCGAGACGGTGGAGCGCGCGGCGCGTCATTCGCTTGCGTTCGGGCTGTTCGAAGGCACGCAGCAGATCGGCTATGCGCGCATGATCACCGATACCGCGACCTTCGCCTATCTCGCCGACGTGTTCGTCCTGCCCGCGCGTCAAGGCGCGGGGCTCGGCAAATGGATGATGGAATGCGTGATGTCGCATCCCGACTTGCAGCGTCTGCGCCGCATGATGCTCGTCACATCCGACGCGCACGGGCTGTATGCGCGCTTCGGCTTCCGGGCGAGCGCGCATCCGGAGCGCATCATGGAGAAGACCGCGAAGACCTAGCCGCCTTTCGCCCCTTGCGTGTTCACATAGAGCGAATACAGCCCGTGGCTCGCCGCCATGAAGAGCCGGTTGCGATGCCGTCCGCCGAAGCAGACGTTCGCGCAGCGCTCGGGAAGATCGATATGGCCGATCGCTTCGCCCTGCGGCGTGAACACGCGCACGCCGTCGAGTTCGGCATCGCCCATGCCCCAGCCGCACCACAGATTGCCGTGGATATCCACGCGAAAGCCATCCGGCGTGCCGGGGCCGGCGTCGATGAGTTCGCGGCGCTTGCCGAGCGCGCGCCCGCCGTCGAGCACGTCGAACGCCATGATCTTGCGCGGCGTCGAGCGTGACTCGACGACATACAGCACCGATTCATCCGGCGAAAACGCGAGTCCGTTGGGGCCGATGAAGTCATCGATCATCACGGTGATCTCGCCGCTCTGGCCATCCACGCGATACACGCACGGTTTCAGTTGCGACGCCTGCTTTTCGCCTTCGTAGAAGCCGTCGATGCCGAAGGTCGGATCGCTGAACCAGATGGAGCCGTCCGACTTCACGACGACATCGTTCGGCGAATTGAGCGGCTTGCCGTCGTAGCGGTCCGCGAGCACGGTGATGGAGCCGTCGTACTCGGTGCGCGTCACCCGCCGCGTCAGATGCTCGCAGGTCACGAGCCGCCCTTCGCGGTCGCGCGTGTTGCCGTTTGCGTTGTTCGACGGCTTGCGAAAAACGCCGACCTGTCCGCTCTCTTCGTCCCAGCGCAGGATGCGGTTGTTCGGAATATCGCTCCACAAGAGACACCGCCCGTCGCCGAACCAGACCGGCCCTTCCGACCAGCGCGCGCCCTGATAGAGACACTCGACCGATGCCGATGCAATGCGCAGCGCGTTGAAGCGCGGATCGAGCACGCGCACGGCGGGGTCGGGATAGCGGCGATCGGAGAGGGTCATGGGTTTGCGTTTGTCTTCAATGTTGAACGGTCTCGGCTTCAAGCGCGGCGCATTCAGTTCGGCCCCAACTCGCCATCGCGCAAGCGCCACAGGTTCAGCGGGTTTTCGTCCGCGAGCGCCTCGGGCAGGAGCGCCGCCGGCAAGTCCTGGTAGCACACCGGCCGCAGGAATCGCTCGATAGCCATCGCGCCGACCGACGTCGACCGGCCATCGGATGTCGCCGGGTACGGGCCGCCGTGAACCATCGCGTACGACACCTCGACGCCCGTCGGAAAGCCGTTCGCCAGAATCCGCCCAACCTTGCGTTCGAGCACCGGCAACAGGCGCCGCGCCAGGTCGATGTCGTCGTTGTCCATCAGCAGCGTCGCGGTCAGTTGGCCTTCGAGCTGACGCGCCACCGCGATCATCTGATCCTCGTCCTCACACGCAACGATCACGGACGTCGGCCCGAAAATCTCGTCGGCCAGCTGCGGCGTCGCGAGAAACTGCTCCGCGCTCACGCGATACAGCGCCGGCAGCGCGCCGCTCGCCGCCTCCGTCTGCTTTCCGGTCGCGATGCGCTGCGCGCCCGAATCGTCGCGATGGCGAATGCCGTCTTCGTACGCCGCCGCGATGCCTGCGGTGAGCATCGTCTGCGCGTCCTTCTTTTCAAGAGCGGCTGTGGCGTGATCGACGAAATCGTCGAGTTTCGCATCCGCTAGCGCGAACACGAGGCCCGGATTCGTGCAGAACTGTCCGACGCCGAGCGCCACGGAGTCGATGTATCCGGTCGCCAGCGCCTCGCCGCGCGTGGCGAGTGCACCCGGCAGCGCGAAAATCGGGTTGACGCTGCTCATTTCCGCGAAGACCGGAATCGGCTCGGGGCGCTTGGCCGCGATCTCCATGAGCGCCAGCCCGCCGCGCCGCGACCCGGTGAAGCCGACCGCCTTGATCGCCGGATGCGCGACGAGCGCCTCGCCGATGGCATTTCCCGCGCCGACGACGAGCGAGAACACGCCTTCATGCACGCCCGTTTCGGCGACGGCCTTTTGCACCGCGCGGCCGACCATCTCGGAGGTGCCGAGGTGCGCTGGATGCGACTTCACGACGACCGGGCAGCCCGCCGCGAGCGCCGCTGCGGTGTCGCCGCCCGCGACCGAGAACGCAAGCGGAAAATTGCTTGCGCCGAACACGGCGACCGGACCGACGGGAATCTTCTGCAAGCGCAAGTCCGGGCGCGGCGCGGGCTTGCGGTCCGGCTGCGCGGAATCGAGCGTCGCCGTGAGCCAGCGGCCTTCACGCACGAGCGACGCAAAAAGCCGCAACTGCGCGACGGTGCGGGCGCGCTCGCCTTCGAGTCGCGCCTTGGGCAGCGCGGATTCGGCCTGCGCGCGCTCGATGAGTGCATCGCCCATTCCGAGGATATTGTCCGCGATCGCCTCGAGCAACAGCGCGCGCGTTTCGAGTGGCGCATGGCGATACGGATCGAACGCGGCGTCGGCCAGTTCGCACGCGCGCGCGACTTCCGCCGCCCCGCCGCCGCCGAACACGGGTTCGAGATCGGCATTGCGCGCCGGGTCGAAGGCGCGCAGCGTGGCTTCCGTGCCGCGCACGGCCGTCGCGCCGATCAGCATTTCTCCGGTGATCATCATGGTGATTTCTCCGTGCTGGTGGTGCCGCCCGTCACGGGCGCCAACGAGTGTGAGGTGCCGGCGACGCATTACGCGTGCCGCTCAAGCCTTGCCCGCCCGCCGAAACGTAATATGCCCGATCCGCCGCACTAGCAGCGCGGCGACGAGCGCAGCCACGCCCGTCAGCATGACGCCGATATGCACCGACTGCACGAGCGCATCGCGAGCGGCGTCGAAGAGCGCGGGCGCGTCGAGCCCCGCTGCGGTGAGATCGTGCAGCACGGTGTCGCGCAACGCTTCGTCGACGAGAATACGCGGGTCCGCGAAGCGCGGCTGCCACTGCGCCGCCGCGCCCGCGCCGAGCACGCTGATCGTGCGCGTCACGACGTTCGCGTAATGATGCGCGACGATCGTCCCGACGATGCTCGTGCCGAGCATCCCGCCGACCATGCGCGTCGATTGCAGAAGAGCAGTCGTGATGCCGAACCGCTCGCGGCCCGCGATTTCCTGCCCGAACACGTTCATGTTGTTCAGCACGAAGCCGAGCCCGATGCCGACCGCGGCCATCGGCAACTCGATCCACACGTGCGGCGTCGTGACGCGCGCGAACGCCAGCGCAATCGACGCCACGAGCAGCAGCGAGAATCCAATGGTCAGGATCTTCGTCGGCTTGCGCAGATGGATCACGATGCGCGTATTGACGAAGCTGCCGATGGCGATGCACGCGGCAATCGGCGTCGCCAGCAGGCCGGCTTCCTGCGGCGAAAGCCCGAAGCCGCCCTGCAACAAGAGCGGCGCGAAAAAGATCAGCGAGAACATCACGAAGCCGGCGAGAAACGAGAGCGTGAAGAGCGTAACTAGATGCGGGTCGCGGAAGATGTCGAGCGGTAGAATCGGGTGCGTCGCGCGCCGTTCGCAGATCAGGAGCGCCGCCGCGCCCGCCACGACCACGCAGGCAAGCGCGATATTGCCGGCCGACAGACCCGTTTTCGGCACGGATTCGATGAGCGACTGAAACCCGCCGAGCACCAGCGCGACGAGCGCGGCGCCGAGCCAGTCTATTTTCACGCCGCCTTCGCGCGGCCGGTGCAGATTCGGCAGATGCGCCCAGATGAAGTACAACGCCGCCGCGCCGACCGGCAGATTGACGAGGAAGGTCGAACGCCAGCCCCAGTGCTGGCTCATCCATCCGCCGAGCGACGGTCCCGCCGCCGTGCCGATGCCGTAGGCCGCCGCGAGCACCACTTGCCAGCGCACGCGCGTGCGCGGATCGGGGAACAGATCGGGAATCGCGGCGAACGCCGTGCCGACCATCATGCCGCCGCCGACGCCTTGCAGCCCGCGCGCCAGCGCCAGAAACAGCATATTCGGCGCGAGGCCGCACAGCACGGACGCCACGGTGAACGTGATCACCGCCGCGATGACGAAGCGCTTGCGCCCGAAGTAATCGCCGAGCCGCCCGAACACCGGCACCGTGACGACGGACGCCAGCAGATAAGCGCTCGCGATCCACGCGTAGTACTCGAAGCCGTGCAGTTCGGCGACGATGGACGGCAGCGCCGTGCTGACCACTGTCTGATCGAGCGCGACCAGCATGTTGACGAGGCCGATGCCGAGCATCGCGTAAAGAGCCGTGCGGAACGCAAGTGCGTGCGGAGGGGCGTCGGTCGTGCGGGCGTCGGTCATGCGGTCGGTGTTAAGCGGGCGCTTAGTCGGGGGAAAGACGAATTGTACGGCGTTGCATGCGGCGAATCGACTCATCGCGAAAATGCGCGGGCGGCCGTGCGGATCTGCGCGCTATGCTGCCAGTGGTTTCTGCCCGCCCTCGACTGGCGGACAGCAAGTCACCGTCCCGATCCCGACATCGATCACGGAGTACACGCCATGTTCAAACGCATCATCGTCGCCATCGACGGCAGCCGCACGTCCCAACGCGCCTTTCAGACGGCGCTCGATCTCGCGGTCATGCACGAAGCCGTCCTGCAGCCGTTTTACGTCATCGAAAGCGGGCCGATGTACATGGACGTGCCGGGCTACGATCCGTCGCAATTGCAGGCGGGCCTTGCCGAACAAGGCGCGGCGCTCGCACGCGAAGCCGGCGACGCGATGAAAGCGCGCGGCATTGCCGGAAACGTCGTGAGCGTCGACGCCACCGCGAGCGACGATGTCGCGTCGCTGATTCTCGCGGCTGCGAGCACCTTCAACGCCGACCTGCTCGTGATGGGCACGCACGGCCGCAAGGGCATGCAAAGGCTGATTCTCGGCAGCGTGGCCGAACGATGTCTGCGTCAAGCCAAGCTGCCTGTGCTGTTGATCCCCTCGGCGGCAGGCACTTCGGAGGCCGGAAATACCGCATGACGTCAGGATTGGCAAGGCGCCGGGGCGCGGCATTTTCTCGCGGTGCGGACAACGCCTGCTATGGGACAATCGTTTTGTCATTTATCAAGAAACGAAGCCCGCCATGTCCCATCCGACTACCGTGCGGCGCGCGGCAGCGCACTGTTCGAGCTGCGCCATGCGCCATCTCTGCATGCCCGAAGGCCTTGGCGCGAACGACGTCTCGCGGCTCGAGAACATCATCTCCGTCACGCGCAAGATCCGGCGCGGCGAAGCGCTCTTTCGCACCGGCGACCCGTTCGATTCGCTCTACGCGGTGCGCTCCGGCTCGCTGAAGACGCTGGTCACGCACGACAGCGATCGCGACGGCGGGCGAGAACGGGTGATCGGCCTTCTGCTCGCGGGCGATGCGCTGGGTCTGGACGGCATCGGCGAAGGGCGGCATACCTGCGACGCGGTGGCGCTGGAAGACAGTTCGGTGTGCGTCGTGCCATACGCGCTTTTCGAGCGCATGTGCCGCGAAACGGACGCTTTGCAGCGGCGCATGCACCGCATGATGGGCCAGGCCATCAATCGCGAGTCGGACCATGTCGTGCGGCTCGGCATGCTGCGCGCCGACGAACGCGTCGCGTGCCTCTTGCTCGATCTGTCGGCGCGTTTCGCACGGCGCGGCTACGCGGCGACCGAGTTCACCATGCGCATGACGCGCGAGGATATCGGCAGCTATCTCGGCATGACGCTCGAAACCGTGAGCCGCACGCTGTCGCGCTTCGACAAGCTGGGGCTGATCGAGGCGCAGGGCAAGTCCATTCGCATCCGCGATTTCGACGGCCTGCGCAGTATCTGACATTTCGCCTGCGGCCAAGCGCGGCGCGGTTAAGCGCCGCTTTATTGCCCGTGCGTGAATAAACGCCGCCGATTATTGGCTTGGCACGCGCTTCGCTTCGCATTAGTCTTTTGTGTTCCAAGGCACGACCTTGGCCCGCCACGGAGATCGAGCGACATGAATCGCGAACCATCCTTGCGTCATCCGCTGCTCGACCGGCTCGCCGAAGCGCGCCGCGTCACGGACGAACTGTTCCAGATCGTCAAGCGCGAACATCTGTACGACCGGCCGATCGCCGAGCGGCACCGCATCGTGTTCTACATCGGCCATCTAGAGGCGTTCGACCGCAATCTGTTCGATCAGCGCCTCTTTCATCTGCCCAACGCGCACCCCGTCTACGATCAACTCTTCGCTTTCGGCATCGATCCGGTGGATGGCGGTCTGCCGACCGATCAGCCCGGCGACTGGCCCACGCTCGACGAAGTGGAGGCCTACAAGGCACGAGTGCGCGCCGATATCGACGCCCGCTTCGATCCGATCACGCTCGTCGCGCAGCCCGTTTCTTCCGACGACTCGCCCGCGAAGCTGCTGGAAGTAGCCATCGAACATCGGCTCATGCACGCCGAAACGCTCGCGTACATGCTGCACCAATTACCGGTCGACAGGAAAAAAGCACCGGCCAATGCCGCGTCGGAGCGCACGTCGGATCGCCCGCTCGTGCACGAGACCGTGCACGTTCCGGCGGGGAGCGTGACGCTCGGCCTCTCGCGGGAAAGCCAGCGGTTCGGCTGGGACAACGAGTTCGGGGAAGTCACGGTGGACGTGCCGGCGTTCGACATCGACCGTTACATGGTGACGAACGGCGACTATCTGCGCTTCATCGACGCGGGCGGTTACTGGAACCGCGCGCTCTGGACCGACGAAGACTGGGCGTGGAAGGAACAGCAGCGCGTTGCGCATCCGGCGTTCTGGGTTCGCGGCGACGAAGCCGGGGGCAGCCAGAACTGCCCGGATTCGGTCTGGAAGCTGCGCACGATGTTCAAGGAAATTGCGCTTCCGCTCGACTGGCCGGTCTATGTGAGCTACGCCGAGGCGAATGCCTACGCGCGCTGGGCCGGCAAGCGGCTGCCGACCGAAGCGGAGTGGCAGCGCGCGGCCATCGGCACGCCGCACGTCGCGGAAGGCAACTTCGACTTTCGCCGCTGGGATCCGACGCCCGTGCAGGCGCATCCTGACAATCGCAGCGCGTTCGGCGTCGAAGGGCAATACGGGAACGGCTGGGAGTGGACGTCGACGACCTTCGGGCCGCTCGCCGGATTCGAGCCGTTTCCGTTCTATCTCGGCTATTCGGCGAACTTTTTCGACGGCAAGCACTTCGTCATCAAGGGCGGCTCGCCGCGAACGGCTGCCTGCATGTTGCGCCCGAGTTTTCGCAACTGGTTCCAGGGACATTATCAGTACGTTTATGGGGGTTTCCGCTGTGTGAATTCTGTTCGGTGAACGTATCGTTTTACCGTCGCGGCCACGCGCGACGCGCACATTCGTGCGAAGAATAATGCCGTCGCCAACGGCACGCAATTGATGCATTCCGGTTTTCGATGGTCTACCATCCGCAAGACAAACGGAAGCAAGCGCACGGTTATCGGCGTGACTTCTCATCGTCACGCATTCGCGCGCGCTTCACGCCACCACTTGACTGAGGGTAGCCGATGCGGATCGCATTTATCGTCGACAAGTTGCCGGTACCTTCGGAAACGTTCGTTCTCCGTCAGATGCAAGGATTCGCGGAGCGCGGCCACGAAGTGTCCGTGCTTGCGGCGAAATTCGACGACTCCGCGGTCTATCCCATGCGGGGACGCCTGGACCTGCGCGTGTTCCGGCAAGACGTCGGCATGCTGCGTCATTCGATGCTCTGCGCGAAACTCGGCGCGCTCGCCTGCGTCGATGACAAGGAGCGCAGAAGGCTGTCCGTCGCCCTGCGCGCGGCGGCGACCGGCTGCCGTTCAGCGTTCATCGATATCGTCTCGGGCGGCGATACCGCCGGCGTCGATTTCGACGTGATCATCGCGCACTTCGGCCCGATTGGCGTGCGCGCCATGTATCTTCAGGAAGCGGGCCTTTTGACTGGCCCCATCGTTACCGTGTTTCATGGCGCGGATATGAGCGAGCAAAGAACTCTGGAGCGATGGCTGCCGCATTATCGGCGCCTCTTTCGCCAGAGTGCGCTTTTGCTGCCGATCAGTAATCTCTGGAGAGATCGGCTGATCGAATGGGGAGCGCCCGAATCGCGAACGAAGGTTCACCATGTCGGCGTCGAAATACACCGGTTGACGGCACAGGCGAGTAACCGGCCACTCAATCGACCGCTAAAGGTATTGAGCGTCGCGCGATTCACCGAGAAGAAAGGACTCGCCTACGCCATTGAAGGCGTGCGCAACTGCAAACATCCGATTCAGCTGAACCTGATCGGTTTCGGTCCGCTTGAAAGCACGCTGCGCCAAGCCGCTTCGGACAGTACCAACGAAATAAATTTCTTAGGCAAATGCACCCACGAACAGGTTTTTGAGGAACTGAAAAACGCGGACGTCTTTCTGCTGCCATCCGTAGTGGCAAGCAATGGCGACATGGAAGGCATCCCCGTGTCGATTATGGAAGCCATGGCCACGGGTGTGCTGGTGGTGGCGACGCGGCATAGCGGAATACCAGAACTCGTGACGGATGGCGTGACCGGTCTGCTTGTCGACGAGCGTTCTGCAAGCGCCATCGCGGAGGCGCTTTCGGCAATCGTCGAGGGAAAAGTCGATATCGAGGCGATCCGGACGAACGCGCGTCGCAAAGTAGAAAGCGATTTCAATGGCCGAGCCCTCGATGCCGAACTGGAAAGACTGCTTAATCGAACGCTCGGCTGGTCGACGCCCGGTGCCGGGCGAATACGCGATCTGCATCGCGACGAAGTGGCAGTCGGCTTCGAACGTCCGCCGACCTAGCTCGCCGCGTCCTCGTTCCACCGTTGCGCGTCGAGCTTCTCAGCCGAGTAACGTCGCGCCAGCAATCCAAAGCTTGTCATCGCGCGTGGCGATCCGAAAAGCCAAGCGTTTCGATCGACCGCCAGTGATGGAGGCAAACGCATGACCGCCAGACAAATGCTGATTCACGGTCTGAAATATTGTTTGCCCGACAAGGTGTTGTTGAGCCTTTATCATCGTCGCAGAGTCGGCAGGTTTCCGAATCTGCGCCATCCAGCCACGTTCAACGAAAAGGTACTGCAGCGCTGCCTCGCTCCGGACCCGCGTTATACCGAGCTATCGGACAAGCTCAAGGTTCGCGCCTACGTCGGCGGGAAAATCGGCGAAAAGTATCTGATTCCGCTGATCGCCGCGCCGTCGTCTTTTACCAAGGCAGAATTCGACGCGCTGCCCTCTTCCTTCGTGATGAAAGCGAATCACGGCTGCGGGTTCGTCAAAATCATCAAAGATAAGCGCGAGACTTCGTTCGAGGCCCTCGATGCGCTGGCGCAGCGCTGGTTATCGACGAACTTCTTCACGATTGCAAGGGAACGGCATTATCGCGATATCGAGCGGCGCATTTTCTTCGAACAACTTCTTCTCGGGCCGGACCGAAAAGTGCCGCCCGATATCAAGATTCATGTATTCAACAGAAATCCCGATAATCCGCAGATATTCATTCTCGTGATCTCGGACCGTTTCGAAGGGCATCCGCGCGGCGATATTTACGACGAACACTGGAATCGGCTCGATATCAAAATGGGGCACTACGGCCGCAGCGAAACACCCGCGCCGCCGCCAGCAAACCTCGACGAGCTGCTATGGGTCGCGCGCACGCTGTCGAGCGATTTCGACTTCGTGCGCGTCGACCTCTACAACGTCGACAACACGATTTATTTTGGCGAACTCACATTCACGCCGGGCGCAGGTTTGTTTCCGTTGACGCCGGACAGCGTGGATTATGAGTGGGGCCGGCTCATGTAATGCGACCCTTCGCGCTCAAAGCAGATCTTCGATGCGAATCGGCAATTCGCGCACGCGCCGCCCGGTCGCATGCCACACCGCATTCGCGATAGCCGCGTTCACGCCGACGATACCGATTTCGCCCAGCCCTTTCACGCCGAGCGGGTTCACTTGCGTATCGGCTTCCGGCAGCATGATCACGTCTATCTCGCCGACATCGCCATTCGCCGCAATCAGATATTCGCTGATGTTGTCGTTCATATAGCGCGCATGGCGCTTGTCGATTTCGGTGGCTTCCAGCAAGGCCGCGCCGATGCCCCAGATCATGCCGCCCATGTACTGACTGTGCGCCGTGAGCGGGTTGACGATTGTCCCCGACGCGAACGCGCCCACCATGCGCGACACGCGAATCTCGCGCGTCAGACGATGCACGCGCACCTCCACGAAGTGCGCGCCGAACGCGTAGGCGGTGGCGTCATCGCGCTGATGGCCGCGCATCATCGGGAGCTTGCCCGCGCGCAGCTTGTCCATCGCCTCGGGCTTGAGGCCGCGCGGAATGTGCTCGCTCTCGGCGATCACGATCTCGCCGCCCGTGCGCACCACGGCATCGTGCAAGGGCTCGGCGGCGTCGCCGGACACGAGGCGGCCCGACGCGAATTGCATGTCCTGCGGATCGCGACCCATCAGCGGCCCGGCCAGCGACGCCGCGCGCGCGAGCTTGTCCCGCAGCGCATCGCAGGCGGATGCCACCGCGTGCGTGATGGTCGCGGTATGGCTCGATCCCGCCGCGAGCGCGGCCGGCGGATAGTCCGTGTCGCCGATGTGCACCTCGACCTGCCCGGGATCGATGCCGAGACAGTGCGCCGCCGTCAGCGCGATGACGGTGTATGCCCCGTTGCCGATGTCATGCGCGGCGATATCGACGCGTGCCCGGCCATCCGCATGGAGGCTCACGCGCGCGGCCGTCGCGGCGATATTCGACGGATACGCCGCGCTCGCACAGCCCCAGCCGACGAGCCAGTCGCCGTCGGTCATCGAGCCGGGCTGCGCATTGCGCGCATGCCAGCCGAAGCGCTCAGCGGCGGCATCCAGACACGCCGCGAGCCGGCGGCTCGTGAACGGCTTGCCCGTGACCGGGTCGAGCGTCGTATCGTTGCGGCGTCGCAATTCGACCGGGTCCATCGACAACTGCACTGCCAGTTCGTCCATCGCCGTTTCCAGCGCGAACATATAGGGCGTTTCCGGCGGCGCGCGCATGAAGCCCGGCGTGTTGCGGTCGGCGTGCACCACGTTCACCACGGTTTCGATGTTCGGGCACGCGTACAAGCGCGCAGTTGTTTCGGTCCCCGAAACGTTGTACATGCTCGGCCGGCTCGTGAGTTCCCAGCCTTCGTGCCGCAACGCGACCAGCTTGCCGTCGCGCGTCGCGCCGAGCTGCACATGATGACGCGTCTCCGCGCGATACGTCGCAATGGTGAAGCTCTGATCCCGCGTCGCGACGAGCTTCACGGGCCGTCCCACACGTCGCGCGGCAATCGCTATCCATGCCGTGCGCGCCGTTGCATTGCCCTTGCCGCCGAACGCGCCGCCGACGAAGCGCGACACCACATGCACCTGTTCGCGCGAAATGCCGAGCTGCTGCGCGACGTTGCCGCGCAGACCGTAGACAAATTGGCTCGGTTCCCAGATCGTGAGCTTATCGTCTTGCCATGCGCACGTCGTGGTGTACAGCTCGATGGGATTGTGATGCTGCGTCGGCGTGGCATAGATGGCTTCGACGCGGCAATCGGCGCTTGCGAATGCCCGGTCGAAGTCGCCGATGCGGTAGTCCTCATGCTCGCCGGGCTCGCGCCGTTCGCCCGTTACCCCCGCGCTGCCGAACGTGGCCGATGCCGCCGCTTCGTCGTAATCGATACGCGTGCGTCGCGCCGCTTCCCGCGCGATCTCATAGCTCGTCGCCACGATGACGCCGATGATCTGTCCGTCGTGCCACACGCGATCGCTTTCGAGCGTGCTCGTCGTGGCGCCGCCCGCCTGCTGCTCGGGCGGCTTCGCCTCGCTGCCGACGTTTTCGTGCGTGAGCACATCGAGCACGCCGTCGATGGCAAGCGCATCGCCGGTATGAATCTGCCGCACGCGGCCATTCGCGATGGTGCTCGTCAGCAGGAACGCGTACGCCGCATTTTCCACCGGCTCGTCCGATGCATAGCACGCGCGGCCCGTGACTTTCGCCTCGCCGTCGATGCGCACGTGCGGCACGCCGAACGCCGGCTGCTGCGCGGCGAGTGAATCGCTTTGACTCATGACACCTCCGGCAGAGCGGCGGCTTCCAATAGCGCGCGCACCAGCGTGCGGCGTCCGAGTTCCGGCTTGAACGCGTTCTCGCCGCTGACGACGGCGCCCGCGAGTGCCGCGTCCGCAGCAAGGTTCGCGCTGCCTTCGTCGATACGCTTGCCCACGAGCGCCGCCTCCGCTTCGTGCGCGCGCCACGGCTTCGCGACGAATCCGCCCAGCCCGATGCGCGCCTGTTGCACCACGCCCTGTGCATCGAATTCGAGCGCCACGGCAGCGGACGCCAGCGCGAAGTCATACGACGCGCGATCGCGGATCTTGAGATACAGCGAGCGCCGCGTCCATGCACCGGCAGGCACATGGAAGGCGACGATGAGATCGCCCGGGCGAAGAGCCGTCTCCAGATGCGGCGTGTCGCCCGGCAAGCGGTGCAGTTGCTCGAACGGCATCCGACGCGTCTGTCCGCTGGTACCGACAATCTCGACTTCCGCGCCCAACGCGACGAGCGCAATAGCGAAATCGCCCGGATAGTTCGCGATGCAATGCTCGCTCACGCCAAGCACCGCGAGCCGCCTGTTCACGCCTTCCTTCGCCGCGCAGCCGCTTCCGGGCGCGCGCTTGTTGCACGCCTGCCAGCTCGTGTCACGGAAATACAGGCAGCGGGTACGTTGCAGCACGTTGCCGCCGAGCGTCGCCATGTTGCGCAATTGCGGACTCGCCGCTTTCCATAGCGACTGCGCGATGACCGGATAGTCGCGTCGAAGAACCGGATGGTCCGCCGCATCGGACATATGCGCGAAGGCGCCGAGCTTCAAGCCGTCACTATTCGCTTCGATGGCGGAATGCGCGGCGGTCAGCGGGCTGATATCGACGAGGCGCTCGGGCGTCATGACACCGAGCTTCATCAGGTCGAGAAGATTCGTGCCGCCGGCCAGAAACTGCGCGGGCGACGTCACCGTGAGTTCGGCGGCGTCATCGAAGGATGCGCATTGGGCCACCTCGTCCGCCTGTTGGACACTCAGAAGCTGGAAAGGCCGCATTATTCGCGCTCCGTGTGAGCCGCCTCGCGCACCTGCTCGATAGCGTCGACGATCTTCGGATACGCGGCGCAGCGGCACAGATTGCCGCTCATGTACTCGCGAATTTCATCGCGCGAATTGGCGTGGCCCTCGTCGATGCACGCTATCGCGCTCATGATCTGCCCCGGCGTGCAGTAGCCGCACTGCAAGGCGTCGCAGGTAACGAATGCCTTCTGCATCGGGTGCAGCGCGTGACCGTCGGCGAGACCTTCGATGGTCGTCACTTCGCCGCGCGCCGTTGCGGCGAGCGTGAGGCATGACAGCACGCGACGCCCGTCGATGAGCACCGTGCACGCACCGCACTGGCCCTGATCGCATCCCTTCTTCGCACCGGTCAGCCCGGCGTGTTCGCGCAGCGCGTCGAGGAGCGTGACGCGCGCGTCGAGATCGAGCACGAGCACGGTTCCGTTGACGTGCAAATCCACTTTCATCGCGGCTCCTTGACATGATGCCGATGAACGGCGACGGTGCTTGCGCAATCGTCGTGCCGTCGTGTGCAGGAGCGTGCTCGCGTCGATCAGCAGACCGGACCGTCGTGCGCATGTCTCTCGCGAGTGAACTGGCGTGACTAAGCTGCTAGTTCGTCGGTTGTCACCGCGCACATGAGCGAGCCACTTCCCGCTGACGTAAAACATGTACGTGAGGTCTCGCCCGGTTGGCGGATCGTTCACGGACACGCGATGGTGCGCCCAACTCGCATGCCATTTGACCACGTGGGCCGAGCGGTCTATGACCGTATGCGGCTGCAACCGTGGCAAGCAGTGGGGCGATGCCGCAACGGTGCGCCGGTATCGATGTCGCGCGCATGTGTGTAGTCGTCGAAAAGCGACACGCCGGACAGATAGGCTTCGGGGCAACTAAAGGCCATTTGCTATCGACATCGGCACAGAAAAGCTCGACGCGCACGACCAGAGATCGACGTCAAGGAAGAAGGGAAACGCTGATTTAGGGGATCGAGCGTCCGCGATGCAGAGAGTCGCAATGCCAACGGCGCGGCAAGCTCAGGCTCGAGCAAGGCAAGCAACGAGCGGTCGGCGGAACGCAATGACATTGCGCTCGCGCCTAATGAATCACCCGTTGAACGTGCGCCCGGCGCGCAGGCCGGTCGTGACGCTAGCTCCAACCAGAAAGCCGGCCTCACGGATCGCCCCGTGCGAGCAGAGCCGCGCCGACGGCAAACGCTTGCCTTTCGTACGACAAAAAGCAAACGCGGCAGCGCACTCACCCCTAAGTAATTAGTTCCGCCTAACATCGATGCAGGTGAAATAACACCCGGTAAGCGTGAGTTGCGCACATTAACGAGATGGTACACTGCCGCCGCCGCGCGGGGCGGTGCGTGGTTTTCGGATCAAACCAAGGGGCCTGTTCATCTTACGTCTAGCCTCGATAGCCCAATGCAGATACAAGTCATCTGCAACGTCGCCTTTGTCAAGCCGACAAAATGTCCGGCCAGTCTTTCTACTGGCGAAAAAAACGACATTGAAGTAACTTCAGGCGGGTCGTAGCGCCTGGACAATCGTCAGAATCAGTGCTCGCACGCTAAAGAAATCGCTCGCGAGGACGAAAACGAGATCGAGTCATTACGCGTCTCACGCCTGCCTAACAAGAACATGGCCGCTATTTTCGAATACCTGCTGGACCGTCAGATCTCCAGGCAATGGCGCGGCGTGCTTGCCGCGCTCGCGAGCGAGTTCGAAGCGCAGATCGGGCACGACCAACTGCGTGAGTTGATGGAGCGCGTAGGCAGCCGCTTTGCCGACGCAAATCCGCTGCCGCCGTGCGACACGACGCCGGCGCTCGCGGACGCGCTCAACGCGCTGTGGCGCGACACCGACTGGGGCTTCGTCGAACTCTCCGACGAGCGCGACCATTTGAGCATCGTGCATTACTGCGCGCCGCTGCAAGCCTTTGGGGAGAGCGCCCTCGCGTGGACGCCCGCGTTTCTCGAAGGCGCTTATCAGCGGTGGCTCGCCGGACTCGGCGCGCAAGGGCTCGCGGTCCGGCAGGCAAGCGAATTCGGCGACGACGCGGCCATCGAGTTCAGGCTCGCGCGCGCCGCGCTTTGATTCAGACATCTGAGTACCGATGACTGCCGCCACGACGCGGCGGATCAAAAACGAGCAGTACCGGCCAAGCATCAATAAGCACGACGAGGAAGCGGCACCATGAGTACTTCGCGCGACATCGAGAAGCTGTTCGATCATTTCGGCGGCAATGCAGGCGATTACCAGGAGATCGGCCGGGAAAACGAGGCCAAGTCGGCTCGCACCCGCTGGCCGCTGCTCGCGACGCTCGACTTCGCGCAGCCGGCAATTCCCGAAATCGCGCCGCGCCGGGCCGCCCCGACGAGTTCCAGCGAACCGGCCAGCACGCAGCCCGCAGCGACGGCCATTCAGCGCGGCAAGCGGCAGCTCTTCATGCGCGGACATCGCCGCAACATTCCGCCCGTCAATGCGCCCGCCGCGGAATCGCTCGGCGCATCGCGCTTCTCGGCAACGGATGAATCGGTGTCGCCCGCGACAGGAATGACTCCGGATTCGGCGGCATCGGTCACGAACGGACCTGCGGCGATCCGCGGATTCTCGTTCGAAGCGAATGCACTCGAAAGGCAAGTGCCGCCGGCCGTGCCCGCGCCGGAACACCAGCCGCAGCCGCAGTCCATCCTGGGCAAGCTCTTCAAACCGCAAATCGAGCCCGCGACGAACGCACCGGCGGATTCCCTCGATGCGATGTTCGAACGCCTGCGCCGAGCCGGCCGCCCGGCCACCGAACTCACGAACACGCAGGCAGGCGCGGGCCACGCCTCGCGCGCCGGCCGCCTCCCACGCTTATGAGAGTCATCACGGTAGTTTCCGCGAAAGGCGGCGTCGGCAAGACGACGCTCGCCGCCAATCTCGCCTCGGTGCTGGCCGCGCGCAACCGTCGCGTGATCGTGCTCGATCTCGATCCGCAGAACGCGCTGCGCCTGCACTTCGGCATCCCGCTCGACAGCATCGACGGAATCTCGCGCGCGACGCTCAGCCGCGACCCGTGGCAGACCGTGATGTTCGACGGCGTCGACGGCGTCACGGTGCTGCCCTACGGCGCCGTGACCGAGGACGACCGCCGCCGCTTCGAGGCGCTCGTCGACAGTGATCCGTCGTGGCTCGCGCGTTCGCTCGAAGCGCTCGCGCTGGATGCGAACGACATCGTGATCGTCGATACGCCGCCCGGCTCGTCGGTCTACACGCGCACCGCGCTCACGGCCGCGAACTTCGCGCTCAACGTGGTGCTGGCGGACGCCGCGTCCTACGCCGCGATCCCCGGCATGGAGCGCATGGTCGATGCCTACGCTGCGCCGCGTCCGGACTTCGCGGGTCAGGGCTACGTGGTGAATCAGGTCGACCTGTCGCGCCAGTTGAGCAAGGACGTGCTGAAGGTGTTGCGCAACATGCTCGGCACGAAGCTATTCCCCGGCGTCATCCATCAGGACGAAGGCGTCTCCGAATCGCTCGCGTGCGACACGACGCTCATTCACTACGATTCGCTCTCGCAAGCCGCCGCCGATCTGCGCGCCTGCGGCGACTGGCTCCTGTCCATCATCGACGCGATGGCCGCTTCGTCGAGGAAGCTCGCATGAGTTCCGCGAAGATTCCGTCGCAGGAAACCGAGGTCAGCATGGCGACCTCGCGCCTCGAACGTTTGGTCGACGCCGGCATCTGGGGCAACCGCGCCGTCGTCGCTCTGCTCACGATGTTCGCCGCGTTCGCGCTGTACTTCGTCGTCACGGTGCCGCTCGCATTCGGCCAGCAGCTTGCGTTCGCGACGATCTGCTTCGTCTGCGCGCTCGGCTTTCGGCGTCTGCAGGGCCAGTACGCGACGCTCGTCATGATCATGTTGTCGATCGTCGCGTCGGGCCGCTACATGTTCTGGCGTCTGACCGAGACGACGTACTGGGAACGGCCGCTCGACGCCGCGTGGGGTCTCTTGCTCGTCGCGGCCGAAGTCTATGCGGCGCTCGTGCTCTTGCTCGGCTACTTCCAGACGGCGTGGCCGCTCAAGCGCAAGCCGCTGCCGCTGCCCGCCGACCGCAGCGACTGGCCGACCGTCGATGTCCTGATCCCGACCTACAACGAGCCGCTTTCGGTCGTGAAGCCGACGATCTACGCGGCGCTCGCGCTCGACTATCCGACGGACAAGCTCACGATCCACGTGCTCGACGACGGCCGCCGCCCCGAGTTCAAGACGTTCTGCGAGGAAGTGGGCGTCAACTGGACGATCCGCACGCATAACCGGCACGCCAAGGCCGGCAACATCAACGAGGCGATGAAGATCACGAAGGGCGAGTTCATCGCGATCTTCGACTGCGATCACATTCCGACGCGCTCCTTTCTGCAGATCTGCCTCGGCTGGTTCCTGCGCGACAAGCTGCTGTCGATGCTGCAGACGCCGCACCATTTCTTCTCGCCCGATCCGTTCGAGCGCAATCTCGGCACGTTCCGCAAGGTGCCGAACGAAGGCGAGCTGTTCTACGGCCTCGTGCAGGACGGCAACGATCTCTGGAACGCGACCTTCTTCTGCGGCTCGTGCGCCGTGCTGCGCCGCTCGATGGTCGAAGAGATCGGCGGCATCGCGGTCGAAACCGTCACGGAAGACGCGCATACGGCGCTGAAGCTGCATCGGCTGGGCTATACGACCGCGTATCTCGCGATTCCGCAGGCGGCGGGCCTCGCCACCGAAAGCCTGTCGAGCCATATCGGGCAGCGCATCCGCTGGGCGCGCGGCATGACGCAGATTTTCCGTATCGACAATCCGCTCACCGGGCGCGGGCTCAAGATCGGCCAGCGGCTGTGTTATCTCAACGGCATGCTGCACTTCTTCTACGGCGTGCCGCGTCTCGTATTTCTCACCGCGCCGCTGTCGTATCTCTTCTTCGGCGCGCATGTGATCGAAGCGGCGGCGAGCAGCATCGCCATTTTCGCGCTGCCGCACATGATGCACGCGAGCATCACCAATTCGCGCATGCAGCGCACCTTCCGCCACTCGTTCTGGGCCGAAGTGTACGAGTCAGTGCTGGCGTCGTACATCACCGCGCCGACGCTGCTCGCCGTCATCAACCCGAAGCTCGGCAAGTTCAACGTGACGGCCAAGGGCGGCCAGATCACAAAGGACTACTTCGACTGGACCATCTCGCGGCCGTACCTGTTCCTGCTGCTGCTGAATTTGCTCGGGTTCGCCGCGGGAATCGTGCATATCGCGCTGTACTGGCACGTGCGCAGCGAAGTGAACACGACGCTGCTCAACCTCTGCTGGACCATCTACAACATGCTGATTCTCGGCGCGTCCGTGGCGGCGGCGAGCGAGCGCAGGCAGGTCCGCGCGACGCATCGCGTGTCGATGAAAATGCCCGTCATGCTCAAGTTCTCGACCGGGCGCACGCTCGCGTGCGAGACCATCGATTATTCGGAAGGCGGCGTGGGCGTCGCGCTGCCGGCGAAGATCGAAGTGCCGATAGACGAGCGCGTGACCGTCTCGCTCTTTCGCGGCGACGAGGAATACGCGTTTCCCGCGACCGTCGGCTATACCGAACCGGGCCGCGTCGGACTGCGTTTCTCGGAACTCACGCGCGAGCAGGAATACGACTTCGTGAAGACCACATTCGCGCGCGCAGACGCCTGGACCGGCTGGTCCGAGGGACGCCGCCCCGATACGCCGCTGCGCGGCCTCTCGCACGTGCTGCTGGTGGGCACGCGCGGCATCGCGGGATTGTTCGAGCATTTGTACAGCGACCTTCGTACCTGGATGAACAAGCGCCCGGTCGATGTGAAGAAGCTGAAAACCAAAGACCAATAATGGGCATGGGTATGTCGAAGTTGCGCGTTGAAGAACGAGCGGGCGAGCGCGCGCCGCGTTTTTGCGAAAGGCCGCTCGCGCGTGCACTGGCCGTCTTCGTGGCCTTGCAGACCGCGTTCGCAGCGCCGTTCGCGTCCCTCGCGGCGGCCGCGCAAAGCACGGCGCCGGCGGGTGCCACGCAGCAGGCCACCGGCGTGGGCACCGTGCCCGCGCCGAGTCCGGCCGTGGTGTACAACCCGGCCACGATTCAGCAGCCGGCGCTCGCCATGCCGGTTCCCGCGTTCTCCGGCAAGCCCGACAAGCCCCTCACCTCGCGCATTCCGACGACCGCCGATCCCGGCACGCTGGTCCCGGGCGGCCGCCGCCAGACGCTGACCTTCGCCGATTACGGCGCGCTCGATCCGCTGCAACTGCGCGGCACCGACGGTCAGAACGGCATCGCATTCTCGGTGCGCGGCGACGAAGTCGTGACCGGCGCGGTGCTGCATCTCATCTATAGCTATTCGCCGTCGCTGTTGCCCTCGATCTCGCAACTGAAGGTGCTCATCAACGGCGAAGTGGCCGCGACGCTGCCCGTGCCGCGCGATCAGGCGGGCACGCTCGTCGCGCGCGACGTGGCGATCGATCCGCGCTTCATCACCGAGTTCAATCACCTCAACGTGCAGTTGATCGGGCACTACACGCAGCAGTGCGAAGACCCGTCGAACTCGACGCTGTGGGCAACGGTCAGCAACGCGAGTTCGCTCGATCTCACGTATGCGGCGATTGCCAGCAAGCCCGATCTCGCCGCGCTGCCGCTGCCCTTTTTCGACCGCCGCGACGTGCGCCGCCTCGAATTGCCGTTCGTGTTCGCGGGCAAGCCGAGCCTCGCCGCGCTGGAATCGGCGGGCATGGTCGCGTCGTACTTCGGCTCGCTCGCGGGTTATCGCGGCGCCATCTTCCCGGCGCAGACCGACAACGTGCCGCTGTCGGGCAATGCCGTCGTGTTCGCTGTCGGCGATGGGAAAGTCGCGGGCGTCGATATTCCGCCGGTTTCCGGTCCGACGATCGCGCTCGTCGAACGCGACATGAACGCGCGCGGGCGCCTGTTGCTCGTGCTCGGCCGCGACGACAACGAACTGAAGACCGCCGCGAAGGCGCTGGGCGTCGGCCGCAACGCGCTGTCCGGCACGAGCGCGACCATCACGCAGTTCAACGACCTGCAACCGCGCCGCCCTTACGATGCCCCGAACTGGCTGCCGGCCGACCGCCCGGTGCGCTTCGGCGAGCTGGCGGAAGCGCAGGACCTGACCGCGCACGGCTACGACGCCGACGCCGTGCGCGTGAACTTGCGCGTGCCGCCCGATCTTTTCATGTGGCAGACGAAGGGCGTGCCCGTCGATCTTCGTTATCGCTACACGGTGCGGCCCGCGCCCGACCGTTCGTCGCTCAATATCAGCGTGAACAACGGCTTCGTGCAGTCGCTGCGCATTCCGGCCGTGTCCACTTCGACATTCGATCTCGGCACGTATTTCAGCCGCGTGTTGCCCGACAAGACCGTCGCCGCGCGCCGCGAGATCTACCTGCCGCCGCTGTTGATCACGCCGCGCGCGCAATTGCGCCTGCATTTCTACTACGACATTCCGAAGACCGGCGAATGCCAGGGGCGCGTGCTGGATAACGTCGTCGGCGCGGTCGATCCAAATTCGACCATCGACCTCTCCGGCTTTCCGCACTACATGGCGCTGCCCGATCTGGCCGCGTTCGCGAACGGCGGCTTTCCGTTCACGCGCATGGCGGACTTGTCGCAGACGGCGGTCGTGCTGCCGAGCGAGCCGAATTCGGCCGACTACAGCCTGTATCTGCTGGAAATGGGCCGCATGGGCGCATCGACGGGCTATCCGGTGACGGGCGTGACGGTGACGAGCGCGAACGATGTGGACCGTTTCGCCGACAAGGATCTGCTGATTCTCGGCTCGCCGGGCCGTCAGCCTCTGCTGCAACGCTGGGCGAAGCAGATGCCCTTCTCCGGCGACGGCGACGCGCGCACCTTCCAGCTATCGGATGTCGCGTTCAAGCTCGTCGACTGGTGGCATGGCGAGCAAGGCCCGGAACGCTCGCCCGCGCGCGCGGACCTTTCGCTCGTCAGCGCGAACGGCGATGCGCTCCTCACGGGCTTCGAATCGCCGCTCAAGAGCGGGCGCAGCGCGGTGGCGCTCATCAGCGCGGCGGGCCAGTCGGACGCCGATCTGTCCGCCGCTCTGCTCGACAACGATCTGCTGCCCTCCATCCAAGGCGCGATGGCCGTGATTCACGGCCGCACCGTGACGGTCACGTCGAACGGCGAAGCGTATTACGTCGGCCATCTCTCGCCGCTGCAGTACATGCGCTGGGCGCTGTCGTCGCACCCGCTTCTGCTGGTGTTCGGCGGCGTGCTCGCCTCGCTCATCATTGCTGCCCTGTTCTATCGCGCGCTGCGCTCCATCGCCGCGCGGCGTCTGAGGGATTGACATGCGGCTATCGACAGCCCAACTTTTCGGCGGCGTGGTCGTCGCGGCTGCGGCCACCGGCGCGCACGCCGCGCAGCAGTGCGACTGGCCCGCGTATCGCCTCTTCGTCGAGCGCGTAGTGCAGGCCGACGGCCGCGTGATCGACCGCTCGACCGACACGCAGCAAACCACGTCCGAAGGCCAGTCCTACGCGATGTTCTTCGCGCTTGTCGCGAACGACCGCGCAACGTTCGATCGCGTGCTCAACTGGACGCGCACGAATCTGTCGGCCAATCAGTTCGATGCGGCGAGCCTGCGCCTGCCCGCGTGGCTATGGGGCAAGCGGCAAGACGGCTCGTTCGGCGTGATGGATGCGAACTCCGCTTCGGACTCGGACGTGTGGATCGCCTACGACCTCTTCGAGGCCGGGCGTCTCTGGAAAGAGCCGGCGTACACGAAGCTCGCCTATGCGCTCGCGACACAGATCGTGAAGCAGGAAGTCGCCGATCTGCCGGGCATCGGTCCGATGCTGCTGCCCGGGCCGCAAGGCTTTCGCAGCGGCCAGGTCACGCGCCTGAATCCGAGCTATCTGCCGCTGCCGGTCTTGCGCGGCCTGGCGCGCGAGATGCCCGACGGCCCGTGGACGAAGCTCGCGCAGAACGCCGCGAAGATGATCCGGATCACGTCGCCGCGCGGCTATGCGCCGGATTGGGCGGCGTATCAGGCAAGCGGGAACGGCCAGTTCGTCGTCGATCCGAAGAACGGCGATACCGGCAGCTACGACGCGATTCGCGTCTACCTGTGGGCCGGCATGGCCTCTGCAAGCGATCCGCTCGCGCGTGCCTGGCTCGACGCGCTCGGCGGCATGCGCGCGAGCGTCGCGCAGACGGGGTTCCCGCCGGAGAAGGTCTCGACCATGAGCGGCGCGGCGAGCGGGGAAGGCCCGCTCTCGTACTGGGGCGCGCTCGCGCCGTACTTCAAGGCGCTGAACGACGAACGCGGCGTCGGCCTCGCGCGCGCGCATCTGGAAGCACTGGCCGCGCCGCCGGGCGCGGGACGCGAGCCGGTCTACTACGACCGCGTGCTCGGCCTCTTCGGCGGCGGTTTCATCGACGGGCGATATCGCTTCGATGAAAACGGCCGGCTCGTGCCGAACTGGAGAAGCGCATGCTGATCCGGACTCGCAAGCGCGTGATCGCGGCGCTCCTGTGCGCTGTTCCGGCGATGGCGTTCGCGCAGGCCGCCGCCGATCCGCTCACGGTGCTCATCGATCAGGGCAAGTACTGGCAGGCGCACCGGCGCGGCGACCTCGCGGAGCAGGCGTGGCAGAAGGTGCTGCGCGTCAATCCGAAGCAGCCGGATGCACTCTTCGGCATGGGCATGGTGCTCGCGGATCGCAAGGACGGCAGCGGCGCGCAGCAATATCTCGCGCAGTTGCGTCAGGTTGCGCCGAACTATCCGAATATCGACGAACTCGGCCGGCGTCTCGGCGAAACCAGCTCGCGCGATCAGACCGTGAACGACGCGCGGCGTCTCGCGCAAAGCGGACAAAGCGCGTCGGCGGTGAACGAATACAAGCGTGCAATTGACGGCAAGCCCGCGACGCCCGCACTGCAACTCGAGTACTACCAGGCGCTTGCCGCCACGCCGCAGGGCTGGGACGAAGCACGTCGCGGTCTCGAACAACTCGCGCGCCGGAATGCCGACGATCCGCGCTATGCGCTTGCCTACGCGCAGCATCTGACGTATCGCGACAGCACGCGGCGCGACGGCATCGCGCGGCTCGCGAAGCTCTCGGG
Organism: Caballeronia sp. LZ062; assembly: GCF_031450785.1. Classification (NCBI taxonomy): domain Bacteria; kingdom Pseudomonadati; phylum Pseudomonadota; class Betaproteobacteria; order Burkholderiales; family Burkholderiaceae; genus Caballeronia; species Caballeronia sp. LZ062. Next base: position 484,649 of record NZ_JARTWB010000001.1, read on the forward strand.
CGACAGCACGGTCGGCGCGGACGCGAAGAAGAGCTGGCGGCAGGCGCTGTTGTGGCTCGGCGCGCGGGCGTCCGATGCGCCGCTTTATCAGGCATACCTGCAAGTGTCACCGGACGATGCCGCCGTGAAAGCGCGTTTCGATTCGATGGTGCAGCAGGACAGGGCCGCGCGCGAACGCTCGCAGGCCGACGCCGCCGTCGATGCGCGCGGGCGCACCGTCGCGGAAGGCTTCACCGCGCTGGATCGCGGCGATCTCGCGACGGCGCGCGCGCGGTTCTCGTCGGTGCTCGCAAGCAATCCGAACGATGCCGACGCGCTCGGCGGCATGGGCGTCGCGGCGCTCAAGCAAGAGCGCTTTGCGGAGGCGCGCACGTATCTCGAACGCGCGTCGCGGGCCGGCAATCCGGCGCGCTGGAAAGACGCGCTCACAAGCGCGACGTACTGGACCTATACGAGCGATGCCATCGGCGCGCGCAGCAACGGACAGATCGCGCAGGCCAAGGCGCTCTTCGAGCGCGCCATCGCGATCAATCCGTCCGATGTCACCGCGCAAGTGCTGCTCGGCGAAATGCTGCTCGCGAACGGCGATCCGCGCGGCGCGGAGGCCGCGTATCGCATGGCGCTGCGGCGTCAGGCGGATAACCCCGATGCGATTCGCGGGCTCGTCGGCGCGCTGGCCGCGCAAGGCCGCGGCGACGAGGCGCTCGAATTCGCCAATCGGCTGAACACGGAGCAGCAGGCCAAGGCGGGCGGCATCAACACGCTGCGCGGCCAGGCGCAGGCCGCACAGGCGCGCGCGGCCGAAGCGCGCGGCGATCTCGGCGCGGCGCGCAGTCTCTTCGAAGACGCGCTGCTCAACCTGCCCGACGATCCGTGGCTGCGGCTCGACCTCGCGCGCATCTACGTGCGTCAGGGCGCCGTCGGCAATGCGCGCAGCATGATGGATGGCCTGCTCGCCGCGCATCCCGACATGACCGACGCGCTTTACGCGAGCGCGCTGCTTTCCGCCGAGACGCAGGACTGGTCCGCCGGTCTCGCGCAACTCGATCGTGTTGCCCAGGCGCAGCGCACATCCGCGATGACGGCGTTGCAGCATCGCTTGTGGGTGCATCAGCAGGCGGACCTCGCGACGCGCGCCGCCGCTGCCGGCCAAAACCAGCACGCGTTCGCGATTCTGCGACGCGCCGAACCGGTCGCGGCGGGCAATGCGGAACTGATGGGCGCGGTGGCGTCCGCTTATGTGCAGGCGGGCGATCCGTCGCGGGCGCTCTCGCTGATTCGCGGCGCGGTGGCCAATGCGCCGGGCGATGTCGGCCTGCAACTGCAATACGCGGGCATTCTGTCGGCGACGCATCAGGATGCCGAACTCGGCTCCGTCATGCGGCGTCTTTCGGCCACGCAGCTCACCACGCAGCAGCGCCGCGACTTCGACAACCTGAACGTGGGAATCGTGGTTGCGCAGGCGGATGCGGTGCGCAAGCAAGGCGACCTCGCCGCCGCCTACGACGTGATTTCGCCGTGGCTCGCCGCGACGCCCGACAACCCTGACCTGCAAGCGGCGCTCGGTCGCATGTACACCTCGGCGGGCGACGACCGCAGTGCGTTGTCGTGCTATCGAGCGGCGCTCGCGCGTCGTCCGGACGATGTCGCGTTGCAGACTTCCGCGATGTCGGCGGCAAGCGGCGTGCGCGATTTCAAGCTGGCGGAATCGCTTGCGAATCAGGCGTATGCGGCCGCGCCGAACGACCCCGGCGTGCTCGCGGCCATCGGGCGGATGTATCGCGCAGAGGGCAAGCTCGATCTCGCCGCGCAGTTTCTGCAACGTTCGCTCGTCGCTGCCAATATGCCGGCGATGGCGAATGCGTCCGCTCAGGGCAACCGCGTGCCCCGCGACTGGCAGGCCGCGATGAGCCGCATCGGTTCCATGCCGCTGCCGGGCACGAATCCGTTCGAGGGCAAGACCGCCGTCGATACGGCCACGCCGTCGCCGCTCGCCCCGTCGAGTGCGAACAACGCGGGCGCGTACCGGCCCGTCAACACAGAGAGTTATCCGCAAGCCGTGCCGTCCTACCCGCCACCCAGTCAGCCTAGTTCGGTGCCGTATGTGGCGCCGTATGTGGCGCCTTCTGTCGCGCCTTATTCTTCTCCGTTGGTCGCACCGGGCGCACCGTCCGGCGCCGCGCGCTCGGCGTCGAGCGGCGGTTACGGCGGTGTATCGGATAGCACCGGGCAAGCGGGCGGACGGCGCGCCTCCGGCGCATATGGCGGCGAAGCTTATGCATCGGCGCAAGCGCGGGCTTACCACGCGCCGGCCGCACCGGCTAATGCCGACAAGCATGCTTCCGATACGTATGGGGCGACGCAGCCGGATGCTTATATCGCACGGCCGCCATCTGCTGATGCGGACGGCTATGGTCCCGACAGCTACGGCAGCGCGCAAACCGGTGCTTATCGAGCGGCGCCGGCACCGGCTTACGGGTACGGCCCGGACACCTATGGCAGCGCGCAATCGGGTGCTCATCGAATGCCCCCGGCACCTGCTAATGGCTACGGCCCGGAGACATACGGCAGCGCGCAATCGGGTGCTTATCGAGCGGCACCGGCACCTGCTTACGGGTACGCCCCGGACACCTACGGCGCGGCGCAATCGGGTGCTTATCGGACGCCACCGGCACCTGCTAATGGCTACGGCCCGGACACCTATGGCGCTGCGCAATCCGGCGCGCCGCTTCAGCCGTATCCTGGACAGGACGCCAGCGGATATCGCGCGCAGACTTATCAGCCCGCGCCGGCGTATCAACCGTATGCGCCGCAAGCTGCCAGCTACCCGCCAGCGCCGGACGGCTACGACAGTTCGCCGTGGCCGATGTCGCCCGCCGCGCGCGATGCGCAAGCCAATGCGTACGCGCCGCAACCAGCCGCCAACGTGCCGGCCGGCAAACGCACGGCGACGCGCAAGAGCACAGCGAACACGGCGCGTGCCGCCGATCCGTATGCGTATGCGCAGCAGTCTCACGCGCAGGCATACGGACAGCCATATCAGCAGCCGTATCCGCAACAGGCTTATCAGCCGTATGCGCAGCAGCCGTATGCGCAGCAGCCGTATGTGCCGCAATACGCCCAGCAGCCGTATATTCCGCAGCCGCCCGCCGGATACGCACAGCCCTACTATCCCGCCCAGCCGCAAAGCGCACAGCGCGCGACGGCGGCCGCATCGATGAGCAACTCCGGTTTGCCCGCGCCGGTCGCCAATCCGCAAACCATCGGCGTCGCGGAGGAACTGGCGGCGATCAACCGCGAGCAGGCCAGCACGATCACCGGTGGCGTCATATTTCGCAATCGCGATGGCGAGAACGGACTGTCGAACCTGACGGATATCGAAGCGCCGATCGAAGGCCGCATCAAGGCGGGCAACGGACATATCGTCGTGCGCGCGACGCCTGTCACGCTGGATGCCGGCACGGCGAACGGCACGAACAACACGCTCGCGCGTTTCGGCGCGGGCACGAGCAATAACCAGAGCACGACGACGAACATCGTCAATCTGACGAACGACTTCGGCTCGCAGACGGCGACGGGCGTGGGGCTCTCCGTCGGCTACGAAAACCGCAACATCCAGGCCGATGTCGGCACCACGCCGCTCGGCTTTCGCGAAACGAACATCGTCGGCGGGCTGCAGTATCAGAACGCCATCACGGACAAAGTGTCGTACTCGCTCGCCGTCGCGCGACGCGCCGTCACCGACAGTCTCTTGTCCTACGCCGGCGCGCGCGATGACGGCGCGGGCCTCGAATGGGGCGGCGTGACATCGAGCGGCGCGCGCGCCGCGCTCAGCTGGGACGACAGCACGAGCGGCGTCTACGTGAACGCGGCCTACCAGTACCTCGACGGCAAACATGTCGCGACGAACAGCGCGGTGAAAGGCGGCGGCGGCATCTATACGCGTCTTCTGAAGGAGGCGGACCAGACGCTCACCGTCGGCGCGAACACGACGCTCATGCACTACGACAAGAATCTTTCGTACTTCACCTACGGCCAGGGCGGTTACTTCAGCCCGCAGCAGTACGTGATCCTGAACTTTCCGGTCGAATACATGGGCCGCACGGGGATGTTCAGCTACGACGTGAAAGGTTCGATCGGCGTGCAGCATTATCGACAGGATGCGTCGAACTACTTCCCCACCGACAGCACGCGTCAGTCGGCCGCCGCGAGTTCGCCGCTCAATCCGGACGTGGGCGCGGTCTATCCCGGGTCGAGCAAGACGGGCGTTTCGTATTCGCTCAACGCGACGGGCGAATATCAGCTTGCACCGCAGCTTGCGTTCGGCGCGACGGCATCGTTCGGCAACGCGTATCAGTTCCGCGAATGGCTTGCCGCGGTGTACGTGCGTTATAGCTTCACGCGTCAGGGCGGCGTGCAGCCGGCGTTTCCGCCGCAGGCGTTCAGTTCGCCGTATCTGTCGTTGTCGAATTGAGGCGGGGGCGCGTGCGGCGCGCTCCGTGCTCCAGCGTCGTCTGCACGCCCCCGTATGCGCTATTCAACTTCCCCGTCGTCGCTGTCCGCGGTCTTCGCGTCGTGCTCATGGTTCATCGCGGCGTCGGCGAGCGTCGCGGCTACTGCCGGCGCTTTCTCTTTGCGCTCGCTATAGCGATCGGTCAGGTAATCGGAGCGGTCTCGCACGAGCAGCGTGAACTTGTAGAGCTCTTCCATGACGTCGACCACCCGGTCATAGTACGCCGACGGTTTCATGCGCCCGTCGGCATCGAACTCCTGATACGCCTTCGCCACAGACGACTGGTTCGGAATCGTCACCATGCGCATCCAGCGGCCCAGCACGCGCAGCGCGTTGACCGCATTGAACGACTGCGATCCTCCGCAGACTTGCATCACCGCAAGCGTGCGCCCCTGCGTCGGGCGGATTCCACCGAATTCCAGCGGCAGCCAGTCAATCTGATTCTTGAAGACGGCGGTCAACGTGCCGTGGCGCTCGGGACTGCACCAGACTTGTCCTTCCGACCATTCGGATAGTCTGCGAAGCTCGACGACTTTCGGGTGGTCCGCCGGAACGCTGTCGGCAATCGGCAAGTCATGTGGATCGAAGACTCTCGTCTCAGCGCCGAAGTGCCGCAGAATGCGCTCGGCCTCCAGCGTCAGCAGCCGGCTGTACGACGTCGGCCGCAGCGAGCCATAGAGCAGCAAGATTCGCGGCGCGTGAGTCGAGACGGCGCGCGGCTCGAGCTTGTCGAGGTCCGGCGTATCGAGCAGTGAGAGCGTGACGTTACGCAGATCTGAAGGCATTAGCGAATGCTCCGGGCGTCAGAATCGATGATCCATTCGCCCTCTTTCTCGATGGACGCCGAATCCAAATACATAGTGATACGAAGTTTTCCGCCATCCGAGTACGGTGCATCGGGGTAGCCTAATCACTCCGAAATCCGCTTGAAACTCGCGTAATAATCGTCGGTGTAATAGCATTCGCCCGTTTGCCTGCGCGGGCCGCCGCACACGATGCGGCGTTGCCCGCGATCCGTCGCGCCCGGCGTTCGAACGGTGTAAGCATGGTAGTAGCCGCGGGGTTGCTGCGGCAGCAGACCGGCGCTGTTGCGAAAGAGCACGCCGTCGTCTTTATATGGGAATGGGCCGCCCGCTTTGATCAGACGAAGTGTGTCCGCGACTTCTCCCGGCAACTGCGCCCGGGCGACCGCAGGCACTGCGCCTCGCTCTTGCGCACCCGAGGCGGCCGTGACGCCGCTCGCGGCGCTGGCCTGGGCAGCCGCCTGACTTGCCGCTGCGCCCGGTTCCTGACTCGCGTTCTGCGAACCGTTCTTCCCGCATCCGCAAAGCGTCGCACTCAAGGCGATGACGCAAGGGAAAATCCATGCACGCTTGACCAAGCCGATGTCTCCGGTTGACTTGCACTCGACGACCGCGAACCATTGCAGCATATCGTTAGTGTCGCGGTGGAGCAATCGGGCATGTCCGGTTCGTGAGACTCCACATCGCGCAGGAAAGGCACTCGATACGCTGGCAGAATCGAAGGACGACAAGCACATGCGCGAGCGACGCCGCTCGCTGCATCGCAACAATGTCCGAAACCACGAACTCAGCAACAAGCACATCCAAGGACGTGACCATGCTGTCGAAAGAGAACGATTATGAAGCTGCTGTCGCAAGTTTTCGCTGGGACATTCCGCATCAGTACAACATCGGCGTGGACGTGTGCGACAAGTGGGCGGCCTCGCGTCCCGGCGACACCGCGTTGATCCATGAGCATCGGGACGGCCGCGTCGAACGGATGAGCTTCGGCGAATTGCAAAGCCAAAGCAATCGCGCCGCTCATTGCTTTCGCGCGCACGGCATCGTGAAGGGCAGCCGCGTCGCCATTCTCATTGCGCAATCGCCGCAGACAGCGATCGCGCACATCGCCGCCTTCAAGCTCGGCGCGATCTCGGTGCCGCTCTTCGCGCTCTTCGGCGAGGAAGCGCTCGAATTTCGTCTGCGGGACAGCGGGGCCAGTGTGCTAGTGACGGATGCAGCAGGCGCACGGAAGATTGCCGGCATACGAGACCGGTTGCCGGCATTGCGCACCGTCTTCGTGACGGGCGACCAGCCTGACGGCAGTGGCGCAGTCGAAAACTTCGACACAGCGCTCGCCGCACAAGACGACACGTTGGAGCCGGTTGCGACTACGGCGGATGACCCCGCCGTCATCATCTACACGTCCGGCACCACGGGCAAGCCGAAGGGCGCGCTACATGCGCAGCGGGTTTTGCTGGGCCATCTTCCCGGTGTCGAGATGTCGCACGGCGGCACCATCAGCCGAGATGACATTTTCTGGACGCCGGCGGACTGGGCTTGGATCGGCGGTCTGCTCGACGTCCTGTTGCCTGCGCTGCATCACGGTGCCACTGTCGTCTCGCACCGCTTCGACAAGTTCAATGCGCGAGCAGCCTTCGATCTGATGAGCCGCCACGGCGTGACGCACGTGTTTCTGCCGCCCACCGCGTTGAAGATGCTGCGTAGCGAAAAGGCGCCGCGCGAGCAATGGAACTTGCGGCTGCGCTCAGTCGCGAGCGGCGGAGAGTCGTTGGGAACGGAGCTGCTGACGTGGGGCAAGGAAGCGTTGGGCATCACCATCAACGAGTTCTACGGTCAGACCGAATGCAACATGGTGGTGTCGTCATGCGGGAACTGGTTCCCGGCTCGTCCCGGCGCGATCGGACGCGCTGCGCCCGGACACGATGTTCGCGTGGTGAACGATCACGGCATCGTGCAGGCGGTCGATGACATCGGCAACATCGCCATCAAGGCGCCGGACCCGGTCATGTTCCTGGGCTACTGGAACAATCCTTCGGCGACCGCAGAGAAGTTCGCGGGCGACTATCTGCTGACAGGCGATCTCGGACGCATGGACAGCGACGGCTTCATCCACTATGTGGGCCGCAACGACGACGTCATCACGAGCGCGGGTTATCGCATCGGCCCGGGCCCGATCGAAGACTGCCTGCTCGGGCATCCCGCCGTCCGGCTCGTGGCCGTCGTCGGCGTGCCCGATGCCGAGCGCACCGAGATAGTGAAGGCGTGTGTCGTCCTGGCCGATGGCTACTCTCCCGGCGAAGCCTTGACCCGCGAACTGCAGGACCATGTACGCACACGCCTGGCGGCACACGAATATCCGCGCGTCATCGAATACCGGGAGTCGTTGCCGATGACATCGACCGGAAAGCTCATCAGGCGCGAGTTGAGGACGCGCTAGAGCGCCTGCGAGACGCCTCTTTCAGAGGACGTTGATTGCGCGGCGCGAGCCAAAGAGGTTCCGAGAGATGCTCGGCGAAGAAGTCGGCAAGTGCCCTCACCCGCGCCGGGCGCGCTCGCGCCGAGGGCGTCACGAAATAGAGTCCGCCACGCGTCAAGTGCCAGTCGGTCAGGATCGCTTCGAGCCGTCCGTCTGCCAGATATTCACCGGCAATGAACTCCGGCAATTCCGCGATGGCAATTCCATCGAGCAGCGCCGGAAGTAGCGCATCGGAATTCGTAACGCGTAGCGGGCCGACCGGCGTGATGGGTTCTTCCTCGCCTGCATCGTTCACAAATCGCCAGACATCCGTGGCCGCGCGGTACGCATAGGAGAAACACGGCCGACCGACCAGATCGCGCGGATGCGTCGGCCGGCCGTATCGCTGCAGATAATCCGGTGAAGCGACGACCAGTTGCGATACCGCGCAAAGCCGCTTCGCCACGAGCGACGAGTCGGGCAACGCGGCGATTCTGAGCGCCGCATCGAACCCTTGCGCAACGATATCGACCGTCGCATCCGACAAGTGCAGGTCCACCGACACCTCGGGATAAGCGCGCAGGAACTTCGGCAGCAGCGGCGCGACCCATCGCAAGCCGAAAGACATGGGCACGGCCAGACGAACCAGTCCGCGCGGCTGCACCGACATCTCTTTCGCCGCGTTCTCGGCTTCTTCCGCCTGCCGATAGATATCCCCCGCCTTCTCCGCTATCGTGCCGCCGAACTCGGTCAGCGCAAGCTGGCGCGATGTTCGATTGAAGAGCCGCGCGCCGAGCCGCTCCTCCAGCCTCGCGACGCCGCGCGAAACAGTGGCGACGGAAACGCCCATTGCCCGCGCCGCCGCAGCGAACGACCCTTCCTCAGCGACCTTGGCGAACATCGCCAGCCCCTCGAAATCCGGGAGTTTCGTCATGTCATTTCTGCAATGATGGTTTGCAGGCGAGTCTATTTCGAAATGACGCGTGCGTCGATACTCTTCTCACACCGCTTCACGACTCGACATTTCAACAGAACGCACGCAAGGAGAAACACCATGGCACGCAAGCTCGAAGGCAAGATCGCTCTCGTTACCGGCGCAACCAGCGGCATCGGCCTGGCTACCGCGAAACGCTTCGCCGCAGAAGGCGCACATGTGTATATCACCGGCCGCCGTCAGGCCGAACTGGACGCAGCCGTCGCTGCCATCGACAACGCAACGGGCGTTCGCGTCGATTCATCGAAGCTCGATCAACTCGACGCGCTGTACGAGCAGATTCGCGGCGAAAAGGGCCGGCTCGACGTGTTGTTCGCCAATGCGGGCGGCGGCTCGATGGTGCCGCTCGGCGAGATCACCGAAGCGCACTATCACGACACGTTCGACCGCAATGTGAAGGGCACGCTCTTTACCGTGCAGAAAGCACTGCCCTTGCTGTCGAAAGGCGCATCGGTGATTCTGGCGGGATCGACGACGACTGTCGAAGGCACGGCGGCATTCAGCGTGTATTCGGCCTCCAAGGCCGCGATCCGCAACTTCGCTCGCAGCTGGATTCTCGATCTGAAAGATCGCGGCATTCGTGTGAACACCATCAGCCCCGGCGCGACGAAGACTCCCGGCCTCGTCGAACTCGCTGGCCCCGATGCCACGCAACAGCAAGGCTTGCTGGACTATCTGGCCTCGCGTATCCCGATGGGCCGCGTCGGCGATCCGAACGAAATCGCCGCTGCTGCGCTCTTTCTCGCTTCGGACGATGCGAGCTTCGTGAATGGAGCCGAACTGTTCGTCGATGGCGGACAGGCGCAAGTGTGAGCCTGAACGGCTGATCGCGCGGCGGCGCAAATGCCGCCGTCGCGCGGCCTTCTTGCACGTCACTGCACGTCACTTCTCTAGCGCGTGCAGAAGCCGGGTCAGGTTCTGCGGTTGGACCCGTATCATGCCGCCACGAGGACTATCGATGTCGGCAATGAGCGCGAGCGACAAGGCAATCGTCACGGGAAGAATGGTCATGAGCAGCACGGTACGGCGCCCGCCCTTCGCGCCATATCCCTGAACGGCGCATCCGAGAAGCGCGATCAGCATCATCAAAATCCACGAGCCGAGCGGGATTCGATTGATTCGCGCTGCTTCCGAATAGTCCTGCGAATTCAGCACGTCGTTCATACCCGCCACCACGAGCGACCCGATAGGCGTGGGCTGCGCCTTCGCGACCTGTTTTGCCAATTGCCACAGTTCGGCTTGCACCCCCGCTGTCTCGGCATCGAGGCGTTTGCGCGCGTCACCATCACGCGTCTGGAATTCGGCGAGGCGCAAGCGCGCATATCGGACCAACGCGGCTTTCATCATGTCGCCGATATGCGCATCGGCGAGATCGGCTCGAACGTATTCGGTGCCGATTGCGTTCGCCTCGGCTTCTTCGAGCGTCTTGCGCTGATCGTAGCGGTTGACCGCCATGGAAATGCTGAAGCCGATCAACAAGGCGAGTAGCGTCAGGGTCGCTCCCTGCACGACGTTGAAATCTTCCCGGTCGTCTTCGCGCATGGACGCCACGCGCCGGAGAACGAATACACCGAATGCCGTGGCGACGATGAATGCGGCCAGCAGCACGACGAAGAGTATCGCGGGATGATCGACGAGTGCCGCCATGCAATCTCTCCGTTGAGGTTGCTGGTATGACTCTCAGCGTGCAGCGGCCTCTTGACTCGCTTGGTTCGGCCTGGCCGCTCGTTACGCTTAGTGCGAGCAGCGCGATATGGCATAGGCGAGCAGGAAAACGCCGGCATCGCATAGGCAAACGGGCGACGCCGGCGCACGCATGGCTAATGCCATTTCGCGTTCTTGTGGCGCATTCGGCCGACCGTGTCCCACAGCTTTCTGGCCTGCTTCTGCGCGGCGCCCGAGTGATCCTCGTGATGAGGCTCCGCGTCACCGGCATGACCGGGCGTGACGCCTCGCCTTGCGCGCCTGAACATATCGACTAACTTCATCGCGACCTCCTTCTGCGGCAGAGACACCGCAAAATCTAGTCTACTCGGCTGCGAACGCGTTTGTAATGCGGCTTTGTCATGCTGCTCGCGAATGCCTATGTCGCGCGCAACCGCGGCGTTTCATAAACCGCGATGCGCTACTATCACGCGTGGCGCTTTAGCTGCTGTCCTTCACGAACGCCCGTTCACATTCAGGGGAAGCCAGTCGATGCGACGTGTCGTCTTCAATCAAAAAGGTGGCGTAGGCAAGTCCACGATCGTCTGCAATCTCGCTGCGATCAGCGCCTCGCGCGGCTTGCGCACGCTCGTCATCGATCTCGATCCGCAAGGCAACGCGAGCCAGTATTTGCTGGGCGCCGGCGCGCACGACGCGCACCCCAACCTCGCGAGCTTTTTCGAATCGGCATTGAGTTACAGCTTTCGCGAACCGGCGTTCGATTCGTTCATTCATGCCACGCCGTTCGCGGGTCTGGATATCGTGCCGTCGCATCCGAGCCTCGACACGCTGCAAAGCAAGCTGGAATCGCGCTACAAGATCTACAAGCTGCGCGACGCGCTCAAGGGTTTGTCCGATTACGATGCCGTCTACATCGACACGCCGCCCGCGCTCAACTTCTTCACGCGCTCGGCGCTGATTGCAGTGGAACGCTGTCTCGTTCCGTTCGATTGCGACGACTTCTCCCGCCGCGCGCTCTATTCCGTGCTGGAAAACGTGCAGGAAATTCGCCACGACCACAATCCTGAACTGATGATCGAAGGCATCGTCATCAACCAGTTTCAGCCGCGCGCGAGCCTGCCGCAGAAACTCGTCGATGAACTGCGCGCCGAGGATTTGCCCGTGCTCGATTCGCATATCTCCTCGTCCGTGAAGATTCGCGAGAGCCATCAACACGCGCGGCCGATGATCTACCTCGAGCCACGTCACAAGCTCGCGCAGGAATACGTCGCGCTGCATGACGAGTTGAACGGCTGAGTCAGTCCGTGTGCGCCACCGGCGCAGCGTGTGTCTCAGCGGGCGCTTCGCGACCGCCTTCCGCGCTGCTTCGCTCGGCCGCGATTCCGAAAAGCTGCTCGGGCGCGACCGGCTTGCTCAGCAAGTAGCCCTGCACGTAATCGCATTGCGCATCGCGCAGTATGCGCAGTTGCGGCGGATATTCCACGCCCTCCGCGGTCGCGGTCACGCCCAGCACATGCGACAAATGAATGATGCCGCGCACGATCTTGTGAATCGCGAAGTCGCTTTCGAGCCGCGCGATAAAGGAGCGGTCGATCTTCAGCGTGTCCGGCGAAAAATCGGCGAGATAGCGCAGGCTCGAATAGCCGGTTCCGAAATCGTCGATGGCAATGCGCACGCCGAGTTCCTTCAGCGCACGCAGCGTGCGTTGCGCGAGCTCGGGATTTTCCATCAATGCGCTTTCGGTCAGTTCCAGCTGAAGGCTGGACGCCGGCAGCCCGTGCCGCTGCAACGCGGTGTTCACGACTTCCACAATGGCCGCATCGCGCAACTGCCGCGCCGACACGTTGACCGACACGCCGAGCGCGTGCGCTCCGCTTGCCCGCCAGTGCGCAAGCTGCCGCAACGCCTCGTCCATGACCCATGCGCCGACTTCGTTGATGAACCCGCTCTCTTCGAGAATCGGAATGAACACGTCGGGCGGCACGAGCCCATGCGCGGGATGCCGCCAGCGAATCAGCGCCTCGACGCTACACACTTCGAGCGAATGCGGCTGATGAATCGGCTGATAGTGCAGAACGAACTGATTGTCAGCGAGCGCGGCGGGCACGTCGCGCTCCAGCCTGAAATCGACGATACGCCCCGTCGCCACCTGATCCGCGAATCGAAAGGCGTTGCGCCCGGCTTTCTTGGCGGCGTACATGGCGATGTCCGCGCTCGTCAGCAGCGTTTCGTGATCCGCGCCGTTCTCCGGGAAAACGGATATGCCGATGGACGCAGTCACGAACGTACCCGCCGGCGTCTGCTCGCCGGTCTGCCGCAATGCGCCGAGAACGCTCTTCGCGATGCTGGCGAGCTGGTCCTTGTCGCCGGCGTCGTCGATGAGCACGGCGAATTCGTCGCCGCCTAGCCGCGCGAGGAAAGCGCCCGCAGGCAGCGACGCCCGGATATCCTCGCTGAGCGACTTGAGCAGCCGGTCGGCCGCGGTGTGACCGAGCGTATCGTTCAGCACCTTGAAGCGGTCGAGATCGACGAACATCAAAGCAAACGTCGCGTCCTGCCGGCAACGCTCCTCGATGCCGCGCACGAGCGCACCGCGGTTTGCGAGCCCGGTGAGCGAATCGGTGTAGGCGAGCCGGTCCAGTTCCACGAGCCGCTCATGCTCCGCCGTCACGTCCTCGGAAACGCCGATGATTCGCGCCACGTTCCCGGCTGCGTCCAGTATTGGGTAAGCGGTGCTTTGCACCCAGCGGATTGCGCCGCTCTTTGTCCGGATGCGGTACTCCTGGCGGTCGCCGACCGACGTTTCGGTGATCCGGCGCATGGCCGACTGAATGAGTGGCCGGTCTTCGGGCAGCACGACCTCGAGCCACGCTTGCGGCCGCTCGCGCAGCGTCGCCGCCTCCAGGCCGAAGACGGACGCGCAGCCCGCGCTGATGTGGTGAAAGTAGCTGAAATCCGCGCTGTAAGAGTAGAAGCACAGCCCGATGTGCTCTTCCATTTCGGACATGAGTGCTTCTTTCGCCCGCAGGTCAGCCGCGAGTTCGGCTTCCTTCGTCATATCCAGCGACGCGCACAGGATGCCGTAAATCCCTCCGCCGCTCTTTTCGACCGGGATGAGCCGCGAATGCCACACCTTGGGCTCGCCCGCGGTCGTCGGGCACGTCCCCGTGAACGATGTCCGCGATCCTTGCAGCGCGGCATCGAACGCGTTGCGTGCTTCGAGCGCGTCGGCGCCGCTCCAGAAGCCGAGCCAGTCAGCGCCGGCGAGTTGCTCGGGACCCGCCGCCCGCATGAGTTCGGCGCCGTACTCGGAGATACGGACCAGGCGGCCGTCCGCGTCGAGCAGCTTCAGACAGTCGCGATTCGCGTCGAGCAGCGCCTTCGCGAGCGCCGCGGTTGCCTTCTGATGCGCGACCACGCGAAGCGTGCGGCGCACGCCGAACGTACAGACGACGACGCCGGCCACCGCGCCGACGCACATCGCGACCGTTGCCGACACCCACGCCAGCGCGAGATGGACGAGCGTGTATGCGCCCACAGCCGCAAGCAAAGGCGCGCCCAAGTCGCTCCATGAAAGATCCGCGCGCTTTGCGCAGACGCTCAGGAAGAAAGACAGGAAACCTTGATTCAGGGCGGAACTGTGGCTCGTTCGTGCGGCGCCGGTGGGGCTGGAGGCGGTTTGATGAGGCATTGGCGTCACGAAGCGGATTCGGATAGACGGGCGGCTGACGAGGCCGCGATAGAGATCACTTACCTCTTGTTTACGTCTCCTCGCGAAAATGCTTTAGCACACTGGCGTGCGGAGTCGCGAGGATTTCGAAACGCCGGACTTGTGCATTGCGACGAGGGTCTCTATAATGCGCGGCTCCACAGGCTCGTAGCTCAGCTGGTTAGAGCACCACCTTGACATGGTGGGGGTCGTTGGTTCGAGTCCAATCGAGCCTACCAACGCTTCTGCATCAAAGCAAAATCGCCGCGTTTATCGCGGCGATTTTGTTTTTGTCCCTCTCATTCCATTCGTCCTCCGCCAGTCGAACCACTAGTCCCACATGTTCCGAAACGCCACAGCGGCGATCACCGGCACCGTGAGCACGAGCGGAATGGCGAAGTACGGCACTTCCAGATCCACCGTCCAGCTATAGACCAGCCAGCCCACGCCGAGCGCGAGCGTGGCGATGCCGACCAGCGCGGACAGCACGTTGAGCGATCGCTTCGACAGGCGCCTGCGAGGCACTTCCTTGCTTTGAGTGGGTTCCATGATTGACATGCGCTGAACGCTAGGCGGTATTTCTGATTCTATACCGTCGGCAGGCCGTCGAAGGTCGCATGCCGACGGTCACGCATCGCGTCGAAAGCGAAACGGAGCGCGAATCAGAAGTCCGTCGTCATGGACAGGAGCACGGTGCGCGGCGCGCCTTGCGTCAGATAGCCGCCGATGGTCGAGGCCCAGTACGACTTGTTCGCCACGTTGAGCACGCTCGCACGGAAGGTCGTCGGCTTGCCGAAAAGCACCGTGGCGTACCGCGCGCCGAGGTCGAAGCGGTCCCAGTGCGGAATCGCGAGCGTGTTCGTCACGTTCAGATACTGCGAGCCGGTGTGAATCCAGCGCGCGGTCAGCGTGAGGCCGTTCAGAAGCGGCACGTCGTATTCCGCGTTGACGTTGAACATGAAGGTGGGCACGCCGATGGGCATGTTGCCGTCCGTCGTCGCGCTGCCGGTATCGAACTGCGTGCCGTGGATGTACGTCGCGCCCGCGATCAGCCGCACACCGCGAAGCGGCTCGCCATAAATGGACGCCTCGACGCCGCGATGCCGCTCGCGCCCGTTATCGACGAAAAAGCCCGCCGCGTCCGTGTACGTCAGCGGCTTCTCGGTCTGGAACAGCGCCACGGACGCGCCGTATTTGCCGTTGTCGTACTTCGCGCCGACTTCGTATTGCTTCGACTTCTCCGGCGGCAATTGCTGGCCGAAATTGAGCGCGGTATTCGGCGCGGAATCGCCGATAGTGAGCGCCTCGCTCCGGTTCGCGAAGAACGCCACGTTCTCCCACGGCTTCACGACGAGCCCGAAGAGCGGCGTCGTGATCGAATCGTTGTAGGCGCGCGTCTGCGTGCCGGTGTAATCGAACGTGTTGGTGTGCAGTTCCTGATAGCGCGCGCCGACCGTGAACAGCACGCGGTCATGCAGGAAGCCGAGCGTGTCCGACACGGACGCGCTGCGCATCAGATTGAGCGCGGTCGTCTGGGGATCGGCAAGGTTGCCGCCGGACAACGTCGTCGCCGGATACGGGACCTGCGGCGTGGCGTAGAGGCTCGTCGGGAAGGAGTCGCTGAAGGTGTACGCCGACTGCGAATCCACGCGAACGATTGACGCGCCCGCGGTGACGAAGTGCGACACCGGCCCGGTGTTGAAGTGGCCGCGCACGCCGGCTTCGGCGGACGTGCCGTCTTCCTGATGCGGCACACCCAGACGGAACGAAGTCGTGCCCGTGGCGGCGA
Source organism: Caballeronia sp. LZ062 (assembly GCF_031450785.1). Lineage (NCBI taxonomy): Bacteria > Pseudomonadati > Pseudomonadota > Betaproteobacteria > Burkholderiales > Burkholderiaceae > Caballeronia > Caballeronia sp. LZ062. Next base: position 500,580 of record NZ_JARTWB010000001.1, read on the forward strand.
CGGTCGGCGATGCATAGTCGCCGTGCTCATCCGTGTGGCGCATGCCGCCCGTGACATACGCGGTCCAGCCGGGCAGAAAATCGTATTCGGCGCGCAAAATGCCGACCGTATCCTCGATGGAACTGAAGGTCCACGTCTGCGCGTAGTTGTAGCTGGCCGACGGCGTCGCCGGAATGAAGTCGCCGCTGACGTTCACGGTCGGCCGCGCGCCGTTCACGCGCTCGCGCTGGTAGAGGAAATCGCCGTAGAGACGCAGTTTGTCGCCGCGCCAGTCGAGCGAAACGGCCGTCGTGTTGTCGCGCCGATGTTCGCCGTCGATGCTCGTTTCGCCGTCGCGATTCGCCTGATTCACGCGGATGCCGAACTGCCCTTCGCTGCCGAAACGCCGGCCCACGTCCACATGCGCGCCGATTTCGCCCGACGCCGTGCCTTCCAGCGTGACGCGCGTGAGCGGCTTGTCGTCCGCGCGCTTGAGCTGCAAATTCAGTCCGCCGCCGACCGCCGAGCCATTCGGCGACGCGCCGTTCAGGAACGTATTCGCGCCCTTGAACACGTCGACTCGTTCAAGCGCATCCGTCGCGACGAGCTGACGCGGCGTGATGCCGTAGAGGCCGTCGAGCGAAACGTCGTCGCCCTGCAATTCGAACCCGCGGATGACGTACGTCTCCGCGAAATTCCCGAAGCCGTATGCGGTGCGCACGGCCGGATCGTTCGCGAGCACGTCGCCGATGGTGCGGGCCTGCTGATCTTCGATCAGCTTCGACGTGTAGGTCGTCATGCTGAACGGCACGTCGATGGTGCGCTGCTGGCCGAGCACGCCGAAGTCCGCGCCGCGCGCGACCTGTCCGCCGCCGAACGTCGGCGCGAGGTCGCCGGGCAGCGGCTCTTTCGCCGCCTGCACCTTCACGGCCGGCAGCGTGCTGTCCGCAGCGGAATCTTGCGCGTGCGCGGCAATGGAGAATGCGGCTGCAATCGCCGCGACGATGGCGGTGCGTAACGGCAGCGCCTTGGCAGGCACGGCCTGCGAGGAATGCGAAAGGGATACGGGCATGAATCGAGAAGAGCGTCGGTGGTGGTCGGTCTCCCGTCCCGGGGCGCTTGCGGAATCCGGGCGGCGTGGTTGTGTTTGCTTGTTCTTCGTTGGCAGCGGCCGCCGCATTGCGCGACGGTCCAGCGGTCAGCGGCGGATTCTATCGTAAATACGATTCATTATCATTTCGAGCGATGCTTCGGCCAGATGCAGCGATGTGAATCACCGCGATCAGGAAGCGACCGACCGACCGCGCGCCGCCCGCGCGTTCGCGGCGGCCGACTGCCGGCGCGCTGCGCGCTTTCGCAGCCAGATGATGAGCCCCGTCGCGCTCAATATCGCGACCGCGATCCCGACCGCGCTTATCACGATGCGCCCGGCCACGCCGATGATGCGCCCCGAATGCAGCGGAAACTGCGCCTGCATGAAGATGTCGCCCGCCGAACCGCGCCCCGGAATCGACGAGCCCGCGAGTGTGCCCGTGTGGCCGTTGTAGTAGAGCCAGGCATTGCCCAGGCCGCCGTCGCCGTGGTCCTGCCCCGGCGCGAAGAACCCAACGCCGTATGCTTCCAACGCCGGCACGTAGTAGAGCGCGCCCAGCGGTGCCGCAATGTGCTCGCGCTTCCCGTCGTTCGCGGCGGCGGCCAGAATCTGCTCGCGTGTCGCGGGAGCGCGGCCCGCGGAACCCGCGCGCACGAGCGCGGGGTTTTCGGCGAGCGACGGCGTGAGCGTCGAGAAAAGCGAAACGACCGGACGGACGACCCGATCGCCGAGATTCATCGATACCGACGTGAGCGCGACCATCACGAGCAGCGCCCAGATCCACACGCCGCCTGAACGATGCAGATCGAACGTGAGCGCATAACCGCCGCGGCTGAACCGGAACGCGAGCGACTTGCGCCACGCCTTCACGCTCGGAAACGAGAGTACGAGCGCGATCCCGCTGTCGAAGAACCACACGATGCCGACGATCCCCAGCAGCCACGTTCCGATTTCGAAGCCGCGCACGACCGGCAGATGCAGCGTGTAGTGCAGCTTGTACAGGAAAGGCATCAGATCGATGCGCGCCAGCGACACCGCGCCCCACATCCGGCGGCCCTGCACCTCTCCGGTCGCGGGATCGACGGCGATCTGGTTGTAGTCGACTGCGTAGGGCGCGCCGGTCGAGGGATTCGTGCGCGGCACGACCATCATCTGCACCGTGTGTCCCGGCTCGACGCCGAGCGGCAGGTACGTCACTTGGACGCGCGGATCGGCTGCCTCGACGCGCCGCGCGAGTTCGAGCGGCGCGAGCGGCGCAGCTTCGCTCTGCGCATGGAAAAAGGACGGGTTGAGCAGAGCGTCGATTTCGTGATCCCACGCGATGATGGCGCCTGTCAGCCCCGACACGAAAAGAAACAGCGCGGTCGCCACGCCGAACCAGCGATGCAGACGCACGAGCACGCGCCTCATTGGGACGATGCCTCGGAAACGATTGTGCGTGTCGCTGGAATCATGGAAGCCGCGCGTCGTGTAAATGGGAATTGTTCGCAATTGTAGCGGCGACGCGACCGACCGGCAAGCGCGCGGGCGCACGACATGCCGTGAAATAAGTTGCGCGTGGTTTTAGACGAGGTGCGTCGCTACAGTGGGCACATACGCAACCCACCAATGGCAACCATCATGGAACTGATCGGCAAAGTATCGTTGTATGTGCTGGTGATCGTGCTCGCGGCGTCGATGATCGAGGCGGTTTGCCTGAGCCGCACGCACAAGGGCACGGAGAAGGCGTTCGACTGGCACGAAGTCTGGATCTCGCTTGCCGATCTCGTCGGCCGCAAGCTGCTCGCGTTCGTGCCGCTCTCCCTCGCGACGCCGTTCTTCGCGTTCGCGTGGGAACACCGCATTCACACGGTGACGACAAATACGCCGCTCACCGTCTTCCTGCTCTTCATCGGCATGGAGTTCTGTTACTACTGGTATCACCGCGCGTCGCATACCGTTCGCTTTTTCTGGGCGACGCATGCGGTCCATCACTCGCCCAACCAGTTGACGCTCTCGTCCGCGTATCGGCTCGGCTGGACGTCGAAGATCACGGGCGCCGCGCTGTTCTTTACGCCGCTCGTGTGGCTGGGCCTGAAGCCCGAAGTCGTGCTCGCCGCGCTTTCCATCAACCTGCTCTATCAGTTCTGGCTTCACGCCACGTGGATTCCGAAGCTCGGCTGGCTCGAATACGTGTTCAATACGCCGTCGGCGCACCGTGTGCACCACGCATCGAATGCGGCTTATCTCGATGCGAACTTCGGCGGCGTGCTGGTCATTTTCGATCGACTGTTCGGCACGTATGTCGAGGAACGCGCCGATGAACCGTGCCGCTACGGACTCACGACGCCGACCACTTCGCACAATCCGGTCGTCGTGCAGATGGAGCACTGGGTAAGCCTCGCGAAAGACGTGTTCCGCGCGAAGAGCGTGTCGCAGGCGATCGGCTTCGTGTTGCGTCCGCCCGGCTGGCGGCCTGACGGCGAAGGCGAAACGACGGAAGCATTGCAGAAGCGGGCGCGCAGCCTAAACGAGGGCAGCAAGGCCATCGAGGCTTCGTGAGTTGTCCGCGGCGCAGTAACGAAAAGGCGGACACACGGTCCGCCTTCTTGCTGGCGCAATCAGAACGTGACCGTCTGATTGATGACTTGCTGGCCGTTCACCGTGATGACCGAAGTCGCCTTGCCGGTCTGCGTGCTAGTGCCGCCGGCAGGCAAGCTCGAACCGCCTGCGGGGAACGTGCCGCCGGTGCCGCTGCTGCCGGTGCTGCTCTTCGCGGCGCCGCCTGCAAGCTGTGCATGAGCGAGTGCGTTGCGGTCGATTCTGTTCATTGTGGATATCCTCTTTCGATTGAGATGCACCGGTTAGCCGCGCTCAGGGACGCGCGCTTCGCAGCGGTCCATGGCACGGAGCCGGTGACTGACATCATATGTCGCCCGATGTCGCGTTATCTTCATCAAAAGTCCTAATTATATTTTCCCGGAGGCACCCATTCGGCGACCGGACATCTTTGTGCGTAGAATCGCTGCCGCTGGACATGCTTCGGATTTGGCATCGGGCGACATGAGGCGTCCGGTGAGGAATCCGCCTTGCTGACGCTTCACGCACACGACGACACAGGACACGCGCCATGAACAGCTCGCCGACGAAATGGCCGATGCTTGCCGCCCTCGCAATGGTGCTGGCTGGCTGCGCCGCTGGCGGCTCGCCGCAGAACGCCACGCATCTGACGCAAACGCAGTGCCGCGACCTCGCCGCGCTCAGGAACAACGCGCCTCCGAACCGCGAGCGCAACGCAAGCGAACTGCAGGCGCTGAGGCAAGCGGGCTACGATGCATCGAAGTGGTACGACCCGTACTATCCCGACGATCTCCAGGCGGCGCAGCGAAAGGTCGATGCGTGGTTCGCCGCCGAATGCCGGCCCGCTGCGCAGCAAAGCGAGTGATCGCAAGCCGCAATCTGCATATCCTTAGCGCAAATCATGCGTTCCGCTACGCACACTCGCTGGCTATGATGAACAGTCCGACGGTTCGTACCGTCAACACTCCTGGAGCATCGAACTTGACCCGACCCGAAACACCGCGCCGTCCGCTCGTCGTCGGAATCGGCGGCACGACGCGGCCTGCGTCATCGACCGAACGCGCGCTCGCCTTCGCGCTCAAAGGCGCGCAGGAGTCCGGCGCTAGCGTGCAGTTGTTCGGCGGCGCGTTCCTGCATAGCCTTCCGCACTACGTGCCGGAATCGCGCGAACTGACCGACGAACAGCACGAACTCATCGAAGCCGTGCGCGCCGCCGACGCGCTCGTCATCGCGACGCCCGGCTATCACGGCGGTATCTCGGGCCTCGTCAAGAACGCGCTCGACACGCTTGAAGAATTGCGGCTCGACGAGCGTCCGTATCTCGATGGCCGCGCAGTCGGCAGCATCGTCACCGCGTATGGCTGGCAGGCGGCGGGCACCGTGCTGACGTCGCTGCGCTCCATCGTGCATGCGCTGCGCGGCTGGCCGACACCGTTCGGCGCAGCGGTGAACACGCTGGAGACGCGCTTCGAGTCCGCCGATACGTGCTCGGACCCGAAGGTCGTCGCGCAGCTTCGCACTGTCGGGCAACAGGCTGCGAGCTTCGCGCACGCGTTCGGCGCGCACCGGCCGGACGCATGGCATCGCGTGGACAACAAGCTGGCGGTGGCGCAGAGCTAGCGCCACCGCGTGATCACGCCGGACGCAGCACGCGCGAGAGCACGCGTTCTTCGAGTTCGGCGAATCCGTCCGCGGTGCGCGAACGCGGCCGCGTCAACGCAACGGGCGTATCCAACGTAATGCGCCCTTGCTCGATCAACACAATGCGATCGCCGAGCGACACCGCTTCCTGCACGTCGTGCGTGACGAGCAGCGCCGTGAATCCGTGCTCGCGCCACAGCCGCTCGATCAAACCGTGCATTTCGATGCGCGTCAACGCGTCGAGCGCGCCAAGCGGTTCATCCAGCAACAGCAGGTCCGGGCGATGCACCAGCGCACGCGCCAGCGCCACGCGTTGCCGCTGACCGCCGGACAATCGCGACGGCCAGTCCTTCTCGCGCTCGGCCAGGCCCACTTCGGCGAGCGTCGCACGCGCTTCGTCGCGTCTGCTGCGCGGCAGGCCGATCATCACGTTGTCGAGCACGCTCTTCCACGGCAGCAGCCGCGCGTCCTGAAACATGATGCGAGTCTGCAGCGCGCCGCCGGGCGTCGCCGCATGGCGCTCGACGACGCCGCCCGATGCTTCGTCGAGCCCTGCAATGAGCCGCAGCAAGGTGGATTTGCCGCAGCCGCTGCGCCCGACGATCGACACGAAGCTGCCGCGCTCGATCGAGAAGTCCAGGTTCGTCAGTACGCGGCGCTCGCCGAAGCGCTTCTCGACGCCGCGCAGCGACACAGCGACGTCGCGGCCTGCGGGCGTTCGGCCAAGCGGCTCCGCGCGGCGCGCGACCGGCTGTTGTGCGAGGTCCAACGTATCCACGGAAATCAGGTTCACGGCTGCGCCTCGTTTTGATAAGCGGGATGCCAGCGCAGGCTTGCGCGTTCGATGGCGCGGGCGGCCATGTCCGCGAGCTTGCCGAGCAGCGCATAAAGCAGGATGCCGAGCACGACGACATCCGTTTGCAGGAACTCGCGCGCGTTCATCGTCATATAGCCGATGCCCGACTGCGCGGAAATGGTCTCCGCGACGATCAGCATCACCCACATGAGCCCTAACGCGAAGCGCACGCCGACGAGAATGGACGGCAACGCGCCCGGCAAAATCACATGACGATACAACGCAAAGCCCGAGAGCCCATAGCTGCGCGACATTTCGATCAGATCGCGGTCCACCGAGCGAATGCCGTGATACGTGTTCACATACACCGGAAAGAACACGCCCAGCGCAACGAGCACGAGCTTCGCTTCCTCGCCGATGCCGAACCACAAGATCAGGAGCGGGATCATCGCGAGCGCGGGGATGTTGCGGATCATCTGCACGGTGGAATCGAGCACAATTTCGGCGGGCCTGGAGAGACCCGTCGCAAGCCCGAGCACGAAACCAATGCCGCCGCCGACGGCGAAACCCGCGAACGCGCGCCATGCGCTGATTCTCACGTCCGTCCACAGTTCACCCGACTGCCAGAGCGACCACGCCGCCTTCGCGACCGCGAGCGGCTCGGGCAGCACGCGCGCGGACAGCCCGCCCGTGCGCGCGGCGGCTTCCCACGCAAGCAGAATCAGAAGCGGGACGATCCACGGCAAGACGCGCGTCCCGGCGCGTCGCAGCGTTTCATTTGGCTTCATCGCGGCCCTCAACGAAGCGCGGCCTTCGGCAGTTCGGAGGTGCCGATCACTTCGCCGAACGGCCCCGAAAGCGGCCCGGACGCGCGGGCTTGCTGCGCGCGCGGCAGCAGCGGAAACACAAGTTCCGCGAAGCGATACGACTCCTCCAGATGCGGATAGCCGGACAAGATGAACGTCTCGACGCCGATTTCAGCGTACTGCTTCATCAGCCCCGCGACCTGCTCCGGATTGCCGACGAGCGCCGTTCCCGCGCCGCCGCGCACGAGCCCGACGCCCGCCCACAAATGCGGATACACCTCCAGCTTGTCGCGTTTGCCGCCGTGCAGCGCGGCCATGCGCCGCTGGCCTTCCGAATCCATCTTCGCGAACTGCGCCTGCGCGCGCCGGATCGTCTCGTCGTCGAGCTTGCTGATGAGCTTGTCGGCGTCGGCCCACGCTTCCGCTTCCGTCTCGCGCACGATCACATGCAGACGAATGCCGAAACGAATGCTGCGCCCTTGCGCCTCTGCGCGGCGGCGGATATCGGCGAGTTTCTTCTCGACTTCAGCAGGCGGCTCGCCCCACGTGAGATACGTGTCGATATGCTTCGACGCGATTTCGTGCGCAGCCGGCGACGACCCGCCGAACCACAGCGGCGGATGCGGCCGCTGCACCGGCGGATACAGCACCTTGCCGCCTTCCGTGCGCAGATGCTTGCCCGCGAAGTCGAAACTGCCCTTCTCGTGCGACGTTTCCAGAAGGCCACGCCAGATGCTCAGAAACTCGTCGGTGATCTCGTAGCGCGTGTCGTGACCCTCGAACACGCCGTCGCCGGCAAGCTCGTTCGGATCGCCGCCCGTCACGACGTTGATGAGCAGGCGCCCGTTCGAGAGACGATCGAAGGTCGATGCCATGCGCGCCGAGAGCCCCGGCGAACTCAGGCCCGGCCGGATCGCAACGAGAAACTTGAGGCGCCGCGTCGCCGGAATAAGGCTGGATGCGACCACCCACGCGTCTTCGCATGAGCGGCCCGTCGGCAGCAGCACGCCTTCGTAGCCGAGCGTGTCGGCAGCGACGGCGATCTGCCGGAAGTAATCGTAGTCGGCGGCACGCGCGCCTTGCGACGTGCCGAGATAGCGGCTGTCGCCATGAGTCGGGATGAACCAGAAGACATTCATGCTTGGGCGTTTCTCTCGTGGTCGGAATGGCTGAATTAGGATGTCCGGACTTTCTGTTCAGGCGACGTTCCAGCGCGCCTCGGTCACGTCGAGCTTCTTCGGAATCAGCCTGAGGTTGGTGAACGTATCGGCGATCTGCTGCTGGTACGCCAGCGTCGCCGGCGATATCGGCTCGATGCCGTACGCGGTGCGCTGCAACGCGTGCTCGACGGTTGCCGCGTCCAGCCCCACGAGCGGCGACAGTTGCGCCGCGACGGCAGGCACGTTGTCGCGCGCCCAGCGGTCGACGTGATCCAGCTCTTCCAGCACCGCCCGCACGATCTGCGGTTGCCCGGCCGCGAACTTGCGCGTTGCGACGTAGTACTGGATATTGCGCACGAGCCCGGTGCCGTCGACGAGTTGCCGCGCATTCGCCTGCCTTTCGATGGCGGCGAGATACGGGTCCCAGATCACCCACGCATCGACACTGCCTTGCACGAACGCGGCTCGTGCGTCGGCGGGCGCAAGGTAGACGGGCTGGATGTCCGTGTACGCGAGCCCCGCTTTCTTCAGCGCCTCGACGAAGAGGTAATGCACGTTCGAGCCCTTGTTCAGCGCGATTTTCTTGCCGCGCAGTTGCGCGACCGAGCGGATAGCGGAGTCCTTCGGCACGACGATCGCCTCGGCGCGCGGCGCAGACGGCTCGTTGCCCACATAGACGAAATCGACGCCCGCCGCCTGCGCGAAGATCGGCGGCGTCTCGCCGACCGTGCCCACGTCGACGGCGCCCGCGTTGAGTCCTTCGAGCAGTTGCGGTCCCGCCGGGAATTCCAGCCACTGCACCGTGATGCCTTGCGGCGCGAGGCGCTTTTCGAGCGTGCCGCGCGCGCGCAGCACGACGAAGTTGCCGTATTTCTGATAGCCGATGCGCAAGGTCTTGACCGCATCGTCGGCGCGGGCGGCATTCGGCGCAAGCGCGCTTGCACCGAATGCGGCGAGCGTGAAGAGCGCGCGTCTGCGAGTGGATGAAGCGGGCGCGTTTTCCTGTGACATTCGTGATTCCTCGGGCGATGAGCGATGGCATCGTCGATGCCGCTTTCCCGGTCATCGTAACAACCGGCGACGCGCGGCCTAAGCAAGAAATCGTGATAAGCATTACACGCTGCGTGCGCGATATGGATAGCGTTCGATATTGTTTGCGGCACCGTAGGCGCGCCTCTAGCATCACGTCTCTTTCCACTGACGACGTCGCATCCATGAAGATTTCCACGCCATTCAAATCCGCTCTCTTCTCGGTTCTGCTCGCATGGGGCGTGGCCGGTCTGCAACCGGTTCAGGCCGCCGGCCAGACGGTTCGCGTCGGCATCATGTCGGGCGAGGACGAGGACGTCTGGCGCACGGTCGCGGCCAATGCAGCGAAGCAAGGCATCACGGTCAAGGTCACGACTTTCTCCGACTACACGCAGCCCAACGAGGCGCTCTCACAGCACGATCTCGACGCCAACTCGTTTCAGCATAAGCCCTATCTCGATGCGCAGATTCAGGCGCGCCATTACGCCATCGTGCCGGTCGGCTTCACTTACGTGCAGCCCATCGGCCTCTATTCGCGCAAGGTGAAATCGGTCGCGGATCTGCCGCAGAACGCCGCGATAGGCGTGCCGAACGATCCCAGCAACGAAGGCCGCGCGCTCCTGCTGTTGCAGGCGAACGGCGTGATCAAGCTGCGCGACAACGTCGGCCTGCTGCCGACCGCGCGCGACATCGCAAGCAATCCGAAGCATGTGCAGATCAAGGAACTGGATGCGGGCATCGTCGGGCGCGCCATCGGCGATCTCGATGCGGCCGTCGTGAATACCGACTGGGCGATCAAGGCGGGCATCCGCATTCCGGAGGAACGCATCGCGCAGGAGAAGGTGCCGGGCAATCCGTATCGCAACTTCATTGCCGTGAATGCGAAAGACGCGCAGGCACCTTGGGTCAAAACACTCGTCGCTAGCTATCAGCAGGCGAATGTGGCGTCGACCATTCTCGCGGTGTATCACGGCGCGACGCTGCCCGCGTGGGAAGGCGCGCCGCAGCGCTAAATGCGGTCGATTTCCATTCGGACACACTGAAAGCGGCGAGACGCCATGCAGCCGCTTCGCATCGAGATGCCTCGGCACGGTCGTTGCGAGTAAGGAGGTTTGTCAAAGAGAATTGCGACGCAGCATTGCGCTGCGTCCACCGTCCCTATGGCCTTACCTTCGATATTCGAGGAAATATTCAACACCGCGCCCGTCGGCAGCTACCTGCTCTCTCCTACTCCGGAAGCCGTCGTTCTCGCGGTGAACGACGCGTTTCTGAAAGTGTCGACGCTGCGTCGCGAAGACATGGTGGGCAAGAGTCTCTTCGAGATCTTTCCCCATAACGAAGCCGATCCGAACGACACAGGCGTCGAGGCGCTGCGTCAGTCGATTGCGCGCGCGAGAGAGACCGGGCGTGCCGATCACATGCCCCTGCAACGCTTTCCGCTTTGGGTGACCGCCGAAGACGGCACCATGCGCTACGAGGAACGTTTCTGGAGCGCGGTGAACACGCCGATCTTCAACGCGGAAGGCACGCTCATCTGCGTTTCTCACACGACCACGGACGTTACGGCCACGCATCGGACGCAACAGGCGCTGGCCGCCAGCGAGCAACGGTTCCGCAGTCTGTTCGACGCGATCAATCAGGGCTTTTGCGTCGTCGAGTTGATCTTCGATGAACGCGGCGAGCCGGCCGACTACCGGTTTCTGACGGTGAATCCCGCATTCGAAACGCAGACCGGGCTGAAGGACGCAGTGGGAAGAAACATCTCCGAACTGGTGCCCGGCCACGACCGCCACTTCTTCGACATCTACGGTTCTGTCGCTAAGAACGGCTTGCCTGTACATGTACAGGTGAAGGCGACCAAACTCGGGCGCTGGTTCGACGTCTATGCGTTTCGCCATGACGCATCGACGCCGGACCAGATCGGCGTGCTCTTCTCCAATATCACCCAGCAGCGCAAAAGCGAGGAGCGGCTTCTTGCGAGTGAGCGCAGCGCGCGAGCAGCGGCTCGGGAGGCGGTGGACGCGACGCGCCGCCTCGATGCCGTGCTCGAAGCGGCGCCTATCAGCATCGTCGTCTGCGACGAGCATGGCGGTATCGAGCGCGTGAACCGCTCATTCGTTCAGCTATGGGGAGAGGCGCATCCGCGTCCCGCGACCATCGACGATTTCGCGCAATGGAAGGGCCGCTGGGCCGATCATTCGGACAAGCACGGCGAGTTGCTGACTCCGCACGACTGGACGATTGCGCGCGTGCTCAAGGGAAGCGGCGCGACCACGGACATTGTGTCCATCGAGAGCTTCGATGACCCGCCCAACAGGCGGACCATCCTCAGCACGGGCGCACCGATCAAGGACGATCACGGCGGCGTGATCGGCGCGGTCGTGGCGCAGCTCGACATCACGGATCGCATCAACGCAGAAGAAGAACTGCGTCTTGCCGACAAGCGCAAAGACGAGTTCCTCGCGACGCTGTCCCATGAACTGCGCAATCCGCTGTCCCCGATTGCGAGCGCCGCGCAGCTCATGCGCGCTGCGCCGGGCGACGCGCGCCGGGTAAGCAAGTCGTGCGAGATCATTTCGCGGCAAGTGAAGCACATGACCGGTCTTATCGACGATCTTCTCGACGTGTCGCGCGTGACACAGGGCCTCATCAAGCTCGACATGGAAGTGCTCGACGCCAACCGCATAGCGGCCGATGCCATCGAGCAGGTGAGGCCCATCATCGAACGCAAGATGCATCGGCTGACGCTGCATACGCTCTCCTCTGCCGCGCTGGTTCGTGCCGACGAAAAGCGGCTGACTCAGGTGTTCGTGAACCTGCTCAACAATGCGGCGAAATATACGCCGGAGAAAGGCGTCATCGAATTTTCCGTTGCAGCAGAAGGCAAGTTCATCAAGGTGACCGTGACGGATAACGGCATTGGCATGACGCCCGATGTCGCGGCCCGCGCATTCGATCTCTTCTCGCAGGCCGAACGCAGTTCGGACCGTACGCAAGGAGGACTCGGGATCGGGCTCGCGCTCGTCAAGAGCCTCGTCGCGCTGCATGGTGGAACCGTCAGAGCGTATAGCGCGGGGCCTGGCACGGGCAGCACGTTCGTCGTATGCGTTCCGCGGGCGGAGACCATCAAGCCGCAAAAGACGAAGAAAGAAGACGCTTCGCCGGAGCCGCCGTTTCTGACGCGCCTGCGCGTGTTGATCGTGGACGACAATACGGACGCGTCGGAAACGCTCGCCATGTTGATGGAGACACTCGGCAATGAAGTGCGCGTGGCGGCAAGCGGGGCGGCCGCCGTGCAGGAAACGGAGCAATGGATTCCGCACGTCTGTCTGCTGGATATCGGCTTGCCGGACATGGACGGGTATCAGTTGGCATCGCTTCTGAAGCGTCAACCGCGCACAGCCGATGCAGTCCTCGTGGCCGTGACGGGATACGGGTTGCAACAGGACAGAGAGAAGGCGCTCGCGGCCGGGTTCGATCACCACTTCGTAAAACCGCTCGACGTGGGCAAGCTTTTCTCGTTGCTCGGGGAAATCGCGTCGCGGCAGCGGCAGGAGTGAGGCAAGGTGCGGGATGGCGTTTCGCTCTTTCGCCGCCGCGCGTACCTGCCTGCGCTCAGCGCGCTGGCGTTGAGCCGCCTGTACGCTGCCGGCAATCGCTGCGGCGCCAACCGTTAGAATGGTCTGTCATATCCGCGTTTCGTGTCCCAAACCGCCATCCATGCAAGTAGCCGCCCTGCCCGACGACGAAACCGAACGCTTGCGCGTTTTGCATAGCCTGCACATTCTGGACACGCCCGCCGAAGAGGCGTTCGATCGCGTGACGCGCGTGCTGGCACGTTTGCTTTCGGTGCCCATCGCGCTCGTGTCGCTCGTGGACGAGCATCGTCAGTGGTTCAAGTCGCGGCTCGGACTCGAAGCGTGCGAGACGTCGCGCGATATTTCTTTTTGCTCGCACGCGCTGCTCGAAGAAGACATGCTGGTCGTGCAGGACGCGCGCACCGATCCGCGTTTCCGCGACAACCCGGCCGTGATCGGCGCGACGTCCGTGCGCTTTTATGCTGGCGTGCCGCTGCGTTCTTCCGACGGCCACGCCATTGGCACGCTCTGCGCCGTCGATACCGTGCCGCGCACGCTGTCGCCCGAAGACGGCGCCGCCATGCGCGACCTGGCGGCCATTGTCGAGCGCGAACTGTTGTCGCGCGAAAGCACGTATTCCGCGCGTGTCCTGCATCAGGCTGACACGCAGGCCCTCCGTCTCTCGGAAACGCGATTTCGCACGATCTTCGAGCAGACGCCGACCGGTGCCGCGATCGTGGCACCGGACGGGCGCTTCGTCGAGGTGAATGCGCGCCTGTGCGAGATGCTCGGCTATCGCGCGGAAGAACTCGTTGCGCTGACCTTTCAGCAGATCACGTTCGTCGAAGATCTGGAAAGCGACCTGCAGCAGTTGCGTCAACTGCTCGCCGGGCACATCCCGACATACGCGATGGAAAAGCGCTATCTGCGCAGCGACGGTTCGCACCTGTGGGTTCAGCTGCATGTCGCGCTCGTGCGGCAGGCCAATGGCGATCCGCTGCATTTCATCGCGATCGTCGAGGACATTCAGGCACGCAAGGAAAACGAGCGGCTCCAACGCGAGCATCGCGTGTCGTTGGAAGAGCAAGTCAGCGAGCGCACGGCCGAGCTACGCGCGACCAACATGCAATTACGCGGCGAAGTCGCGCGGCGCGAGACAATGGAAGCGACACTGCGCGCGCAGAATCAGCTTCTTCAGGCCGTGATCGATAACGCACAGGACGCGTATGTCGCGATAGACAGCGAAGGACGCATCACCGAATGGAACGACGCGGCCGAGCACATGTTCGGCTGGGGCCGGCACGAGGTGCTCGGCCTTCCGATGGGCGAAATCATCATTCCCCCCGCGTGGCGCACGGCGCACGACGCGGGCATGCGCCGCTTCTTGCGCACGCGCGTGGCAACCATTCTTTCCAAGGCCACGGAAGTGAACGCGCTGCGCCGCTCGGGCGAGGTGTTCCCGGCGGAACTGCGCATCTCGACCGCCGCGACCGCCGATGGCGAGACGCTCTTTGCGTTCATCACGGACGTCAGCGAGCGCAAGCGCGTCGAAGCCGACATCATCGAAAGCCGGGAAGCCATACAGAAGGTGACGGACAGCCTGCCGGTGCTGATCTCCTACGTGGATCGCGAGCTGCGCTATCAATTCAACAACGACGGCTATCGGCGGCTGCTCGGGCGCGACACGGCGTCCATGCGCGGCACGCCGCTCGTATCGGCGATGCCGCCCGCGATGGTCCGCACGCTCATGCCTTCGTTTCAGCGCGCGCTCGCAGGCGAGCGTGTCCAGCATGACGACGTGGAAGATCACGAAGCCGATCCTCGCACGTGGAGCGTGTCGCTCGTGCCGGATATGCGCGGCCGCGAAGTGATCGGCTTTTACATGTTGGCGCAGGACGTGACGTCGCGCAGGCAGGCGGAGCGCCAGCTACGGGCGCAAGCCATGCGCGACCCGCTCACCGGCTTGCCGAACCGTCGCGCGTTGCTGCTGCACCTCGCACAGAACGTCGCGTTCGATACGCCGACGCGGCAGGCGCTCGCGCTCTTCTTTCTGGACCTCGACGAGTTCAAGCCGGTCAACGACGCATACGGCCACGAAGCCGGCGACGAGTTGCTGCGGCTCGTCGGCGCCCGCCTGAAAGCGACGGTGCGACACAGCGATTTCACGAGCCGCCTTGCCGGCGACGAGTTCGTCATCGTCAGCCACGGCGTCGCGGACGAAGCCACCGCCAGCCGCATAGCCGACGCCATATGCAGCGCGTTGAAACGGCCGTTCAGCCTGGCTGGCGTCGAAGTGGGAATTGCGGCGAGCGTGGGTGTCGTCGTCTGCGATGCGCAGGCGCGCATCACGCCCGATGCGCTTTTGGCCGCCGCAGACAGCGCCATGTACGAAGCGAAGCGCAAAGGCAGAAACCGCTATCGGCTGGCCGCGCGCATCGTTGGTTAGCGCGATGGCGCGTTAGTTGAGCGAACCGTCCAGCGCCCCGGCGGTGCGGCTGCGCGTACCGGCAGCGAACCACGTTTGCCCGACGCGGTATTCGCCGATTGCGCCGAGCGCCAGCACGACCGAGCCGAGTTCCAGCAGATGCGCCGGCGACAACGCGCCCGACAACCACCAGAACGCCAGCAGCGAACCCATGCGCATGACGAGCATCACCAGATCGCGCGCGACAATGCGGTCCACCAGTTCACCGCGAATGTCGAGCGCGCGCTGATTGAGCACGTGTTCGCTGGCGTTCAGGAACGGACCGGCGGCCGCGCGAAGGATCGAATGCGCGACGAACAGTGCCGGAAGCCACGCGCTGAATCCCAAGAGGACGAACGAGATGGCAACGGCCAAGCACGACCAGCCGAGCCAGCCGAGGCGGTTATCGACACTGCGGCTCTTGCGCGTCATGTAGAGCGCGACTGCGCCGGCCAGGCCCGCGACGGTCGATACCCAGCCGAGGTCGCTCGCCGAACCGAGCGACATGGCCGCACCGACCGACCCGACCGCGCCTCCCACGCCGAGCAGCCCCGACTCGACGAAAAAGAGCGGCAGACACGCGCGGAATTCCGGTTGCGCGATGACGGCGAGCGGGTTCGTCGCAGGGACCATCGGGGCTTCGGAGACGTTGCGCCCGAGCGCCAATCCGGCGACGACGCATACGACGCCGTAAGCCATGTAGAGCACGTGACTGCTGTTGTCCGTCTTTGCCAGGCAAAGCGTGGCCACAAGCGTGGCGATGATGCCCCCCGCGACTGCAAGCGCGCCGGAACGCGACGCGTAGCCGTCGCGTTCGGCGTCGGTCAGCACACTCATCTCGAGCCAGTAGCGTGCGCTCCATGTCAGCCCGAGGAAAAAGCCGTAGACGGCCGCCATCACGGGAATGGATTCGCCGCCGCACAGCAGAAGCGCGCCGGGCACGAGAAAACTGAGGCGCATCAGGCGCCGTCCGGTCAAACCGAGGTACGGGCCTAACAGATACGCGAAGAGGGCTGCGCCGCTCGCGTCGCACAGCATGTACGCGGTGAAGCGAAACATGGCGTCGGTATCGTCGACACCGACGACGAAGTAGCCGATAAATCCAGCCAGTGTCCCGATTGCCCCTTGCAAAGAGACAAAGAGGAGCATTTCCTGCTCGTGCTTCGACATAGTCTTGCTTTGAATGATCGATGGTCCGCACCGCCCCTTGCGGTGTGTAACCGGCACCGGGCCAGACAGTGATGCTCGGTGCATCGTCGCCGTTCGAGGCAACGATTCGATCGTCCTCGGTAAGGAATGCCGATTTCACTTCTTTTGCGATGGCGATACCCGGAAATTCCATCGCGGCCAGAGTTTAGTGTTTATCGACACTTACCTGCAAGACTTGAACGCCTAAAAAACCACGGTAAAACATACCTTCATAAAGATCGAAAGAGTCTGAACATAAGCAACGCTAGGCGATTTTCACGAATGCCTCTGTCGCCGCCATCCGCTCCACAAGAGTCAGCGCCTGAGCAACCACCTGATCCATGTTGTAGTAGCGGTAGCTTCCGAGTCTTCCCGCGAAGATCACTTCCGGATGCGCTTCGGCAAGGGCCTCGTAACGTCTGAACAATTCCGCGTTCGCGGGGCGAGGAATCGGGTAATAGGGATCGCCTTTATCGCTCGGATATTCGTACGTGATGCTGGTCTTCGCGTGCTCTTGGCCTGTCAGATACTTGTACTCCGTGATGCGCGTGAAAGGCACGTGTTCCGCCGGATAGTTGACGACCGCGAGTGACTGGAAGTGCTCCTGATCGAGCGTTTCATGGCGAAACTGAAGCGAACGATACGGCAGCTTGCCAAGGCAATGGTCGAAGTACTCGTCGATAGGCCCCGTATAGATGAGCTTGCGATAAGGCACCTCTGAGCGAATCTCCCGGTAGTCGGTATTGAGCATGACCTTGATGTTCGGATGCGCGAGCATCTTCTGGAACATGCGTGTATATCCTTCAAGCGGCATGCACTGAAACTCGTCGTTGAAGTAGCCGTCTTCCGCCGTCGTGCGCACCGGCACGCGCGACGTCACCGAACGGTCCAGTTCCGACGGGTCCATGCCCCATTGCTTGCGGGTATATCCACGGAAGAACTTCTCGTACAACTCGCGACCGATCTTGCTGACCACCACATCTTCGGATGTCCTGATGTCGGCGATCGGCTCCGCCCGCGACGCGAGAAAAGCCTCTGCCTGCTGCGGCGAAAGATCGAGCGAATAGAGGCGATTGAGCGTCGTCAGGTTGATCGGCACTGGCACCAGCATGCCGTCGACGGATGCCAGCACGCGATGCCGGTACGGTCGCCATGCCGTGAATCGCGACAGATAGTCCAGAACGCGCCGGGCATTCGTGTGGAAAATGTGCGGCCCATAGCGGTGAATCAGAATGCCGTCGGCGTTGTACTCGTCGTAAGCGTTGCCCGCGATATGCGAGCGCCTGTCGATGAGCAGAACGCGCTGGCCGTACTCGCTCGCGAGCCTTTCCGCCATCACGCTGCCCGCGAAACCCGCGCCGACAATCAGGTAGTCGAAGCCCTTGGGATGACCGCTGAGACCGGAGTTGGACGGTACGTTCGGTGTCGTCTCTACGATGCGCATTTTTTAACCTCGGCGAGCATGGCGGCGCACGTGTTGTCCCACGACGTTCCGGCGAGTACGGCTTCCACGCGGCGGATAAATGCCACGCGGTCCTTAGCATCGGCCAGAGAGGCTTCGATGGCGTGCTCGAAGCTGTTCACGTCCCCGGCGATGCGGACCACGCCGCTATCGCCATAGCGTGAGACCACATCGGTGATCGGCGTCGATACCACGGGTCGTCCCGCAGCGAGATATTCCGGCGTCTTCGTCGGACTGATATGACGCGTGGCCTCATTGATCGCGAAAGGCATGAGCGCGACGTCCCAGCCTGCGAGATAGCGCGGCAGATCGTCGTAGGACTTCTGGCCGAGATAGTGAATGTTCAGTGCCTGGGGCAGATCCTCCGGCCGGATCTTCGCGACAGGACCGAGCATGACGAACTGCCAGTCTGGCCTCGCGGCGGCAAGCGAGCCGATCAGCGCGGCGTCGAAACGCTCGTCGAGCACGCCGTAGAACCCAAGACGCGGGCGCGGTATCGGCGTCTGGTCGGAAGGCTCGGTCAATCGCCCGCACGCTTTCTGGAAGTGCGCGACGTCCACACTGCTCGGAAACGCATGGACGTTGTGATGAAAACGCCGCTTCGACTCATACAGGCTTTGCCCGCCCGTGAAGACGACATGTGCCTTGCGCATCAGCCGGGCTTCGCGTTGTGTGAGTTGCGGGGGAGCGTCCTTGAACGCGGACAGCTCGTCCATGCAGTCATAGACGATGAGCCTCGCATCGAGGTGATCGGTAAAAGCGAGCATCATCGGCGAGTAATACCAGAGACCGAGATCCCACGTCTCCGTATCGGCGAGGTACGCGTCCAGCAGCGCACGTTGCGCGCGCTCGTCGTCTTCCTGCGTCTGGTCAGAAGGAAGCCACGGCGTCAATACGCGGATGCCTTCATTAGTCGTCCGAACCTCCAGCCACGCGTCGGCCTCGGCCTCGTCCATTCGTCGTGGCTCTTCGAAAAAGAGCACTTCTGCATGCTTCGCCATGCGCGAGAGCACGTGCTGCGGCCGCTGATACACGAAGTTCCAGCGCAGATGGCACAGGCATAAGAACGTCCGTGGCAAGCCCGATCGCGCGATCGAGATGCGCGGACGAACCTGCTTCGAAGGACTGTCGGCGGACCCGGCTGCGCTGGCGGCGGCGGGGTCGGGTCGGGCTTGAGACTCGCGCAAGGGAGTGCCTCCGGAAGTAACTGCCGAGCGGAGGATCCGCTCGGAACATCCATCCATTGCGTCGGTTACGTCCGAAGCTCGGCTGCTTTCGCCTCGCGTTGAAAATGAGTGACGCTTCGTATCGCGCACGCGACGACGGCATCGGGCCGGGCAACCCTCTGATGCATGTGCCGGCGCGTTCGCTGACAAATCTGCGACATAAGCGGCAATCGTTGTTCCAGCGCCCGCTTGCTCGGGGCAAACACTGATCGCGCGGTACGACGGCATAGCGAGTGCTTAGATGCGTCGCGGGTTCGCGCTCACGTCGTACTAAATTCGGGATGCTGGATATGAAAGATCGGCTGGTGCTGTGGGGAGGACTGGAATGCACGGTCAACCGGGTGCGGGACACGTTCTTCAGCCAGTTGGACCGGAACGGACACGC
The DNA here is from genome assembly GCF_031450785.1 of Caballeronia sp. LZ062. Lineage (NCBI taxonomy): Bacteria > Pseudomonadati > Pseudomonadota > Betaproteobacteria > Burkholderiales > Burkholderiaceae > Caballeronia > Caballeronia sp. LZ062. The sequence goes on from NZ_JARTWB010000001.1 coordinate 519,946, forward strand.
GACGCGCGAAGACGATCTTCAGCGTTTCGCCTCGCTGGGCATACGCGCGCTGCGCTATCCGGTGCTGTGGGAAAGAACGGCGCCGTCGCGCATCGAGGATGCCGACTGGTCATGGCTCGACGCGCGCCTGCCCATGCTTCGCGCACTGGGCGTCGAACCGATAGCCGGCCTGCTGCATCATGGAAGCGGGCCGCTGCCCGGTGGACTGCTCGACCCGAACTTCGCCGACAGGCTCGCGCAATTCGCACGAGCGGTCGCCGAACGCTACCCGTGGCTTTCGTATTACACACCGGTGAACGAGCCCAACACGACCGCGCGATTCAGCGGGCTCTACGGCGTCTGGCATCCGCACGGCACGGATGACCGGACCTATCTCGAGGCGCTCATCAATCAATGCAAGGCGACGGTCTACGCGATGCGCGAAGTGCGCAGCGTCAACCCGGATGCGAAGCTCGTTCAGACGGACGATCTCGGCAAGACCCAGGGCACGCCCGCCATGACCGAGCTCGTCAGTTTTTACAACGAGCGGCGCTGGCTTTCGTGGGACTTGCTCTGCGGCAAGGTCGTCCCGGGACATGCGCTGTGGCAATACATCATGGATGCAGGCGTCGCGGCCGAAGACGTCTTGTGGTTCGTGGACAACCCGTGTCCGCCGGACATCATCGGCATCAACTACTACATCACGAGCGAGCGCTGGCTCGATGACCGAATTCACCAGTATCCGCAGGCGTATCGCTGCGAATGGTACGGGCATCGCCTCGCCGACATCGAAGCGGCGCGCGCGCTTGCGCATCCGCCGCCGGGCATACGCGCGTTGATCGACGAAGCGTGGCAGCGGTACGGCTTGCCGCTCGCCGTGACGGAAGCGCATATCGACGCCACACGGCAAGACCAGTTGCGCTGGCTGCACGAGATCTGGACCGCTGCGAGCGAGGCGCGGGCACAAGGCGCCGACGTGCGTGCGGTGACCGTATGGGCACTTCTCGGTTCGTATGACTGGAACTGCCTCGTCACGGAGGAACGCGGATACTACGAATCAGGCGCATTCGATGTGCGCGGGCACGAGCCGCGCGAAACGGCCGTTGCGGCGCTGATGCGCGACCTTGCCGCTGGCCGTCCACACGATCACCCCGTCCTGCATGGCACGGGATGGTGGCGCCGTCCGGGGCGCTTTCTCTGTGAGCCGGTGGTGCTGGACGCACTCGGCGGCGCATCGAGCGGACTCGGCGCACTCGCGGCGACGGCGCGCTCGCGCGACGAGACGCATGCGCCCGCCCCGATACTCGTCGTCGGGGACGGCGCGCTGGCGCAACTCTTCGCCACTCTCTGCGCGCAGCGCGATTTGCGGTACGTCACCGTGTCGGCGGACGAGTTGCTCGTGAGCGACGCCATCGACACCTTCGAACCTTGGGCAGTCATCAATGCCATGGATCCGGTGGATGCCGACGCTGCCGAGCGCAGCCCGCGCGATGCTCTTCAGGGCATCGCGAAGATGGCAGCCGCGCTCGCCGAGGCCTGCGCCGCACGAGGTATCGAATACCTCGGGTTCTCGTCCGACTGTGTTTTCGATGGGCGCGCCGCAAGGCCTTATGTCGAGACAGACGGCGTAGGTCCGCTCAACCGCCTGGGCCGTTGCATGACCGGCATGGAGCGGGACGTGCTGCGGTGTTTTCCGGAAGCACTCGTCATTCGGACAGGCCCTGTCTTCGGGCTTTGGCAAGGTGTGGACTTCCTCGACCGCGCGCTGCGCGCCCTCGCCGACGACCGCACGTTCGTCGCCGCCAAAGACGTCACCGTTTCGCCGACCTACGCGCCGGACCTCGTACACGCGTGTCTCGATCTTCTCATCGACCGCGAATCAGGCATCGTTCATCTGAGCAATCGCGGCGCTGTGACCTGCTTCGAATTCGCGGTGCAGGCCGCCGACATTGCGGGTCTCGATTCGAGCCTCGTCGAAGCGTGCCAGGTCGAGGCGATGCGCTCATCCGCGCCGCAGCCTCTTTATCGCGCGCTTGCCAGCCGTAGGGCCGCCGTCCTGCCCGCGCTCGACGACGCGCTTCGCCGCTGTGTCGAACACTGGCGCGCGCATGTATGCAAGACCGAACCGGGACTCGCGATGCAGACAAGGAGCGGCGCTTAACACTGCGCGGCGAGTGCCACGAGGATGCCGACGAACTCGTCCACTGCTTGCGAAGTCGCTTCGTCTTTTCGCGTCATGACGCTGTAGTTCGAGAGGGTCCGCCGTATCGGCACGTCCACATAGCCGAGAAGGCCGTGCTTCACGTACTTGTCCATCGCGGCCTGCGGTTGCAGCGAAATCATGTCGGTGGCTTGCAGCAGTTCGAGCGTCGAAAAGATGGAGGGCGTCTCCACGATGCCCACGGGCGCGACCATACCGGCCGCTGCGAACGTTTCCTCGAAGAGCTGTCGCATCGCGGTGCCTTGCGGATACAGAATCCACGGCCATTGGCCGAGGCCGGTCATCTCCACGCGCCTTTCTCGCAGCAACGGATGATGCTGTCCGACAACCGCACGCACAGGCTCGGCCAATAGATCGGCCACATGGAACAGCGCTTCGTGACGCGCCTCGGTCGGACGCCCGACCATCACGTCGATTCGCCTTTCCTCCAGCCATGCCGCGAGCTGATCGCTGCTTTGCTCGACCAGCTTGATGATGAGTCGCGGGCGCCGCCGCTGAATTTCCTTGATCGCCGCGGTGACGAGTTGCGCGGCGGAAGCCGGGATAAAGCCCACGGTGAGATGACCATAGCCGCCGTTTTTCAGCGTCGCGAACTCGCTGGAGAATTTGCTGAGGTTCGAAAGCGTCGTGCTGGCGTAGCGCACGGAGAGTGTGCCGAGGTCCGTCGGCCGCATCTCGCGCGGCAAGCGTTCGAAGAGCGGCGCATCGAACATGGCTTCGAGGTCGCTCAGAATCTTCGTCGCGGCCGGTTGCGTGATGTGCATCTGCTCGGCGGCGATCCGCAGATTGCGCGTGCGCCCCAGCAGTTCGAGCAACTGGAGATGCCTGAAGCGCAGCTTCGTCAGTACCTGCGCAGCGGAGAGCGTGGAATCTTGCGACATAGGGTATACGCGCGCCGACTCATAACCGAAGGGAATTGATTCTACTCAATTCGCGATTGGACGCTTATTGAAAACGCGTCGGACAATTCGAAACGTCCGACAGTCGTCGAATCTTTAACCTCACTTAAGCCATCACGATGAATACACGAGTCCTATACCCCGCCGATGAACTGCAAGGCTTCGCACAGCGTCTGCTGATCGCGGCCGGAATGGAGGACGAGAAAGCGCAAGCCGTCGCGCGCACGCTAGTGGACGGCGATCTGATGGGACACGACACTCACGGCCTCGCGTTGTTGCCCGGCTATATCCGCGAGATAGAGAACGGTGCGATGACGTGTGCCGGCGAGCCCGATGTCGTCTCGGACCGCCGCGCGAGCGTGTTGTGGGATGGCCGGCGGCTGCCCGGTCCGTGGCTCGTGCTGCGGGGCATCGAAACGCTCGCGCCGAGGGCGAAGGAGTATGGCAGCGCAACGCTCGTCATTCGGCGCAGCCACCATATCGCGTGTCTCGCGAGCTACCTCGAGAAAGCCACGGCCGACGGATTCATGATCGTGCTTGCCAGTTCGGACCCGGCGGTGCAAAGCGTCGCGCCTCACGGCGGCACGCGGTCGGTCTTCACGCCGAATCCCATCGCGGCGGGCATCCCGACATCGGGCACGCCGTTTTTGATCGATATCTCGGCATCTACCGTGACGAACGGCATGACCGCGCGCCGCCACAAGGCCGGAGAATTGTTCGACGAACCTTGTTTTCTCGATGCCGAAGGACATCCCAGCCGCGATCCCGCCGTGCTCTCTACCGAACCGCCGGGTTCCATCCTGCCGGTTGGCGGCATGACGTGGGGACACAAGGGCTTCGGACTGGCGCTGCTGATCGAGGCGCTGACGGGCGGGCTCGCAGGCCACGGCCGGGCTGATCCGCCGGATGGCTGGGGCGCCACCGTGTTTCTGTCGCTCTATGACCCGGCTGCCTTCGGCGGTCCGGAAGCATTCGCGCGGCAGATGGACTGGCTCGGCGACGCGTGCCGTGAGAATCCGCCGCGCCCCGGAACGTCGAGTGTGCGCATGCCGGGCGATCGCGGGCTGAGCCTGAAGCGCGAGCAACTGCGCGACGGTGTTGCGCTGCATCCGACCATCGCGCCAGCGCTCGAAGCCTGCGCGCAACGTTATGAGATTGCGCTTCCCGGCAAGCTGACGGACTGACGCGCGAGAGCGAGGACTCGCGGCCCTCGCTACTGCTTCGCGCTTATGCCTTCTCGTCCAGCGCGGCCGGCGGAATGGGACCGCGCACGAGCAGCCAATAGCCGATCACGGCGACTGCGGCCACGCCTGCGCCCACAAACAGCGCGGGCTGGAACGAGTGCGATTGCTGCACGATGAAGCCCGTGACCACCGGCGCGAGCGCGCCGCCGAAGTAGCCGCCAAAGTTCTGCATCGCACCGATAGACGCCGTGCAGTTGGCGGGCGCGGCAACGGAAGCCGTCGCCCAGGCCGCGCTGCTCGACACATACAGCAGCAGCATCGAGATGGAGATGAACACGACGGCGAGCGTCGCGCTGTGCGTGAGGCCGGTAAGCACCGTGAACACGGCGACACCGAAGAGCGAAGCCGCCATCGGATATTTGCGGCTATTGACCGCCGATACGCCACGCTTCGCGAGCACGTCGCAAATCTTCCCGCCGGAGAGACTTCCGATCACGCCGAAGAGATAGGGCACGGCCGCCACCCATCCCGACTTCGAGATGGTCAGGTGGAATTCCATTTGCAGATACGTCGGCAGCCACGCGTTATAGAGCCACAGGACGTAGATGGTGCCGAAGAAACCGAGCAGCATGCCCCACGTCGTGCCGAATTCGAAGAGACGCCGCCACTCGCGCCACGTCGGACGCGTCTGTACTTCGCCGTCGACATCGGACAGATACGCGCGCTCGCGCTGCGTCAGTTGAACCTGACGCGGGTCGCGATGCACCAGAAAAAAGCCCAGCGCCACCACGAGCCCGGCGATGCCCATGATGCCGAACATCCATCGCCAGCCCACGGTCAGCATCACGACGGTCAGCAGCGGCGCCGATATGGCGGTGCCGAGCGTAGACGAACTGTTCCAGATGCCGGTCGCAGCGCCCCGCTCTTTCTTGCCGAACCAGTCGCGAACGACCTTCGCGCTCGTGGGAAACTGCGGCGCCTCGCCAATTCCGAGCACCATGCGCGCGGCGAAGAACTGCCCAAAGCTGGTGACGACGCCGCCGAACGCCTGCGCCACCGACCACGTCGCGAGACTGACGGCGAGCATCACGCGCGCGCCGAAGCGATCGACCAGCGCGCCCGCCGGCAGTTGCGCGAACGCATAAGCCCAGAGGAATGCCGAAAGCAGCAGGCCCATTTCGCCGACCGACAGCCCGAGATCGTGCCGGATTAGCGGATTCGCAATGGACAGCGTGGCGCGGTCGATATAGTTGATCACGCCGCTCAGGAGCAGCAGGGCAAGCGCGGTGCGCTGAATGCGCCGAACTCTGGGCGACGCGCGGTCGTCTGAAACGACGGTTTCGGCGCCGCTCGCGTCAGGCTCGGCAATGCGCGGCGCGGTGGAGGATTGCTCCATGGGTATGTCTCCTGAATATTATGTTCTGTCGGCACTGCCGGTATCTGAATCCGACGCGCGCATTACGGCATTGGACTGACGCACGATAAGACGGCACCCGTAAGAAATCCAATCACATTTCCTCGGGAACCGATTCCATTTGTTTATGGCGCGCTAGGGGCAAACCCGCGTGAGCGGCGCTAAACCCGAAACCAACGCTTTGGCCGATAAGCCGACGGATAGGTGACGTCTAGCGTATGATCCCCCGCGGACCACCCATTCCCCTAAGGTAACAATTACATGCAACCGCCAACACTGGCCGGTACGCCCCTCGACGCGTATCACGTCTGCGCCTTCTTCAACAGCCGCGACGAAGAGTACGCCACGCTCAATCCTTTCCTTCAGGAAGCGTTCGCAAGCGGCGAAAAGGTCATGCATATCGTCGATCCGACGTTGCTGGCGGACCATCGCGCGCGGCTCACGGCATCCGGAATCGATGCCGCCCATTGCGAGGCCTGCGGTCAGCTCGAACTCGTTTCGTGGCGCGATGCTTATCTCGATGACACAGGTACCTTCGACAAAGACCGAATGCTCGCCGCGGTCGATCATTTGACGGGAACCGGCCGCGACGCGGGCTTTTCGCGTCTGCGGGTCATCGGGAATATGAACTGGGTGTTCGACGACATCGAAGTCGCGCCGAAGCTGATCGAATACGAAGCCGAAGTCAACGAGGTGCTCGCGCACAACCGGCAGCCTGCCATCTGCGTGTACGACATGGCGAAGCTCTCGGGCGCGATGCTGATGGATCTGCTGCGCACGCACCCCATGACGCTGATCAACGGCGTCGTGCAGGAGAATCCCTTCTTCACGCCGCCCTCCGAAATGATTCAGGAGCTCAAACGGCGTCGGTCGGTCGAGGCTGCGTCCGGCGCATCTTTCGAAGAGCATGGCCGCTGATTCAATTGCCGAGGCGCTCTCGCGGGAAGCCGCGGAGCGCAGTCTGCGCGACCTCATGGGCCTGCTCGCGCTGCCCGCGTTGTGGGCGGGACGAGACGGCCGCACGGTGATTCAACTGATGACCGAGGCCGTCGAGCGCGTCGTGCGTCTGGACGTTTGCTATGCGCACGTGCCGCTTCTTCCCGACGCGCCTGCATTTGACAGTCTGCGCCTCGCCGAAGCGGACGTAACCGCGGATACGCGTCTCGCATGGGAACCGGCGATCGCAACATGGCGACGGATGCCCATCGGCCCGCGCGCCGTGCTTCAGGCGACGCCCGCCGGCGCGCAAAGACTCGTGCGCATGAGCATGGGCTATACCGCCGGACAAGGCAGCGTCTGGTTCGGCTCGGCCGATCCGTCGTTTCCCTCGGTGACGGGCCTCGCCTTTCTGCGCGCGGCGACCTCGCTCGCGGCGACCGGTTTGCAGGCCGCGCGAGCCACTCACGAGCGCGAGGCGGCCAGCCGGGCCAAGGACGAATTCCTCGCCATGCTCGGCCATGAGCTACGCAATCCGCTCGCGCCGATCACGACGTCGCTCGGCCTGATACGCAAACATCGCGGCGGAACGGCGGACAAGTATCACGACATCATCGAACGGCAGGTATCGCACCTGTCGCGTCTCGTCGAGGATCTGCTCGACGTGAGCCGCATCACGCGCGGGTCCATCGAACTGCATCGCGAACCCGTGCGAATCGGTTCGGTGCTCACGCGCGCCATCGAGGCCGCGAGTCCGCTGATCGAGCAGCGCGGACAAACCTTGTCGCTCTCGGTGACGGACGACGGAGCGTTGATCTCCGCCGACCTCACGCGGCTCACGCAGGTCTTCGGCAATCTGCTCAACAACGCGGCGAAGTACACGGATACCGGCGGCGCGATCCGCGTCGAAGCCGTGACGCGGGCGACGGAGATCGTCGTGTCCGTGTCCGACGACGGCGCGGGTATCAGCGACGAATTGATGCCGCGCCTCTTCACGATCTTCGAGCAAGGCCGAACCACCATCGACCGCGCGAAAGGCGGATTGGGGATCGGACTCGCGCTGGTGAAGAATCTCGTCGAGCTGCACGGCGGCACGGTCATGGCGAAAAGCGACGGGCCGGGCACGGGTTCGACCTTCGTGGTCACGCTGCCGACGACGCCGCATGCACTGGCGCCGGCCGACCCGCTGCCCTATTGGGACTCGCTTCCCCATGGCAACGGTACTCGTGTACTGCTCGTCGACGACAACGAGGACGGTCTTCTCGCGATGGAAGCGTTCCTCACGGAACTCGGATTCGACGTCGCGACGGCAACCCTGCCCGAGACGGCGATCCAGGTGGCCGCGGATTTCCGCCCCGCGTTCGCGGTGCTGGACATTGGCTTGCCGGGCATGGACGGCTACCAGTTGGCCAGGGCGCTACAGCAACAGCATGAGGCGGCTCCGCCCCGGCTCTTCGCCTTGACGGGATACGGCCAGGCCGAAGACCGGAAACGCTCCGCCGACGCCGGGTTCGAACGTCACTTCGTCAAACCCGTGTCACTCATGGAACTGGCGGAGGCGCTGAGGGTGATCGCTTAAGCAAGCACCTGCCGCGCGAGCCGTATCACGCTTCGTTTTCCGGAAAGTCGGCGCCAAGGGTCGTGTCTTCCCACGCGTCGAAGTCGCGCTTGAGCAGGTCGAGCTTCTTGCGCGCGAGTTCGAGCGCCGGCTTGCCTAGCAGCAGACGCAGCGGCGGCGTGTCCGCGGTGGCCGCCTTGATGATCGCGTGAGCCGCGCGCACCGGGTCGCCCGCCTGATTGCCGCTGCGGGCAGCGGTTTGCTTGCGGCGCTCACCGGCGGTCGCGGCATAGTCGGCGATTTCGGTCGCCGATGCCTTGATCGACGGTCCCGCCCAGTTCGTTCGGAACGGGCCCGGTTCGACAATCAGCACGTCAATGCCGAGCGGCTTCACTTCAGTCGCGAGCGATTCCGATATGCCTTCCACCGCGTATTTCGTGCCGTGGTAGTAGCCCGTCGCGGCGAAGCTGGTGAGTCCGCCGATCGACGAGACATTGATGACGATCCCGCTCTTCTGCGCCCGCATGACTGGCAGCACGGCCTTCGTCATGTCGATGAGACCGAACACGTTCGTCTCGAACATGTCGCGCACGGCATCGTTTTCCCCTTCCTCGATTGCCGCGAGATAGCCGTAGCCCGCGTTATTGACGAGCGCGTCGATGCGGCCGAAGCGTTGCATCGACTGCTCGACGGCATTCGCGATCTGTTCGCGGTTCTGTACGTCGAGCGGCAAGACGATCGCGCGATCCTCATGTCCCTTGACGATGTCTTGCACCTTCGACGGATCGCGCGCCGTCACCACCGCGCGCCATCCGCGTTCGAGCACGGCGTTCGCCAGTTCGCGGCCGAAGCCCGTTGAGCAGCCGGTGATCAGCCAGACGGGATTTTCCCGGTTCATCATGTTCGGATCCTTTCGTATGAAGAGCTTTGTAAGGTCGAGCGCCTGACGGCGACCAGAAGCGAAGACAGGCGCACGCAGCGCCGGTTCATTCTAGCGGCCGTTGCACGATAGCGTCGTCGCGCAATGCACGCCCGCGATGCTGGTAAGCGTCGCAGGGATCGTGCCGGCTGATTGACCGGCGGGGTGCACGGGTTCAACTTCATTCATGGTGCCCAAACTTCGGGAAAGCGAGGCTTTAGTACTTATTCAGTACTTCGTATTATTACCAACAGTGCTTTATCGATTGAGCGCTCGGAGGCATCGGTATTGCGGCAGCAATCGTAGTGAGTCGATACCGGTGATCCGGCGCGCAACGCACCGCGTCCCCTCGTTACCGCGCGGCTTTCGTTAGAATGGTTTCCATCCTTCATTTCTGCCATTGCAGGAGGCAAGCGTGCCTGGTTTACTTCCCGACGTCGACCGCGAGGGACTCCTCGAATACTCAGTCGTTTTCACTGACCGATCACTCAACCACATGTCGCAGCGCTTTCAGGGCGTCATGCGCGACATTTCCGCCGTGCTCAAGAAGGTCTATCACGCGCAATCAGTCGTCGTCGTTCCGGGGAGCGGAACCTTCGGCATGGAAGCCGTGGCGCGCCAGTTCGCCACTGGCAAGAAGTGTCTCGTGATTCGCAATGGCTGGTTCAGCTTCCGCTGGTCGCAAATCTTCGACATGGGCGGCATCCCGTCCGAATCGGTCGTGCTAAAGGCGCGGCCCGTGCAGCAAGGCAGACAGGCTCCGTACGCACCGCCGCCCGTTGAAGAAGTGGTCGCCGCCATTCAGCAACACAAGCCGGACCTGGTCTTCGCGCCGCATGTCGAAACGGCAGCTGGCATCATGCTGCCAGATAGCTATCTGCGAGCGGTGGCGGACGCGGTCCATGCCGTCGGCGGCATGTTCGTGCTGGACTGCATCGCCTCGGGCACCGTCTCGGTGGATATGCAAGCCAGCGGCATCGATATCCTGATCAGCGCACCGCAGAAAGGATGGAGCGCGTCGCCCTGTTGCGGGCTCGTCATGCTGAGTCCGCTCGCCCGCGAAAGAATAGAAGCCACGACCAGCACCAGCTTCTCCTGCGATCTTCGCAAGTGGCTGCAAATCATGGAAGCCTACGAAAAAGACGGCTTCGCCTATCACGCCACGATGCCGACGGACAGTCTGGCGACGCTGCGCGACGCCATGAAGGAAGCCGAGGCATACGGCTTCGACAAGGTGAAAGCGGAGCAGCTCGAGCTGGGCAAGCGCATTCGTTCCCTGTTGCCCGAAAAGGGCTTCAAAAGCGTGGCCGCCGAAGGTTTCGAGGCGCCGGGTGTCGTGGTCAGCTACACCGACGATGACGGCATACGGTCCGGTAAGAAATTCGCCGAAGCCGGCCTGCAAGTGGCAGCGGGCGTTCCGCTGCAATGCGACGAGCCGGAAGACTTCAAGACCTTCCGCATCGGCTTGTTTGGCCTCGACAAGCTGCATGATGTCGAGGGTGCGGTGGCGCGAGTGGCAAACGCGTTGGACCGCATTCTGTAGGCCTCGCCAAGGCCGCACTTGCACGCGGCCGCTCCAAGCAGCGGCCACATTCTCTAGGGACGGCGCGTCATTCCCCTTTGACGGAAGCCGCGCCGTCCTGATTGTCGCCGCCTTCGCGGCGCTGCACGCCGGCGCCTTCCGTCCCGCCGATGGTGTCCTCTTCACTCGACAGTTCGACGAGTCCTTCTTCCTTCGTGATGTCCGACGTTTCGACAGCTCTCGGGTTGCCGGGTCCCGACGGACTATTCGCGTGTCTGGCCATGACTGACTCCGTTTGGTTGATATAGGGCGACTGCCTGCCAAGCGCCCTGTTTCGCTATTCCACGTGCTGCCGCACAGGCAACCATCGGACGTGCAATGCCTATGCCCACATTCGCGCTCATCGCGGCCGCAATGGGCACAACGCATGCGGAGCATGTTTTCAATGCCAAACCATGGAGCACGAAAATGAGCGATCAGACTTCCGGCAATGAAAGCCAGCAAGCAAGCGAAACCGAGCGCGAAAAAGCCCGCGACGAACGTCGGAAAACGGAAGTGGACGGCGCATCGGAGCGAAGCGGCAGTGGGAACACGCTAGGCGACGGCAGCAGCAACAAGCAGAAGGAAGGCTAATCGCTTCTTTCGAGGTGAGGCGCTGCTGCAAATTGCATCGGCTATTCGTTAGGTTTCCTCTCTACGTAGGCGGGATCATTGCGCCTTCTGATTATCGCGCGATGCATCCCCGTCGTCCGCGCACGTGTCCACGCCTTCCAGTCCCTGCGCGCGCTTCTTTGCCGCGAGTCGCGCTTGTGCGATCTGCAGATTACGCGGGTAATAGAAGTCCTCTTCCCATGGTTGATAACCGACGGTTTCCAGTTCACGCAGTTCACACTGCGCGCGTGCGCGAGTCATCGGTACCTGTTGAGGCGATGTTTGCGCCTTCGCGCTGGTTGGGAGAACGATCGACAAGCCGCAAGCGACTCCCAGTAAAACCGTGGAAAAACGATGCATGAGATGGCTCCCACATGATGTGTCTCGGCGAGCAATCGTCGGACCGCGAGCGCCGACATATCTCACCCAATCGGGTACAAAGGTTGCGCGCTCATCAGCTTGCGCCCATGCGCGTCCTTCACTTGTTCAGAGACAGGGAAACGAACCATGCCTCACATGTGCGATGTATGCGGCGCCCGGCCGGCTACCGTGCAACTCGCCGTCCTGCGTGATGGCCGCCGCCACGTTCTCAATGTTTGCGACTTTCACTATGCACAATTGACGCGCCATCAGCGCGCGCTGTCTCCGTTCGAAGCGCTGTTCACCGGGGGCACGCCCGCGCAGCAGGCGCCGGCGCATGGCGTTTCTCCGGAACGGGCAGCGAGCGCAGGCGCCGCCGGAATAGAACGCTATCTGAGCGATGGCGCGAAAGATTTGCTGATGCGCGCCGCCGAGCGCGCCGTGCAGTTCGGACGCACGGAGGTCGACACCGAGCATCTCTTATACGAACTCGCGGACAATGCGGTCGTGCAGTCGATGTTGAAAAATATCGGCATTGACGCCGCCGAGGTGCGCCGGTTCATCGACGCCAACGTGCCGCGTCGCGAAGGCGTGCCGCCGCCTGCGGGCGGCGCGATCGGTGTATCGCCGCGCCTGAAGAGTGCGCTCGATCGTGCGTTCGTAGCGTCGCGTCAGTTGCGCCACAGCTACATCGGGCCTGAACATCTGCTGATTGGATTGTCCGAAGTGCCGGACAGCTTCGCAGGACAATTGCTCGGCAAGATGAGCGTCGATGCACATGCGCTGCGGCGTCTGACCACGCAGACGGTCGGCGCGGGCGGCCCGCCGAACAGGGAGAATCCGCCTTCACGCACGCCGAATCTCGACAAGTTCAGCCGCGATCTCACCGCGCTTGCACGCGAAGGCCATCTCGATCCCGTGATCGGCAGAGCAAGCGAAATCGAAACGATGGTGGAAGTGCTCGCGCGGCGGCGCAAGAACAACCCGGTGCTGATCGGCGAGCCGGGCGTCGGCAAGACAGCCGTCGTCGAAGGGCTCGCGCAACGCATGATCGGCGGCGACGTGCCCGAGTCGGTGCGCGACAAGCGTCTTATCGAACTCAATGTCAACTCGATGGTCGCGGGCGCCAAATACCGAGGCGAATTCGAAGAGCGCGTGAAGCAGGTCATCGACGAGATCACGGCTAATCGCGAGACCCTGCTGCTTTTCGTGGACGAAGTGCATACGATCGTCGGCGCCGGACAGGGCGGCGGCGAAGGCGGACTCGATATCGCGAACGTATTCAAGCCCGCGATGGCGCGTGGCGAACTGAATCTCATCGGCGCGACGACGCTTGCCGAGTACCAGAAGCACATCGAAAAGGATGCTGCGCTCGAACGGCGCTTTCAACCTGTATTGATTCCCGAGCCGAGCGTCGCTCAGACCATCAACATTCTTCGCGGCCTGCGCGACCGGCTCGAAGCGCATCACAAGGTCACGATTCAGGACGACGCCATTGTCGCTGCAGCGGAGTTGTCGGACCGCTATATCAGCGGGCGCTTTCTGCCGGATAAGGCGATCGACCTCGTCGATCAGGCGGCGGCCCGCGTCAATCTGTCGGCCACGTCGCGGCCTGCGGCCATTCTCGAATTCGAGTCGGAACTCGCGCAGCTGCGGCGCGAACAGGACTACGCGGCGTCTCGCAAGCAGTACGACCGGGCACATGCGCTCGATGCCGAGATCGCCGGCAAGCAGAAAGAACTCAACGACGCGACCGACGACTGGAAAAAGCGCATCGGCACCAACACGTCGAATGTCACGGTGACGCAGATCGCTGAGATCGTCGCGACGCTCACGGGCATTCCGGTCACGCAATTAACCGAACACGAGCGCGAGCGATTGCTGAACATGGAAGCGCGCCTGCACGAGCGCGTGATCGGTCAGGAAGAAGCCGTGCGCGCGGTGAGCGATGCCGTGCGTCGCGCGCGCACAGGTCTACAGGGTCGCAACCGGCCGATTGCCGTCTTCCTCTTTCTCGGCTCCACGGGCGTCGGCAAAACCGAGCTCGCGAAGGCGCTTGCCGAAGTGGTATTCGGCGACGAAGACGCCATGCTTCGCGTCGACATGAGCGAGTACATGGAGCGTCACGCGGTCTCGCGGCTCATCGGTTCTCCGCCCGGTTACGTTGGCTATGAAGAAGGCGGCCAACTGACGGAACGCGTGCGCCGTCGCCCGTATAGCGTGATTCTGCTCGACGAGATCGAGAAAGCGCACGCCGACGTCTACAACGTACTGCTGCAGGTGTTCGACGATGGGCGCCTCACGGATGGAAAAGGCCGCGTCGTGGACTTCAGCAACACACTGATCATCGCGACGAGCAACCTCGCCTCCGACGTGATCGCAGGACAAAGGCGCGCGACGCTCGGCTTCACGAGCACGGACAGCGACGCGGATGACTCGGTAAGAAGCGGCGTGATGAACGTGCTTCGCCAGCATTTCCGGCCGGAGTTCCTGAACCGCATCGACGACATCATTCTCTTCAAGTCGCTCGGGCGCGAGGAAATCCGGCAGATCGTGCAGCTTCAACTGGAGCACGTCAAACGCATGGCGCACAGTCAGGACATCGCGCTGGAGTTCGATGAATCGGTTGTCGAGCATCTTGGCGAAGCCGGATACCGGCCGGAATTCGGCGCGCGGGAACTACGCCGGCAGATTCGCCAGTTGATCGAGAATGAGTTGGCGAAAGAGATGCTGAAGGGCGATATCGTCGAGGGCGCGCGCGTCCGGTGTCTGTATGACCGGGAGGCACGGCGCATCGTCTTCGATGCCGAACGTAAGTCCGCCGGAGATCTCGGCACGCCGCCCACGCCGTGAGTGCGTTCATGTGGGCTCGCGCGGCGGTCGTCGCTGAGCGAGCCGTGCTCGATGTGGACGATCGAGAAGCAAGTACTGGCCGCTGCTGACCATGCATCGACAGCACAGCGAGACACAACATCCCGCGCGCCACCTCGCCCTATGGGTTGAGTTCGGCGTGCTCTATGCCGGTGTACCGCTCTTCATTCTCGCGACGCGACAGACCGCGATACTGCTCGCCGTGATCTGGCTCGCGCCAGTGTTGATTCACTACTTCGAACGGCAACGCCGTCCGTCGCTATATGCCAACGACTGGGATTGGCGCGGTTTGCGCGCAGGCGCACCGGCCGTCGTGGTGCGCTTCGCGATCCTCGCATCGCTCATAGCCCTGGCCGTTCGGTACTTCATGCCGCATGAATTTATGTCATTGCCGCGGCAGCATCCGGTCACGTGGGTTCTCGTGTTACTGCTCTACCCCATCTTGTCCGTATGGCCTCAGGAGCTAATTTTCCGGAGCTTCCTCCTGCACCGCTACCGGGCGATTCTCGGTGACAAACGAGGCTACATCGCGGCTTCCGCATTGGCTTTCGGTTATGCGCATGTCATCTTTCTGAACTGGCTCGCGCCCGCCATGACGGCAGTCGGCGGCGCATTGTTCGCCGCCACCTATCGGCATCACCGCTCCCTTGCGCTGTCGTGCTTCGAGCACGCCTTATATGGCTGTCTCGTTTTCACAGTTGGACTGGGCCAGTACTTTTACTCCGGCGCTGCATGGTCTCAGTAGTTAGTACTCCGATTAGCTCGCCGTCACGCCGGATTCGCCGCGACGAAATTCTTGAACACGGCGTATGCCGGGTTCTTCGTCACGCCGTCGGCCTGAATGAGACCGTAGTCCGAATCGATCACCGCGTACATCATGATGGACTGAATGTTGTACCGGTCCTTGACCGCGTAATACTCGGCCAGCGCGCGCCCGGTGTAGGCCGCCGCTTGTTGCGGTGTGTCGTTCGCACCGTTCCAGCCCCATTCCGTCAGCCAGATCGGCACGTTGAAAGAGTCCTTCAGCACTTGCAGCACATCGACGCACGCGTTGTATCGGCCGCCGCAACGAATATCGCCTGAGCTTTCGTACCAGTGGTAGGTCGTGATGTCCCAGCGCAGCGAAGCCGCGCCGCTCACGCCTTGCGCCGTGCCATCGGGCGAGATGCCGTTCCAGAGCATTTGCAGCGCGCGGTAGGCCATCGGAATACCGACGTTTACACCACACTGAATAGACGGGTCCACCGAGCGCACGCCGTCGATCATGCCGCGCAGCACGCCGCGCAACGACGGCCAGCAGGCCGGATCCCAATCTGCGGTGGAACTGCCATCGCCGCCAATCTTCAACGGCACATCCAGTTCGTTGCCGCACTCGATATATTTGACGAGGCCCTTGAGCGGACGTGTGCAACGCACCGCCATGTCGTAACCGAGCGAGTACGCCGCTGCTTCGCTGCTGTGCGGGTCCCACTGCGCGGAGAGCGGGTTCAACACCGGCAGTATCGACACTCCGCTATTCGCGAACGGTCCCTGCAATGCGTTGGCGAGCGTGGTCGCCATGCCGCCGCCCGCGATGTCGCAACGATAATTCGTCACGCCCAGGTCTTGCAGGATGGCAAGCTGCGCGGCGGGCGACATGGTCTGGTAGATGCCGCTGCCATACGCCATATGGCCGTTGATGCCGTAGAACAGGCCGCTCGATGCAGACGCAACCGCTTGCGTGACCGTATTGCTGGTCGAGTTCGTGACCGGGTTCGTTGCGCTCGCGTTGTTCGCATTCACGCCCGGCGCGGTGCCCGTCGACGTCGACGCGGAAGTCGGCGTGGTCGTGGTCGTGGTCGTATTCGTCGCTGCACTGGCGGTGCCGGTAGCCTGCGGTTCGCCGGCGCCGCCTCCTCCGCCGCAGCCCGCAAGCACGGCGCCGCCGGCCGAAGCGAGCATCATCGCGAGAAAGGAGCGGCGTTTGAGGGTCCGAACCGAATCGTTCGAAACGTGGGCAGGTGCAGAGGATGAAGCGTCGTCGTGAGCTCGCATGGCCGTAGAAGATGGCGTTGATGCTCGCGTTTACGGCGATGCCTGATGCCTCCTTTAGACGCCTTGCCCGATTCTCCCCATGAAAATGCGATGACGTATGACGCTTTTACCGACGCATCGCCGTTCGAACTGGCCCATCGTCGGTCGTCACGCTCCAGCCGCCGCCGAGCGAGCGATACATGGCCACCGCAGCAAGCGCATGCTCGCGGCGCGACTGATTGAGCGCGTCCGCATCACGCAGATACGCTTCCTGTGCATCGAGCACGTCGAGAAAGCTGGCCGCGCCGCCCTTGTAAAGCTGCGTCGACAGCGTGAGCGATTTGTTCGAGGCGGCAAGCGCATCGGTGAGGCGGGCTGTCTGATCGGTCGTGCTCACGAGGTCGCTACGCGTGTCCTCGACATCCTTCAACGCGTGAAGCATGGTCTGTCGCAGGTTCAATTCCGACTCGCGCATCCGGCTTTCGTTTTGCTCTATGTCCGCCGTGATGCGGCCCGCGTTAAAGATGGGGCTCGTCGCGTTCAGCGCGGCGGAAAACAGATTGTCCGTCAGCGTCGGCAAGCCGAGATACGACGATGCGAGCAATCCGTCAGTCAGCCGCAACGAGAACTTCGGATACCGCTCCGCACGCGCGACGCCCACTTCCGCCGCGCGCTGTTGAACCTGCGCGTAAGCGACGAGCACATCCGGCCGACGCAACAGCGCATCCGAAGGCAAGGTCTGCGGGGCGCCATCGGCCGGAATGGGGATCACGGGCGAGGCGCCTGCGTCGGCGAGCATCAGCTTGTCAACGGACTCCGGCGTGCGGCCCGAATAAACCGCGATCAAGCTCAACTGATGTTGAATGGTCGCATTCGTGCGCGGAATGCGCGCCTGAAGATCGCTCAACTGATTCTTTGCTCGCGCGACATCGAGCTGCGTCGAAAGCCCGTATTGCAGGCGCCGCTGCGTGAGCTTCAGCGCGCGCTCGCGGATGGTCAGGTTATCCTGCACGATCTTGAGTTCCGCCTGCGCCCAGCGCAAATCCACATAAGCAGATGCCGTGTCCGCCGCGAGCGCGAGGCGGACCTGATCGGCAGCGTGCTCGCGCCCGACGAGTTGCGCCTGTGACGCTAGCAGTTCGAGGCGTTCGCCGCCGAATACATCGGGCGTCCAGCTCAATGCGAGACCGAAGCCCGCCTGACGCACGTATCCCAGCGGCGGCGGCGTGTTCTGACGCGCATCGGATGCGCCCGCGTTCGCATCGAGTTCAGGCAACAGCGCCGCGCGGCGCTGCGTCGTCAACGCCTGTGCCTGTTTCACGCGTTCGACCGCGGCTTGCACATCGAGATTGCTGTCGAGCACGGATGCGACGAGTTCGCGCATCGTCGTATCGTTGAACTGATCCCACCACGCGACAGGATCGGCGTCGGCCTTCGGCACGTCCACGCTCCAGTTTGCGGGCGCCGTGGCAAGCACGGTGTCGGGCAAGTCAGCGTGCGTCGCGGGTTGCACAGCGCAGGCGGCGAGCGCTAGTGTACTCAGTATGCCGAAATATATAGCTCTCATGATCACCTCAATGTGCTTCCGGCGAGGGCGGTGCGCTGCCGATGGGTTTCGCGAACAACACGCTGACGATGCCCACTACGAAGCAGAGCGCCAGTACGTAGAAGCAATCGGCAAAGGTCAGGACGAGCGCCTGCCGCAATACAGTGGCGTGAAGGGATGCGAGTCCCGCCTGCGTCGCGTCGAGGGCATTGCCAGCAACAGCCGCGAGATGCGCGGAACTGCGCGCAAGCATGTCTTCAATGGCGGGCCTTCCGATCGTCACGCTTTCCGAAAGCCGCAGGTAATGCAGATTGAGCCGGTCGTTGAGCATGGTCGCGCTGACCGCAATACCGATTGCGCCACCGAGATTCCGCATGAGATTGAACAAACCGCTTGCCGACTTTAGACGCGCTGGCGGCAACGAACCGAGCGCCATCGTCACGATGGGCGGCACGGCAAATTGCTGACCGATGCCTCGCAACGCCTGTGGCAACAGGAATTGCTGCCAGCCCCACTCATTCGTCAGTGGCGTATAAAAATAGCAGCCAAGGCCGAAGCAAACGAGGCCGAACACAAGCAGCAGGCGCATATCGATGAAGCGCGACGCAAAGCCATATACGCCTATCGACGCAAGCTGAAAACATCCGACGGACAGCAACGCTATGCCGATTTGCAGTGAATCGAAGCCGCGCACCCGGCCGAGAAACACCGGCGTCAGGAACACCGACGTAAAGATGCCGATGCCGGTCACGAACGAAAGCAGACTGCCGATGCCGAAGTTTCGTACCGCCAACGCGCGTAAATCGACGATGGCTTCCTTCGCAGTCAACGCATGCACGATGAAGAGGAAACCGCAGATGGCCGAAATCCACGCGCATGCCACGATCACGTCGTCACCGAACCAGTTCTTGCGCGGCCCTTCTTCCAGCACGTATTCCAGACAGCCGAGGAATCCCGACATCAACACGATGCCTAAGTAGTCGCCTTTTCTCAGCAACGACAGATCGGGTTTATCGATATGAACGTACTTCGGCACGAGCACGGCGACGACGAGGCCCGGTATGAGGTTCAGATAGAACAGCCAGTGCCACGACCATTGATCGGTGATCCATCCGCCGATGACGGGCCCGATAGCCGGTGCGAGCGACGCCAGCGCGCCGATGGTCGTCGAAGCGATGAGCCGCTGCTTGCCCGGAAAGAGCACGAAAGCCGTTGTGAAGACGGTCGGAATCATCGCTGCACCGAGCGCACCTTGCATTCCGCGAAAGAGGATCATCGAATTGATGTCCCATGCGAGGCCGCACAGCATGCTCGTGACGGTGAAGCCGATTGCGGAGGCGGCGAAGAGCCAGCGCGTCGAGAAGACTTTCGAGAGCCAGCCGGACATGGGAATGACGAGGATCTCCGCAATCAGATACGACGTCTGCACCCATGACAGTTCGTCCTGACTCGCGGACAACCCGCCGCCGATGTCCTTGAGCGACGACGCGACGATTTGAATATCCAGCGTCGCCATGAAGAAACCGAGGCACATGAGCGCGAAGGCGAACACGCGCTCTTTGACAGGGGCATCGGCGGGATTGGCGAGCACGTTGCGATTCATGATGTGCGCCTCAACCGTTGTTCTTGCGCAGATGCACTTTCACTGTCGCGGACAGGCCTGGACGCAGCACCGATTCCGCGCCCTGCGGCACGTCGAGCCTGATACGTACCGGCACGCGTTGAACGATCTTGGTGAAGTTTCCGGTGGCATTCTCGGCGGGCAGCACGCTAAAGGTCGCACCTGTCGCGGGCGCCAGACTCTCGACATGCCCCGTAAACGCTATGTTCGATGCATCGAGTTCGATATCGGCCTCGTCGCCCGGACGCATCTTCTTGAGCTGGTCCTCCTTGTAGTTCGCATCAACCCAAAGGCCGGTCGCGGGCACGATCGTCAACAGCGAAGTGCCGACGTTCGCCAGCACGCCGACGCGTGCCGTGCGATTGCCGACATAACCATCCACAGGCGAGCGGATCGTCGTGTACTCGACGTTCAGTTCCGCGACGCGCCGCGCGGCTTCGGCGGTGGCGACGCGGGCTTGCGCGTCCGCGATCTGCGCTTCGATTACGGACAACTCACGCTTTGCTGCAATCAGCGACGCTGCGCTCTTGTCGCTCGACGCTTGCGCCTTGCTGTAGTCGGCGTCGGCCCTTTCGACGAGCTGATTCGACACCGCTTCGTCCTTCACAAGCTCGCGGTATCGCACACGATCTTGTCCGCTGCGCGTGAGTTCCGCGGACGACGCACGCACTTCCGCTTGCGCCTGATTGATCACGGCCGCCTGCAACGCATCTTTCGCACGCAATTCCTCGACCGCCGCGCGCGCACTCGATACTTCCGCATCGGCTTGCGCAAGACGCGCGTCGTAATCGCGTGAATCGAGGCGCACTAGCACTTGCCCAGCCGTCACGCGCTGGTTGTCCTGCACGAGAACGTCTGTCACGAAGCCGTTGGCCTTCGGCGCGAGCAAGGTGACATCACCGCCGACGTAGGCATCATCGGTTGTCTGGACAAAGCGCAGCACGAGCGCCCAGTATGCCGCCGCCGCGATCAGCACGACCGCGACGAGTCCGAGCGCGAGCAACATCCAGGGTATGCGGCGCGTGCGCCGATTGAGCGACGGTGCGGCTGTCGATGGAAGGTTCGAAGTGGGCGTTGTCATATGGTCTTTTCAGTGCATATGCACTTATGTCGGTAGTAATAGGCAACTGTTGCTGCCTCGTTAACCCGAGAGACTAGCTGTGCATACTCACCGCGTCAAGGCGCGCGGGCGGCACGAGACAAATGTCGCTACGGCAATAATCGCTAACCAAGCGCGTTACCGTTTGGCTGTCGCTGGCTTTGCATATCGCGACATCGGGCATCGCGTGAACCATGGCTCGCCGGATAGCAGCACGGAAGTCGTCCAGATCTAGCCATAAATCAAGGCGAAATCGCGACACCGCCCGCTTCGTCGCGTGGATCACAACACTCAGCCGTGAAATTGGCTGTCGTCTCTCTTACCAACGGCGTTCAACGCTAATCTCGATACCTCACGCATTCAATCGCCTCGAGGTTCGGTATGAAGAAATCACGCATTCCCTTACTTCTGTGCGCACTCGGCTTGTGCACCGGCGCTCAGGCGCAGAGTTCAGTCACGCTATACGGCCTCATCGATGCCGGCCTCATGTACACGAACAACGTCTCGAAGGGCGGCCGATCCGGCTCGCTGTGGCAGGCAACGAGCGGAAATATCAACGGCAGCCGTTGGGGCCTGCGCGCAAGTGAAGACCTCGGTGGCGGACTGAAGGCGATCTTCGTGCTCGAGAACGGTTTCAACGTGCAGACCGGGCGGCTCGGGCAGAACGGACGGGAGTTCGGGCGACAAGCGTATGTCGGCCTTGCATCGAGCGACTACGGCGCGGTGACGCTCGGGCGTCAATACGATTCGCTCGTCGATTTCGTCGCGCCACTCTCGGCCACGGCCGGTACGTTCGGCGATACGGGATTCGCGCATCCGTTCGACAACGACAACCTGAATCACTCGGTGCGCATGAACAACGCGGTTAAGTATATGAGTGGCACGTATGCAGGCTTCAAACTCGGCGCCTTATACGCGTTCTCGAACAATACGGATTTCGCGCTGAACCGGGCGTACAGCGCGGGCGGCAGCTATAACTATGGCCCGTTCAATCTCGCTGTCGGCTATTTGCAAATCAACGGTTCGAACACGACGAATACGACGGGTGCTATCGATGTCGGCGAATCCATGGCGGACGGAACCGGTGGGTTCGTGCTCGGCGCATCGCGCCAATGGGTGTTGGGCGCGGGCGCCAACTATGCTTTTGGACCTGCACTCGTGGGCTTCGTCTTTACCCGCAGCGTGTATCAGGGCACGACCTCGTTCAATTCGGTCAATGGCGCGATGAGCTTCAACAACTATGAACTCAACGCCAAATACAGGCTAACGCCCGCGATCAGCCTCGCCATTGCCGATACCTATACCGATGGTCACGCAGCCAACAGCCGAACCTTCGGTGCGGACCCGAAGTTCAATCAGGTCGACTTCCAGGCAATCTACGCGTTCTCGAAGCGCACGGACGTCTATGCCGAAGCGATGTATCAACATGCGATCGGCGCGCAGTATGTCGCGTTCATCAACACGTCGGGCGGCGCTTCGTCGACGGCGAATCAGGTGGTCGGTACAGTCGGCATTCGCACGCGGTTTTGAGCCTGAGCGTGCGACCGAGTCGGGTGTCGTGCAAAGCGATTCACATGTTCATAGCGCGGTAGCCACTGCGCGATATCGATCGCAGCAAGCCTGCGCATCCCCTCAACTGCTGTCACAATCGCCATTGCGACATTTTCTCAACGATGCAGTCAGCACCGTTCGGGCTGGCCGTGTCATTGGTGTGCAGCGCGCGCCACGCTGCACTGATCCCATGAACAGGAGCGAGCAATGCCAACCATGCAGGCAGTTCAGGTGTCGAAAGCGAACGGTCCTCTAGAAGTCGTCGAACGCGACGTGCCCGAGCCGTCCGACGGCCATGTGCTCATCAAGGTCCATGCTTGCGGAATCTGTCACAGTGATTCGCTGACCGTCGAAGGACAATGGCCCGGCCTGCAGTTCCCGCGTGTGCCGGGTCATGAGATCGCCGGCGTGATCGAGAAGATCGGCGCGGGCGTGGAAGGATGGGAGAAGGGGCAACGCGTCGGCGTGGGTTGGCACGGCGGGCATTGCGGCCATTGCGATCACTGCCGTCATGGCGACTTCGTACTCTGCCAGCGCGGACTCGTTCCGGGCATCAGCTATGACGGCGGATATGCGGAATATATGGTCGCGCCTCAAGAAGCCCTTGCGCGGATGCCCGACGATCTCTCCGATATCGACGCCGCTCCGCTCTTGTGCGCGGGCATCACGACATTCAATGCGCTGCGCAACAGCGGCGCGCGAGCAGGCGAAGTCGTCGCGATACTCGGCATAGGCGGGCTGGGTCATCTGGGCGTGCAGTATGCGCGGAAGATGGGCTTCGTGACGGTAGCGATCGCGCGCGGACAGGACAAGGCGCCACTGGCGAAGCAGCTCGGCGCGCACCATTACATCGACAGCGAAGCGCAGAACGTCGCGGAAGCCCTGCAAGCGCTTGGCGGTGCGCGCGTCATTCTCGCCACCGCGACGAGCGGCAAGGCAATGAGCGCGACCATCGGCGGTTTGGGCCTCAATGGCAAGCTGATCATGGTCGGGATCTCTCAGGAGCCGGTGGAAGTGCCCATCGCGCAATTCATCATGGGCCGGCACTCCGTTCAGGGCTGGCCCTCCGGAACCGCCGCAGATTCGCAGGATACCTTAGCATTCAGCGCGCTGGCGGGCGTCAAGCCGATGATCGAAGAATATCCGCTATCGGAAGCGCCGCAAGCGTATGAGCGGATGATGAGTGGAAAGGCCCGCTTTCGTGTCGTGCTTACTCCAGGCAAATGAATTGGGGCGCGCGGCCGTCGCTTGAAGCGCGGCCGCATTCGCAGTGCGACTACGCGACCAATGCCGCGGCTCATCTCCCGCGGACCAACCTACGCGCTTCTCAGAACAACCGCGCTCGCTGAAGCACGCCGACAGGCGTTGAAATTCGAATCATTCTCAATGCCGACCGGTTGTCGTCGACGCCCCCCCACACTGCCCTAAAGTTTAGCGTCGGAACGCCGATATTTGACGTTGATCGAGCAAGTGAACCGACTCCGCTAGGTCGGCCAGCAGTTGCCGTCGAAGGCAGCAATCTCCTCCCGCTTGTCTGCGCCTGCAAGCGACAACACAACGCTTAAGAATTCCGTACAGCGCGCACCGACAAGCCCATCATGCCCACGTTCGACTTGCGTACCGTCCTTCTCATGGCATCCGTGATGCCTGGACTGATGGCTTTGGTGATGTTCTCCATTGGGAGGACATTCCCGAGAACTATTTTGGGTGTAGCGCAATGGGCGCAGGGCTCACTGCTCTTTTCCGCTGCGGCCTTCGTCATGGCGCTGCGGGACGCCATTCCGGACTGGCTTTCCGTCGTTGTCGGTAATGTATGTATTGTCGGCAGCATAGGACTCTGGCTGATCGGCACCCAACGCTATCTCGGTCGCGTGCCGTGCGTCCGCCTCATCGCAGCGTTGGCTCTCGTGGATGCCGTTAGTCTCAGCTGGATGACGTGGGCCGATCTAAACCCTCACGGGCGCTCACTATGCACGAACGTCATTCTCTTACTGCTTTTCGCGCTGCTTGCTTACGAGTTGCTCCGATACGGTGACGCTGATAGTGGCGCGAGAGTTGTCGGCAGCCTCTTTGCCTTCGAAACACTCATCGCATCGGCCAGGGTCATCACTTTGCTGCAACCCGTGGCAACGAACGAAGGCTTGTACGCGCACGATCGGATGCAGATGATTTACCTGAGCAGTGGCGCATTCATGTCGCTCAGCATCACGGTGGGATTCATGCTCACAGCCGTGAACCGGCTCCGGTTTCATCTCGAACAACTTTCACGGATCGACCCGCTGACAGGCCTCCTCAATCGCCGCGCCCTTTTGAGTGCGCACACGATGGCGCGGGAAACGCCTCGCAAGTCCAGACGATATCTCTCGTTGTTACTCATCGACCTGGACCACTTCAAGAGAATCAACGACACGTACGGTCATTCGATGGGAGACGACGTCCTGGTCGATTTCGCGCGACGCGCAGTACTCGCGCTTCCGCCGGAAGCAGAACTAGCGCGTTGGGGCGGAGAGGAGTTCGCTGTGCTGTTTACTTGCGACACCGTCGACGAACCCGTGCGTCTCGCACGTGCACTGCAGGCACGCATCGCAAGCATGGGCAGTTCGTCCCTCCCTTCGTACACGTGTAGCATCGGCGTGGCGTGTCTTGGCGCTGCTGACGCAAGCATCGAGCAGTTGTTGAAGCAAGCCGACGGGGCGCTGTACCGCGCAAAAGACAATGGGCGGAACCGAGTGGAAGTCGCGTTGGAAGTTGTCGATGTCACCGTCTCGCCCATGGTCGAGAAAGCGATGAAAATCTAGCTGGGCCCGGCGGGATGCGTTCTCTTGCGCAGTCAATCGGCATCCTTGGGGTGCTGTGACGGACGTAAGTTGCGTGGACCGCGCTTTGCTGCGCTTACTGTCACCACCGCCGATCTGAATGGGAGGACGCGATGTGTGAGGTTCCGAAAGCGTCAGCACGACTGGGTTATGGGGGAGGTTCTCACGGGAAGGCGGGCCGCGTTCTCGCCGCCCTCCTTTGTGCATCCGCATTTTGCGCTTCAGGCTGTCGTCTGATGCAGTCGAATGCGCAAGTCAGTCCGACCGACCAGCAATTCATGCTTACAGCGGCGAGCGTCGGTAAGGCCGAGATCGATCTGGGCAAGCTCGCGTCCGAGCAGGGAGCGTCCCCTGAGGTGCGTGCGTTCGGGCAGAAAATGGTGAGCGAGCACACGCGCATCAATGGCGAACTGTCGCAGATCGCAGATGCGAAGCAAGTGCATTTGTTAGAGGCGATGGATCCCGCGAACCGCACGCTTTACGACGAACTCAAGAAGATGACCGGCCCCGCCTTCGACCGCGAATATGCGATTGCACAGGTGCATATCCATCAGATGGGCAACGCGTTATACGCGAGCGAGGCACAGCACGGCGAAGACGCTCAAGTCAAACAATTCGCGGCACGTGGCGTGCCGATCGGAAACGATCATTTGCAACACGCTTCCCACCTCTTGCAAGATTTGCCGAAATCGTCCGTGCAGTAAATGGCGCACCATCGTGGGAGACCCGAAATGGCACAAGTCGAGACTCTGCGCGAGAACCATGGCATTCGCAGGCGCATGACTGCGGGTGTCGCGGCGGTCTGTAGCTTGGCGTTGGCTCTTGTCTTGGCTCCCGAAGTGCACGCCGACTCACCGTCCAATGCGGCTCATTCCGCGAAATCAAAGCGCGAGCAAGTTCGCGAGGACCTCGCCCGGTATCGATGTGCGGGCTACAACCCGGTCGCCGACGAGATTACCTACCCCAACGACGTCGATGCCGCGCGCGAACGTTTGCAAGACGCGGGCTGCACGGCACCGGACGCCCCAACGCACGCCGAAAAACATTCGAAATAGCGAGCGCGGCGTGCATTGTGAATGCATAGAACCTATTCCTGACCGCCTCTGAATCCGCCAGGATTCCGCTTCTATACTGGCTCCTCGAACTTCAACGAGGAGACGCTTCGATGTTAATGGACGCCAAGGAGTCGATATATAGCCCGACGCAGGATGGCCTGATCTTCCCGCAGGAGCCGGTGTTTTCCAGTTCCGCCGAGGAGCGGCGGTATCGCAAGGAACATCTTGCCGCAGCGTGCCGGATTTTTGCCCGCCACGGGTTCAGCTTTGGTTTTGGCGGGCATTTGACGGTGCGCGATCCCGAGCATCCCGAGCTCTTCTGGACCAACCCGATGTGTGTGCCGTGGTCACGCACAAAGACTTCGCAGCTCGTGCTGGTCGATCATTCGGGTACGGTTATCGAAGGCAAATATGCGGTGAATCGGGCTGGCTACGTGCTGCATTCCGCGATTCATGCTGAGAATCCCGACATCATCGGCTCATGCCATGCCCACACGGTGAACGGCGACGCGTGGGCCGCAATGGGCAAGCCGCTCGACTACGTGACGCAAGATGCGTGCATGTTCTACGGCAGCCATACCGTTGTGCGCGACGGCGCGGGCAAGGTGCCGGTGGCGAACGAGTCGGGCAATCCGATTGCGCGCGCCTTTGCTGATAACAAGGCAATCATTCATCAGAACCATGGTCTGCTGACCGCGAGCCGGCATAGCATCGACGACGCCGTTTGGACTTTTATCGCCCTCGACCATTGCTGCAAGATGCAGTTGTTGATGGACGCCACCGAATCACGCCCGATCCCGATCGACCCGAAGTTCGCCGAGTATTCACACGAGCACCTCGGCAATTCGTTCATTAGCTGGCTGCACTTCCAGACCATGCTCTACGAGATTGCGGAAGAAGAGCCTGATTATCTCGACTGACGCATCGATGGTTCTATGCAGGACGCGGCATGCGCAAGCATCCGACTGCGAATGCCGCGCAGCGCGCAAAAAACTATACCGGAGACATGCATGGAAGCGCTATATGGAGAAGAAGCCGTCCCTCAGGCCGACACGAGCCGCACCTACTACCGGGCTTACTGGCGGCTGTTGCCACTCTTGTTGCTCTGCTATCTGGTCGCGTATCTGGATCGCGTGAATGTCGGTTTCGCGAAACTGCAGATGCTCGACGCACTGCATTTCGACGACGCAATCTACGGCCTTGGCTCAGGCATCTTCTTCGCGGGATATTTCTTCTTCGAAGTGCCCAGCAATCTCGTCATGCGCAAAGTGGGCGCGCGTAAATGGATTGCGCGAATCATGCTGACGTGGGGCGTGATCTCGGCGGCGATGATCTTCGTGAAGACGCCGACGACGTTCTACATCGCGCGCTTTCTGCTCGGTGCCGCCGAAGCGGGCTTCGCGCCGGCGATCATGTATCTGCTCACGCTCTGGTTTCCGGCACGGTATCGCGGCCGGGCCATGTCGATCTACGTGATGGGTGCGCCGCTCGCGTTCGTCGTCGGCGGGCCGATCTCGGGTTACATTCTCCATGCGTTTTCCAGCAATGAGCATCTCGCCGCGTGGCAATGGCTCTTTCTCATCGAAGCGATTCCCGCCGTCGTGCTCGCGTTCGTGGTGTTGGCCTTTCTCGACGATGACCCTGCACGTTCGCGCTGGATCTCCGAGGACGAGCGCACCCACGTGCTCGCTGAAATTCGCGCGGAAAACGCGGGCAAGATCGATCATTCGAGTGCAGGCGCGTTCCTCGCCAATCGGAAGCTATGGCAGTTCTGCGCCATCTTCTTTTGCCTCATTATGGGCCTTTATGCGCTCGGCTTCTGGATGCCGTCGCTCATCAAACGCAGCGGTGTAGTCGATCCGCTCACCATCGGTCTTTATTCGGCGATACCGAATATCGCTGCGGCCATTGCGCTGTACCTGTCTAACCGCAGCGCCGATCGCACCGGCGGACGTCGTGCACACTTCGCGCTATTCATGCTGATCGGCGCAGTGGGTCTCGCGACGAGCATGTGGCTTTCGGCGGGGCCCGTCATGACGACGGTATGTCTTTCTATCGCGGCGGCGGGCGTGTATTCGTGTGTCGCGCTCTTCTGGGCATTGCCCACGAGCCTGTTCGTCGGCGCATCGGTGGCCGCGGCGCTCGCGTTCATCAACTCGGTCGGCAATATCGCCGGGTTCGTGTCGCCGTATCTCGTCGGCATGCTCAACGTAACAGTCGGGAACTCGGAAGTCGGCATGTACGTGATTTCGGCGTTTCTCGTGCTCGGTGCTGCCATGACCATGCGACTGCCCAAGACGCTCGACGACAAGTGACACATCGCTCAGGCGGCCCACGGCGGCCGCTCGAGCTTCTCACCGATGTAGTCGATGAACGCCCGTACCCGTGGATGAAGCGACGAATCGCGCGGATAGAGCGCATAGATCGCTGTCTCGTCGCTCGGCTGAAAGTCCGTCAGGAGCGGCACGAGCATGTTGCTGCGAATCGAAGGCAGCACCATATGCTCTGCCATGCGTGTGATGCCGACTCCGGCGAGACACATGTAGACCGAACTCACCCCACTGCTTGTCTGGAAATTGCCGTTGATGAGCATGGATGTGCGCTCGCCGTCGATCATGAATGGCCAATGATTCAGATGATCCATGGGCGGTTCCCACATGAGACAGTTGTGGGTCGCAAGGTCCGCCGGCACCAGCGGTACACCGTGACGCGCGATATAGGAAGGCGAGGCCGTTACCACGCGCTGAAGATGGCACAGCTTGCGGCTGACGAGATTCGAGTCCTGCAAGCTGCCCATGCGGATTGCAACATCGAATCCTTCGCCGATGACATCCGCGAGCGTATCGGACAGCGACAGTCGAACCCGAAGTCCGGGATAGCGCTCCAGAAAGCCGGGAATGAGCGGCACGATCTGATCCATGCCGAACGACGTTGCCACCGTCACGCGAATGCCGCCGGTCATATGCTGACCGGCGCGCGAGAGCTGTGCTTCGGCGACATCGATGTCTTCGAGAATGCGCCTGCACAGCGCGAGATACTGGTGGCCTTCCTGAGTGACCTGTAGACGTCGCGTGGAGCGCCTGAGCAACGCCACGCCCAAACGCTTCTCCAGAGCTGAGACGGCGCGGCTGACATACGGCTGCTGGAGGTCGAGCATGAGCGCCGCGGCTGTGAAGCCGCCCGTTTCGGCGACGGCCTTGAAGATCCTCATTTCGACGAGGCGTTCGTCCTTCATGTGGCAATGCGAGCGTAAGCGGATTCGAAGCCAGCATCATAGCCAGCGCCGGAGTGTTGTCATACCGGGAATTGCACGGGTATGCGCTGCACTCCGGCACAGACCGTGGGAGTGCCGGCTGAATCTCGATGCGGATCACGCTTCAGATCGCGCATTGCGCGCTTACGACGGCCGTCTACTCCGTCCGTACGTATATCTAACTAATCGCCCTCTTGTCGCCGCATGGACGCAGCATCATGTGAGCGTCGAAGTAAGATCTAATGCGTCCGATTGCGTCGGCGCAGCGGTCACTATCTTCTGAGCTTGCGCGTCGAACACTTCGCGCGAGAAGCGGCGGCGAAAATCGCTGGCGAGCACGCTCATCGAGAAATTGGGCGCGGCCAGAATGCGCTGGATAAATGCATTCGCGTCGTCGGGCGGGAAAAGCAGCGCATCGGGCATATACGCATCGAGCCCGGACACGCGCGAGACGACAATCGGCCGCTCCGCGAGGACCGCTTCGATCATCACGAGCGGCACGCCTTCGAACGCTGACGGCAACACCAGCGTATCGCTAGCAACGATATACGGCAGCACATCGCTTCGCGGACCGACTAGACGCACGCGTGACGACAGGATAGGACTCGCGTTCACCATGGCAGCCAGACGCGAGGCATCCGGACCTTCGCCAACGACCAGCACAAGGGCGTTCTCGAACGCATCCGGGTTGCTCTCGATCACGCGCATCAGAAAATCCTGGCGCTTCTGATCGAAGTTGATTCGACCGATTTGGGCGATGATGGTCGTGCCGTCGTCAGGCAGACCGAGTGTCGCGCGCGCGGCACTCTTCGTGAGCCCTGTGCGGCTAAAGCGGTCATCGACGCAGTTCTCCAGAATCATCGACCGCACATGCGGAGCAAGTCGCTGGAGCTTGCCCTGCAGGTGCTCGTTCAGCGTAATGAATTCGTTCGGCATGCGATACAACACGCGCTTGGCCATCCACTTCGCCTTTCCTGTCATCCCGGCGCGCAGCGGCGGATCATCGACGAGTGGAAGATAGCTTACTGTAGGCACGCGAGCGTAACGGCCGGCGAACAATCCCGCGAGACCCGATACGATGGTCCCTTGAGCGACGATCAGTTTGGTGATCTTAAGCGTGCGCAGCGTTGCTGCAGTCGACCGGATCGCCGGCAGAAGCGTCAAGCGGTTGTCCTTCAGCGACTCCGATGTGAACGGCAATGCAACTGCGCGAACCTTCTCATTGTCGCGAGCCAGCTCGGTGACGTAGCCGTAAAGCAGCGCGTTTGAATTCGGCACCAGAATGTGCAAGGTATCCAGATGCTTGCTTGATGCGAGCGCCAGCATCAGCCGCTTGAGCATCTCTTCGTGCCCACCGTTGATACCTGAATCGCAATAGATGCCCAAACGCATTGAGACTGTCCTCGAAGATTCGTCAGTTGATTATCGGGTTGAGACGCGACGCTAAATATGACCGTCGGCGACGCTTGCGCACTGTTCCCTGGTGATCGCTGCGCCACGACAAGCCGTCGCATTAGAGATCGTGTAGCCACTTTGATTCAACGCCGCTTTGTTCACGTTGCGAGTCACAGCGACGAAGTAGATGCCAAGCGTGGGTGGAAGCGATTGCGCCTCAGCGCGACGCGTCGATGCGTGCGCTTGTCAGTGGGCGGTTATAACCCAATCCGCGTATACGCGCTGGTTTGATGCAAAACTTAGGCCCGGGCGTTGCTTCACCGTGCGTCACCCGCAAATCGTACCGTGCAGTGACAGCGGGTGTGCGGCGCCGAACAGCGGCGAATGCGTCGTACCAACACGATTACGGAAGTGAAAAAGCTGTGTGAAACGTCGGACTTCGTCCGGCGCGTTCCGCCCGAATGATTTCGTATGGCCGTTGAAGGGAGAATTGCGGATGCCGTTTGCAAGAACGTTGATCGAAAGCGCAAAAGCGTGCTTGCCTGACGAACTGTTCCTGAGCGTGGTCCACCGTAGACGGATTGGACGTTTCCCGAACCTGCGGCACCCGGCGACGTTCAACGAGCATATTCTGCGGCGCTGCCTCTCGCCTGATCCGCGATATGTGAAGTTGAGCGACAAGCTGGCCGTTCGCGACTTCGTCGCTGAAAGGATCGGCCCTGAACATCTGATCCCGCTCATCGCCGATCCGCCGCATTTCACGCGAGCGGTGTTCGACAGTCTTCCTTCTTCCTTCGTGATGAAGGCGAATCACGGAAGCGGTTTCGTCGAAGTCGTGCGCGACAAAACGCGGACCTCTTTCGAAGAGCTTTCTAAACTGGCGCAACAGTGGCTATCGACTGATTTTTATCGCGTCGCGCGTGAGCGGCACTATCGCGAAATCGAACCGCGCATATTCTTCGAGACACTGCTGCTCGATGAGTCTGGCGTGGTGCCGGCGGACCTCAAGTTTCACGTCTTCAACCCGAGGTCGGGCAAGCCCATCATCTATGTGCTCGTGATCTCGGATCGTTTCGGAGCCGTACCGCGAGGCGACGTCTTCGATACGAACTGGCAAGTTCAGGACATCACCTTCGGTCAATATAAAAAAAGTCCGGCACCGGTGCCTCGCCCCGAGAACCTGGATGCGTTGCTCTCGACCGCAGCCGCGCTCGCACGAGACTTCGATTACGTGCGCGTGGACCTGTACACGCTGAAGGACAAGATCTACTTTGGGGAATTAACGTTCACACCCGGTGCAGGCGTACTGCCGATGGGCCCCGACAGAATCGACTACGAGTGGGGCCGTCTGCTCGATCTCACCCACAAGCCTGCGAGTGAGAATTGCCGCAGCGATGGCCGGGCACGGGCCTTTCAACAACCGTAAGTTCCCGGCCATAGGCGATTGCTTGTGATGCAACCGCGCGACGGCAGCCCAAACACGAAGGCTCTGAAAAAGAAAAAGGGCCCGGAGGCCCTTTTCGACTTGCTTACTTCGGGTGAGTCGCGATGAAGCTCTTGACTGCGGTGAAAGCCGGCTTTTGCGTCTTGCCGTCGCTCTGCATCAGGCCGTAATCGCCTTCGCTGTCGTCATAGAGTTCGAAAGCCTGGATCGACTGAATGTTGTACTTCGACGCGTTGTTGTAGAACTGCTGCATCATCATGCTGCCGGTCATATACGACGCGATCGCGGAATACGTACCGTACGTGGGGCGCACGCCGTACTCGTTGATCCACACCGGCTTGCCGAGCGAGGCCAGCACGCCCAGGACGTCGTGGCAGCCCGTGTTGCCGCAGGCGTGAGTCATGTCGCCCTGGTCCGAATACCAATGCCATGCCGTGATGTCCCAGTTGACGGTCGGGTGACCGTGCGTGCCGTCCGGCTGTGAGCCGTCGGCGAGCATCTGGAAAAATGCGGTGTGTTTCCACGTCCCGTCGACGATGATCTTCGCCGAGCTGTTGACGGACTTCACGCCGGCGATCATGCCGCGGATCACGCCGCGCGCAATGGTGAACGGCTGATTGTTGTACTGGTTCCAGACATTGCCGTCGTAGTTGCCGGCGAGCGTGCGGGCTTCGAGTTCGTTGCCCACTTCATAGTACGTGTAGTTGTACGTCTGCGCCGTCTGCTGGCCCATCGTGTAGCCAGCGTTGTACGCTGCCTGCTCGCTGTTGTAGTTCAGGCCGAGCATCATGACCGGATAGACCTGCACCCCACCTGCGGCAAACGTTTTGGCGACGGTCGCGAGAACCTTCGCCGAAGCCTGACTGTACACGTCGTTGCGGAAAATCTTCACGCCCAGGTTCTGCAATTGCGCGAGTTGCGTTGCATACGCGGTGCTGTCATACGCGCCGCCGTTCGTGATGTGGCCATTCACACCATAGAAAATCGAGCTGCTGGTCGCGGCCTTCTCGGTCGCCTGCGGTGTATCGGCGGCCTTGTCCGTTGCGGCATCGACGGCACTCTCGCCAGCGCCGCCACAAGCGGCGAGCAACGCGCTCACGACGACTGCGGCGGCCAGCGTAGCAGCCTTGGTTTTAGCCAGGGATTTCAGGGATTGCAAAGCTTGATTGTTGTTCATGATCACTTGGCAGTACTAACGGGCGAGCATTCGCCCGCAGGTTTGAGGTCGGTTGTCGGCGGTACATGCCGGCAACCAGGAACGGTTTCGCTTACTGGAAGACAGGACAGTTCGCTACGCTGAATCGGCCGTCGCTTCGTGTCTCTCGTCCGATCACGATGACACTGACGGCAGCAAACGATTGCCTGCCAGGAGAGCCCGGGACCGCACCGACTGCTAGTCATCGATGCAACAGACTCAAGGTACTAGTTACCGAACCGGAAACGTTCGCCTCGTGGTTCGAAGCATCCTTTGCCGAATCGGTCAGTACGGAAGCAAGGTTAACGTCTTACGAGATGACTGTAAACACACATTTCAGAAAAAAATGCGACCGCAGGCAAATCAATAGGAACAAAGTTCCGAATGCGGGTTTCATGTAGGAGGACACAGCACCGTCATTTCTTTGCTGTAGCGGTGTGGATCTCTTCCGAGCTGGGACAAGTGTTTGACGTGCAGCGCCAGGCAAAAGCCCGGATAGCCGCTAATTGTATGAACTAATACCTGATTGATTTGGCGTGCGACACGCCGCGCCGGCCCGACGCCCGACGTAGCGACGCGACGGAACATCGTCATTGAGCGTCGGCGAACTACATCGCCTTATAGAGCGAAATGATGAGCGATCGCGGTTCGTCGAACATGGTGGCGAGCTCGAAGAACAGAACGAAGGCGAGCATGTAGGCGATCCCCGGCCGGCGATTCATAAATCGCACGACGTGAGGCGCGAATCGCGTCCTGATCGGAGCGCGCGTCATGAGCACGACAACTAACGCGCCGATCATCGCGCCCGCAATGACATCAGTGGGATAGTGCAGCCCAAGGTACACCCTCGGCGCACAGATGAATAACACGCACTGCACGATCGCTAAGACACCGATCCATCGCCAGACAATGAAGATGCCGACCGCTAACGACATCCACAGTGCTGCATGGTCGCTTGGAAACGAACTCCATAGCCGCAGATGGCTGCCGGCGTGGTCCGCACCCGGAAAGGTCAGGCCAAGGCTCGGGTCGAAGATAGGCCTCAGACGAAACGGCAAGGCCAGCGCGAGAAGCCGTCCAACGATAAAGGCGACGAGCGCCGACGCCAGGATGGCGACGACCGTTTCCCGACGGTATTCGAGCGAACTGCCCGGCTGGAACCATATTGCCCACACGATTGCGAGCGGAAGAACGCCCTTGAAAACATAGAACTCGGCAATGACACCGACTGCGTGAGCAAAGACGCTCGATGAAGGAGCGATATGAAGCAGATAAGTTTGAATCGACGAGTCGAAGGCGTTCACGCGGTTCTCCTTCTTCGTTATAGTTTTTCGGCGTACCGGTAATTGAACCGCACGCGAGGCTGTTGGTGCAATCTCTAGCAGCGGATCACAACCGGCACCGCGGCCACGCATACCTCGACGTTCAACTCATGGAACGCTTGGGTCCGCATCCGGAGGACCTCTACCTCAGTGTTTCATGCGTTGATTCAATCGACGCGCTTTCAGGTCTCTAGCGCGCGGCGGGGCAATCGCATCGCAAACAAAGCCGCACGAGTTCCTGTTGTAGCGTGCCCGAGTTAGGCTCGGTTTTTGCGAAATAACCCTATAAAAACAGCCTTCATTAGCGAGGCGACTCTTAGCTGAAGCATAACGCCGTTGAGGGAGACAGGGGAATGAAAACTACCGCATCAGCAATGCCGCGCGCCTCGGCAGTCGCGTTGGCGCTTTGCCTCACCGCGTGCGGCGCCGGCGAGTCGGACGGCACCGATGCCAGTGCTTCGCATCGGTCAGCACCCGCCAACGCTTCAGCCGTTGCGGGCAACGCCGCTCGCAAAGACGCATCACCCCCGACCACGACGGTCAGACTTCAGCGCTACAAGATCGATCCGAACAAGGTTTTCGTCGCCGGGATCTCGTCTGGCGGCTTTGCGGCGGTACAAATGCACGTGGCTCACTCTTCCACCTTCAAAGGCGCAGCTGTCTATGCCGGCGGAGTGTATTGGTGCGCAGGCGTCGGAGGCGCGGCGACAGCTTTGGCGAACTGCGGCGGCCTGACGCTTCCAACAAATCAGGCGTCTTATAGCAGCACGCTCACTGCGTCCGAGACTTACCTCGACACGCAGTCTGCACTCGGCACCATCGACTCGTCGACGAACTTGCGCGGACAACCGGTCTACCTGTGGTCCGGAACGCAGGATCAGGTCGTCAACCCGCTCGAGATGGCTGACCTGCGTTCCGAGTACCGGCACTATGGCGCCACGGTTCACTTCGACAACGCCTACCCTGCAGCGCACGGCTGGGAATCGCCCGATGGCGAACTGGCATGCGGCACGCTCGGAAGCCCGTACATGGTGCGCTGCGCAACCGCCGGCGCAACTTACGATTCAGTGAAGACGTGGCTGACTATGTTCATCGGCCCATTGAGACCGCGTAACGACGGCAAGCTGTCGGGTGCTTTGCTTACGTTCGACCAGACAGAATTCGGGGCGTCGCCGAACCTCTCGATGAGTTCGACAGGAACCGTCTTTGTCCCTGGCGCCTGCGCCAGAGGTGAGCAATGCGGACTGGTGCTGGCAATGCATGGTTGTTTGCAACAGGAGTCCCTGATCGGCAACCGCTGGGTCACCGAGGCCGGTATAAACGAATGGGCCGACACGAACAAACTGGTCGTCGTTTATCCCGACACCATCGCGTCATCCGCGCCGGGGCCTACGAATCCGAACGGATGCTTCGACTGGTGGGGCTACTCGAATCAATACGACCCGAACTATGCGGTCAAGAGCGGTTTGCAGATGTCAGTGCTGTATGCCATGGTGCAACGCGTGACAGGCCGGCCATAGCGCCCAACGACCACGACGCACCCTAGCCGTCAGCGCCTTTTAGAGACCGGACAGTATCCGCATCAGCGAGCATCTCTCTCACGGCTTCGACAACATGCGTCGGTTCGACAGGCTTGCCGAGGACGCGCACGCCGGGCAGACCGGCACCGATCTCACTGCTGAAACCCGATACGATGACAGCGGGCAGACACGGAGCCGTTTGCCTCAGACGGTCGATGAGTTCGAGTCCGTTCATGCCCGGCATACGAAAGTCAGTCACCAACGCATCGATCGCTTCGCTTTGGCCAATGGCGAGCGCGCTGCCTCCATCATAGGCCGCAGAAACCTGGAATCCGCGAAGCTCGAAGTAACGTTGGAAAACATAAGCGATCGCGACTTCGTCATCGACGATCAATACATGCTTCGCTGGCTTTTCATCCTTCATGGCGGAAATCTTCGACTGCCTGAGGCGGTACCTTCTTTTCCAGCGATGCGCGCACTTGCTCGGCGAGGTCACTCACCCGATATGGCTTCGTGAGCGTAGTAATGGACCCTGCTGACACATTGGCGGCGGGAAGCTGATCCATATAGCCGGTAGCGAGCAGCACCGCAATATCGGGCTTTCTCTCCCGCACTCGCTCAACCAGCTGCAAGCCGTTCATTCCCCCGGGCATGATGATGTCGGTGAATAGCAGATCGACATCGCCATATCGCTCGATCACCCTCAATGCTTCCTCGCCGCTTTGCGCGGACAGCACGCGGTATCCCAGCTTTTGCAGGTGGCCAAAAGCGAGTTCGCGGACGTCTCGGTTGTCGTCCACTACCAGGACAGTATGCTTTCCGAGAATGGCGTCAGTACTCCAATTCAGTGACTTTTCGCCATTCTGGCTGGGGTTGTCCTTTTCAGGTTGACTGACGACCGGGAAGATCATGCGTATGGTCGTTCCGTGTCCCGGCGTGCTGTCTATTTCGAGCCGGCCGTGGGACTGCTGCACGAACCCATGAACCATTGCAAGGCCGAGACCCGTGCCCGGTCCCTTTGTCGTGAAGAACGGCTCTGTCGCTCGCCTCACCACGTCCGGCGTCATGCCTTCACCATGGTCGATCACGCAGATCACGACATACGTGCCAGGCTGAAGGTTATGCGCCTCAATGCGCTCGCTATCGTTGATGACGGACGTTGCGACCGTGACCCTTCCACCTTTGGGCATGGCGTCGCGCGCATTGATGAGCACATTCAGCAACGCCATTTCCATATGCGTGGCATCGATGGTGCACGCCGGCAAGCCGGGCTTGAGGTCGAGGTGAAGATCGATCTTGTCGCCGAGGGTTCTGACCAGCATCTCGCTGAATTCGACAACCAGCGTATTGAGATTGAGCTGTCTCGGCTCAAGACGCTGCTTGCGAGCGAAAGTGAGTAGTTGTTGAGTCAGCTTGCCCGCCTTTTCTCCGGCGGACATGGCACGCCCAATGGCTTCGCGCGTTCCCTGCCTGTCGTCGAGGGAAGCCGCCGCCAACTCCAGATTCCCCGTGATGATCTGCAGCAGGTTATTGAAGTCATGCGCCAGGCCGGCGGTCAACTGCCCGATCGCCTCCATCTTCTGCGCTTGCAGGAACGATTGCTCGGAAATGCGGCGTCGCGTGATGTCCATCTGCGAGGAGAACCAATACAGCAGCTTGCCTTCCTCGTTGAACACAGGACCGATGAACAACGCGTTCCAGAAAGCCTTCCCGCTAGCCTTGTAGTTGAGAACATCCACTGCGACCGCCCGTTGCTCACGGAGGGCGTTACGGATCTCTGTGACAGTACGCGCATCCGTTTCCGGGCCCTGCAAGAACCGGCAATTGCGTCCGAGCACCTGTTCCTCGGTATATTCGGTCAGATCGAGAAAGGCACGATTCACAAAAACGACCGGGTCGTCCGGCTGATTGGGATCGGTCACGACCATGGGCATCCGCGTCATCTCCACTGCAGCGAAGAAGATGTTGCCCCGGTCGTCCAGCCCCGGGCGAGAGATCTGGCTTGCCTGCCAATGTCTGACTCCAGGATTGCCCAAGGGCGAGTACGCACTGCCTTCGAGTTCGCCGTCTGCCGGACGGCCGATGCTCTGACCATCGCCTTGGTCATCGCTTCGCTTGTTCAGAACTTCGTCCTTGTCGCTGCCCTGTGCCATGTTGATTCGCCAGATTGTGTGTTTAGGCTCTGTCCTTCCGCATCAACGCACTCGCTCGACGCGCTGCAACAGCGCAAGCGATATGAGTACGATGACGACTGTGATGGCCGCGAACATCATCGTCGCGTGCGCGATACCCATGCTCTGCACAGCGACGCCGAGTCCTATCACGGGCAGAGAGATTGCCACGTAAAGCACCACGAAGAACGCCGCGGTCACTTCGGCCTTGCGCTCGGCTGGACTGCGATTGGACAACTCGCCCAATGCCGCCCTGAAACTGATTCCCTGCCCGATTCCGCACAGCACGGTCCCCGCGACGAACGCAGTGGACGAGTGCCGCCATGCGCACAGCGCCAGCAAGACCAGGCCGACGACGAGCGCGACGCATCCGACGCGTTGCCGCCACGCTTGCGCTATGCGCTTTTCGACCGCCTGTCCGATCGCCGAGCAGACGAAGATGAGAAATACGGCGAGGCCGATCAACACACTGCTGTGGTAGTCGAGCACGTTGCGCATCAGTTGAGGCGAGACGGCAGTGAAAAAACCCACGACGACGAATCCGGCAAACCCCGACAGCGCCGCGGGCACGAACGCGGCGCGCACCTCACGCGGCAGCGCGATCCGCTGCATGTGCAGCTTCGGGTGTGAGCTCACGCGCACGGTCTCAGGCACGCGGAACAGCAACAGTAGAGCAAGCACCAGCAAAGCCATATGCGCGACGTATGAAAGGCGCATCGGCCAGGGCGCGAATTCGACGAGCGCGCCGCTCAGCACAGGGCCGAGTCCGAGCCCGAGCATGTTCGATGATGTCGCGGCAAGCATCGCTTTAGAACGCGAATCGGCCGGCGTCGATTCGATCACCGCGACCGTGGCCGTCGCTGTGAAGATGCCGGCCGAGATGCCCGAGACGAGGCGTCCGACCAGAAGCATGACGAGGCCGTCGGCAAAAAGAAACGTCAATGCGGACACGGCAGAAGCCGCAAGACCCGCTATCAGCATCCGCTTGCGCCCGAGTTGATCCGACCAGCTTCCCATGGTCAGCAGCGCGCCGAGCACGCCGGCCGCATACGACGCGAAGATGACCGTGATGGTCGCCGGACCGAAACCGAACGTCTTCTGGTAGTCGTGATAGATC
This sequence comes from Caballeronia sp. LZ062, assembly GCF_031450785.1. Lineage (NCBI taxonomy): Bacteria > Pseudomonadati > Pseudomonadota > Betaproteobacteria > Burkholderiales > Burkholderiaceae > Caballeronia > Caballeronia sp. LZ062. The sequence continues at coordinate 559,578 of NZ_JARTWB010000001.1, forward strand.
GCCGTGGGCAGTGTCGTGCCCGCCATGTTGATCATGAACACCAGTGCGAGTGCGAGATAAGCGGGCATGCATACTCAATTGATTCACGAAGATGCGCGTCCTTGAGCACACCTCGTGCACGGACGACACGTTCAAGCCGGCGCCAAGGAGCCGATAGGCGCACTGCCCCGGCCACTCGATCCGCGCGTCGAACCGCAGTCGCACGTGCCATGCCAGCCTGTCACGAGGCTTGCCTTTCGGCGCGCTGCGCGGCGTGATCGAGGGAACGCACTGCTAGGGTGCGCGTCGGGACTGCTGGTGACTACAGTGGACCGGACACCGAATCATCGTTCAGTGACGGTCAGATCTTCCGTTACGGCTTGGCCGGCACCAAAACCATCCGGTCACGCTGCCGCGCGCCGCCCGAACTGGCCCGTATGGATGGCACGAGATTGTCTCTGTTCCAAGGCGCATAACGTGCGGAACACTCGGTGAATCCGGATGAGACATAAACATGACCCCACAGACCTTCTTCAGCGCAAACGTCCTGCTCGCGTGGTCGGCCTACCTCGTCGGAACGGCGAGCCCCGGCCCGAGCAACCTGGCGATCATGTCGATCGCGAGCACATCCGGAAGGCGCGCAGCGTTGGCGTTCGCAATGGGCGTGACGTCCGGCTCCCTGACGTGGGCCGTGCTTGCCGCGCTGGGGCTTTCCGCGGCGCTCACCGCCTACTCGGGCTTCCTCACTGCATTGAAGATCGGCGGCGGCGTGTATCTTCTCTGGCTCGCGTCGAAGTCAGCCTGGTCGGCGTGGCGTCCCACGGCGAGCGGCGCTTCAAGGCATGTGCCGCAACACAGCGCACGACGGCTCTACGCACGCGGGGCGCTGCTGCACCTCACGAATCCGAAAGCAATTTTCGTGTGGATGTCCGTCGCCGCACTGGGTTCGTCGCCGGGCAAGCCACCCATGCAGATGCTCACTGTCGTCGCGGGCTGCCTCTGTATCGGAATGAGCGTGTTCAGCGCATACGCGGTGCTGTTTTCGATGTCAACGCCACGCCGCATCTACGCACGCATGCAACGCCAGTTCAACGTATGCCTCGCGCTCGCGTTTGGCGCCGCGGGAATCCGCCTGCTCACATCGCGTACGTAGACGTGGCACCCGCGAGCCGCGTGGTCACGCGCTCCGGTTCCAGCGATCCGACCGCTTGCGCATGGCGACCGCGATCCTGTCCGACGCAAGCGCAGCCAGATTGACGAGCCGCCGTTTCTGCGCGGCGTCCATGACGCGCGGCTGCCGGTCGATGCTGCATAGCGCGCCGAGCGCATTGCCTTCTGCATCGCGCAACGGTGCGCCCGCATAGAAGCGAATGCGCGGCTCGCCCACGACGAGCGGATTGGCAGCGAAGCGCGGATCGGCGGCTGCATCTTCGACCACGAACACGTCGTTCTGCATGATCGTGAAGTTGCAGAACGCCCAGGGGCGCGGCGTCTCCTGCGCGTTCAGGCCCCAGCGCGCCTTGAACCATTGACGGTCCAGCGTGAGCACGGTCATCAGGCTGATCGGCACGCGAAGCGTTTCGGCCGCGAGCTGCACGACTTCGTCGAACTCGGGCTCGGCCGGCGAATCGACGAGCCCGGTGCGTTCGACCGCCCGCAGCCGCGCCGCTTCGTTGTCCGCAACCGGATAAGGCGACTCGTCGCGATGATCCGAAGGCGTGAGCGCGAGACAGGCAGCAAGCGCAGCCGCGAAGGACGGCTTGTCGGCGGGCGCGGACAGCAACGTGACGCGCGCCATGGCGCCCACGTCGGCCTCGACTTGCGCGGCGGGCATGTCGGTGACGATCAACATGCGCATGTGTGCGAGATCGCGCGATTGCAGCAGCCGCCGGCACATCGACAGGCGCTCCCAGTCGCCACGCGTCAATTCGACCGCGATGACGGCCGGCATGGCGATGCCCGCGTCGAGCATGGCGTTGAGCGGATCGCTCTGGCCGATGCCGCGCAAGCCCGCAGCGGCCACCGCATCGAGATACGCCGGTAACGCGGCCCCCGACGCGACGACGAGCGCGACGGCGCTTTCCGGGTTGGTCGACACGTGACGCCGCTTGCCGAGCTGCTCACGCAGTTGATCGACTGCGCTCGCGCGCACACGCCGGTGGCCACCCGGCGTTTTCCACGACTCGATTTGTCCCTGCTCGATCCACGTCTGCGCAGTTTTCACCGAAACGCCGAGCAGCGCCGCAACGTCGCGAGTGGTGAGGATGGGATCGTCTTGCTCTGACATAAGGTCCTTGCGATGAGGCGCAAACGATAGCTGCCCTCAGATAACAGCAGAATCGCCGAAATTGATAGAAATGGAATTATTCGCTTGCGCGATTCGTCAGTTAATTCTACGCTTAATACGCCATTTCGCTGTCTTTAACGGACTTCGGTCGCAATTACCATGCGTTTGTGTCGCATATGGTAATTATGGCTTCCAAGCGCCGCTTTGACAAGACCTCGACAATTGGTAAAAACGGGAAATTCCAATAAAACGACGCTGGCACACAACGCCTGCGGCGCCGAAGACCACGGCGAACACATAAGAACGCTATGAACCTCAAAACTTTGTCGGTGAAGGCAAAACTGGCCTTGTCATTCACGCTTCTAACGGGCGTCGTCCTGATCGTATCGGCGGTGTCCATCATCGCGCTGGGCGACGCGAACCAGCGTTTCTTCGGCTTTGTCGACGGTATCAACGCCCGTGCCAGGATGGCCGAGCAGATGCGCCAAGCGGTGGACCGGCGCGCAATCGCGGCGCGCAACATGGCGCTCGTGACTACGCCCGCCGATTTCGATCTGGAAAAAGCGGCCGAAGCTCAGGCACAGGCGGACGTCTCCGCACATCTGGCGAAGCTCAACGCGATGATCGCGTCGGCGACCGATACGACCGAGCAGGCGCGCGCGCTCGTCGCCGAGATCAACCGCGTCGAAGCACTGTATGCGCCGGTGGCCCAGGCCATCGTGAATCTCGCGACCGAGCACCGCGAAGAGGAAGCCGTGCGCAAGATCAACGAAGACTGCCGCCCGTTGCTGGCCGCGCTCGTGAGCGCCACCGACGCCTATTCGAACTATACGCACCAGCGCGCCGAGGCACTCGTGGCCGATGCTCACGACCACTATTCGACGCAGCGCGACATCCTCGCCGCGATCTGTCTCGCGGCGGTCGCGGCTGCGGTGGCTGCGGGCGTCATCATCACGCGCGGGCTCACGCGCGCGCTCGGCACGGAACCGGCCGTGCTCAAGGAGATCACGCAGCGCGTGGCGTCGGGCGATCTGAGCCCGGTGGCGATGACGCACGCCGTGCCCGCAGGCAGCGTGCTCTCCTCGATGGATGCGATGCAAAAGAGCCTCGTCGCGCTGATCGGCGAAGTGCGCACGGCAGCCGATAACATCGCGACAGGCTCGATGCAGATCGCGTCGGGCAACGCGGACCTTTCGTCGCGCACGGAAGAACAGGCGTCGTCGCTCCAGGAGACGGCGGCCAGCATGGAAGAACTCACGTCGACCGTCCGCCAGAACGCCGACAACGCGCAGCAGGCGAGCACGCTCTCGAGTAATGCATCGCACGTCGCGCAGCAGGGCAATGCCGTCGTGACGCGCGTCGTCGAGACGATGACCGCCATCAGCGAAAGCTCGATGAAGATCGCGGACATTATCGGCATTATCGAAGGCATCGCATTTCAGACCAACATTCTCGCGCTGAACGCGGCGGTGGAAGCCGCGCGCGCGGGCGAGCAAGGGCGCGGCTTCGCGGTGGTGGCCTCCGAAGTGCGCTCGCTTGCGCAGCGTTCGTCGCATGCGGCGAAGGAAATCAAGGAGCTGATCGGCGCGTCCGTGGCGAAGGTCGAAGCGGGCTTCGCGATGGCGCAGGACGCGGGCACGACCATGAGCGACGTGATGACCGCGGTGCGCCGCGTGTCGGACATCATGGACGAGATCGCGGCGGCGACGGGCGAACAGAGCCGCGGCATCGAACAGGTCAATCAGGCGATCGCGCAGATGGACCGCGTTACGCAGCAGAACGCCGCGCTCGTCGAGCAGGCGGCTGCGGCATCGCAGGCGCTCGATCATCAGGGACGGCATCTTTCGCAGACGGTGTCGCAGTTCCGCATCGAACATGCCGGCGCATGAGGCACGCGCGGCACGCGGAAAAGCCACTGAGAGGAAGCCGTGCACCATGAGATAAAGACGCCGCCCGGCGTCGCCACCGCGCAGTTCCGGTCGTTCGCCGCCAAGATTCCACCGTTCTACGCATCGATCGTGGTGACGATGTTGTCGGTGATGTTCGTGTTCGGCCACCGCGCGCCGGCGTGGCTCGCGCTCGGCATGCCCGCGCTCTTCATCGTGCTGCTCGTGTGGCGCGGGTGGTGGTGGATCGTGCATCGCCATGACGCAGTGACCGATGGAGAAGCGCGCCGCCATCTCGCCCGCGCGACGACCGTGCTGATCGTCAGCGCGCTTTTCGCGATGGGCGTGGACGTGATGCTCTTCAAGTACGCCGACGTTCACGCGAAGTACTTCATCCTGATGCAGATCGTCGCTTCCACGATGGCGGGCTTCTTTTGCCTCATGCACCTCCGTACTGCGGCGGCGCTCGTCGCGTTTGCGATGATGCTGCCCTTCCTCGGATTCATGCTCAGCATGGGCGGCCTCGGCGCGACGGCATCGGCGGTCGATATCGCAATCACCGTCGCGCTGATGAGCTACGTCATGTTCGGCTATCAGCGCGATTTTGCGAACCTGATTCGTTCGGAGGCCGAAACAGCGGCGTTGAGCAAGGAGAACGTCTGGCTCGCCAACCTCGACATGCTCACCGGCTTGCCGAATCGCCGGCAGTTTTTCGAGGAACTGCAATCGTCGATTGCGGATGCAGCAGCGACGAAGCGCAGCGTGGCCGTGGGCGTCGTCGATCTCGACGGCTTCAAGCCCGTCAACGACACGCATGGGCATCGCGTGGGCGACCACGTGCTCGCCGAGATCGCGCGGCGCATCGGGCGCATGACGACGGACGCCGCGTTGCTCGCGCGCGTCGGTGGCGACGAGTTCGCGTTTATCGTCGTGGATGCGGACGAAGCCTCGCTGCGCGCATCGGCAGACGCGATCATTCAGGCGGTGAGCAGGCCGATCACTGCCGGCAGCCTCGTGACATCGGTCGGATGCTCAATCGGCTTTGCGATGTATCCTCGCGCGGCGGCGACGGCCGATCTGCTTTATGAACGCGCCGACTATGCGCTGTATCACGCGAAGCGTTCGGGGCGTTCGCGCTCGGTCATGTTTTCGCTCGAGCACGAGCAACTGCTGAAAGAGCAAGGCGCGGTCGAGCAGGCATTGCGCGGCGCGAACCTTGCCGACGAGTTCTATCCGGTGTTTCAGCCTATCGTCGATGCATCGACGAAACGCACGCTCGCGATGGAAAGCCTCGCGCGCTGGAATAGCCCCGTGCTCGGCGCGGTGCCGCCGGGCACCTTCATTCCCGTCGCGGAACAGGCCGGCATCATTGCGGACCTCACGCCCATTCTGCTGAAAAAGTCGCTTGCGGCAGCCGAGCGCTGGCCGGAAGACGTGGATCTTTCGTTCAACGTCTCGCCCTACGATATTGCGAGCGAAGTGCGCACGCGCAAGCTCATCGAGATCATCAAGGCGAGCCGCGTTTCGCCGCATCGCTTGGCCATCGAACTGACGGAAACCGCGTTGCTGCACAGCTTCGCGCAGACGAACGCGAACATGGCGCTGCTTCAGCAAGTCGGCGTGCGCATATCGCTCGACGACTTCGGCACCGGCTATTCGAGTCTGAGCTATGTACACGCCCTGCCCTTCAACAAGCTCAAGATCGACAAGAGCTTCATCAGCGATATCGGGGCGAACCCGCGAAGCAGGAACATCGTGCGGTCGCTGATCACGCTATGTCATGACCTCGGCGTGACGTGCATCATCGAAGGCGTCGAGACGAAGGACCAGTTGCAGATAGTGCGCGAACTCGGCGGCGCGGCCATTCAGGGATATTACTTTTCGAAGCCGATGCCCGCCGCCAGCGTCGATGCGTATCTGCGCAGTTCCGCAGCCGTCTGAAGCGGCGTCGCCTTCGTTGCGTGCGCGCCGCTAGTGCGCCACTTGCCACCGCAAAATCGGATGCGTGTCGTTCGGCAGGATCACCCACGTTCCGCCAGCGCCGAAATCCCATGTCGGGCCGAAGCTCGCCGGATTCTTCATTTGCGCTGTCGTCAAGCCGTTGGCAACACCGACCGGCGTCGCGGAACCGATCTCGGACGTTTGTCGCGTCGACTGTACATCCCAGAAGACGTCGCTCGCGATCTTGCTCGTGTTGCTGTTGAACACGGCGATGCCGGCGCGATAAAGCGGCTGGAAAAAAGTATCCACGGGACCGCTTGCAAACGATTGTTCGATGGACCCGGAGTTGTATCCGACGAGTCCGCCCGCGCCGCCCCCGCCGCCGACGAATCCGGTCGCCGCGTACGACTGCTTGATCGATCCCGAGTTGTCTCCGACGAGCCCGCCGCCTACCGCCCGCGAACCTCCACCCGCACCGCCGGTTGCGTACGACTGAAGGATCGTTCCGCTATTGACCCCGACAAGGCCACCGGCATCGGATTCCGTTGCCGCCGACACCGCGCTGCCTCCCCGGTACACCACGCCCGAGTTGTTTCCGATCAGGCCGCCAACCGGCATGCCTGCTACGGACAAGTCCATCACTCTGCCATCGGCGACGACGTTCGAGACGAGTCCGGACGACTGCCCTGCGAGCGCGCCAGCGGTGTCGTAATACACCGTCACGTTCTCATTCGTGAGCTTCAGATTACGCACCACGCCCGCGTTGCCGATGGTAGTGAAAAGACCCGTCGCCTTGCCGGCGAAGTCTTCCGTGAGTACCGACACGTTCTCGATCCCATGTCCGAGGCCGTCCAGTTGGCCGGTAAAGCCGCTCGCGGTACCCGCGCCGATCGGCTGCATATAGCCGCCGGGCGTATTCGCGTCGATGTCTCGGCCAAGCGCGTACGAGCCATTGAGATCCTTCGACATGTTCTCCAGGTCGGTGAGTGAATTGACCAGCACGTAGCTCGAAATCTGGCTCTTCACGCCGCTGTAAAGCGGGGCCGCCCACGCCGGATTGGTGAATGTCTGGCCCGGCACGTACTGCCCATTGTTGTCGCGATAGATGGCGACGAGTCCTGTACTCTTCGACCAGTCGATCACGCCGGAGTTGGTGACACTGCCGCCGTTGTTCTGCCCGGCCGAGTCGGCACGCAAGGTCAGGTTCGCGTTGCCGGTATTGGCGAACGTAGCCCCTTTGCCGACCGTGATGGAATGCATGGCGCTTAGCGTGAGCGAAGCGTCGCCGGTCCATTGCAGTGAGCGTTGCATCACGATGTCGCCCTGCGAAGCATTGAGCGTCACCGACGTGCCCTGATTCAATGTCCGAACGAACGCGTCGGTCGTCAGCCGGCCGACATCGAACACGGGTGCGGTGAGGTTCCAGTTGGCCGCGTGCACGTCCGCGTGACTGACGCGCAGTGCCGCGCCTGTCGTATCCACCGTTGCGCCGGTGCCGTCGACATTCGTCGCGTCGATGCGCCCGTGGACATGCGCCGTGCCGTTGTTCGCGACGAGCCACACATGACCGTCGCGCGTGGCGACGCCGGTCGCGCGCAGTGCCGTCGTATGGCCCGCGAGCGCATAGACGTTGCCATCGGCGGCCTGCAGGGCGATCTGCGCCGCCGCGATGGTTCCCTTGTCCACGACATCGCCGCGGCTGCCCGTCGACTGCACGAATGTCTGCGGCATGCCGGTGGAATCGTGCATGAGCACTTGATCGCCGGCCGTGAGTTCCGCCGAGCCGGAAGGCGCGCTTATCGTGCCACCGTTCGCGACGAGCTTGCGCGCGATCAGGAACACGTCGCCGCCCGTCGAACTGATCTTGCCCAGGTTCACGACCACGCCCGCGCCGCCGCCGCTGAACGTCAGCGGGCCGCCTGCCATGAACGCGCTGTTGCCCACATCGAGCGCGGAGGCGACGAAGCGTCCGCCCGTCGTGACGACCCCGCCCGGGCCGATCACCACGCCCTGCGGGTTGATCAGATAGAAGCTGCCGGTCGCACTCAGCGATCCGCTGAGCACGGACTGCTGCGCCCCCGTCACGCGACTCAGCGTTGCGCCCGTCCCGTTCTGAACGACGACCGAATTGTTCCTGCCGATAGAGAAATCGCACCAGTCGATGACGCCCCGCGATGTCGTCTGCGTGACCGTCATGCGCGAGCCTGCGGAAGATATCGCTCCTGCCCCGGCGACGAACTGCCCGCCGCTCGGCAACGGCCCCGCCGCCCAGACGCGGGTGGCAAGCACGAGGCCTGTTCCGAGCACGAAGATCGTGGCCCGGCCAAGCGCCGTTGCCTGAGCCGATCTTGTCCGGCTCTGCGTTAATGAGGGATCGGTGCGCATGTCGAGTCTCCGCTTACTTACGTCGAAGCTATGTCGAAGGTCAGCGTCGTCCACTCATCATGCGCTCTTCTTATGCGCAAGCAAAGCAGTACGTAACATTGCGAGTGAGACGCTAGTAAGGAAGATGGAAGATTCAAGGGTATGACGGTTGCTCGATGAGAATGGTCGAACTATCGACGGAGAATGTCATGCTCAGTCAAGAAACCAAAGACATCGTCAAGGCGACGGCACCTGTCCTCGCCGAACACGGTTTGCCCATCATCAAACGCTTCTACATCCGGCTATTCGACGCACATCCTGAACTGAAAAACGTCTTCAACATGGCGCATCAGGAACAAGGCGAACAGCAAACAGCGCTCGCGCGCGCCGTCTATGCGTATGCGGAGAACATCGAGCATCCCGAAAGCCTCGCCGCCGTACTCAGGAACATCTCGAACAAGCATGCGAGCCTCGACGTGCGGCCCGAGCATTACCCGATTGTCGGGGAACATCTGCTCGGCGCGATCAAGGACGTGCTCGGCGACGCCGCGACGGACGACATCATCGGCGCGTGGGCGCAGGCTTATCAGAACCTCGCCGATTTGTTGATCGGCATGGAGAAGGTGCTACGCGAAAAGTCGTCCGAGGCTGCGGGCGGCTGGACGGGATGGCGACGCTTCGTCGTCAGCGAGAAGCGCCCGGACAGCAGTGTCATTACATCGTTCGTGCTCGAACCCGCCGACGGTCAGCCCGTCATGAACTTCGAGCCGGGACAGTACGTGAGCGTGGCGGTGGACGTGCCCGCGCTCAAGCTCCGCCAGATTCGACAGTACAGCCTGTCCGACATGCCGAACGGGCGCACGTATCGCATTTCCGTCAAACGAGAAGACGGCGACGCCACGCGGCCACCGGGATATGTGTCCTCGCTGCTGCATCGACGTGTACAAGTGGGCGACGAGATCATGATCGCGGCACCCTACGGCACCTTTCATATCGATGTCGATGCCACGACGCCCATCGTGCTTATCAGCGGCGGCGTGGGTCTCACGCCGATGGTCAGCATGCTCAAACGCGCGATTCAGAATCCGCATCGGCAAGTGGTGTTCGTGCATGGCGCGCGTAACAGCGCGGTTCACGCCATGCGCGACCGCCTGAAGCAGACCGCTGCGACCCAGCCCAATTTCAAGGCAGTGGTGTATTACGACGATCCCTTGCCGACGGATGTACAAGGCGACGACTACGACCGGCGCGGCTTCATCGATCTCAATGATCTGAAGGACCAGGTTCTTCTTCCCCAAGCGGACTACTACATCTGCGGCCCGATTCCGTTCATGCGCTTGCAGCACGATACGTTGCGCACGCTGGGCATCCAAGAGGCGCGAATCCACTACGAGGTCTTCGGTCCTGACCTCTTCGCGGAATGACGCAGCGCGCAACGTGCCGGCGCGCGCACCGGCACGTTGCTCAACCGCTTCAACGCACGAGACAGGGCCGCTTGTTGTCGAACTTCCAGTTCGGAATCAGATACTGCATGGCGATGCCGTCATCCCTCGCGCCGAGGCCGTGCTCCAGATAGAGCGCGTGCGCCTTCTCGATCTCGTCCATATCCAGTTCGACGCCCAGACCCGGCGCGGCCGGCACCTTCACCTTCCCGCCCACGATCTTCAGCGGATCGCGCGTGAGACGCTGGCCGTCCTGCCAGATCCAGTGCGTGTCGATAGCCGTGATCTTGCCCGGCGCGGCGGCGGCCACATGCGTGAACATCGCGAGCGACACGTCGAAGTGATTGTTCGAATGCGAGCCCCATGTGAGGCCCCAGTCGTTGCACATTTGCGCGACGCGCACGGAGCCTTGCATCGTCCAGAAATGCGGGTCGGCCAAAGGAATATCCACTGATTGCAGCTGAATGGCGTGGCCCATCTGACGCCAGTCGGTCGCGATCATGTTGGTCGCGGTCGGCAGGCCCGTGGCGCGGCGGAACTCGGCCATCACTTCGCGCCCCGAATAGCCGCTTTCCGCGCCGCACGGGTCTTCCGCATAGGCGAGCACGTCGTGCTTGTCGCGGCAGAGACGAACGGCTTCGGCTAGCGACCACGCGCCGTTCGGATCGAGCGTCACGCGTGCATCCGGGAACCGTTCCGCGAGCGCGGTCACGGCCTCGATTTCCGCATCGCCCGAGAGCACGCCGCCCTTAAGCTTGAAGTCGTTGAAGCCGTAACGCGCCTGCGCCGCTTCCGCGAGACGCACCACCGCTTCAGGCGTCAGCGCGACTTCGGTGCGCAGGCGCTCCCAGTCGTCTTGACCGCTCTCGCCGGACGCGTAAGGCAGGTCCGTCTTGTTGCGGTCGCCGACATAGAACAGATAGCCGAGCATCTCCACTTCGTCGCGCTGCTGGCCTTCGCCGAGCAGCGCCGCGACCGGCACGCCCAAGTGCTGGCCGAGCAAGTCGAGCAACGCCGCTTCGAGCGCGGTGACGGCGTGAATGGTCGTGCGCAGATCGAAGGTTTGCAGGCCGCGACCGCCCGCGTCGCGATCGGCGAATTGCGTGCGCACGCGGTTCAGCACGGCCTGCATGTTGCCGATGGATGCGCCGACGACGATGGAACGCGCGTCGTCGATAGTCTTGCGGATGTTCTCGCCGCCCGGCACTTCGCCGACGCCCGTATGGCCCGCGCTGTCCTTGAGGATCACGATATTGCGCGTGAAGAACGGCGCATGCGCGCCCGACAGATTCAGCAGCATGCTGTCGCGGCCCGCGACAGGGATCACGCGCAATTCGGTAACGGTAGGCGTCGCGTTGGCGGCGGTCGAGGTCATGGACATGAGCGAAATTACCATCGGTTGATTTGAACAATGTGCGCCATCAGGCGGCGCTTTCTGCTTGCATAGTCGCGGCGTGCAACGTTCGCCGCGAATCATTCGGCCAGTTCGAATCGTTCGATTTTGCCGACGACGAACACGTAACAGACGATCGCAATCAACGCGTTTGCGCTGACGAAGACGAGCGCCGCCGCGAACGAGCCCGTTCCTTGCACGAGATAGCCGATGACGATGGGCGTCGTGATGCCCGCCGTGTTGCCGAACGTGTTGAAGAGCGCCGCGCACAGGCCGCTTGCCTGTTTTGGCGCGGTATCGGACACGACCGCCCAGCCGAGCGCGCCGATGCCCTTGCCGAAAAACGCCGCCGCCATGATGCCGATCACGAGCCACTGATTATCGACGTAATTGCACGCGATCATGCACGTGGAGAGCAGCAAGCCGACGACGATCGGTACCTTGCGCGCCGTGCTCGTCGAAAAGCCGTGCTTCATCAGACGGTCCGACACCACGCCGCCGAGCAGGCCGCCGAGAAAGCCGGCGATGGCCGGAATCGATGCCACGACGCCCGCCTTCAGAATCGACATATGCCGTTCCTGCACGAGGTAGATCGGAAACCAGGTGAGGAAGAAATACGTGAGCGTCGTGATGCAGTACTGCGCGATGAAAACGCCGAGCATCATGCGGCTTTTCAGCAACTGCGCGAGCGCATGACGACCGTGGGTGCCGGCGTTCTTCGTATGCGTCTGCAGAGCGCGCCGTTCCTTGGCAACCTGCCGGTCTTCGAGATCGACCATCGCGCCGTTGTCGGCGATATAGCGCAGTTCCGCTTCGTTGGCGAGCGGATGCTGACGCGGCGCATAGACGGTCTTCAGCCAAAGAGCCGCGACGAGAATGCCGAGCGCGCCCATCGCGTAGAACACATGCGGCCAGCCGTAGGTGTGCGTGATCCAGCCCATGATCGGCGAGAAGAGCACCGTGGCGAAGTACTGAGCCGAATTGAAAATCGCGGATGCCGTGCCTCGCTCGGCGGTCGGAAACCACGTCGCCGTCAGGCGCGCGTTGCCCGGAAACGCGGGCGCTTCTGCCGCGCCGACCAGAAAGCGCATGAGAAAGAGCGTCGCGAATGCAACGCCCACCGGCAGCGCTGCAACGAGACCCTGCACCGCCGTGAGCAAGGACCAGAAGAAGATGCTGAACGCGTAGACGCGCTTGGACCCGAAGCGGTCGAGCAGCCAGCCGCTCGGAATCTGCGCGATGACATACGCCCAGGCGAACGACGAAAAGATATAGCCCATCTCGACCGGCGAAATGTGAAGCGCCTTCTGAATGGACGAACCGGTAATGGAAATGGTCGCGCGGTCCGCGTAGTTGATGGTGGTGACGAGGAACAGCATGAAGACGATCAGAAAGCGCGCCCTGCTGCGACCCGCGTAGCTTGCAGCGCGACCGTCCGCAGTCGCCGACGTATCGACGAGCCGCTCTGCGGCGATCGGGTTGGCTGCGCGTTGTACGCCTTTCTCCATCATCGTCTCCCACAAGTTGTGCGATGTCTCATGGGAAAGAAGCATATGTTAGCGCAAACATGGCGTGTATCCGGGTTTTCCCGTTGCATAGTGATACGACGTCTTACTTAATCCGCGTTGGGCACTTCGGAATGTATCGATACAATCGAGCGTAGTTCAGGGAGCGGGAATGGAAGAAACCTTTGCGCAGGCAGGCAGCCGGCCATCTCAGGCAAATGACAGCGTGACGCTGGAAGATGTCGCGCGTCTTGCAGGCGTCACCGCGATGACCGTATCGCGCACGCTCAAACGCCCGGAGCTCGTGCGCGAGGAAACGCGCCAGCGCGTGATGGACGCCGTGCGCGCCACGGGCTACGTGCCCAATCTGCTGGCGGGCGCGCTCGCAACGAACAAAAGCCATCTGATCGCGTTGCTGCTGCCGACCATCGCGACGTCCATCTTCACGGACATGGTGCAGAGCCTGATGACCACGCTCGCGCCGGCCGGATATCAGACCTTGCTCGGCCTGACCGACTACTTGCCCGAGCGCGAAGAACAACTCGTCGGCACATTGCTCGGCCGACGTCCCGACGCCATCGTGCTGACGGGCACTGAGCATTCGCCGCTCACGCGCGAGCGACTACGCAGGACGAAGGTTCCGATCATCGAGATATGGGATCTCACCGACGACCCCATCGACATGCTGATCGGCTTTTCGCACGAGGCGGTCGGCATGGCGGTCGCGCGCCATTTGCTGTCGAAGGGCTATCGGCGCTTCGCGGTGTTGTCGGCCGACGATCCACGCGGCGTGCGGCGAAGCACGAGCCTGATCGACGAATTGAAGCGCCACGGCGCAGGCGAAGTCCCGATGGTGATCCTGCCCGCGCCCGCCACGTTGCAGACCGGCCGCGAAGGTCTCGTCCGCCTGCTCGACAGAGGCTTGCCCGATGTCATCGTGTGCAGCACGGATACGCTCGCACAGGGAATCCTCGCGGAGGCGGCGAAGCGCGGCATCGACATTCCTCGCGACGTGGCCGTCATGGGCTTCGGCGATCTGAGCACGGCGGCGCACGTGCATCCTTCGCTGTCGACGGTGCGGATCGACGGCGCATCGATCGGCAGACTTGCCGCCGAGGCGCTCGTGAACCGGCTCGATGCGAAGCAGCCCGCCGAGCCGGCACTCAGAGTGGACACCGGGTTCACGATCATCGACCGTGAGAGTGCGTGAATTACGATGCGGCGGGCAGCGCATCGCACGCGTATGACTTATCGCGGCACCATGCCGAGCGGCTTGGCTTCGCCGCTTGCATCGGGCGGCAACGGCTCGCGCGATTTCTTCGACTTCAGTCCTTCGCCCAGCGTCGTGCCGTTCGACTTGCGACGGGCCGCGTGCCGCTCGATCACGCGTTGCAGCAAACAAAACGCGCATAGCAAGGCGCCGATGACAATGCGCGTCCACCACGAACTGAGTGTACCGTCGAAGGTGATCAGCGTCTGAATCGTGCCGAGAATGCCGACGCCGAACACCGAGCCGATCACATAGCCCACGCCGCCCGTGAGCAGCGTGCCGCCGATCACCGTCGCGGCGATGGCGTCCAGTTCCATGCCCTGCCCTTGCAGCCCGTATCCCGACAGCACGTACAGCGTGAAGACCACGCCGCCGAGCGCCGAACAGAACCCGCTGAACGCGTACACGCCGACCTTCGTCCGCGCGACCGGCAAGCCCATCAGCAAGGCAGAGCGTTCGTTGCCGCCGACCGCGTACACGTTGCGGCCGAAGCGCGTGAAGTGCGCGACGAAGATCGCCACGAGCAGCGTGACGACTGCGACGAGTGCGCCCGTCGTGACCGACGCCCCGCCGACATCGACATGAAAGCCGGACAGCGCGTGGAAAGTCGGATCGTTGATCGTGATGGATTGCGTCGTGATCAGAAAGCACGCGCCGCGGGCGAGGAACATGCCGGCCAACGTCACGATGAACGGCTGTAGCCGGAAGAAGTGAATAAGCGCGCCCATTGCCGCTCCGTAGAGCGCGCCCGCCGCGAGCACGAGCGGCACGATCACCCACACCGGCCAGTGCAGCTTCTCGGCGAACACGGCGCAGAGAATGGTCGTCAGCGCGACGACCGATCCGACCGACAGATCGATGCCGCCCGACACGATCACGAACGTCATGCCGATGGCGACGATCAGCAGGAACGCGTTGTCGATCAGGAGGCCGAGCAACACTTGCAACGAGAAGAAGCCGGTGTACATCACGGAGCCGAAGCCGAAGAGCGCGGCGAACAACACGATAGTGATGACGATAGGCAGTACGCGCGGGTCCGTCACGCGGTCGAGCACGTTTCTCATTTCGATGACTCCGCGAGCGGCTGTTTCGGTGCGGCCGGAAAGACGCGCTTGAGTTGTCGCAAAAGCACCGTGCGCGCGGCCGCCGATTGAATGACGCTCACGACCAGCACGACCGCCGCCTTCACGACGAGCGTCGCTTCCGGTGGCACGCCGATGGAATAGGTCGTGTACGTGAGCGTCTGAATGATGAGCGCGCCGAGCACGGTGCCGGCGAGGCTGAAGCGCCCGCCCAGCAACGATGTCCCGCCGAGCGTGACCGCGAGGATCGCATCCAGTTCGAGCAGCAGGCCTGCGTTGTTGCCGTCGGCGCTGCGCACGTTCGAACTGGCGAGCACGCCCGCCATGGCCGCCGTGAGCCCTGAGAACGCGTACACGCCGAACACGATCATGCTGGAGCGCAAGCCGGCGAGCCTCGTCGCGACCGGATTGACGCCTATCGCCCGGATGAACAGGCCGAGCGCCGTGCGGTTGACGAGCAGCGCTGTCAGCACGAGCGCGCCGCATGCGACCCACACGGAACACGGCACGCTCGCCAGATAGCCGCCACCGACGACGAGATAACCCTTCGCGCCGATGGGAATGATCTGGCCGCCCGTCAGCAACTGCGCGACACCGCGTCCCGCGACCATCAGAATGAGTGTCGCGATGATCGGCTGCATGCCGATGAACGCCACGAGCAAGCCGTTCCACATGCCGCCGAGCACGCCGACGGCGAGCGCCGCCGCGATGGCGAGCGTCACCCGCGACGGATCGTCGGCAAGGATCGTGGCGGCGGTCGCGCCCGCGATGGCGACAATGGCGCCCACCGAAATGTCGATGCCGCGCGTCGCGATCACGAGCGTCATGCCGAGCGACACGAGCACGAGCGGCGCCGCCCGGTTCAGAATGTCGATGGGCGCGCCGAACAGATGACCGTCCAGCATTGTGATGGCGAGGAAGTTGGCGTTATGCGTGAGATCGAGCACGCAGAGCGCGACGAGCGTCAGGCACGGCCACACGAGCGGATGTTGAGACGCTGCCTTGAGCCAGTTCATTGCGATCCTCCCGCAATGAGCCGATATACGTCGTCTTCCGACGCGGAATGTCCTGCGACTTCGGCGACCTTTCGGCGATCGCGCAGCACCGCGATCCGATGGCTCACGCGCACCACTTCGCTGACTTCCGACGAGATGAAGAGAATCGACAGGCCCTTCGCGCACAGCGCCAGCACGCGATCCATGATCTCGAACTTCGCGGCCACATCGATGCCGCGCGTCGGCTCGTCGAGAATCAGCATCTTCGGTTCGGTGGCGAGCCAGCGCGCGAGCAGCACCTTCTGCTGATTGCCGCCCGACAGCAGGCCGATGGGCTGCTCCGCGTCGCGCGCCTTGATGCCGAACTGCTCGATGTACCGGTTGGCGATCTCGCGCTGCTTCGCCTTGCCGATGCAGCGCCACAGGCCGCGCCGCGCCTGCACCGCAAGAATGATGTTCTCGCGTATCGACAGGTCCGCGACGATGCCTTCCTTCTTGCGGTCTTCGGGACAGTAACCCATGCCGTGACGCACGGCATCGCGCGGCGAATGCAGTTTCACCGTCTTGCCGCCGATACGCGTGGCGCCCGCATCGGAACGTTCGGCGCCGAAGAGCAACCGCGCCGTTTCGGTGCGGCCCGAGCCGAGCAGACCGGCGAGCCCGAGGATCTGTCCGGGCTGCACGTCGATATCGACGGGATTCATCACGCCACGCCGCCCCACGCCGCGCATCTCGAGAAAGGGCGACGCATTGCTCTGCCCGGCGGGCGTTTGCGCGGCCGCGCGTTCCAGCCGCTCGGTCATGCGCTCGTGACCGACCATCTTCGAGACCAGCAGTTCGACGGGCAAGTCTTTCGCGAGATATTCGCCTTCGCGCTCGCCGTTACGCATGACCGTGATGCGGTCGGACACCGCATAGGTCTGTTCGAGAAAGTGCGTGACGAAAAGGATTGCGAGACCGGCATCGCGCAGCTTGCGCAGCACGCCGAAAAGGCGCGTGACTTCACCGTCGTCGAGGCTGGACGTGGGTTCGTCGAGAATAAGAACGCGCGCATCGACCGAAAGCGCCCGCGCGATCGCCACCATCTGCTGCACGGCGATGGGATACGTGTCGAGCGACTTCGTGACGTCCACCGAGACATCGAGTTCCGCGAGCGCGGACTGCGCGCGCGCGTGAATCGTTTTCCAGTCGATGGCGCCGCGCCGCTTCGGCTGACGCCCTGCGAACATGTTCTCCGCCACCGACAGATTGGGGCACAGATTCACTTCCTGGTACAGCGTCTGGATGCCAGCCGCTTCCGCCTCCAGTGGCGCGGAAAAATTCACGGGACGGCCCGCGAGCCGAATCTCGCCCGCGTCGTGCGCATGTACGCCCGTCAGCACGTTAATCAGCGTCGATTTGCCGGCGCCGTTCTGTCCCATCAGCGTGTGAATTTCACCGGGAAATAAGCGGAAATGGACGTCATGCAGTGCGCGGACGCCGGGAAAAGACTTCGACAGGCCGATCGTTTCGAGAACAGGAGCGTCGGTCATGGAGCGCGCCGGAGAGAGGGAGGGATCGTCCATCGCGTGGGCGAACGCCCGCGCGATGGACGTGCACGCGTCAGTATTTGCGTTGCGGCAGGGTCTGCGCGGCGACGCTCATCGGGAAGATGGTTTCTTCCGTGACGATGCGCTTGGGCAGTTGCTTGCCCGCGACGATATCCTTCACCGCGGTCATCAACTGCGGCCCGAGCAGCGGACTGCATTCCACGTCCACGTTGATCTTGCCGGCGATCATGGCCTCGAAACCGCCTTTGGTGGCATCGAAGGAGACCACCGTCACGTCCTTGCCGGGCTTCATGCCGGCCTCTTCCATCGCCTGGATCGCGCCGAGCGCCATGTCGTCGTTATGCGCGTAGACGACATTGATCTGCTTGCCGTAAGTCTTCACGAAGGCTTCCATGACCTGCTTGCCGCCCGCGAGCGTGAAGTCGCCGCTTTGCGAGGCGATCACCTTGAACTTTGGGTCGTTCTTGATGACTTCGAGCAAGCCCGCACGCCGGTCGTTGGCCGGCGCCGACCCAACCGTGCCCTGCAATTCGACGATATTGATGGGCCCCTTCTCGTTCTTGTAGTGATCTTCAAGCCACTTGCCGCCGCGACGTCCTTCTTCGAGGAAGTCGGAGCCGATCATCGTCACATAGAGTGACTTGTCTTTGACATCGATATTGCGGTCCGTGAGGATGACGGGAATCTTGGCGTTCTTCGCTTCGACGAGAATGGGCTCCCATCCGGATTCGACGACCGGCGAAAACGCGATGACATCCACTTTCTGGGCGATATACGAGCGAATCGCCTTGATCTGGTTCTCTTGCTTTTGTTGGGCGTCTGAGAATTTGAGGTTGATACCCGCGTCTTTCGCGGCCGATTTCACAGAGACGGTATTGGCCGTGCGCCATGCGCTTTCTGCGCCGACCTGCGCGAACCCCAGCGTGATCTGTTTATCTTCGGCGTGTGCGTTCACGCCTGCGGCAAATAACAGGACCGAACCGAGCATTGCGCCCAGCACCGTGCGTCGGGTCTGCTTCATTTTTCGTCTCCAGATGAATTATCTTTTTGCCGCGGCTCTGAGTCCGGGGTCCTGAACTCGGGGTCGAGTCCTGCGCAAGATTAGTCTGGAGAAGCATGCGGGTCCAATCACTTATTCGGCGTCGAGGATACCAAGTCTGATATCAGGGAAAACACGGTCCACAGTGCACGTTGCGGCGACTTAAATCTAGTTAAGCGCTCACTGTGCGCGGGTAAATACCGACTCAATCATTTACCCGCCCCGGTAGACGCAATGCACGTCAGCACCAGCACGCCACTGCTCGTTCCGACTGTGCTCACCGAAGCCTGATGTAACGCGCCAGGTTCGCAAGACCATCTGACAACGAAATCGGCTTCGCATGAGCTTGCATTTCGTAGAGTCGGCGGCAAGCTGACTGAGTACTCGCAAGTGTCCGTGCCGTTGCAACGTACAGACAGGTCATGAGTCGCATCGACTGGTTCGCCGCAGTTTTCAGCATAGACGCCAGATTCAATGCGTATCGTGCTTGCCGTTGCGTAGGCGCTTGCCGCAATGTGAACGGTGAGCGAAAGTACTATGCCTACTCCCCGGAACATTGCGCCCCCGAATCATCCTAACGCAACGGTTGCGAACTCCTCGATTCAAGTGCTGCATGACCGAGTGCGTTCAGCTTTCGCGAAACGCGGCGAAACAGAAAGCGGCCGACATTCCACGCAACCCACGGATCTTTCGCGCAGACCTTGAGCACACTCGCCGGTCCCTCGGACTTGAACTTCACGATCAGATCACGCTTTGCATCCAGCCATTTGAGGCCGTTCGAGCGGCGAGCGACGAGTGCCCGCAGACGGGGGTTGCTGCTGATCTGTGGCCGGGATAAGAGTTGATCCGTGGCCGCCCTCATCGCCCGATAATTGACCTTGGTGCGGCTCATGCCGGATGCCGCCTTGCTGATCGAGCCCATTCGTTCCGTGTATAGATAATAGGCATCTTTCGTGCAGACCCAGACGCAGCCGGACAGAAGCGCGTCGAGCATCAAGTGAAAGTCTTCGCCGTGACGCAAGCTCACCGGATAATGAAGTCTTCGTTCGAGCAGCGTCTTGCGACGAAAGATAGGCATGAGAAGCCCGAAGTCGCATTCGGTCGATTCACCCGCCGCGTTGTACAGGAAGGAATCGAGCGTGACGTTGAAGTGCGGTTCGTCACCTTTTCGACGAAACCCTTGGCGAACGATCTTTCGCGCCACAGCGTCGTAGATCAGTAAGTTATCCGTAACGATGTCTGCATTCGTCTCGTCTCCTAGTTTCACGAGGCGTTCCAGCCGTTCAGGTGCGAACCGGTCATCGGCGTCGAGCAAAGCAATCCAGTCACCGTGGGCTGCCTCGATTCCCGCATTGCGAGCGCCACCCGGACCCAGGTTCGACTCTAGATTGATGAGCCTGATGCGGCTGTCTTCTGTCGCCGCCGACCCGACTACCTTCGCCGTTTCGTCAGTGGACGCGTCATTGACAACGATGATTTCGAGCGGCGCGAGCGTCTGGCTCTGCAGCGATGCAGGTGCGACGCATATGAAGTCTTGTGCGTTGTACGCGGGGACTATGACCGACACTGACATGCTTGGCTCTCCCGACGTGGCTCGAAAGCGGCAGGCGCGCTTCGACCTCAGGCACGAATCCATCGGACCAAAGCGCTTCGAACAGGCTTCTAAGGCTGTATTTGCCGAACGCCCTCTAGAGTAGTCAACGGTCGATGCGAGCGCAAAGCTTAAAATCAGCAGTACTTCGCTTTTTAGACGGGCGGTCCGCGAGATTTGCAAGCGGACAGTTCGAGATGCTGCAATGCAACGGGATGTTGCGTCGATAAACGCCATTCGTGCAGGCGGAATAGCGCGCTCAATTGCATACGCGGCGAAGATATTGTCGGCGGTGCAACATCCGCGAAGGATGATCGTCCCGGCCCCATTAACCGCGGTCGGCGTCGGTCGCAGCGCCAAAAAAAATAGGCGTCTGCAAGAGGAGGCACGCTGACTGCTAACAGACTGCCGCTGGCGCCAGGCGCCAAGCATTCACTGCGCCCGGAGGACGCCAAACGCATGAACACCGATCGCGATTTGCCAGCCGACGCGTACCGGATCGTCTTCAGACTGCTGCCGAGCCCGTGCCTCCTGCTGGCTGTCGACGAGGCCTACACGATTCTCGATGCAAACGATGCCTTCCTGCGCGAGACGATCAGCGACCGCGAGGATCTGATCGGCCGCCCTGTATTCGATGCGTTTCCCGACAATCCTGCGGACCAGAAGACGAAGGCGACGACGGTACTCGGCGAGTCGCTGAAACGCGTGGTCCGGCTGCGCCGCACGGACGCGATGGCGCTGCAGCGCTACGACGTTCCCGACCGGTCGAGCGATACGGGCGCGTTCATCGTTCGATACTGGAGTCCTATTAACATCCCGCTGCGAAAGCCGGATGGGTCGGTGGCGTTCATCATTCACCGTGTCGAGAACGTTACCGACTTCGTGGCTGAAGTCCACAAACGCACGAAGGCGACGGACGATACGCATCACTCTTTCGACACAAGGCATGTCGATAGCGAATCCGAGCTGATTCGTCGGAGCCGCCAACTATCGAACTCCAACCAGGAATTGCGCAGGTTGAGCGAGGAAGCACTCGCGCTGGCTGCCCGCCTCAAGGATGAAAGCATCCGCAAAGACGAGTTTCTGGCGATGCTCGGACACGAGCTCCGCAATCCACTGGCGGGACTGGCATCGGCGTTTCAGCTCATCGACATGAGCGATGCCGCGCAAGGCGTGCCGCAGGAAATGGGCTCGCTGATCAATCGCCAGATTGGGACGCTGACGCGCCTTGTCGATGATCTGCTCGATGCGTCGCGCGTCTCGCGTGGCGCCATCCGGCTGCATCGTGAAATCATCGATTTGCGCATGGTCATTGAAACGGCCGCCTACTCGGTGCGCAAAGAGTTCGAGGCGAAGGAACATTCTCTTGTCATCGATCTGGCGCCCGGCGATTACACGATGAATGGCGATGCCACGCGCTTGCAGCAGGTGGTGGCGAATCTGCTTTCCAACGCCGTCAAGTTCACAGACCGTGGCGGGATCATCCGCATGCGTCTGTCCGCGAGCGCGGCAAATGAAGAACGCAGAGCCGTTCTCACCGTCGAGGACAACGGACGCGGGATTCCGGCGCGCTACATCGAATCGATCTTCGAGTTGTTCGCGCAAGTGAACACCACGCTCGACCGCGCCGAGGGTGGACTGGGCATTGGTCTGAACCTCGCGCGCCGATTGGTCGAGTTGCACGGCGGCACGCTCGTCGCCAAGTCCGAAGGCGAAGGCAAGGGCAGCCAGTTCACGGTCGATCTGCCTCTCTCGATCGCGACGGACGAGCAGCCCGCGCCCGTGTCGGAGCAGCCTTTCTATTTAGGCGATCGGGACGTCTCGGTCTTGCTCGTCGAGGACAACGACGACGTGCGAGCTGCGACGGCGGCGATGCTCGAATCGTTCGGTTACGCGGTCGCGACCGCGTCCGACGGCACGAGCGGCGTGGAATCGATGGTAGCGCGAACGCCCATGGTGGCCATCGTCGATATCGGCTTGCCCGGCATCGACGGCTTCGAAGTCGCGCGGCGCGCGAGAGACACGCTCGGTGACAAGCGTCCGCACCTCATCGCACTGAGCGGATACAGCGGGCCGGAGGTGAACGAGCGGGCGATACAGAGCGGCTTCGACGATGTTTTCGTCAAGCCGATCGACATCGGGTCGCTGCAGCGATCGATTCAAGCGGTCGTGGCGAAGGCTCAGGCGAACGAAATGCAGGAGCCGGCCGCGTGACTGCGCGCATCGCGCGGCGTGACTTGTCTTCACAAGAACGCGCCGCTCAAAACCGCATTTAACCCGCGAAGCGGGGCTCGGGATTACCGCGCACCCCGAGCCCCGTGACGGCAAACAGTCCCCCTTTGTCACGCTCCTTCTGAGGTATGCCCCACATCGGGCGGCCCATCGTCGATACATATAGCGTGTCGAGATTCGGGCCGCCGAACATCACGCTCGTCAGGTTGCGCACCGGGAACGGCACGATGCGATCGAGCTTTCCATCGGGTGAAAATCGCAGGATGCGTCCTCCGAACACCAGCGCGGACCAGATGTAGCCTTCTTCGTCGACCGTCGCGCCATCGAACGTCCCCGCCATGTTGCGAGCCGACGCGAAGAGCCGCTTGTTCGATATCCCGCCAGTTTCTATATCGTAGTCGTATGCGTACATCTCCTTGCTGTACGTGTCCGTGAAATAGAGCGTGCGATTATCGGGACTCCAGCACGGGCCGTTCGAACACGTGATGCCACTGTCGAGTCGCGTCACTCGGCCGTCGACATCCAGCCGGTACAGCGCGCCGCTACGCGTCGAACGCTGACCGCGATCCGCGAAGTAACGGTCGAAGTCGTAGGCCATCGTGCCGGCGATGAAGCGGCCGCGGCGATCCACCTTGCCGTCGTTGAAACGAGTTTCAGGATCGTCGGACTCCGGATCCGTGATGAATTCGACGGTCTGCGATTCGAAGTCGTAGAAATGCAGCCCGTTGGCGAGCGCCACCACTGCGCCGCCCTTCTCGCGCAACGCCATGGAGCCGATGTGATGCGGCACGAAGTAACGCGTGACCTCGCTGCCATCCGCACGGCAACTGTAGATTTCGGCTGCCGTGCTGTCGATCCAGTAGAGCCGCTCCTGCTGCACATCCCAGAGCGGTCCTTCGCCCAAGTGATTATTCGCATCGACCAGCAAGCGTACTTCGGGCATCGTCGTCTCCTTGATGGGTTCGTTCTGTCAGTCGTCGTTGTTCTTCTCGGCGCGCCGGTGCGCGAGCAAGGCCATCAGGCGGCGGTCGCGCCACCGGCTGCGTGCCTCGATCTGGCCTGCCGGAAGTCGCTCGCGCCGTTGTGCATCGAGCCGGGCAATGGCCTCTTCGGACCATGAAAACGGCACGCGCGTGTCTGCAATGCTGCGATACGTGCCGCCGTAGCGCGACGCGTAATCCGCCACACCGCCGGGCGCATTGAGGTCGATGGTTTCGAACGGACCCATGAATGACCATCGCATCGCGAGACCGTCGCGCATGACCGTGTCGAGATCGGCAGCGCTCGCGTAGCCTTGCTCGTAGAGGCTCAACGCCTCGTCCAGCACGGCTCCCTGAATGCGGTTCAGCAGGAAGCCCGAGATTTCGCGGTTGACCGTAACGGGGCTCTGTCTCGCTTCCTCGTAGATGGCGCGCGCGCGTCGAAGCGTCTCTTCCGACGTCCAGGGCGTGCCGCAGAGTTCGACAAGCGGCACGAGCGACGGCGGATTGACTGGATGCGCGACGAGGCATCGCGCGCGGCCCTCCAGGCCTTCCGTGAAGGTCGATGCGGGCAGTCCCGAAGTCGAACTGGCGAGCAGCGCGTCGGGCTTCGTCAGGCGGTCCAGGTCGGCGAACATCGCGCGCTTCACATCGACGACCTCGGCGATGTTTTCCTGCACCAACTCCGCATTGGCGACCGTTTCCGCGAGTGATTCGCACGCGCGAACGCGCCCGACGATGTCATCGACGCTCTCGTCGATCAGGCCAAACGACGCAAGATCCTCCACGCTCTCCCGAATCGCGGGAATCGCGCCCGAGAGCATGTCTCGCGAGGCATCGTGAATCTTCACGGCAAAGCCGCTGCGGGCGAACACGATCGCCCATGCGCGGCCGATCCGCCCCGAACCGATCACCGCTATCTCTCTCGTGCTCATTTGTTTCGTTCTCCTTATGTCATGCGCGTTTGTCGCGCAGCGTGATGACGGCAGCCAGCACGACCAGTCCGTTGATGATGTCGCGCACCGCCGGCGGAACCGTCGTGCCGGCGAGCAGCGTGCCCAGCGCAGTCAGAAGCAGCGCCCCGCCGAAGACGCCGAGATAGTGGCCGCGTCCCCCGGTGATGAGCGCGCCGCCCACCACGACGACCGCAATGGACGGCAGCAGGTACGGATCGCCCATGCCGAGGAATGCCTGCGAACTGAAGCCCGCGAGCAGCAGCCCGACGAGCGCCGCGCACACGGCAGACAGGCAGTACACCGCAATCAAGACTGTGCCGACGCGCACGCCGGACAGCTTCGCCGCGATCTGCGAATTGCCGACTGCATAGATGCGCCGCCCGAACGGGGTGCGATGCAACAACAGCAGCGCGAACGCGAGAAACACGGGCACGCTCCAAGCCGCGAGCGACAGCGGCCCGAGCCGGCCATTGGTGAAGTCGCTGACCGCCGACGGCGACCATCCTTGCGGCGAGCCGTTGCAGTAGATGAGCGTCAGACCTTGCAGCAGTCCGTTGGCCGCGAGCGTCACAACGATAGGCGGCAGTCCGAGCATGACGACGCCAATGCCGTTGAAAAGACCTACGAGGACGCCCACGCCCAGCACGACCGGCACGGCCCACGCAGCCGCTCCGTTGACGCCGTGCGTGAGGCCCGTGAGCAGCACGCCCGAGAGTGTGATGAGCCACGGCATCGATAAATCCAGACCGCCGGTCAGGATGACCGCGCCCTGGCCGAGGCCGAGAATCGCGAGGAACAGCGTGAGCGTGAGCAGGCTGCTGTAGAAGTTCGCGCTGAGTAGCACGCCCGGCCCGTAGACGACACCCGTGACGGCGACGACGCCGAGGAAAAGCAGATACGCCGGCACCACATACTTCACCCATTCGCGATTGCGCTCTATCCAGTCACCGATCACGCGGCCCTTCAGCTCCGTGTTCTCGATCGGGCGGAAGTCGTTGACCTGGAACGACACGCGCCGCGCCCGCGCGTCGCTCTTGACGCGCGTGCCTGTGCGCACCGCCTTGAGCCACTGCCCGGCATGACGCATCGATTCACGCGCCGCCGATTCCTTGCCGATCGACGCACCGAGCACTGCGAGAATGAGGATCACCGCCTCGGCGATCGTCGTGAAGAACGCCGATACGTTCAGCACCAACAGGATGTTCACGGTAATCATCAGCGTCATGGCCGCGAACACCGTGCCGACGCAGCCGCCGCGCCCGCCGCCGAGCAAGGTGCCGCCGAGCACGACGGCAGTGAACATCGACAACAGCAGCGGACGGCCCACGAGCGGATCGGCGGAACCGGTCTGCGCCGACACGTACAGCCCCGCTGCCGCGTAGAACATGCCGGCGAGCGCGTAGGTCGCCATGCGATAGCGCGTCACCGGCATACCGTTGGCGAACGCGCCGTCGGGATCGCTGCCGAGCGCGTATAGCCCGACGCCGAAGCGCGTGCGCTTGACGAACGCCCAGATCAGCAACGCGACAATCAGGACTCCTGCGGACATCGGCAACTTCTCGGGAATCAGGTCGGACGTGAGGAATCCGCCGAACTGATCGCCGACGCTGCCGCCCGGCTTGTTCTGAATCAGAAGCGTCACGCCCTGCACCATGAACATGGTCGCAAGCGTGACGACGATGGACTGCAGGCGGAACCACGCGATCAGCGCGCCGTTGACGAGCCCGATGCCGCCGCCGATCGCAATGATGAGCGCCGCGCCCATCCATTGTTCGAGCGGCGTGCCTTGCACGAAGCGCACGGCAAGCACGTTGGCGAGCGAGACGACCGCAGAGGCCGACAGATCGAAGCCCCCGGTCAGCACCACGATCGTCTGCCCGATGGCTGCGAGCGCGAGCGTCGTCGCACTGGAAATGACCGACCCGAGGTCGTACAGTCCGACCGGCGTAGCGGACAGCGCGACCCACGCGGCCAGCATGGCGAGTAACGCGCCGATTGCGATGATCAGCCCGCGATGATGATCCAGACGCGCGCCCCATCCCGTTCCCGCGCCCGGCCGAATGGTCTCGCTGTCGGGCGACGCAATGGCTATCTTCATGGAAGCACCTCTCAAGTCGAAAGCATCTTGCGCATCACGTTTTCTTCCGTGAGCGCGTCGCCGGACAGCTCGCCGACATTGCGGCCGCGATACATCACCGACACGCGGTCGCACACGTTGACGAGTTCGGGAACATCGGTGGAGTAGAACAGCACGGAACCGCCCGCCGCCGCGAACGCGCGCATCAGCACGAAGATCTGATGCTTGGTGCCGACGTCGATGCCGCGCGTCGGATCGAACATCAGCCACACGCGGCTTTGCGTAAGCAGCCATTTCGCCATTGCAATCTTCTGCTGATTGCCGCCAGAAAACGACAGGCACGGCTTGTAGAGCGCGCGCGGGTTGACTTCCATCTGGGCGAGCGACGTGCTTATCGCAGCCTGCTCTCGCTTGCGGTCGATGAGACCGAAACGCGCATAGCGCCCGATCACGGGCAACGACACGTTGTCGCCACCAGGCAAGCGGAGGAACAGACCTTCGGTCTTGCGGTCTTCCGGCAGGAAGCTCGTCGAGACACCTGCCTTGAGCGAATCGGCGGTGGATGTGAGCGTGACCGGCTTGCCGTCGATGAGGATTTGCCCGTCGTCGACATAGGTCGCGCCGAACAGGGCTTCGAACAGCTCGCGCTGGCCCATCCCCTGCAAGGCGGCAATGCCATGCACTTCTCCGGGCTTGAGGACGAGATCGAAGTCGCTGACGACGCCGTCTACCCGGACCCCGCGCGCCTCGATCGCGGGCGGCTTCGGTGCCGATTCGCGCAATGCAGGCGGCTCGATCTTCGGCGGATACTTCGCTTCGAGCGATCTGCCGATGACAAGCTTTATTACTTCGTCATCCGTAATATCCGCTGCATCGAAGGCGCCGACGTCGCGACCGTTGCGGTACACGGTGAGGCTGTCGCAGAACTCGCGCACTTCCTGCATGCGGTGAGAAATGAACACGAAAGTCACGCCCTTCGCCTTCATTTCGTCGATGCGGCGCGACAGCCATGCGACATCTCGCCCGGAAAGCGCGGACGTCGGCTCGTCGAGCAGCAGCACTTGCGGTCCGCGCACGATCGCCTTCGCGATCTCGATCTTCTGTCGCACCGGCAAGGACAAGTCTCGGATATACGCGCCGGGACGCACGTCGGCAAGCTCCAACTTCTCGAGCCACTCCGACGCCTGGCGCTGCGCTTCGCGCTTCCTGATACGTCCGAAGAGCCCCGTCGGTTCATACGACATCAACAGGTTCTGCGCGACCGTGAGATCGCGCACGAGCGTCATTTCCTGAAACGCGGTCTGCACGCCCGCCCGATGCGCGTCCTTCGGTCCGCGCATGGCGACATCCGCGCCCATCACGCGGATGTTGCCTTCGTCCGGCTGCATCAAGCCGGACAACAGTTTGACCGTGGTGGATTTGCCCGCGCCGTTTTCGCCGAGCAGCGCGTGCACCGCGCCGCGCTTCACGCGGAACGACGCACCGTCGAGTGCGACCGTCGCGCCGAAACGCTTCGTCACGTTCGATACATCGATCGCCAGAGATGCGTCGTTCATGATGAGCGCCTTAGTCCTGGTTGCCCGTGAGCGCCGCGTTGAAGCCGACTTCCTTCGTATCTTCGGAATAGATGTCCGCGAACCAGCCCGGCGGCACCTTGTCCGGACTGAATGCCGTGCACCCCGCCTTCAGTTCGTCGATGCTGCCGGTCTTGCACAGCTTCGATTGCGCGTTCTCCACGAGCGGCAGCTTCAGTGTGATGTGCTGCGGGAAGTCCTTGCCGTCGAGCTTCGCGACGGCCATCTTGAGCGCCATCGCGCCGGAGTACGGCGGCGCGCCGTAAGAGATCGAACGGTAGCCGATGGAGCGATACGCGCCCTGTCCCTTGACCTCGCCCGGCGGCAGCATTTGCACGCGATGACCATTCGACGACTCGCCCGCGCATGGCTTGATCTTGTCGTCCGCGATGCCTGCGTCGAGTTGCATCGACGCCGCCGTGAAGCAGCCGACCTGCATCCACAAGCCGTCGATCTTGTCCCAGCTATTGGTGGCTAGAATCTTCGACAGTTCGGTCTTGGCGGTCGCCTGGCTCCACATGCCGGTGCCTTCCGCGACGATCTTGATGCCCGGATACTTCGCGAATACGGCCTTCGCGGCTTCCGTGCGCGCACGGTCCACGGATGTACCCGGCACGCCGTTGATCAGCACGATGTTGCCTTTGCCGTTGATCGTCTTTGCGAGCCATTCGGCGGTCACGGTGCCCGCCTGATGCTGGTCGATGTTCACGTTATGCGCGCACGGCTCGGTCACTTCGGCGTCGTACGCCGCGACGACCACGCCCTTCGAGCAGGCATTCTTGATCGCGCGATTAAGCGCAGTCGGCGAGATCGGATAGATGATGATGGCCTTCGCGCCTGCCTGCACCATCGAGTTGATCTGCTGAATCTGCTTCTGCGCATCGGTGCCCGCGACCTGCACTTCGAGATCGACCTTGTCTTTGAGCGCCGGTGTATTCGCCATGGCCTTGACCATGTTCGCGGCTTCTGTCTGCCAGTCGTTGCCGACATAGCTCATCGACAGGAAAATCTTGTACTTGCCCGCTGCGTGCGCGCTTCCCGACATCGCAAGCGCCGTCGCCATCGCGAGGCCGAGCACCGCCCGGCCCGCATGACGGATCGTATTCGTCCATGCTTTCATGTCTTCCTCCGCTGGTTGTCTTCTTGACTGCTTTCGGACTTACGCCTCTTTCACAACATGCGGCAAGCGCGCGCTCGCCGGCAATGCGATGCCCGCGCTTCCCGCCACGACGTTGGGATCGTGTCCGGGAATCACGAAGTCGGCGATCTGGCGTATGCGCGCAAGCGACCGCATTTCGGCGAGCGTCTCGTGCACGATGCCCACCGGCACCAGATCGACGATGTTCTCCATGCAGTTCGCGCAATCTCCCGCGATCAGCACGACGCCTTCTTCCGTATCGACCGCGACGGACTGATGGCCCGGCGTGTGACCCGGCGTCGGCACGACGCGCACACCCGGCACGATATCGGCGACGCCGTGCACGAACTGCCAGCGGAAGTACGCAAGCGGCTCGCGGCCGATGAGGAACTCCTGGTAATAAGTGGCCTGCGTCGGCAGCGGGCGACCCGCGTATTCCCATTCCTGCGCCTGCACGATGAATCGCGCGTTCTTGAAGAGCGTATTGCCGCCGGAGTGGTCGTAGTGCAGATGCGTGTTGATGACGATATCGACCTCGTCCGCGCCCCAGCCGACGTATTCCTTCAGCGCGCGTTCGAGCCTTTCTTCCGGCGCCTGATTGCACGGGCAGACGAAGCTGGAAACCCAGCCCGGATCGTGGATGCCTGTATCGACCACGATCTTCTTGCTCGCCCCGACGATTGCCGTGGACCACACGGGCACTTTGATCGGTTGACCGAAATAACGGCCATAGACTTGCGATGAGCGATCGACGGTGAGCCATCCCGTCGGCATCGCGACGACTTTCAGCTTCGCGCTCACGATGCGCTCCCGGTCAGAAGTTGGTGTTGTCCGCGCCCTTCAGTTGCAGCATCTGGCGCGCTTCAGCGGGCGTCGCGATATCGAGCGACAGCCCTTCGATCACCTGTTTGATCTTGCGCACCTGCGCCGCGCTGGAATCGGCGAGCTTGCCGGGTTCGATCCACAGCGAGTCTTCCAGTCCGACGCGCACGTTGGACCCTTGCGCGACGCCGATGGACCCGAGCGCGATCTGGTTGCGGCCCGCGCCGAGAATCGACCAAACGTAATCGCTGCCGAACAGGCGATCGGCGGTCCGCTTCATGTGTGCGAGGTCTTCCGGATGCGCACCGATGCCGCCCAGAAGCCCGAATACGCTCTGCACGAAGAACGGCGGCTTTGCCAGCCCGCGATCCACGAAATGCGCGAGGTTGTACAAGTGCGAGATGTCGTAGCACTCGAACTCGAAGCGCGTGCCGTTCGCGCCGCAGGACGTGAGGATGTATTCGATATCCGCGAACGTGTTCTTGAACACGAGATCGCGACTGTTCTCGAGATGCTTTCGCTCCCAGTCGTGCTTGAGCTCCTTGAAGCGATCGAGCATGGGATAGAGCCCGAAGTTCATCGAACCCATGTTCAGCGATGCGACTTCCGGCTGAAAGTGATGAGCGGGCTTCAGGCGCTCGGCCACCGTCATGTGCGGGCTGCCGCCGGTCGTCAGATTGATGACCGCGTCGGTTTCCGCTTTGATGCGCGGCAGAAACTCCTGAAACACGGCAGGGTCCTGCGTCGGACGGCCATCGTTCGGGTCGCGAGCGTGAAGGTGAATGATCGCGGCGCCTTCCTTCGCGGCGGCGAGCGCGGCATCGCCGATTTCCTGCGGGGTGACCGGCAGATACGGCGACATCGACGGCGTATGAATAGCGCCGGTCGGTGCGCAGGTGATGATGACCTTGCGTTTCGTTGCCATGGGATCCTCGTGCGTTTAGAGAACTTCGACGTTGCCGCACACCGAGATAGCCTGTCCCGAGATGCCGCTGCCCGCAGGCGAGCACAGGAAGAGCGCGGTGGCCGCGACCTCTTCGGGCGTCGTCATGCGACGCAGGGAAATCTTGGCGAGGTATTGCTTCTCCATCTCTTCGTAAGAGAGATTGAGCTGCTTGGCACGCGCGTCGATCACGCGTTCGATGCGCGGGCCTTTCACGATGCCCGGCTGAATAGCGTTCACGCGTATGTTGTCCGGACCGAGTTCGATGGCGAGGCTTTTCGTCATGCCGACCACGGCCCATTTCGTCGCGGCGTAGGGCGTGCGGAAGGCGTAGCCGAGACGCCCCGCCACCGAAGACAGCGCGATGATCGTGCCGCCGCCCTTCGCCTCGCGCAGCATCGGCACTGCAAGGCGGGCGAAGTAGAACTGCGCGTTCAAGTTGACGTCGACGGTGTCTTCCCACGCCTTGACGTCGATTTCGTCGACGCCGCCCGTAGGACCGGCAATGCCGGCGTTGTTCACGAGCACATCGAGTCCGCCCAGCTGGCTATTGACGTCCGCGAAGACGCGCTCGACTGCATCGCGGTCGGATACGTCCGCGAGCGTCGCCGTGATCGGGTTCAGTTCCGCGCTCGCTTCGGCCTTCGCAAGCTCGTCGATGGCTTGCTGGCTGGCATCGCATACGTGGACGCGCGCGCCCGCATCGACGAACGCCCGCGCGATCACGAGCCCGATGCCCGATGCGCCTCCTGTGATCAGCACGCGCAAGCCCGCGGGCGGCTTCAGCATCTGCAGAACCGTCATTGTCCGTCTCCTGTTGTTTTCATTCGTTCTACGAATCTTTGTTCGACTCAGGCCTGCGCCAGATTGCCGCCGCCGTCGTCGCTTTCTTCGTCGCTCGTGGCGCTTTGCAAGCGCTCCTGCAGATCGGCGGCGGCGTCGCCGATGTCCTCCTCGATACCGGCGCGCGCGCCTTCGCCGTCGCCGCGCCACAGCGCCTCGACGATATGACGGTGCGCGGCCATCGACCGTCGCATGTGAGGAATGTCGGGCGCGACGAGGTTAAGGAACGGACCGATGCGCATCCAGAGGTTCTGGATGGTCGCTTGCGTAATGTCGCTCGCGCCCTGCGCATAGATCGCGCTATGAAATCTGAAGTTGCTGCGCAAGTAGGCGGCGACATCGCCCGCTTCCACATGGCCATTCATCTCGTCGAATATGTCCTGCAGCGAGGCAAGATGCTCGCGGGTCATGCGCGATGCCGCTCGTCGCGCGACCGCGCCTTCCAGCGCAATGCGCACGTCGCGGAGCTCTTCGAGCAGTTCGAGCGTCATCGGCGGGACCATGAGTGCCCGGCCGGGTCCGTCGATCAGCGCGCCTTCCGCCTGCAAGCGCGTGAGCGCGGCGCGAACCGGCATCGTCGAGGAGCCGACCGCTTCGGCGACACTGCGCAGACTCAACAGTTGCCCGGGCGCGAAGCGTCCGGTCATGATCGCTTCCCGCAGCTGCATGTAGACGCGGCTCGCCATGGTCTCTCGTGCAACGAGTTCGAGTGCGGGTAAATCCGGTGATGCGCGAGTCGCCACGAATAGACCTCCCGAAAAGCACGTCCGTTTGCCGCTGTGATGTGTGATCACACCGCAATGGAACGCAGTTTGGGCAGTGTCGCTAAACGAGTCAACTAGGTGAAAACGCGGAGTTCGTATGCGACGAACGTTGTCGCTGTTGCGGGGGGCGTTTGATGCAGAGGTGGAAGAGACGAAGACGCGATGTGACGCGTCAAACATCGTTCGTAGTGCTTTCTATTCGCTGACGGGTTGCTGAACTGGCGGCGAAGCAGGTGCTGTTGCGCTAACTAATGCCCTGCTTGCGCCGGAAATGCCATAGGAGTCTCAGTAGTGAATGGATAACGGCTCGGGATGTTCCTGCGTTATCACACAGCTGGACTCGACCGGCCAGCCCGCCGCGGTAAGCGGCGGGGTATAACGCTGGCATTGGCCGTTGGTGCCCAGGGTATACGACGAGACCGTCAGCAGCTGCGAGTTCGTTTCCGGCGCAACGTAGACGGTGACATCCGACCCTTTCCTCAGCGTGAATGCAGGCCGCCCCGCAGCGGTGCCGGGCACGAGCGGCGCCCCGCTGCAATCGCTCGAATAGTACTGGTTCTGGAAGTACCATCCCCACATGAATTCGGTGGCCGAATAGACGGTCTTGTTGCCGGTGCCGGAGATTTGCCGCCGCATGATCGGCACGAACGCCGGCGCCCCGTTCACCGTCACGAAGACACCGGCGCTGCCCTGTGCATATTTCAGAGCGCCTACTTCTTGGCCGTTCGCATCGAAGACATGCAGATTGTGCCGATGATGAGCGTGTTCCATTTCATCGGCGAACGACGTCGTCGCGCTTGCGCACAGCAGCGTCAACAGAAAGATTCCGCGCATGGCATGTACCTCAAGGCCACATTCGTTCAGGGAAGACGCGTGTGCGCTCGACTAATGCCACCGCCCTGCGTTTCCGGCCGGAACCCGGATGGTCAGCGGTTCCGGATAAGCGCCGGTCAGCGAGAACGTGCTTTCCGTCGACCATCCGTATTCCGTCACCGGCGTGCTCGAAGCCGTGCACGTGAAGGTCGGCCCCGCCCGCACGGACCCGATGGACACGGGAGCGGAGTTGGTTGCAGGCGCGACGTATAACGTGACGTCGTTGCCGAGCCGCACGGTCGTCGTTGGCCGGATGCCTGTCGTCACCGTGATGACAGGCGTGCCGCTGCAATCGGTTGACGTGAAGTCGACTGCATTCAAGCCCGACCATCTGAATTGCGTAGCGGAATAGACCGTTTGCGGACCGCCGTCGCCCGACACGATGACGCGCTCGATGGGAACGAATGCGATAGCACCGTTCACTGTCAGATAAACGCCGGGGCCGCCATAGTCGTCCAGCGGTCCGACGAACTTGCCCTGAGCGTCGAACACCTGGGGCGTCCCGCCCCCCGCGAACGCCGCCGACAGATGCAGCAGCAAGCACACTGAAACGACCATAGCACGCATCTTTTCACCTCTCTCTCGTCTGTTGCGCGCATTGCCGAATGAGCGAACAGCCTGGCAACGTATCAGTTAGGATAGGACGGCTTCGACGTATTGCAAAGTTAAAGCGCCAGAACGCACGAATGTGCTGACGCAGCATTGGGAGCACTCTGTCGCGTCTAAGCTGATTGATTGAGTCCATCGCTCAGGTGGTCTTAGTTTTTCGATGCGAAGCGCCCCGACGCACGATGGATGAGCTGAAACCCTCTCCCACCGTTGCCAGCGTCAACGCAGCCGAACGTAAACACTGCGATAACAGCAGACGAATCGTTCGTTCACTTACGCGGTGAGTGACTGAGTGTACTCAGGGTAATCAGTTCGAGCATTCTGCGGTGCAACGAAGTCGGTCGAAGCTGGCTTCTCTGCATGATGCGATGGGCACTTATCGGCCCGTGATTGTCCTTGACTCCAGTGCTCAAAAGCGAGACGTTCTGCACAACGACACAGCTCGCCGATGAACCTGCATCATTCAGCGGTAATGCCTGGCAACGTCACGATCACGTTCGTTCCCCGGCCTGCGGAAACGTCGGAGAGTGAGATCGTGCCGCCATGCGCGCGCACAATCTCGCGGGCGATCGCGAGACCCAGGCCGCTTCCCTCTTCTTCCGATGCGCGAAAGAACGGCTCGAAAACGCGGTCGCGCAAAGCGGCGGGAATGCCCGGACCTTCGTCGACGACAACGATGCGTACCACGGCCTCTTTCTGTTGCGCCTCGATGGTGACGCGCGTGCCGCCTGGGGAATAGCGTATCGCGTTGTCGATCAGATTCGAGATCACAGCCGACAAAAGCGGTTCGCTGCCCGTCACGACGAGCTTACCGTCGAACGAAACGGCCAGCTCGATATCTCGCCGTCTTGACATGAGCGCCAGCTCCTCCAGGGCGCGCGTCACGACGGTTCTCAAATTAACTGCCTCGCCCGCGAAGGCGGTGTAGTCGGCGGCCTCGGCCTGAGCGAGGATCAGGAGTTGATTAATCAACGTCACCATCGCGCGGTTACTGTGATGCATCGCGGCCAGCGTTTCGCGCACTTCGTCCAGACTGTTCTGCCGGCGCGCGTACTGAAGCTGCGATCCGAGCAACGTGAGCGGCGTGCGCATCTGATGCGCGGCCGCCGCGATGAACCGACGCTGCGTAGCGGTCTGCCGCTCGATCACGTCGAGTGATGCGTTGAAAGCCGACACCATCGGCTGAAGCTCGGTGTGAAGATCGGTTGAATCGATGCGCGCGCGGCTGCGCAGCGGGTCCGCCATCAGTCCGCGCGCGAGCTTGCCGAGCGGCCTCAGTTCGAGCGCGAGGCCCGCGCAGACGAGCAGGATCGCCGCGACGATGCTGCCGAGGATATACACGAGTTGCGGCTTCCACAGCGACGCGATGAGCGCATCACGGGACGTGAGCGTGCGCCCGAGCGATACGATCAGCCCGACCGTCCGCCCGCTGTCCACCATCGGGCGTTCGAGCGAGACGGCACGCACGGGAAGGTCGCCGACCTTCGCGTCGTACCACTGCGGCGAGCCGGTGAGCGTCGTGCGCGGAAAGTCAGACGTGCCCGCGATCACCGCGCCGCCCGCTATCTCCACGCGATAAAACACCTGATCGCCTTCTTCCGTGCCGACAATCTGGATGGTGCTCGGCGAGATGGACGCGACGAGATCGTGGCCGCTCCAGCGGACGTCGGCGGCCATCACGCGTGCCGCCGCGAGCAGGGCAGCATCCTGAAGGAGACCGGCGGTGCGCCGCGCGTTCACGTGCGTGACCCAGGCGGCGATCAGCCCGAAAACGGTCATCGGCACGATGAGCCAGACGAGGAGGCGCGTGCGCAGGCTACGTCTGCGGCTCGACATGTTCGAGCAGATAACCGAGCCCGCGCAGCGTGATGATCGCGGCCGTGCTCTTCTCGATCTTCTTCCTGAGCCGCGAGATATAAATTTCGATGGCGTCGCCGCTCGGCGGCGCATCACGGTCGTCGATGGCTTCGGCCAGCACCGCCTTCGACACCGTGCGGCCCGTTTGCAGAATCAGCGCCTCGAGCACGGCATG
Source organism: Caballeronia sp. LZ062 (assembly GCF_031450785.1). Taxonomy (NCBI): domain Bacteria; kingdom Pseudomonadati; phylum Pseudomonadota; class Betaproteobacteria; order Burkholderiales; family Burkholderiaceae; genus Caballeronia; species Caballeronia sp. LZ062. Next base: position 595,745 of record NZ_JARTWB010000001.1, read on the forward strand.
TTCGCGCGGCGTGAGCGTGAGCACGTCGTCGTCGATGAAGAACCGGCGGCGGTCCATGTCATAAACCAGGCTGCCGCAGCGAAGGCGGTTCGAGCGCCCCGGCGCGTGGCGCCGCGCCAGCACCTTGATGCGCGCGACCAGCTCGCGATCGTCGAAGGGCTTGACGACGTAGTCGTCCGCGCCGTCGCCGAGACAGATGACCTTCTCGCCGATATCGCCCGTGGCGGTCAGAACCAGCACGGGCGTGTCGTTCGCTTCGGCGCGCATACGCCGCAGCACCGCTTTGCCCGACATGCCGGGCAGGTTCAGATCGAGCAGCACCACGTCGTAACGCGGGCCGGCGAGCGCCGCCACGGCCGCTTCGCCATCAAGGACGTGATCGACCAGAAAGCCCTCGGCCGTGAGCGTTTTCGCGAGCCAGTGCGCGAGTTGGCGGTTGTCTTCGATCAGCAGAAGTTTCATTGCTCGGGAACGCTTTGCCAGCGATAGCCGTCGCGGGCTTCGCGCGAACGGTACAGCACGAGCGTCGCCGCCGCACCGCACAACGCGGCCGCGCCCATCCATGCGCCGGGCGCGGCCTTGTCGCCCGTGAAATGAATCAGCGACGTCGAGATAGCCGGCGTGAAGCCGCCGACCAGCGTGGCGAGGCTGTAGGCCATCGAAAAACCCGTCGTGCGCACGTGCGCCGGCATCAGCTCGGTGAGCGCGACGACCATCGCACCGTTGTACCACGCATAGAGCACGGAAAGCCACAACTCGACCAGCAGCAGACGCTCGAAGGACGGCGCGGCGACGAGCCATTGCATCGCCGGATACGAGGTCAGGACCGTCAGCACCGTGAAGAGCAGCAGAATCGGGCGGCGGCCGACGCGGTCGGAAACAGCGCCTGAAATGGGCAGCCAGATCAGGTTCGACAAGCCGACGCAGACGGTCACGGTAAGCGAGTCGATGGACGACAGATGCAGCACGGTCTTGCCGAAGGTCGGCGTGTACGTGGTAATCAGATAGAACGAAGCCGTCGTCATCACGACGAGACCCATGCCCGCGACGATCAGACCGGCGTTCTGCAGCATGGACAGCATGATCTCGCCCATGCGCGGATGATGCTTGCGCGCGGCGAACTCATCGGTTTCGCGCAGCGTGCGGCGAATCAGGATCAGGAACGGCACGATCAGGCAGCCGATCAGAAACGGGATGCGCCAGCCCCATGCGCTGACATCGGCGGGCGGCAGTATCTGATTGAGCAGTACGCCAAGCGATGCGGCCGCGATCACCGCGACCTGCTGGCTGCCCGATTGCCATGCGCAGAAGAAGCCGCGCTTGCCGGGCGTCGCGATCTCCGCGAGATAGACCGACACGCCGCCCAGTTCGACGCCGGCGGAAAAGCCTTGCAGCAGGCGTCCGCACAGCACGACGACAGGCGCGGCCAGTCCAATCGACGCATAACCCGGCACGAGTGCGACGCACGCGGTGCCGATAGCCATCAAAGCGAGCGAGAGCAGCAGACCCTTGCGGCGTCCGTGGCGGTCCACATAGGCGCCGAGCACGAGCGCGCCCACCGGACGCATCACGAAGCCCGCGCCGAATACCGACAGCGCGAGCAGCAGAGACACGAATTCGCTTTCCGCCGGAAAGAACGTGCGCGCGATGGCGCTCGCGTAATAGGCGTAGACGGTGAAGTCGTACATCTCGAGGAAATTGCCGCTGACCACGCGGAAAACCGCGCGAAACGGCGAATCGGTATGGCTGCGAGTCTGGGAAGTCATGAGGTCCTCTCACGTCCGAAGGACGAATTCCGTCACCGGCGATGCTTGCGCGCCGCCGGACGATGTCTGCTGCAATTGAATGCCTGCCCGATCTAGCCGATGTCCATCACGGCCTTGCCGGACTGGCGGCGTTCCTCGAGCGCGGCGTGCGCTTCCTCGACGTTGTCGAGCGTGTAGCGCCCGTTTATCTCGACGCGCAGTGCGCCTTGCGCGATGGCCGCGAACACGTCGTCGGCGCGGCGTTGCACGGTGGCGGCATCGGCGAGATGATCGGCAAGACGCGGGCGCGTGAGAAAGAGCGAGCCCGCCTCGCCGAGTTCATAAGGATCAAGATCGCGCATCGGCCCCGTCACGGAACCGTAGTTGACCACGAGACCGCGCACGCGCGTCGCGCGGAAGCTGTCGCGCAAGGTGGCCTTGCCGACAGCATCGAAGACGACATCGACACCGCGACCATCGGTCAATTCGCGAACGCGGTCCGCGAAGCCGCCGTTCTCGTAGAGCAGCACGTGATCCGCGCCGCGCGTGCGGGCGATGGCGGCCTTGTCGGGCGTGCTCGTGGTCGCGAACACTTCGGCGCCGCGCCGCTTCGCGAGCTGCACCAGCAACTGCCCGATCCCGCCCGAGGCCGCATGAACGAGACAGGTCATGCCGGGTTCGAGCTTCGCCACGTCGTCGAGCAGATAGTGCGCCGTCGAGCCCTGGAAGATCGCGGCGGCAGCCGTGTCGTAACCGATGCCGTCCGGCACGCGCGCGAGCCGCGCGGCAGGCACGATCGCATAGTCGGCGTATGCGCCCCACGCAATGCACCACGCCACGCGTTGGCCCGCGCGCACCGACGTCACGCCCGCGCCCGCCTTCACGACCTCGCCGGCGCCTTCCATCCCGAGCGTGCAGGGAATGCGCACGGGATACGTGCGCGAATCGCGATACTTGCCTTGCCGCGTATGCACGTCCATGAAGTTGATGCCCGCCGCGACGACGCGCACGAGCACCTCGCCCGGTCCCGGCCTCGGTATCTCTATTTCGACGCGGCGCAGCACTTCGGGGCCGCCGTATTCATGAATCTGGATGGCTCGCATGGAGCGTGTCTCCTTCTTTTCGAGTGATGTTCGGGCGCTGCCGCTTCGCACGCGGCCGTGTTGGTTATTGCGCGGCGTCGACGAAACGGTCGGTCCAGGTCCGCGAGAGATCGATGTGCGCCGGCGATACGTCCGCATCGACCTCGGAGAGAATCGCGAGCGCCGTAGGCGGCGCTTCGGGCGGCATACGCCCCGTCGGCGAGAACGCAGGCTTCATGACGGCGAGCGCGTGGCGGTAGCCCGCAGTGTCGCCGCCTTTGAGCGAAGCGGGCACCGCCGCTTCGATCTCGGCTTCGTCGTGTGTCTGGATAAAGCGCAGCGCCGCATGGACCGCGCGCACGAGGCGCCCGGTTTCGTCAGGATGCGCGTCTATCCACTCGCGGCGCATGTAGACGCACGGGCCGACGTATGAGCCGCCGAGTCGGGCGCGCGTGTCCGCTGCGCCGCGCAGATCGACGAGCGCACGCGCCGCGCCGCGCGACATGAGACGCGTCGCCGTCGGTTCCTCCGTCATGCCGGCGTCGATCGCGCCCGACACGATCGCCTGCTCGAACGCCGCCTCGGTTGGGAGCGGGACCACGGTATAAGCGTCGGACGCCACGCCCGCGCGCTTTGCGAGATAACGGGTAAGCACGTACGTCGACGAGCCGAAGCCTGTCACGCCGAGCTTGCGGCCGCGGGCGTCGGCGAGGGTTCGCATCGCGCGCGCACCGTCGTCGTTGCGTGCAAGTTCGATGACCCCCGCGGACTGGCCGAGCACGATCACCGATTGCACATCCATGCCGCGGCTTTGCAGCGCGACGGCGTGGTCGTAATAGCCCACGGCGCCCTGTATCGCGCCGGCGACCAGTTCCGTGGACACATCGATGCCGGCGGGCGACGACATCACGCGGACATCGAGTCCTTCGCTGCGGAAATAGCCGAGCCGGTCCGCGAGAATCACCGGTAGATAGACGAGTTTGGCGGCGCCGCCGGTCATGAGCCGGATCGGCTGCGCGTGCGCCGCCTGTGCCGCGCATAGCGCGAGCGCAACGACGAAAGCACGGACGGACGGCCTTGCGCCAAACGGCATCGAAAGACTCCTCAGCATCGGCGGGACGCCTGCGCAAGGCCGACGTCGAGATGACTGGAAGTATAAAAAACCGTCCCCTTCTGAATGCTTTCCGTCGCGGATGTGTTTTCTACGTGATTTCCCGGAACGCGACGCGCGCAGTTCGGATGCGCTTGCGGGATGAGGCGCTCTTGCGTGGCGTCATCGCGCTGGCCTGAGATTCCATCTAGTGCCAAGACTCGCCGCCATGCGGAGGTCCGCCATGCTGAGGCGGCGGGCCTTGCCACTGTGGCAGTGCGCCGCCATGTTGCGGCGGTGGTTCGTTCCGCTGCGGCGGTGGTCCACCATGCATCGGCACGGCGCCCGCCTGTGGAGGCGGACCGGCGCGCATCGGCGCGTTGCCGGGTTGTGGTGGAGGGCTTCCATGTATAGGCGCGGCGCCGGGCTGCGGATGGTCGCCACGCACTTGCGGCAACCCGCCTTGCATCGGCGCAGCGCCAGCTTGCGGCGGAGTGTTCTGGTACATAGGCGCGGCGCCCGAGTGCGGATGCGGTTCGCCACGCTCTTGCGGCGGCCTGCCCTGCATCGGCCCGGGGCCCGCGCCCCGGGAAGGCGGCATCTCACCGCGCGGCGGCCAGCCGCCCTCCGGCGTCGGAGCGCCATGCGGGGGCGGCGGACGGTGCTCCCAGCGCGGCTCATCCCGATACCACGAGCGATTGCGGTAGTAGCTCCCCCAGTAGTTGCCGATCACGAAGCCGACGATCGGCACGCCGATCACGGTTCCATACGTCAAGACGGGGACATAGCTGCCCTGATACGGGTACGCGAGGCTGCCGCCATAGGCCCAGCCGCGCAAGTCGGGTGCGGCGACGTCGCGCCAGGTGTATCCGTCGACACAGCCCATGACCGTTACCGTCACGCCAGCGGGCAGTTCCGCGACGGTAGGGTAGTCGTCGCCGGGGCCCGCGTAGACGACCAATGGCGCGCTGGTATAAGCGACCGACTGCGCGAACGCCGTCGCAGGCACCGCCGATAGCGCGGCCACGCCGATAAGCGCCGCGTGAAAGAGCCGTATTGCCATCGCATCCCCGCCTGAGGTTCCCGGAAGCATCTGAAGAACCCTACCGCAATTCCGATGCCCTGCGGACGCGACGCGCAACAACGGTCACCCCTGCTTCTGCTCCGTCATGAACTTGCCCGCCGGCGCGTTCGCATTCTTCTGACGGCGTGTGACGCCGTCGATGCCGCCATCCACCGCCCATTCGGCGAACACGGTCGGACCCGGTTCGAAATCGCGCGGTTGCCATTCGGGCGTGAGTTGATCTTCGTCCGCGTAGTATTCGATCAGACCGCCCGCCGGATTCTTGAAGTACCAGAAATACGCCGACGACACCGGATGCCGCCCCGGCCCGAGCTGCGTTTCCCAGCCGCACCGGCCGATATGCAGGCCGCCGCCGAAGACTTCGTGGATATCGCGCACTGTGAAGGCGACGTGATTGAGGCCGCGTTTGCCCGTCGGCAATTGCAGCAGGAAGACATCGTGATGGCCGCCGTGCGGCGCGCACCGCATGAACGCGCCGCGTTCGGGATACCGGTCGGACATCTCGAAACCGAGGCGCTCCTCGTAGAAGCGTTGATGCTCGGCCAGACAGTTCGTGAAGAACACGACGTGACCGACTTCCACCGGCTCCGCATGGTCGTACACGGGACTCGGCGTGTCGACGCGCAGCGTCTGCCCCCACACGTTGGAGGGCGAGCCCTTCACGTCGATGGCGCGCTTGCGCGTCACTTCCACGCGCACCGCCATGCCGTTCGGATCGATACAGCCGACCGCGTCCTGCTGCGAGTAATAGCCCGGCGCACCTTCGAGCCGCGCGCGGTAGCCGTCGAGTTCTTCCGCCGTCGCGACGCCCCACGTCACTTCACGCAGCGTCGGGCCGTCTTCGAACGCGGGCGGCAGCGCCGGATCGTCCGCCCGCACCACGAGCACCGTGCAGCCATTGAGCGTTTCGAAGCGCGCGGCGGTTTCGTCGTGCGCGACTTCGTGCATCCCCCAGTCGGAGAAGAAGCGGCGGCAGGTGTCGAGATCGTCGACGCCGTAGGTGATCTGTTCGATGCCAAGAATGGTCATGATGCTTCGTGCTCCGTTAATTCGCCCACGCGAGCGGCGCGTCGTTCAAGCCCCAGTAGAGGCTCTTCTGCTGCATGTACTCGCGAATCCCGAGCCGCCCTTTCTCGCGGCCCATGCCGCTGTCCTTCCAGCCGGAGAACGGCGTGGAGATGGAGAACAGCTTGTATGTGTTGATCCAGACCGTGCCGGCTTCCAGCTTGCGCGCAACGCGCCATGCGCGCTTGTAATCCCGCGTCCAGATGCCTGCGGCGAGTCCGAACACGCTGTCGTTCGCCTCTTCCAGCAGCGCCGCTTCGTCGTCGAACGGCATGGCGACGAGCACCGGCCCGAAAATCTCTTCTTGACAGATGCGCGCGCTGTTCGACAACCCTTCGATGATCGTCGGCTGATAGAAATAGCCGTTCTCGCGGTTCTCACCGACAGGCCGTTCGCCACCGCACACGAGACGCCCGCCTTCTTCCAGCCCGATGGCGACATAGCGTTCCACCGATTCGCGGTGCTTCGCGGTGATGAGCGGGCCCATCTGCGTTCGCTCGGACGACGGATCGCCGACGCGCAGCTCGCGCGCCTTCGACACCAGCCTGCGCATGAATTCATCGTAGATGGGACGCTCGACGAAGAGCCGCGAACCCGCGATGCACGCCTCGCCCGACGAACTGAAGATGCCGTACAGCACGCCGTTCACCGCGTGATCGAGGTCGGCGTCGGCGAAGACCATCGTCGGAGACTTGCCGCCGAGTTCGAGCGACACCGGCATCAGCTTTTCCGCCGCGATGCGCGCAATCCCGCGACCGACTTCGGTGCCGCCCGTAAACGATACCTTCTTCACGAGCGGATGACGCACCAGCACGTCGCCGATCACCGATCCCTTGCCCGGCAGCACGCTCAGCACGCCCGGCGGCACGCCCGCTTCCTCGCAGATGCGCGCGAGCGCGAGCGACACGAGCGGCGTGACTTCGGCGGGCTTGAGCACGACCGCATTGCCGCCCGCGAGCGCGGGCGCGAGCTTTTGCGCGTCGGATGCAATCGGCGAATTCCACGGCGTGATCGCCGCGATGACGCCGATCGGCTCGTGCACGCTCATGGTCAGATAGTCGCCGCGCGAAGGCGTGAGTTCCTCGTCGAGTGTTTCGAGACACGCGGCGTAGTACCGAAACGTGTTGGCCGCACTCGCGACCAGCACGCGCGTTTCGCCGATCGGCTTGCCGTTGTCGCGGCGCTGCAACTGCGCCAGCGCTTCGTGACGCGCCATGATGAGATCGGCGATGCGGTACAGCACCATCGCGCGCTGATGCGGCTTGAGGCCCGCCCAGTCGGCCTTGCGCCACGCGATGTCGGCGGCTTCGACGGCTTCGCGCGCGTCGTCGGCATCGGCGGTGGAAATTTCGGCGTTGACCGAGCCGTCGGCCGGATAGAGGCTCGCGAAGGTCGCGCCGCGGCCGCGCTTCCATACGCCGCCCACGAAGATATCGGCGGACGGAACCAGCGAGGCGATGATGTCTTGATCGGACATGTCGTGCTTCCTTGAATCAGATCACGCAATGCGCCGCGCGGTTGCGCAGCGCGCGAATGGCGCTAAAGGCGGTGAGCGCGGAGGTCTTCGGGTTGTCGGGCAGCGGCTTGCCGCACATTTCCAGCGACATCTCGCCGAACGCGCCCGTCGCCACGATGCGATGCACGTTGCGCGTGACCTGCGGATCGGCAATCAGCCGCACGCGCGTTTCATCGAGGCCGAGGCCCGCGAGCGCGACGGTCGCCGCGACGTTCGCGTTCTTCGGATACAGGCGCGCCGCTTCCCGCGCGCTGCCTTCGAAAATCACGCGTGCTTCGCCGAGCGAGTGCAGATCGCACACGGCTTCAGCAGGCGTGCCGAGCCAGCCGACAGGCGGCTTGCGGCCGATGTACTGCACGTCGTCGAGACCGCCCTGCTTGGCCGCCGCGAGCGCGTCGATGCCGCCGATGGCGCCGGAGAGCAGCGTCACCGTCGCGTTGCCTTCGGTCGCCGCCGCCTGCAACGCGTCGAGCAGCGCTACGTCCGACAACGCGCCGATGGATGCCACCGCGCAGTCCGTGCCGGAGCGCAGCAGCGGCACGACGTGATCGACGAGCGCGCCGTGGCCCGCGCATTCCAGCGCGAAGCGCGGATGAACGCGCAGGGCCGCGACCGAGCTGACCACATCGACGTCCGGACCGAGCTGCGCGCGCACTGCATCGATATGGTTCGCCGGCACGACCACTTGCGCCACGCGCACGAACGGATCGGCGGCGACGGCGCGATACACCGTCTGCCCGATCGCGCCGAAGCCGATCATCGCGACATCGATGGCCTGCTCACGCATGCTGCGGCTCCTCTTTCTTGACCGGCGGCCCGGCGAATGCGGTCGTGAACGATCCGACCGAAAGCATGTCGACTTCGACCATCACCGGGCCGCTCACCGCCATGCCTTCGCGAACCACGGCTTCGGCCTGGTCCATCGACGAAATGCGGTAGTGCTTGAGGCCGAAGCTCGCGCAGAACTGCGCGAAATCCGGCTGATGCAGTTGCACGAAGCAGCGCCGTCCGCCGTATTGCGCGTCCTGAATGTTGCGGATGACGCCGTAGCACTGGTCGTTCATCAGCACGATCATCACGTTGGCGTTTTCCTGCACCGCTGTGACGAGTTCGCCGACGTTGACCATGAGACCGCCGTCGCCGACGAGGCAGACGGTCTTGGCCGCCGCATTCGCGAGCGCCGCGCCGATGGCCATCTGCACGCCCTGTCCGATGCCGCCGCCGAGCGCATGCACGCCCGCGCGCGGCTCGAAAATCTTCAGCATGCGGTTACCCCACGTGCTGTTCGAGATCGTCACGTCGCGCACCCAGTTGAAGTCGCGGCCCACGGCGCGTTGCAGCGCATCCACCAGTTGCTTGTACGGGCCGAGACCCTTGCCCGTTTCCGCGACCGCCACTTCGCGCGTCGCGGCGAGGTCCTGCGCGAACGCCGGATCGACGTTCAGGCGGCCTTCCAGCAGCGTCGCCAGTTGATCGAGGATGGCGGCGGCATCGCCATGCACGAACTGCGCGTTGCGATAGCCGCGGTTGTCCGCGAGCGCATCCGCGTCGATCCTGTACAGCGGTTGCGGCAGCGCGAGCTTGTACTTGAGCGTCTCGTTGCCGCGCAACCGCGAGCCGACGACGAGCATTGCGTCACACGTGCGGTAGAAGTCCTCCACCGTCGATTGCACGTTGAACGCGCCGAGCGTCGCGGGATGATCTTCGGGCAGCACGCCGCGTCCCTGCACGCTCGTCACCACGCCGAAGCCCAGCTTCACGAGCCGTTCCACCTGCGGACGCGCATGACGCGCGCCGCCACCGAGCCACAGAAGCGGACGCTTCGCCGTTGCGAGCGCGTCGGCGAGTTGTTCGACGCGTTTGCTGTCGTGCGTCGGCAAGCTCACGTGGGGCGCTGCGAGATCGGCGGGCCATTCGACGCGCGCCGCCTGAATGTCTATCGGAATCTCCACGCTGACCGGACCGGTCGGCGCGGTCCGCGCCACGCGCACGGCTTCGCGCACGGTGGCGAGCGCCGTATCGACCGAACGCACACGGAAAGCGGCTTTGGAAATGGACGAGAGCATCGTCAATTGATCCGGCGCTTCGTGAATGTAGGCGAGGTCCTGATCCAGATACGTCGTCTCGATCTGACCCGTGATGTGCACGAGCGCGGTGCCCGCGGTCAGCGCCTCGACCATCGCGCCGGCGGCATTACCCGCCGCCGTGCCGGTGCTCGTGAACGCGACGCCGAGACCGCCCGACACGCGAGCGAGGCCATCGGCCATGTTCAGCGCGCCCGCCTCGCCGCGCGCGCCCACGTAACGGATCTTGCCGCGCGTGTTGATCGCGTCGAGGATCGGCATGTTGTGAATCGAGATGACGCCGAATGCGGTCTCTACGCCGCACTGTTCGAGAAATGCGGCGATCAGTTCGCCGACCGTCGTGGTCGTCGTGGTATTAGACATGACGTGCAACGCCTCCTGAGACATCGATATGGCTTCCCGTCGTGTACGACGACATCGGTGTGGCCAGATAAAAAAGGGCTTGTGCGGCTTCTTCGGGACGCCCGAAGCGGCCGAGCGGAATCTTCTTCTGACGCGCGAGTTCGCCCGTCCAGTCTTCCCAGCTTTGACCCGGCTGCGCCTGCGTGCGGTAGCGGCGGCGCCACTGTCCCGATTCGACGATGCCGATCAGAATCGAATTCACGCGCACGCTGCGCGGCGCGAGTTCCACCGCCAGCGACTTGACGAGATTGAGCACGCCCGCGCGCGCCGACGAGGTCGCCACCATGTGCGCTTCCGGCTGTAGCGCGAGCAGCGAGTTGACGCAGACGATCGCGCCGTGCGGCGACGCTTCAACCATCGGCAGAAACGCGCGCGTCGGGCGGATGATGCTGAAGTATTTGAGATCGAGTTCTTCGCGCCAGGCGTCGTCGGTGGTATCGGCGAACGTGGACACGCGGCCCTGCCCCGCGTTGTTCACCAGCATGTCGACGCGGCCGAACGCACTGCGCACGCCTTGGGCGAAACGCGCGACGTCATCGGCATCGAGTACGTCGCAGCGCGCAACAAGCAGCTTCGCGTCCGGATGTTCCTCGCGTAACGCAGATTCCGCGCTGGCGAGACGGTCGGGATCGCGTCCGCAGATGGCCACCGACGCGCCCGCCTGCAGGAAAAGCCGCGCCGTGGCGAGCCCGATGCCGGACGATCCGCCCGTCACCACGGCCACCTTGTCTGTGAGATCGATCTGTATCATTCAGAGTCCCAATGCCTTCATGAAGCGATGTTCCGCGGCGGGCCGGTAGTTGAGCCGCAGCGAAAGTTGATGAGCCGTATCGCGCACCTTGTCGATGAGTCCGCTTTCGATGAGCGTCGTGTCGATATGCGCGCGCGGCACTGTCGTGGTGACGACCGCCGCGATGCGTCCGGTGTCGCCGCGCACCGGCGCGCTGACGACCGAAATGCCGTGCTCGAACGACGATTCGCTGGTGGCGTAGCCGCGTTCGGCATCCACCTTCACGCGGTCGAACAGTTCTTCCACTGTGCCGGGCGTCTGGCTCGTGAAACGTTCCAGCGTGAGTCCGGCATACAGTTCGCGCAATTCGTCGAGGCTGAGATCGCCCATCAGCACATGGCCGTGCGTGGTCGCGTGCGCCGGCAGGCGCGTGCCGACGTTGACCTTCACCGCGCTGAAGCCGTTCGCGTGGCTTTGCGCCTTGGCGACGAACACGACATCGCGTCCATCGCGAATCACGATGTGCGTCGAAAGGCCGGTGTCGTCGCGCAACGCTTCGATCAGCGGCAGCCCGTGATCCGTCAACTCGAGCGAACTCAGGTATTCGAAGCCGAGACGCAGCACCGCGACGCCGAGCCGATAGTTGCGCTCGCTGTCGGCGCGCTCGAGAAAGCCGAGCGCTTCGAGCGTTTGCAGCAGGCGGAATACCGTCGTGCGCGGAATGCCGAGACGACGCGACAGTTCCGGCGCGCCGAGCACCGGCTCGCGCGGCGAGAACTCGCTCAGAATGCGCAGGCCGCGTTCGAGACCGGGCACGCGATACGCGAGGTCGCCTTGTTCTTCCGCCGGGGTCATGCCTTCGTCTCCTGTTGCGCGAATGTGCCGATGAGCGCGTTATACGTATCGGGCTGTTCGATGTAACCCGCGTGGCCCGCGCCCTCGATCAATCGCAACGGCACGCCCGCCGCCTGCGCGATGCGCTCGCACGCGTGCGGCGTCGTGATGCGATCCTCCGTTCCGACCGCGACCGACACCGGACCGCAATAACGCACGACATCGCTCACAAGATCCGCGTTGGCGAGCAAATGCGTCGCCTGCGCATAGCCTTGCGGCACGATGCGCGCCATGTTCCAGCGCACCCAGTCGCGTGCGACCTCGCTCGCGTTCGGCGAGAGCATGTTCGCGCTGCGTTGCTCAGCGAGTCCTTTCGGCCCGAGTTGCGCGAGCATTGCGAGGCGGCTGTCGCGTTTCTGCGCGCGCTCCTCCTCGCTCGCGGCGCCGTAGCCGCCAGCCGGCGACAGCAGCAGCAAGCCCGCGACACGCTCCTCGTGCATCGCCGCGAAGCTGCCCGCGATGATCGCGCCTAGCGAATGCCCGACGAGCACGCAGCGTTCGATGTCCAGCGCGTCGAGCCAGCCGCGCAAGGCATCTGCGTAATCGACGGCGTGCGGTGACGCCGGAGCCACGGGCGTCGAGTCGCCGTAGCCCGGCGCGTCCCACGCGAGCACGCGCCGCGTCGCGCCGAGCGCATCGAGTTGCTGCACCCACGACGCCGCGCCCGAGCCGATGCCGTGCAACAGCACGATGGTCAGCGACGCAGCGTGCGTCGAGCCCGCCTCGCGATACGCGATCCCGCTCACGCGGCGCGATGGAAACGCGTTTGCATCGAACATGATGGCGCCGCTTATTTGGCGAGTTCGCGCTTGATCTTCGCGAGCGGCGAATCCGGCGGATACGTCGGCGTGACGGGCTTTGCCGATCCGAGCATCACGCACATCAGCGCGTCTTCCTCGCCGATGTTGATTTCCGTTCGATACACGCCCGGCGGCACCGAAATGAGATCGCGCTCGCCGAGCACCGATTCCCACGTTTCGCCGTCGCGTTCGCAGATCACTTTCATCTTGCCGCGCAGCACGAAGAAGATTTCCTCGACGTCCATATGGATGTGGCTCGGGCCGACGTTGCCTGCGGGAATGACCATCGTCGAGAACGTGAAGCCGCCTGCGGGCACCGTGTTCACGTCCTTCGCGACACCCGTGCCGCCGGTGCCGACATAACGCATCTGCGCACGGCGATACTTCGGGTCGTAGTCGGCCTGAAACTTGAGCGCGTCCCAGTCGTAGCGGCGCGTGGCGAAGCGCGCCACGCGTGTTTCCATCCATTGTTCGAAGCTCGCGTCGGCGGGCTGGTCCCACGATTTACGTTCGATATCGGCGTCGGCCATCGTCAATCTCCTTGCGGAAGTCATCAGTTCATTACGAAGCCGCCGTTGACCGGCAGCACTTGACCCGTCACGAAGCGGGCCGCATCGGACAACAAGAACAGCACGGGGCCGGTGACGTCATCGGCCACTTGCGGCCGCGTGAGTGCGCGGCCCTGCTGGTAATACGCGTGGCGCTCGGCCGGCACGTAGGCCGTCGCTTCCACTTCGGTGAGCCCCGGCGCGATCGCGTTCACCGTGATGCCGTGCGCGCCGAACTCGCGTGCGAGCGAACGCGTCATCGAGATCACGGCGCCCTTGCTCGCAACATAGGCGAGCAGCTTCGGCGCGCCCCACATCGCCGTATCCGATGCGATGTTCACGACGCGCCCGCACGACGATTCGCGCAGAAACGGCAAGGCCGCGACGCACATGCGCCACGTGCCGCGCACGTTGACGTTCATTACCGCGTCCCACGTTTCGATGCTCAGCTCGTCCGCGAACCGGCCGCCGGAATTGGTGATCGCGGCGTTGTTGATCAGCGCATCGACGCCGCCCATGCGCTGCGCCGCGCGCACCACGAACGAGTCGATGTCCGCGGGGTCGGCGAGATCGAGCGGCATGAAGTGCACGTCGTCGCCGAGACGGTCGGCAAGCGCCTGCCCTTCGGCGTGCAGGACATCGCCGAAGAGCACTTGCGCGCCTTGCGCGGCCAGCGCCTCGACGAACGCCGCGCCGAGACCGCGTGCGCCGCCGGTCACGATCACTCGCCGCTGTGCCAGTCCGCCGCCTGTGTTGTCGGTCGATTGGAGACTCATCGTGGCTCCCGTTGTTCGTTCCATATACGGAACATCGGTTTATCTATGGTTAATTATAGGGTGGCGGAGGCATCGATCAAAAATGAATTTTGGCGACTTGGGGAAAACACTATGCGCACGCCAGAATGCGCGCGTTGCGACGACTGTCTCTGCAAAAAGCCGGTGTCCACCCCGGGTAAGCCCGAACTAGAAAGTTATTTTGTCGATTTTGGACAGTCACTATACTTTTCCATAGGCGATACGTCGTTCCTTATATGGAACACAAGAAGCGGCGCCGACCACACGGACGATGGAACAGAAGCGATTGGATAACCACACATCAGGAGTACCAACGGTGAAACGCATCATTGCCGCGGGCGCGGCAGGTATCGTGATCAGTTCGACGGCGGCGGCGCAGAGCAGCGTCACGCTCTACGGCAGCCTCGACGCGGGCATCGCTTATGTCAGCAACGTCGGCGGACATTCAAAGTGGATGGAAGAGCAGGGCAACATGCAGCCCGACCGCTGGGGCCTCTTCGGCACGGAGGATCTCGGCGGCGGCTTGCACGCGGTCTTCAAGCTGGAGAACGGCTTCTACACGAACACCGGCAATTTCGCGAAGGCGGGGACGCTATTCAACCGGCAGGCGTATGTCGGCATTAGCCAGGACAAGATCGGGCTGATTTCGCTCGGTCATCAGACGCCGTTCAATTTCGACGTGCTCGGGCCGTTCAGCACCGCGTATCAGGCGGCGAGCTGGTTCGCGTTCCATCCGGGCAACATCGACGAACTCGCGGATACGGGCATCGTGCCCTTCGACAATTCGGTCAAGTTCCGCTCAGTGGACTACTACGGCTTCACCGTCGGCGCGATGATGGGCTTGGGCAACACGACGAACTTCGCGACGGGCCGCAACTACGGCTTCACCATCACGTATGCGCAAGGGCCGTTCAAGGCGGGCGCCGTGTATTCGAACGAGCGCAACCGCACGCCGTCGATCGTGACGACAGGCATCACGACCTTTCAAGGCCAGCCGGCGGGCACGTATGCGGCCGATAACGTCGAAAACATGGGCGCGGGGCTTTCGTATCAGATCGGCAAGCTGCAACTGCACGGGCTCTATACGCGCGTGAAGCTGCAGTCGAACGGCTTCTCCGACCTGTACCAAAGCTACGATGCGGGCGCAAATTATCAGTTCACGCCGGCCAACAGCGTGTCGGGCGGCGCTTCGACGACCACGCTCTCGGGCCGCCGCTGGACGCAGGTCGAGATCGGCGATATCTATGCGCTTTCGAAGAGCACGCAGATCTACGTGAACGTGATGTACGAGCACGCGAACGACAACGCGAAAGCCGCGTTCTTCACGGCGGGTGTGTCGGGCGGACGCAACCAGACGGTCGTGCTCACCGGCATGCATCATTCGTTCTGACTGTCGGCCGATGCAGCGCGGCGGTGCGCACCGCGCCGCCGCGTTTTACATGCGTCAGACGTTCGCGTATGAAAGCGTCGGATCGCCCACGCGCGGTCGATAGTTGAGCCGCGCCGAGAGGTCGAGTGCGGCCTGGCACGCCCGCGCCACGAGCGGCGCGCGTTCGTCTTCGCTGATATCGGAGCGCGGCACGGTCACCGTCAGCGCCGCCACGATGCGCCCGGTCTGATCGCGCACCGGCGCGCTGATCGCCGAAATGCCGCGCTCGAATGACGCTTCACTTACTGCGTAACCCTGCGCCGCAGTCGCGCGAATCCGCTGATACAGCTCATCGACGGTCGCGGGCGTGCGCTCCGTGAAACGCTCCAGTTGACGTTCGGGATAAAGACGACGCAAGTCGGCGGGCGTCAGATCGCCCATCAGCACCTGTCCGTGCACGGTCGCATGGGCGGGCAGTCGCGTGCCGACGTGTACCTTGACCGAACTGAACATGGGATCGCGCGTTTGCGCGCGCGCGACAAAGACGACATCGCGTTCATCGCGAATCAGCAAATGGGCGCTCAGGCCGGTATCGTCGCGCAGACGGTCGAGGATCGGCTGGCCGAAGTCGGTGAGTTCGAGCGAACTGAGATATTCGAAGCCGAGCCGCAGCACCGCGACGCCCAGCCGGTAGCTACGCTCGTCCGCCGCGCGCTCCAGAAAGCCGAGCGATTCAAGCGTTTGCAACAGGCGAAAGGTCGTCGTGCGCGGAATGCCGATGCGCCGCGACAGCTCGGGCGCGCCGAGGACCGGTTCGTGCGACGAAAACTCCGCGAGGATGCGAAGTCCGCGCTCGAGCCCCGGCACGGAATAGCCGGAGCCGGCGGCCGGATCGTCGTCAGATGCGGATGCGGATTCCACGCCCGCCGCGTCGTGTTCTTGTTTTTCGCGGGCCGTGTCCGCCTTGGACGGCTTCGTCGTGCGTGTCGTGGTTGCTCGCGCCATGATCGGCAGAATCGCAGAAGGAAAGATTAGCGATGATAGCGTGCCGCGAAGCCGGGTCCTGTGTTTTCCTCGCTCCGTGGCGCGAGCCGGCGCGTCAAAGATCGAGAACGAGCTTCTCGCCCTTGCAACCCGATACGCATACCATCATGACCTGATTCGTCGCGCGTTCGGATGCGCTCAGCACGGAATCGCGATGGTCCGGGCAGCCGCCCAGCACTCGCGTTTCGCACGAACCGCAGATGCCTTCCATGCAGCTATGCTCGACTTCCACGCCTGCTTCGAGCAATGAGTCGAGCAATGTCGCGCCGGGCGCCACGTCGATCAGCTTCTTGCTGCGCGCCAGTTCCACGCTGTAGCCGTGATTCAGGGCAGGCGCGGCCTGCGGGACGGCCTGAAACCGTTCGATATGCCGGTTCGTGATGCCGACCGCTTCGCACGCTGCATCGAAGGCGTCGAGCATCGGCGCGGGGCCGCAGCAGTAGACGTGCGCATCGGCGGGAACCTGCGACAAATACGCTTTCAGATCGGCGGGGCGGCGGTCGTTCTCGTCGTCGAAATGCACGTCCAGCTTGCCGCCGAGCGCCCGCAGTTCGTCGATGAACGCCGCGTGCTCGGCACTGCGCGCGCAGTACAGCATCTGCACCGGCCGCCCGAGTTCGATCAGGCGCCGATACATGCACAGGATCGGCGTCACGCCGATACCGCCCGCGATCAGCACGCTATGCCCGGCGTTTTCATCGAGCGAAAACAGATTGCGCGGCGCCGACAACTGCACGCTCATGCCCACGCGGAAGTTGTCGTGGATGAAGCGCGAACCGCCCCGCCCTTTCTTGTCGATCTGCACGCCGACCACATAGCGGTCCGTCTCGCCGCACGGATTGAGCAGCGAATAGCTGCGCAAGAGTCCGCTCGACAGATGCAGGTCGATATGCGCGCCCGGCTCGAAGCCGGGAAAACGTTCGCCGCGCGGCGGCACCAGTTCGATGCTCATGATGCCCGGCGCCTCGTGACGCAACGTGCGAACGAGGGCTGTCATGCTGGGTGAATTGCTCATCTTTGCGTCTCTCTACTTGGCCGCGCGCCTCGCGATATCCAGCCGCGCGCACGCTTCGATCTCCACGCGCAGTTCCGGAAACACGAGACCCGATACTTCGACGAGGGTCGAACACGGATACGCGCCGCCCGCTTGCACGTGCTCGTCGAAAAATGCTTTGCGCGCGCGTCCGACTTCCGTCTTGTCGGCGATATCGGTGACATAGACCACGAGCTTCGTGATGCAGCCGGTGTCGCCGCCCGCCGTCTCGACGAGCGCGCGGATTTTCTCCAGCACGCGCATCGTCTGATCGTAAGTGGACAACCCGTCCGCCGGATGCGCGGTCATGCCCGACATCACTATTTCGTTGCCGATGACGAGCGCGTTGCTCCATGTCGCGTGCGGCGCGTCGGGAACCTGCTCGCAGTGCACGCGCGCAACGGTCGTCATCGCGCCGCCTCGCCTTCGATCTGCGCCTTCGCGAGGTTCTTCAGATGACGGCGCAATCTCACGATGCCCATATCGTGCTGATACAAATGTTCGTTCTTGTTCGCATCCGGCTCCATGAACTCGAGGATCTCGCGATCCTGTTCGAGCACGGCCCAGTGACGCGCTTCCAGACGATTGCGATACAGGAAGCGCCACGTATCGCGCTGCCAGCCTTCGACCTTGCGGCAACGCCAGTGAAACACGGCCGCGAGATTCGGCGCAATCGGCGTATAGCTGCCGATGATGATGAAGTTGCCGCCGGGACCGCCCGTCTTCGGATACGGGATCTCAAGGCGCATCCAGTGCGTGCCCGTATCGGCCCATTCGGTCCAGTCGAAGTTCACGTCGCGCTGACCGACCTTCTCGAAGACGAAACCGCGGTCGGTATCACGGATGGTGAAGGTCGCGCTGATGTCGCCTTCGGACATGGAATGCGACTGCTTGTGAAGGTAAGCGCCGTGCATCGGGTCCATCACGTTGTCGAGCACATAGCGATAATCGCCCTTCCATTCCGTGTAGCACAGGAAGGAAGAGAACGCGTCGCCCGTCAGCTCTTCGGGCAGCACGAGCGGCGGCGCTTCGTCGATGTTGGTCGCCGAGTTGTACAGCCACAGCGCGCCGGCGCGCTCCTGGACATGGAACGAACGCGCGCCGCGCGAGCCTTCGAGCTTGCAGCCGGGGCTGCCCGGCACCGAGGTGACGACGCCGTCGCAGCGCACATGCACGCCGTGGTAGCCGCACTGAATGCGATCGCCCAGCACGACGCCGCGAGAAAGCGGGGCGCCGCGATGCGGACAATGGTCTTCGAGCGCATACGGCGTGCCGTCGGTATCGCGCCAGAATACGAGCTTGCGGCCGAGCCGGCGCAGCGACACCGGCTCCTGCTTCACGAACGATGACGGGCAAATGGGGTACCACAGGTTCTGCAAGCCGCGTTGCAGCGTGCTTTCGATGTCGTCTTTCTGATTCGTATTCATGTCGGTCTTCCTCTACTGTCCGAGCCGCGCCATTTCGGCACGAAAGTTCTCTTCGGTCCAGTTGTCGGCGTTTTGCGCGCGCGGTCCGAATTCGTTCAGATAGGCAACCAGTTCCGGCAGAACGGTGATGCCCTGCGCGAACGCGCGCTCGATTGCATCGCCCAGCAGGTTTTCGTACTGCGTCGGGGGACGCTGCCGCGCCTGATGCGGCTCCAGATATCGATCCATCATTTGCCTCCGTTACGAACCCGTTCGCGAATGCGTTCGCGCACGGGTACAAAATCATAAGTCGGGTAACACTCGGTGCTGAACACGCCCCACGCCGAACGTTCCAGTTCCACGTTCACGGCCGGCAGCAGCTTCGGCGGCACCTCCAGCGTCACGATCTGGCCGAAGCCCATCGCCACCGTCCACGACACGATCCTCACGCCTTCCGGCGGAAAACGGTCCCACCACTCGGCTTCCTTCAGCTTCGTCTGGATCGCATCGAGATTATTCGACTGGTCATGTCGCAGGAACACGGTGATGAGAACCGTATCCTGAGTCGCGTCTGAACTCACCGTTCTACTCCTAGTTTTCGAGCTGTTCGAGCACGAGGCCCTTCGTTTCCACGCCGAGCAGATGGATGACGATAGCGGCCACCAGCAGCACCGCGCCGAATGCCCAGAACGCCACGCCGATGTTCGTCGTGATGGTCTTCGAGACGAGCGCGGGCGCCGCAATCGCCGCGATCTTGAGCCACGCGCTGCCGACGCCGCAGCCGAGCGCGCGCACGCTCGTCGGATAAAGCTCGGGCGTGTAGACGTAGGCGGTGATGAAGCCGCAGCCGAGCAGCCCGAACGACAACGCGCAGAAGGTGCCGACCACATAGACGGAGCTGTCGCGGAAGATCGCCGCACAGAACAGCGAGATCGCGCACAGCACGAACGATACGTTGATGACCGGCTTGCGCCCGACCTTGTCGACGACGAGCGCGCACACCAGCGAGCCGATCACGCCGAGCACCGATGCGCCCACCGTCAGATTCAGCGCCAGTTGCAGCGGTGCGTGGTAGACGGCCCGGTAGATCGTCGGCAGCCACGTCAGCAGGCCGTATTGGATCACGCCGCATGTCATCCACAGCATGGCGACCGCGATCGTGCGCTTCAGATACAGCGGTCCGAACAGATCGCGCACAGTGCGCTTCGGGTGCTTGACCGACAGTTGCGCGAGACGGATGTCGTCGCCCTGCGGCAGCGGCGGCAGCGGGCCTTTGACGCTGGCTTCGAACGCGGCGAGCGATTGCGCGGCTTCCGTCATGCGGCCACGTTGACCGAGCCAGCGCGGCGATTCCGGCACGAGGCGGCGCAGCGTGAAGAACAGAATCAGCGGAATGCCGCCCACGAAATAGATGACTTCCCAGCCGAGCTTCGGTACGAGCCAGGCGCCGAGCGCATTCGATACCAGCAGGCCGATGGGAAAGATGATCTCGTACAGGAGCACGAAACGTCCGCGTCCGTGCGCGCGCGTGATCTCGCTGATATACGCCGCCGCGACGGGCAACTCGCCGCCGAGACCGATGCCCTGCGCCGCGCGCAACGCGACAAAGCTCGCATATGACGGCGCAAAGCCGCACGCGATACTCGTGATGCCGATGATCCCGGAACTCCACGCAATCGTGTTCACGCGGCCGAAACGCTCGGCGAGCGCGGGAAAAACGAGTGCGCCGATTAATTGCCCGACCGAACCCGCCGCGATCAGAAACGCGATCTGCGACGGCGACAAGCCCCACTTCGCGATGAGCATCGGCAACGTCGCGGCGATGGCGATGACGTCGAATCCATCGAAAAACGTCGCGCAGCCGATGAGCACGCGGGCGCGCACCTGCATGGCGTTGCCGGGCAGCCGCTCCATGCGCGCCACGATGCCGCCCATCGTCACGCGGTCCGAAGACGCGGCGACGCCCGCCCCTCCTGCACTGTTCACCTCGACATTCATGTCCATTGGATTTCGCATCGCCAATTTCGGGGTTGAACGGTCATCGTGGCCGCTGTCTTCGCGGCCACGTGTTCCGCATAGGGAACAACGATTCGTATATGGTGAATTCTACGCCCGCGTCTCCGTCAGAAAAAAAACATTTCGAGATCTTCAGGGAAAACACCGACGGTACGCAGATCAGCCACGGCGCGCGGGCTTGAGAAGCGGAGAAGTCAAGCATCGGCGCGCCGAAACCCGTTGCGAACAAAAATAAAAGCCCCTAGGCTGCGCATCGTTCACTTTCTTTTCACACCGTTCATTTTTGAACATATGCGAGGGCGCGATGTTGAAGGTCGGGATCAACGGCGGGGGAATCGGCGGGCTGGCGGCAGCCATCGCGATCAGCCGGGCGGGACATGAAGTGACCGTGTTCGAGCAGGCCGAGCAGTTCGGCCGCGTCGGCGCGGATATCAACCTGACGCCGAATGCCGTGCGCGCACTCGACGGACTGGGCATCGGCGAGTTGCTGCGCGAAACGGCGGCGCGTCCGACCGCGCGCATCAGCCGGATGTGGGACACGGGCGCGGAAACGTCGCGCCTGCCGATGTCCGACGAAGCCGAACGCCAATACGGCGCGCCGCAATTGACGATGCATCGCGCAGATGTGGTCAACGCGCTGGTTCAGGCGGTGCCGGGCGAGCAGTTGCGACTGGGGCGCCGCGTGACGGGATTCGAGCAGCGCGACGCGAGCGCAGCGGTGACGCTGGCTGATAACAGCGTGCATGCATTCGATCTCGTGATCGGCGCGGACGGCATTCATTCCGGTGTGCGCGAGTTCGTCTTCGGCGAAGACCGGCCGCAGTTCACGGGCATC
Organism: Caballeronia sp. LZ062; assembly: GCF_031450785.1. Taxonomy (NCBI): domain Bacteria; kingdom Pseudomonadati; phylum Pseudomonadota; class Betaproteobacteria; order Burkholderiales; family Burkholderiaceae; genus Caballeronia; species Caballeronia sp. LZ062. Next base: position 617,282 of record NZ_JARTWB010000001.1, read on the forward strand.
GTCTCGTATCGCGCGGTGGTGCCGGCGACGCGGCTCGCCGGTATCGAACTGGGCGCCTTCGTGAAGTGGTGGGGCCCGACGCCGGAATCGCAGATCGTCACGTTTCCGCTGAATCGCGGGCGCGACGTCTTCATCTTCGCGACGACGGCGCAGACGGACTGGACGAACGAATCGTGGACCGCGCCCGGCGATCCGGACGCGCTGCGCGACGCCTACCGGCACTTCCACGCGGATGCCCGCGCCCTGCTCGCCGCCTGCGATACCGTGCTGGCGTCCGCGCTCTATGTGCGCGATCCGTTGCCGCTGTGGAGCCGCGGCAACTTCACGCTGCTCGGCGACGCCTGCCATCCGATGATGCCGTTCATGGCGCAAGGCGCAGGCATGGCGATCGAAGACGCCGTCGTGCTGTCGCGCGCGCTCGAAGGCGTGTCGCCGTCCAGGCTCGGCGCTGCGCTGAACCGCTACGAGAATGCGCGGCGCGAGCGCACGGCCCGCATTCAGGTCGGCTCGCGCGGCAACAACTGGCTCAAGGAAGGCGGCAACGCCGACTGGGTTTATGGCTACGATGCCTGGACCGTTCCTCTGGCATGATGCGGTCCTTTCTTCCGGCAACGAGCGCGCTTGAGCCATGACCGCAACCCATGAAAGACCGGCCGACACATCGGGCGCGGTCGAACGATCGCTGCGTTTGCTTCGCTTCATCGCCGAAGGCGGTTCCACACGCAACATCAGCGAGGCGGCGCGCCGCATCGGCGTGAATCGGGTGACGCTGATGCGCCTGATCGCGGTGCTCGAACAGGCCGGGATGCTCATCGCCGATGCCGCCGGGCATCGTCTGGGCATGCCGTTTCTGACGCTGGCCTCCGCTGCGCTCGGGTCGTCGAGTCTCATCGCCCGGGCGCGCGAGGTCTTGCCGGGTCTCGCGGCATCGACACGCATGTCGGCGTATCTCGTCGTGCGCGAGGCGCACGAGATCGTCTACTGGCTCGCCGAAACGCCCGATACGCCGCTCGTGAGCCAGATTCGCGTGGGCAGCCGTCTGCCTGCGTACCGTGCGACGCCCGGTCTTGCGATGCTCGCCTTGCTCGATGCCGGGGAAGTCGAGCGCATGTGCGAATCGTCGTGGCAAGAGCCGGATGCGCCCGCGTTCGAAGACTTGCGGGCGCGGCTCGAGCAGATCAAGGCCGATGGCTGCGCGTGGAGCCGATCGGGCCTCGAAGCGGGCATCGATTCATGCGCCGCGCCGATCGTCAGCGCCGATGGGCGCGTGCTCGCGGCGCTGAGCGTGGCCGGCCCATCGCAGATGTTCTCGCACGAGTCGGAACGCTCGAGAACGCTGGCCGAACAGGTGATCTCCGCTGCGCAGCAGATATCGACACTCGTGCTTTGACGGCTCCTGCGCGCGCATGGCCGTGACGGGCACCGCGGAGGACTAGCGCCTCACCACAGCATCGACGGGTTTCATCGCGGCGAGACCGCCACCGCCGAGTTGCCAGTCAGGTTGCGGCGGATCGCGCTCATCGACGTCGGCCATGCCGTACTCAATCGCGTAGCGTCTCGCTTGCAGTGCGCACGCGAACTGGCCCAGCCCACCGCTCGCACGCAGGCCACCAGCAGGCGTCCTGATAATGACCATCGCCGTGTACAGACCTCCGGCGTCTTCGACGGCGATCGCCGTCAGGACGAAGCCTTTATATAGCACTTCAGGATCGCTATTCATGGCCGCTCTCTCTCTCTCGATAAATTCGTTGTAGGTGTTTGTCCCAAATACTAAGAGGGATCGTTCATGAGTCATACCTTCGTTTTCCCTGACGCAGACGCGGGTCATTGCGTTATGTAAACGAACGTTCGACCGGCACGGCGCCACGCTTGCATGGATACATGGCTGACGTGATGCGCCGGGGAGGACGGTTCATTGCACGCATCGACTGCAAGCTCGTGTGCTTATCTAAGTAATGCTTTGGCTTCCTAATCATCTTGCAAGCCGAGCCGGGCACAGAGAGTAGACAAGCAAAACGTCAGTCAAGCCGTCCACGTTTGTAAGCCGCACACATGTAAAGTCGGAGCCGCAAGTCAACCGGCATTCGCGCGCCGCGTTTAGAACGTGTCATCCGAAACCGCTCCGGAGTTCACATGGCCATGGCCCCACAGCGTTCGCTCGCCGGGATAGCGGTCAACCGTTTCGGGCTCGGCGCGCGCCCGGGCGAAGCGCTGCCCGCCGATCCGCGTGGATGGCTGCTCGAACAAGCCGATCCAAAGCGCAGCGCATACCAGCCGATGCCGCCCGCGCTCGCGGATCAACCGACGAGTCTTGCGCTCGCCGCGGAGTGGGTGGAGCGCCAGCGCGCGGTGCTCGCCGCCAGAACGGGCGACGACCAGGCGGACAAGGCCGACGTCCGCAAGCAATACGCGAAGCAGCTTCGCGACGACTACCGCAGCGCCGTCGATGCCCGCGTCGTCAGCGCGCTGACCGCGAGCGCGCCGTTCGTCGAACGGCTGGTGCATTTCTGGGCGAACCACTTCGCCGTCTCGACCGAAAAGCCGCCGGTCGCCATGCTCGCCGGCTCTTTCGAAACCGAAGCGATCCGCCCGCACGTGCTCGGCCGCTTCGAGGACATGCTGATCGCGGCGGAGCGTCACCCGGCCATGCAGATCTTCCTCGATCAACCGCGCTCGATCGGTCCCGACAGTCCCGCCGTCGTGCGAGCCGCCATGCGCGATCCGGGTCAGAAGCGCGGCCTCAACGAGAATCTCGCGCGCGAGATCATGGAACTGCATACGCTCGGCGTGCGCACCGGCTATACGCAAGCCGACGTCACCGAATTCGCGCAGGCGCTCACTGGCTGGAGTGTCGGCTTGATGGGACCCAACGCGCGACCGAACGCGGGACCGAACGCGGGCAAGAATCCCGGCGATCCCGCGCTGCCCGGCCAGTTCCTGTTCCGTGCGCGCGTGCACGAGCCGGGCGTCCGAACGATCATGGGCAAAGAGTACGGGCAGACCGGCGAAGCGCAGCCGCTCGCGGTGCTGCACGATCTGGCGACGTCGCAGGCCACAGCTCAACACGTCGCGGAAAAGCTCGCGCGCCACTTTGTCGCCGATACGCCGCCGCCCGCGCTCGTCGCCCGCATGGCGCGCGCCTTCACCGAGACGGACGGCGATCTGCCGAGCGTGTACCGCGTCATGATCGAATCGCCGGAAGCGTGGCCTGACACGCCGTCCAAGTTCAAGTCGCCGTGGGACTGGACCATCTCATCGCTGCGCGGGCTCGGACGCACCGACCTGCACGGCATGCAGGCCGGGCCGCTTCTGACGCAACTCGGCCAGCCTGTATGGCGTCCGGGCTCGCCTGCCGGTTACGACGATATCGCCGCGACCTGGGCCGCACCCGATGCGCTCGTGCGCCGCGTTGAAGTGGCGCAGCGACTCGCATCGTTCACGAGCGACACGGTCGATGCCCGCGCGCTCGCCCCGCAGCTGCTGCCCGGCTCCTTGTCCGATGCCACCGCAATGGCCGTTGCCAGCGCGGAAAGCGCGCAGACGGCGCTCGCGCTTCTGCTCGTGTCGCCCGAATTTCTGAGGAGATAACCGATGATCACGCGTCGCCGATTCATCCAATGCGCCGGCGTCGGCGCGGGCGCCATGCTCGTCGCGCCGCAACTCGTGCTCGCGTCGGCAGAAACCGACAGGCGCTTCGTCTTCGTGATTCAGCGCGGCGCGGCGGACGGGTTGAACATCGTCGTGCCATACGGCGATCCGGCGTATGCCGCCTTGCGCGGGCCGCTCGCCATCGATGCAACGACTGCGCTCAAGCTCGATGGCACGTTCGCGCTTCACCCCTCGCTCGTCCGCACGGCGAAGCTCTACGCCGACAAAGAGGCGCTGTTCGTGCATGCCGTCGCCTCGCCGTATCGCGAACGCTCGCATTTCGACGGCCAGAACGTGCTCGAGACCGGCGCAAGCGCGCCGTATCGGCTGAAGGACGGCTGGCTCAACCGGCTCGTGTCCATGCTGCCGCCCTCGCGCGCGAACGCCATCGCGTTTGCGCCGACCGTACCGCTCGCCTTGCGCGGCCGCACCGACGTGACCTCGTACGCGCCGTCGTCGCTACCGCAGGCGCCGGACGACCTGATCGCGCGCGTGTCCCGGCTCTATGCGGGCGACGCGCAGCTTCATTCGCTATGGGATGCGGCGATGCAGGCCCGCGGCCTCGCCGCCGATGCGGGCGCCCGTCAGGATCCCGGGAGCCTCGGCAAGCTGGCGGCGAGCTTCCTGAGCAAGCCGGACGGTCCACGCATAGCGATGATCGAAACCGGCGGCTGGGACACGCACAGCGCGCAGAACCCGCGCCTCGCGGCGCAACTCAAAGCGCTCGACACCATGATCGGCGCACTCGCCGATGGCCTCGGCGCGCATTGGACCAATACGACGGTCGTCGTCGCGACGGAGTTCGGCCGCACGGCGGCGGCGAACGGCACGGGCGGCACGGACCACGGCACGGCGTCGGCCGCGATGATTTTCGGCGGCGCAGTGGCAGGCGGCCGCGTGCTGGCGGATTGGCCGGGGCTCGGCAACGGCGCGCTGTATCAGTCGCGCGATCTGAAGCCGACGGCGGCGCTGGACGCGGTGATCGCGAGCGCGGCGGGAGAGACTTTCGGTATCGATCCCAAGCGCGTGTACGCAACGCTGTTTCCCGAGCTTGGCAGGACGTCGTTCGATGGGACTATGCTGCGGGCGTCATAGGGGAATGAGGCAGGCTTAGGCGAAGAAAAACCGTAGTGGGCTCGTTCCCGTCCACGATGCAAGCCGGAAACGATCTGCCGCTAGTGAGATGCTTCGCCTTTCTGTTCAACACGTCGACGCACTTCAACCCGCTGGCCGCACACTAGCGGTCTATGACCGCACCACGCACGCATCGACGCCTGAAGCGCGCCTCGATTCATCCCTGCTCGCGCGTTCGGTGCAGATGACATCGACGATGTATTGCGCATCTCGCGCAACGCCGGAGAAGCGGCCAGAGCCCCACGTATGCAGCCACGGCAGGCCGATGAAATAGACGCCGGGCACAGCCGTCACGCCACGCAGATGCGAAGGATGGCCTCTCCCGTTGAAGACAGGCACGTCTAGCCAGCCGAAGTCCGGCCTGAAGCCGATGCACCACACTACCGCAGCAATACCGCTCGCCTGCAGGTCCAGTTCCTCGCGCTCGGCCTGCGGTTCCCATAGCGGCTCATAGCGCGAGGCAGGCGGAGCATCGATGCCGTGCCGCTCGATAAATCCGTCGATACTCGCGTTGATGTTGTTGTACGTCTTGTCCGCGTTGTCCAGAGCGGTGCGTAGATTCGGTGCGAAGCGCAGCTTGCCGTCGCGCAGGTCGTCCAGTCGCCCGAACAACTCCATCCCTTCGAGCGCGAAGCGGCGCAAGTCGATATCGCGCCCACCGTCGCGACCCGTAACGTAGTGATTCGTGTTGTCACGCACGCCTTCGCGCAGTGGATGATCCGTCACGGGCATGTCGTAGTAGCGCATGTCCGCGAGCCAATCGACGACATCGCGCCCGCGATAAAAACGCGCGCAGCGCGGCGCTTCGCCCACTGCGAGATGAACCTTGCGGCCCGACAGGTGCAGATCTTCCGCGATCTGCGCGCCGGATTGCCCGGAACCTACCACCAGCACCGCGCCCGGCGGCAACGCATCCGCGTTTCGATAGTCCGACGACTGCACTTGCACGATGTTAGCGGGCAATCGCTCGGCCAGGCGCGGCACGATAGGCTCATGATAGCCGCCCGACGCAACGACGATCTGGTCGGCCGTGAAAGCGCCGCGCGTCGTCTGCACGTCATATCGACCGTTTCCGTCGCGCTTGATACGCGTCACCGCCGTGTTCTCTTGCACCGGCGCGTTCACCTTCGCGATGAAGCCGTCGAGATACGCAATGATCTCGTCCTTCTTCATGAAGCCGTGCGGATCGTCGCCCGTGTATGGATGACCGGGCAGCGCGCATTGCCAGTTCGGCGTCACGAGGCAGAACGTGTCCCAGCGCTGCGTGCGCCACGTATGCGTCAGAGTGTGCTTCTCGATGACGAGATGATCGATGGCCGACTGCTGCAGAAAGTGGCTGACCGATAGCCCCGCCTGTCCGCCGCCGACGACGATCACGCTGTAGTGAGGGTTCGACATGGTCATGATCCTCAACGAAGTGTCATTCGAATCCGAGTACGGTGACGTGTGCGTCGCTTGTATCGCTGAAACGGCTCGCGTCCTCTTCGATGCGCGCAAGCTGATCCATCGCCGCCGAGCACGCAAAGCCGAACTTCGCACGCACACGTTCCGAGCCTATGGTCAAGGCTTTGCGCGAGCGCGCAACGAAGTCATCGACGGTATAGCGGCTGCCCGCGGTGAAGAACTCGCCGACGACCGTCGAGGGCGAATAGCAGTTGGCTTCCACGCCATCGGGCCAACGAATGCGAAAGTGCATGACTGGCATTGGATCGTCCTCAGTCGTGTGTGAGCAGTGCATCCGCGAGCCACTGCCGGTAAATGTCGAGATGACGGTGTGCACTGGCTTGCCACGTGTAACGTTCGAGCAGCGCCGGCACGGCATGATCGAAGTCGATGCCGCCCGTATCAGTCAGTGCGCGCGCGATGTCATGCGGGTCCTGCGGGTTGGCGAAGACGCAGGTGCGATCGTCGAGATACTCCGTGAACGGTGCGATCTCCGATACGACCACTGGACGTCTGCTTGCCAGCGCCTCCAGCGCGACGAGGCCGAAGCCTTCACGCAGCGAGATCATCGTCACGACATCGGCGATGCGGAATAATGCTGGCATCGCGGCATCTTCCAGCGCTCCGGTGATGACGATGGGCGTGCCGCTCGCGCTCGAAGGCAGGTTTAATTGCGCGGCGCGTGCAAAGAAGCGGCGCGCATAGGTATCGTGATCCAGCAAGCTCGCGCCGCCAGCGAGCACGAGTTGCGCGGATGGGTTCGCAGCGCGCAGCAGTGCAAACGCTTCAAGCAACATCGACGTGTTCTTGCGTTCCTCGATGCCGCCGACAGCGAGCACGACCGGTCCGCGTCCCGAGATGCCGAAGCGTTCCCGCACGGCGCCGCAATCCACGGGCGCGCGGTATCGGCTCACATCGATGCCATTGCTGACGGTCCTTGCATCGATGCGGTACGTCTCGCGCATGATGCGTGTCCACGTATCGCTCACGCACAGCACTTCGTCGGCGTCACGCCATGCGCGATCTTGCCAATGAGACAGTCGCGAGTCGTCGAAACGATCGAGGTGATGCACCGTGCGGATAAAGCCGCGTACACCGCCCTCTTCTTTCAGCTCGGCGAGTGCGTTGCCGCTGATGCTGTCCTGTGCGTGATGCACATCGAAAACCTGACCCGCCAACGCGGCTTTCAACGCACGAATGCGCTCATCGACCATCTGCGCCATATCGCGCTTTCCTTCCACGCGCGCAAGCACGACAGGAAACGGCGTCGTGCGAAACATGACCTCGTTCTCACGCGCCGGCGCAAAGACCGTCACCTCATGACCGCTGTCGTGCAACGCATGCGCAAGCTCGAGCGTATGCACGACGCCGCCGCGCGGATTCACCGAATGCGTGAGCAGCGCAATGCGCAACGCCTTCATCGCGCACATATGAACGGCTCCTCGCGCAGGTTCCATAGCAGCGCGCTTTCGTGTGCGCGCGTGACGACGACTTCATGCGATGCGTCGACTTGTCCGATCACGGCGCATGCCAGCGAACGCGACGCGAAGCGGGCGAGCACCGCATCCACATGCTCGCGACGCACCGACAGTACGAAACCGAAGCTCGGGAACGCATTGAGCCAACGTTCGAAATCCGCATCGTCGGGACGTGGCACGGCATCCAGATCGATGCGTGCGCCCGCTTTCGAACATTCGAGCAACATCAGCGCAGTGCCGAGCACGCCGCCCATGCTGATGTCTTTCGCGGCATCGCACAGGCCCGCTTCAGCGAGCGCCGGCAACAACTCGAAGTCACCGCGTGCGCGGCCGTCTGGCGCGCTCACCGAGGCGTTCCAGAACGGATACGGGTCCTCGTATTTGCCACGTAGATCGACTGCCATGATGAGCGCATCGCCGGGCCTCGCGACGAAACTCGTCAGCAACTTACGCGCGCGTCCGACGATCGATACCGCGAGTTGCGCGCCATCGCTTCGCACGTTCGTGTGTCCGCCGACGATGGGCACGTCATACACTTTCGATGCCGCCGCCATGCCTGCGAGCACATCGTGGGCTTCTTCGGCGCTGCCGCTCCATAGCGCATCGACGATGGCAATCGGGCGGCCGCCCATCGCATAGATATCGCTGACATTGACCATCACGCTGCTATAGCCCGCGAACCATGGCATCGCGCGAACGAAGTCGCTGACCATGCCTTCGATGGCGAAGAGCAGATAGCCGTCGCCGTCAGGAATGGCGGCGCAGTCGTCGCCGATGGCAACGGCCGGATGCGGCAAGCGCGACAGCACGCCGGATATATCGCGCTTGTGACGAAAGCCGCGGCTTTCGCGCAGGCGCTCGACGATGCCTTGCAGCGCACTCACGACGCTCTCCGCGCCAACGCGACAAAGCCGCTTTGCGGCGTGGCGCATGGCGGATACGCATCGAGGTCGGCCTGCATCAGATGATGCGCGCGACCGAAGAGGGCTTCCTCTCTGATCGACGTCCAGTTCAGACGCTGAAACAACGGCACATTCTGCGCCTGCACATGGGCGAGAAACGTCTTGCAGCCTCGTGCATGCGCGCTCGATACCGCGAGGCGAATCAACGTCGCGCCGATCCTGGCGTGCGACCGGAACGCCGCATGTACCGCGAGCCGCGAGCCGAACCATACGCCCGGCGATTCTTCGTGAATGCGCACCGTGCCGACCACCTGCTCGGGCATGCCTGCCACGCAGCTCGAAGCCACGAGCAGTCGCGCGTGCGTATCGATATCATCGCGGTCATCGCCCACGAAGATGCCTTGCTCCATGCAGAACACCGCGCGACGCAGCTTGTACGCCTCCTGCACTTCCCAAGGCAGCGTCGCCCATTTCACGCGAAACTCGACCGGGGCGTAGTCGGGTTCGACGACATCATCGACGGTATCGGCGATCACCATGCTCACACCTCGTACGATGAAAGAGAAGAACACGCGCCGCATTTTCCGCAGCCCGCCTTGATGTCGGCGGATCGCATGTCGGCATCGGCCAGCATCGCGCCGATGGGCGCGAGCACCGAGCGCATGAACTCGGGCGTCGGCGCAGGATGGTCTTCGAGCGGTGTCCCGCTGATCGGCACGAATGGCACGACGAACGGATATACGCCGATGTCGATCAGATCCCGCGCCATATCGACGATGGCCGATGCGCCGTCGCCAAGGCCCGCGAGAATGTACGTGCTCACTTGTCCGCGCCCGAACACTTTCACGGCGGCATGGAAGGCCTCCATGTAGCGCGAGACCGGCACGGTCGCCTTGCCCGGCATGATGCGCTCGCGGACCTCCGGGCTCACTGCTTCCAGATGCATGCCGAGCGTGTCGATGCCGCTCGCTTTCATGCGCTCGAACCATTGATCGTCATCCGGCGGTTCGCATTGCGCCTGAATCGGCAAATCTACCGCTGCCTTGATGCCGAACGCACTCTCGCAGAGAATCTGTGCGCCGCGATCCGGCGTCGGCGGGGTGCCTGTCGTGAGGACCATATGCTTCACGCCATCGAGCAACACGGCGGCGCGCGCGACTTCCGCGAGTTGCTCGGGCGTCTTGCGCGCGATCGTGCGCCCCGCCGCCAGCGACTGCCCGATCGCGCAGAACTTGCACGACTTGCGGCGGCTTTCATAGCGAATGCAGGTTTGCAGCACCGTCGTCGCGAGCACGTCCTTGCTGTGCAAAGTCGCTATATGCGGGTACGGTATGCCGTCGAGCGTTTGCATCGAATAAAAGCGCGGCGCGCTCGGAAAACTGATGGATGCAATCGGAATGGCATGGCGCATGAGTGCGCTGTTCCCGTCGGCATCCGGTTGACCGGCGACGAACGGCGAGTCCCACGCGGTGCTCGTATGCACCGGCACCATGATGGTCACGCCGTCGACCGTCACCGCCTTGTGGTCGGACGGACCGGCGCCGCCGCGGCGGCTCGATACTCCCGCGCGCGGATCGACGAGCCGAAGGCCCGCGGACTGCAATTCAGTCATCAATTGCCGGCTCGATGCCGGCAGGTTCTCTCTGGCGCTCATCGTCTGTCGTTTCCTTGAATGTCGTCACGGGCGATGCAGGGCGATCGTTGATCGCAAGACTCAGCAGTTCGGGCCGCGCATAATGGCCGACCGAATCCATCATGCGTTTGCGCTTGGTGATGAGGGACATGTCGAGATCGGCGATCACCATGCCTTCGCCTTCCCGCAACGGCTCCGCCAGATGCTGACCTTCCGGCGACACGATTGCCGTGTTGCAGCCGCCGCGCAATGCGCGTTGCAAGCTGGGATCGGGCGTGATGGCTTCGATCTGCGCATCGGTGAGCCATCCCGTTGCATTCACGACGAAGCAGCCCGATTCCAGCGCATGATGTCGGATGGTCACTTCGATCTGCTCGGCAAAGATGGGACCCACCAGTGAGCCGGGAAACTGACTGCAATGGATCTCTTCGTGCTGCGTCATCAACGCGTAGCGCGCGAGCGGGTTGTAATGCTCCCAGCACGCGAGCGCGCCGACGCGGCCCACTTGCGTTTCGACCACCTTGAGTCCTGCCGCATCGCCCTGGCCCCAGATCATCCGCTCGTGAAACGTCGGCGTGATCTTGCGGCGCTTGAGCAGGAGCTTGCCGTCCGTATCGAAGACGAGCTGCGTGTTGTACAGACTGCCGTGGTCGCGCTCGTTGACGCCGAGCACGACGACCATCTGCGCCGTGCGCGCACGCTCCGCGACGGCCTGTGTCACCGGCCCCGGAACGACGACCGCGCGCTCGTAGAGCTTCATGTGATCCGCGCCCGATGCCACCGGCGCGCGCACGAACGAGAAGTACGGGTAGTACGGCACGAAGGTCTCGGGAAACACGATCAGCCGCACGCCCTTCGCTGCAGCTTCGTCGATGGCCGTGCAGACCTTGTCGAGCGTGCCTTCGGGACGCTCGAAGTCGGGTGTGATCTGCACTGCGGCGGCGCGTATGGAACGCATGACGATCACACGGTCCAGGTGTGAATGATGAGCGCGTTCTCCTTGCGGTGTAGCAACTGGATATCGAGCACGTCGAGCGGATTGATCGGCTTGATGCCTTCGATAAGCGACGCTTCACCATGACCATAAAGCGCCTGCAGCGCGAAGCGGCACGCATACACCTTGCCGCCTTCGGCCATGAACTTCTGCAGTTGCTTGTTGAAGTTGAGATGGCCGGGAAAGGCTTCGTCGCCGAGCGTGGGAAAGCCACGCTGCAGTCCGAGCGTGACACCCGGACCATACAGCAGCACCGATGTATCGAAGCCCTTGCGTTGCAGACGCGTTGCCTGCAGGAGATTCACGAAGCCGATTGATCCTTCGAACGCAACCGTATGAAACGTGACGAGCGCCTTCTCGCCGGGTTCGGCCTTCACATCTTCGAAGACCTTCTCTTCATAGTCGACCAGATAATCGCCGTTCTTGTGAAGCGGTTGGGTGACTGCGGGCATGGCATTCTCCGTTGGCGGGTGACGTCTCGATGAAGTCCGATGTGGCGAGCCATCAAACGCAACGGGTATGCCAATGATTGGCCCGCGAAATGCAATCACTCTGCAATCAAGTAAAACGAACGCACTTGCGCGACACGAAAATTTTTAGAAAACGCCTTGCGGAAAGGGGTTTTCGCGCTTCTGACGCAAGTCACACCTTCTTCGGGCGCGCACGCTTTCAGCGCACCGGCGCGTGGGCGTGGTGCGATTCACACTAAAGCCGTGCATCAATGCAATCAATGCGATCAAGTTGCATCGCCGCGTGAGATGCTTATGCTTGAGCGATCGATCCGCGAAGGACACACGAATGGCCGAGACGTCGCATCACTGGATTCGCAAACTCGAAGAAAGCCGGAAGCCGGCTTATCTGGCCATTCCGGATCTCATCGAGGAAGACCTGGCGAGCGGCCGACTGCGTCCGCGTGACCGGCTGCCGGGCTTGCGCGACCTCGCCGAAGCGCTGAATCTCAACTACACGACCGTTGCGCGCGCCTATGCCGAAGCGCGAAGGCGCGGTCTGCTCGATGCACGCGCCGGCAGCGGCACCTTCGTGCGCGGGAGAACGCAGAGCCTGCCGCTTGCAGGTGGAAGCAGCGTCGAGATGTCGATGAACATGCCGCCCGAACCGCCCGCTCTTGCCGCGCGCCTTCGCGAGTCGGCGGCGCGGATCATGCGCGATGCCGATCCGTACCAGCTATTGCGTTATCAGGACTTCGGTGGCATGGCGGCCGACCGCGCAGCGGGACGTCGATGGCTCCAGGCACGTGTGCCCGATTGCAGCGACGATACGATCCTCGTTTGCCCCGGTATCCATAGCGCACTGGTGGCGCTCATCTCACAGCTTGCACGCACGGGTGAGACAGTCTGTCTAGATACCCTCGCGTATCCGGGCATCAAGGCGATTGCCTCGCAACTAGGCGTGAAGTTACAGGCTCTTGCTCGTGACGATGAAGGTCCGCTGCCGCATGCGTTCGAGGCGTTGTGCAAGACGGAGAAACCCGGCGGGTTCTATTGCAACCCGACCTTGCAGAACCCGAGCACTTTGACGCTGAGTCAACAACGCCGGGAAGCGCTCGCCGACGTGGCGCTGCGTTATAACGTACCGATCATCGAAGACGAGCCTTACGGCATGCTGCCCATCGATGCGCCCGTTTCCCTCGCCACGCTGGCGCCGGAACTGACGTATCACATCACGGGCTTTTCGAAGACCTTCGGTGCGGGGTTGCGCGTGGCTTTTCTCAAGGCGCCGACATCGCGACAGACACAGCGCATCGCGGGCGCATTGCGCGCAACAACGGTGATGCCGAGTCCGTTCACGGTTCTGCTCGCGACACACTGGATCAACGATGGAACGGCATTGGACGTACTCGACGCAATCCGCGAGGAAGCAATGGCGCGTCAGTCAATCGCAACGCAAACACTGAGCGGTTTGCCTTTCGATGCCGATGCTCACGGCTTCCATTTATGGCTGCCCGTGCCGGCTGCCTGCGATTGGAGCGCGTCGGAGCTGGCGCTGCAGTTGCGCAGTCAGGGAATCGGCGCGGTGGCGGGGGCCGCGTTTTCCACGGACGGGAATCCGCCGAACGCGTTGCGGCTGTGTCTGGGCGGTCCGCAGAACCGGGAAGATTGTCGTGAGGCATTGACACGGGTCGCCGACATGCTGGCCGATCCTCATCACTTGCATGCGACGATGTTGTGATGCGCGATGTTGTCGTTGCGCCTAAGGCGCGAGCCATCCGCGGCTGATGGGCCACGCTAGCAGCCTGCGGTACAGCGCATTCAACATGCGCATCAAGCTGTCCCCGGCGCGGTTCCAAAGCGGCTTGACGAGCACATGGCCGACGCACGCGAACGCGAGCGCGCCAGCCATGTCGAGCGGGAAATGCACGCCGATGCGCACCCGCGACCACGCAACCGCCAGACCCGCGAGCGCGATCAGGGCGCCGCACCGACGCAAGCCCATGAAGAGGAACGTCAACACGACGCTTGCGAAGACAGTCGCGTGGTCGCTCGGAAAGGACGAGTCGGGCGCATGTTCCATGAACGTATGTCCGAGCCCGATCATGAATGGCCGTGGATGCGTCCACACGAGACCTATGAGTTGAGCCAGACCGAGCGCGAGAAAGGTGACGCAACATGCCCGCACGGCGGCCGCCCGCTGAAGGCTGCTGCCGAATAACCACGACAGCGCCAGCAGCGCGGGAATCAGGTAGATGAAGTCATTCGCGACGAACAGCGCAATATCGATTTGCCCTATCGGCGTGGCGGGCGTCGCGTTGATGGAGAGGAACAGGGCACGGTTAAATGCTTCGAGTGGATTCATGTAGCGGGTTCACGATGCCAGAGAGTGAAGCGATCCTAGCCCGCGAACCTTATGCGACGCTTAGCGCGCTGACGCCGTGACGCAGCGCCTACCCGCTGACTTTTCGAATAGAGAAGCAGCGCCGCGCGAAAGTCGGCGCAAGCCAAAGCGCGGCGCATGGAGGCGCCGCACCGAGATGCATCAAGCCGCGAGCACTTCGTCGATTGCGCCAATATCCGCGATGCGCTTCACAGCCGCCGCATGTTCGCGAATCAGCCGGTACACGGTTTCACCCGGAACGGTTTCCGATTCGAGCAGTTCATCCGCAATCGCGCGAAGCACCGGCTCATTCGCCTTGAGCAACGCGAAGCAGGCATCGTTCAGATCGGACAGAAGTTCATTTGCGTGGCCGATCGCCGTCTTCAACTGCAGGCCCGCCACCTGTTGCGGCAACGCGGCGAGGCTGAACAGATTCCCTTCGGCATTGAAGCCGAACTTCGACACCATATCCAGCCCGATGCGCGAAGCTTCCTGCAGGTCCTGCGCCGCGCCGCTCGATGCTTCGTTGGACATCAGCAGTTCCGCGTTGCGTCCGCCGAGCAGCACCTGAATCTCGTTACGCATTTCAGTTTCGCGATACAGATGCTTGTCCTGCGCTTTCGTGATGAGAGCGACACCCAGCGCGCCGCCGCGCGGCAGAATGGTGACTTCTTCGAGCACGCCGGTGTTCAGCAGCGCAGCAACCAGCCCGTGCCCGGCTTCGTGAATCGCGATGCGCGTGCGTTCGTCATCCGACAGCGCGCGCTCCGCACCGTTGATGTCGCCGATGCGAGCGATCTTGATCGCCTCGACGAAGTGCTCCGCCGCGACTTCTCTATCGCCGGCTTTGCGTGCGACGAGACCCGCCTGATTCACAATCATCGCGAGCGTGGCCGGGGAAAGCCCTGTGGTAAGACGCGCGAGTTGCGCGAAGTCGATATCGCCGGCCTTGGTTTTCAGATTGGCCGCGTAAAAGCGCAGGATCTTCTCGCGGTCCTCGATATCGGGCAAACGAACCTGAATGGTCCGGTCGAAACGCCCGGGGCGACGCAGCGCCTCGTCGAGGTTGTCGGGGTGATTGGTCGCTGCAACGATGATGACGCCTTCGTTGGACGCGAAGCCATCCATCTCGGCAAGCAGCTGGTTGATGATGCGGTTGCTCTCCGCTTCGACAGGACCGCCGCCCGTATCCGTGCGCTTGCCGAGGCCATCCGCTTCGTCGATGAAGATGACCGTGGGCGCATTCTTGCGCGCGAGTTCGAACAGATGCTTCACCTTCTGAATGCCGACGCCATAGTACTTGGCGCTGAAATAGCTGCCTGTGATGGCGATGAAGTTCGCGCCGCATTCGCCCGCGAGCGCCTGCGCGAGACGCGTCTTGCCGACGCCCGGCCCGCCAGTCATCAGAATGCCGCACGGCGCGCGCACGCCCATGCCTGTGAATTGCGCGGGTTCGGTCAGCCACGCGCGCACGTCCGCGAGCGCGGCTTTCGCTTCGCCTGCGCCGATGACGTCGTCAAAGCGCATCGTCGGCGATTTCGCGAGCAGTTGCGCGCCGCCGCGCATCTCGCGGCGCATGAACCACAACAAGCCGCCGACCATCACAACCGGCAACAAGATGCTCAGCAGATCGCGCAGACGATTGAAGTCGTCGTCCCATCGTGCCATACCCGTCTGAACCTTCGCATCGGGCAGCCAGATTAACTGGTAAGGCGTGGCTTCTCCGGACTTCAGATCGCCAGCGAGAAGCGCATTCGAGAAGGCGCCGTTATGGTCGGCGACGTAGTACTTCTCGCCGCGCTGCGTCGAAACGAGGATCGCATCGCGGCTCACGCCGATGGCGGCCACATCGCGCGCACGTATATCGCTCATCAACTGAGAGACGTCTTTCTCGCGATGGGTCCAGGGCGCCGCGTCGGCGCGCATTGCACTTGCCACGCCGGGCAGTGCGAGCGGTTCGTGCTGCGCGGCTTCGACATGATGCCGCCAGGCGACCGCGCTCGTGGCCGCGATCAGCACGGCGAGCGTGACGCCGCATGCGATGAAGCGGCCGACGCGTGACCGCAAAAGATTCCTTACCGGTTTCATCTGGCAAATCCTGGAACGAGTCCGCGACGGCGGCCGTTCTTTTGGCGGCGCGAAAGCGCCCGGGTATATGTGAGGGTGTTGCTTCGGTGGTGGGATGCCCGGCCGACATGGCGTGACGATTGACCTTGAACCGCAGAAAGAATGTGCGTGGCACTGCCTGTTCTTACGGCACGCGGCGGGGCTTCTTGATGCCTGACGCGCGAGCGGTAATTTCTTCTCCGCGCTTTAGGCATGAGAGCGCCACTGCACGCTATGAGAGTATCACAGCATTCGCCGTCGCTTTTATTCGGTAATAAATGCTGCAACGGCGGTAGTCATTTGAACGCGATTCAGTTCGGTCTTCGGTGACAAAGCTTGGCGAATGAACGACTATCCACACCGCGCAAGCGTGCGATGACTGCAGGCGGCGCGCAAAGCCGACGTTCAGCGCTCGCCTCGCCGCACTCCGACCTCGGTGCGCGCGGCCGCCGCATACTCGGGATCATCGAACAGCTCGGGCCGCGAACAGAATTCATCAGCCCACCTAATCGTATCGCTTCCCCAGAATAGCCGGCCACGCAGGATCAGCGTCGGCACGCCGAAGACGCCGAGATCGATTGCGCGCTGCGTATTGTCCCGGAGTTGCCTTTTCGCGTCCGCCGATGCGGCGCGTTGTTCTGCATCGTCGACACCCAATCGCTCCGCGAGCGCCGGGAAGTCGAATTCGGGATCACGCCCATCGGCGAAAACGAGGTCGAGCGCCTTCCCGACATCGTCATGTTTCGAGCCCAAAGACACGAGCAGGCGTTGCGCGGCGAGCGGATTGAACGGATGACGCGGCGGCATCTTGAATGGAATACCTTGCCGTCTTGCGAGCCAGACGCAGAATTGATACGTATGAATGCGCTTCGAGGGAAGCTCGGCTGGTCCCAACGTTCCCCAGTGCTTGAGCAGCGCGGCGAAAAGAATGGGCACAGGCCGGATGTCGAGCTTGTCGCGCAGCGTTTCCAGGCTGTGAAAAGCCAGATAAGAAAACGGAGATACAACGTCGAAGAACCATTCGGCCTTTTCCATCTTCGCCCTCCTTCTTCGCGGTTGACGATCATTATCGCCAACTCGCGATCACGCTGCCATCAGCACATTCGCGAGGCGTCGACCACGCACCGCACGCGTCCCTTGCGGTTCGACCTTTCAATGCGCCGGAACCAGCGCATCAGTGGAAATGCTCTGCACCACCAGCCAGTTCGCCGAGAAACTCAACGACGGACTCGTCGCGTTGCGCGGCGAGATGCCGACTAACTTCGCGTCCTTTTTGCGCGCGTGCTGTCTGCGTTATTTGTCGATGCGTGAAGCAAAAAAGCTTGTCGCGAAGCTGGATGCACGTGTCGCGTCGGCTTCGTCGACTTCTTACAGTGATTACGATCTGCATGTGCTCAAGGCGGTCTGAAGCGCCCGCCTTTTGCGTGGCCTCGTGGCGTGCGGAATACATCTTGCTGTCTTCGAAGAGCCTCACAGCGCGGCCGGGCAAGCGTCGTCGGAGGGACAAACAGGGAGAATGCAAGATGGACGTACAGAGATCTTTCGTGCTTCGCGCCGGCCGGCAGCGTTTGATCGCCGTTTGCGGTGCGACGTTATTCGCGGTGATGGCGGCGTCGGCTTCGCTGACGCAGGCGGCCACGAGCGACAACGCCGAAAAGTTCCTCGCCGATGCGCTACAGGATGGCCGCGCGGAAATCGAGACTTGTCAGCTTGCGCTGAAATCGTCGCACGATCCGGCGGTGCAAGCGTTCGCGAAGCGCATGATTCAGGATCATCAGGCGATGGATGACCGGATACTCGCGCTCGCGAAGCAAAAGGGCTATCGCATGCCCGACAAGATTTCCGTGACTCAACGTGCGACTTACATTGCGCTAAAGCCGCTCAGCGGCCATGCGTTCGACAGCCTCTTCATGAAGCATAACGTTTCTGACCACGAGTCCGATATCAAGCTCTTCAGCGACCAGGCGGTACATGCCAGCGATGAGGACGTGCGCAAGCTTGCTGGCGACGGTGTCGAGACCTTGCGCGAGCATCTTCTGCTTGCGAAGCAGACGGACGCGGCACTGAAAAAGTAGGCTCCTTCACTCCGATATAAGGCTTTCTTCTCTGCGCGTTCAATGTGCGTTGCGATAAGATCGCGAAGTCTCCAATCCAAGGGCATCGCTTCTCGCTGCCGCGTCGATTCTCATGTCCCATGAACACGCACCGCACGACCATCTTGTCGAACATGCCGCTCATGCCGGCGATCCGCTGTCGCGTTGGGTAGCCGTCTTTACTGCAATCCTTGCGGCGTTGTCGGGGCTTCTTCATTATGAGGAAGGCGTCTTGCAAACGCAGGCGCTGATCTTCAAGAACGATGCCGTGCTCTTGCAGAGTAAGGCGAGTGACCAGTGGAGCTACTATCAGGCGCAATCCAGCAAAGGGCACTTGATGGAGTTGGCGGCCGAGCTGGCGCCTCGAGAACGGCAAGCGTTCTATCGGAACGAGATCGCCAAGTACGAAGACCGGAAGAAGGAGATTTTGGCCAAGGCGCGCGAGCTGGAGAAAGAGGTCGAAGAATCGAATCGCCGTTCCGAGGCGAAAGAGCATCCGCAGCATTTGTTCGGGCAGGCGCTCGCCTGGCTGAGCGTCGCCATCTCGCTCGCGGCCATCACCTCGCTCACGGGCAGCCGCAAGCTCTTCTGGCTTGCAGGGCTCATGGGTGCTGCGGGACTAGGCGTTTCCGTCTTCGCCTTCCTTCAGCTTTGAGCTGTCTCATCGCGTCGGACAGGATGTCGATTGACCATTCAATCCTTCTTGTTCGACGGCGAATGACACAGCGGGATCCCCGGCGCGATGACTGACGCGCACGACATAGATGCTGTCGAAGTCCGCGCTGGCCCATGCCGGCACGCTCGACGCGTCTCCGCCTAACCGTTTGACGATGCGCCGCGCCGTCTCCTCGATGAGCGCGTGCTCCCACGCAACGACCACTAGCGAGTTGCGGTAGGTCGGCGCAAGCAAGGTATCGGCGAGCTTGTCCACTTCCTTGAAGCCGAGCGATGCGTTGACGGGCAAACCAAAATAAATGGCCGTCGGCTCGATGGTCGCGAGAGGACGCACATAGTCGTATTTCGTCCCGCGGTCTTTCTTCTGTTTCGCCGGATCGGGAGCGAAGATGCCGTCTGGTCGGCCGTACTTCGTTTCGATGACTCGCGGTAAAGCCAGCGCCCGATTCAATCCCTGACAAGAAAGCTGTCCGAGTCCTTGATCGGGCTTTTCGCCGTGCCGAACCATGACGATGGTCTGCACCGAGTCATCGGCAGCGAATGCGCACAATGGCGCACACGCCGAACCGAAAAGACTGGTCGTTGCGAATGCGGATGCGAGAGGTCGAGCTTTCATTGGGAGAGCCGATAAAGGAAGCTGGCAGATTCTAACAAGCCCCGCAAGGCAGGCACGAACGCTGACCGTCGGCCGTTACGCGGTAGGAACGATTCATGCGGACGCGCGTCTGAAACGCCCACAAGTTCGCCATGTTTTTTCCTCATAACAAGTCGGCTGCGAAGAGTGACACGCACGCAAGCGGGCGCCGAGCGCATTCGTGGGCGGCGCACGTCGGCCCGGGACTCACGACGATTGCCTCGGACAACGATCCCAGCGGCATCGCCACTTATACGCTCGCAGGCGCCTGGTATGGCTTCGATCAACTATGGGTCTGCGTGCTCTCCTATCCGTCGACCGTCGCGCTGCAACTCATCGCCGCGCGCATTGCCGCGATCACGGGGCGAGGCCTCACTGCGAACATGCGCCAGCACGACTGGCCTCCGTTCTTTTACTTTGCCGTCGCACGCTTTCTCATTGCCAATACGTTCAATATTGCCGTCGATGTGCTCGCCATGGGCGCCGCGCTGCGGGCCTTGAGCGGTGGATCTCTCGTATTGCTCACGTTGCTGTCGGGATGCGCATCGCTCGCTCTGCAATGGAGCATCGCCTATGCACGCTACGCCAAGTTCCTCAAGTGGCTGACGCTCGCAATGTTCGCGTATGCCGGCGTCCTTCTCCTGGTCGATGTGCCGTGGCATGCGGTTGCGAGGCGTCTGTTCGTTCCGCGCGTCGTCTGGTCGGAAAACTATATGACGATGTTGATCGCGGTGTTAGGCACGACTGTCAGTCCTTATCTGATGTTCGCGCAAGCCGAACAGGAAGCGCGGGACGTCGGAGAGAACGAGGCGTCGCGCCGGCAGGCATTGGATCGAAAGATGGGCGGAATGCGCCGCGATATACTGCTTCGAACGCTCCTGTCCAATGCAGTCTCCGTATGCGTGATGATCGCGGCGGCGGCGACGCTGCATCTCATGCAGTCGACGCCACCCGGCGACACGGTGCAACTGGACCGCGTGCTCGAGCCGCTCGCGCACAGCTATGCGGGCCACGTTCTCGCACTCGCGCTTTTCGGATCGGCACTTCTCGCGCTTCCGCCGCTGGCGGGGTCTGCTGCGCAGGCGGCCGCAAGCTCGTTCAACTGGGAAACCGGCGAACGGCGCGACACGCGGATCGCCTGGCTGCTCGTCGCGACCATGATGCTTGGCATGGCGGTCGCCGTGGCGCTTGCGTTTTTTCATATCGACCCGGTGCGGGCGCTTTACTGGAGCGCCGTGCTCAACGGCATGACAGTGACACCCGTTCTCGTTCTACTTGTCTTGCTCAGTTCGAGCCGTGAAGCCGTAGGCGACCTAGCCGCGCACTGGACGCTACGGGCGCTCAGTTGGCTCGCGGCGCTTGGGACAGCGGCCGCCCTTATTGCGCACTCAGTGCTTGAGTTTCTTTGACGTCATCCCGCGTTCGATCTCGCGCCCGTGATGTGTATTCACGGCTACACAGTCGTTCATCCCGTAGACACAACGCGTCGGTCTTTGCTTCCGGAAGATTGACCGGCCCAGTACATCAGTCCCAGCATTGCGAGTACTGCACAAGGCATCCACGAATGACCGAGCCAATCGGCCGGGCAATGCTGGCCGTCGCTGACAAGACATGAGTACATCCCTCCGCGCAAAAGCGGGCATCGGAGACAAGCCTCGCTGATGCGACTCCGCTCAATCGCGAGGCGTAACGTTCGCCTTATTGCCGGCCAGCGGCGCGCCATAGCCGCCGTCGTTCGCGTTGTTAGGCAGGCCGTTGACCATCTGGGCGCGCGGATCGGCAGGGTTCAGGTTCAACTCGCCAGCCTGAACATTGCCATGCGAGGGGTACTGGCTGCCAAGGGGCGCGCTCGGCATCAGCTTCGGATCATTTTGCTGCGCACGCATATCGGTTTCCGGACTCTGGTGGGACTGAGCCAGAGCAGATTGCGTCGTCAGACTCAAGGCTGCGAAGACAAACACGAACTCTTTCATGACTGACTCCAGTTGATTAATCAGTCTAGTCCTGACTGACCGGCCATGACGCATAACCCCTACCGCTGACTAGTCCAGCCTTTGTCGCTCGGTTCGTGACGGGTCTGCCGCCAAGACAGCGCCGATCTTCGCCTCGCGCAACGCAGCTTTTTCCGCTTTCAGGGAGTCGGCCTCAAGAATCGGGGATAATTGCCGTTCTCTGCTTATGGTTCGACGCAGTGCCGACCAGCCCGAGGATCTGTAGTGCAAACTTCGCTCATCCACCTTTCATCGTCCGGGCGCGACCGCCTGACTGCGGCTGCTACCGCAGCCATCGCGCTTATCGGCGCCTGCTTGGTTTGGCCCCACGCCAAGGAGCCGGGCGCAGTCATCGTCCCGTTCTTGCCGATTTTCGCGACGTGGGTCACCCTCACAGAAGGTCTCACGGCGTTCCTGCTCTGGACGCAGTACCGGATTTCCGGGCGCCTGCTGTTCGCCACGCTAAGCGGCGCGTATGCGTTTGTCAGCCTGATCGCGGCGCTCCAACTGGTCGTTTTTCCCGGCGTCTTTTCTCCAGGCGGCGTGCTGGGCGCCGGTGCGCAAACCGCTGTCTGGATCTGGGTGTTCTGGCATGGCGGATTTCCGGCCCTCGTTACCGTCTCTTTAGCTGCGCGGTCCTGGGCTCCGAGCCTGCGCGATCGCACGCCGGGACGCGTGGCGCTGTTCGGGGCGTTATTGCTCGCAGTCGGCTGTGCGGCGGTGGCCATCGTGGGCAAGGACCATCTGCCGGTGGTGGTGGCATCGGGCGGTTCCTATTCGGACCTATCGCGCAGCCCCGCCGCGCTCATTGTCGAAGCGACGTGTCTCGCAGCGCTCGGCCTGCATGTTTCGACCACGCGCCTTCGCTCATTGATGGACCTGTGGCTGGCGGTCGCGTTGCTGGCCGCGCTGATCGACGTGACGCTCACACTGACGGCGGGCGCCCGGTACAGCGTTGGTTGGTACGCCGCGCGCGTCGCCTCGATGCTCTCGTCGAGTGCCGTGCTCGGCATGCTCATCTATGAGACGAGCGGCCTCTACCGCGAGCTCAGCGACGCTCACATGAAGCTAATCGAAAGTTCGGCACGCGATGGACTCACAGGCGTGTTCAACCGCGCTTATTTCGATGAGCGCTACGCTCGCGAGCACGCGCTCGCCGCCTCTTCCGGCTATCCGCTCTGCGTGCTGCTGATCGACGTCGATCACTTCAAAGCCTACAACGACACCTTCGGGCATCTGGCTGGCGATGACTGCCTGAAGAAAGTCGCGCAGGCGCTGACCGGGGCACTGCGGCGCACCGGCGATTTCGTTGCCCGCTATGGCGGTGAGGAATTCGTCGTCGTACTTCCGGCGTGTGAGGCGGCAGCCGGTCTCGCGGTCGCCGAGGGGCTTCGCGCGTCAGTCGAAAGCGCGTCGTTGCCGGCCCCGAAGACAGGTGCTGTGGTCACGATCTCGATTGGCCACGCTTGCATGGACCCCGGCTCGCGCCAGACCGCGAAAGGCTTGTTGGAAGCGGCAGACGCCGCGCTTTACGACGCGAAGGCACGCGGCCGAAACCGCGTCGCCAGCGCTCGTTTCGAGCAGCGCAATGGCCGTCTTGCGGCTCAGAGGTCTGCGTCGTAATCGGTCCTGCTCTCACGCGCTCATGAACGGACGGCGCGGTCTCGAACTTTCAGACGTCTGAGGACAGATGAAGCGCGCGAGCGAGATTGGTCACGCGTCATTGCTCTTCAACCACTCGACGAGATCCTCGGACACAAGCGGCTTGCTGAAGAAATAGCCCTGGCCTTTCTCGCAGCCGAGCGAACGAACCACGGATGCCTGTGCCTCTGTTTCGACGCCCTCTGCAACGGTGTTCATATCGAGGCTGGCCGCCACACGAACGGTTGCTTCGATCAATACCCGGTGATGCGCGCTCTGCTCTGCCTGACTGACAAACGATCGATCGATCTTGACCGTCGCGACGGGTAGCTGATGCAGGCTCGACAGCGAAGAATAGCCCGTTCCGAAGTCGTCGAGCGCCAAGGTCAGTCCGAGCAACTGAAGCTGCCGCAACGTGGCCTGAACGGATTCATCCTGCGCAGCGAGGCTCTCCGTCACTTCGAGTTGAAGCTCGGCAGGGGCCATGCCGCTCTCCCGCAACGTGCGAGAAACATAGGCGACAAATCCTTCCTCGTTCAACTGTGCGCGAGACAGGTTGACCGCCAGCAAGCGGGGCGCGAGCCGCCCCAGCTCTCTCTTCCATGCGACGAACTGACGGCACGCGGTGTCCAGCACGAATTCACCCAACGCGCCGATCAAGCCGCATTCCTCCGCCACGCCGATGAACTCTACCGGCGGCACGACGCCCCGGACCGGGTGACGCCACCGCACCAGTGCTTCGACAGCAGCGGCGTGCGGCGGAAAAGACGACCGATCGACGGTCGATGCCAGCATGACTACCGGTTGATAAACGACAAACAACTCCTGATTGACGATCGCGCGACGCAGGTCGTTTTCCATCTGCGCCCGGCGCGCCGCCCGCTCGTGCATGGAAGGCTCGAAGCTCACATAACGGGCTCCACCGCGACGTTTAGCCTCGACCATTGCGATACTGGCGTCCTGAAGGATTGCGTCGGGGTGCGCGCTCGAGGTAGTCGAGTGGACGATCCCGATGCTGACGCTCAGGTGCAAGTGTTGATCGGCAATGCGGTACGGCTCACTCAGCACAGCCAGTAGCCGATCCGCAAGCGAGTGAACGTCCGACTCGGATCGTGGCTCGCCGATCACCACGACGAACTCGTCGCCCCCGAGCCGACCCGCGAGCAGGCCGCTGTCATGTTGGCGATTCTGCGCATCAGGTAGACGCATCGTCGTCATCAATCGATTTGCGACTTCCGCCAGGACTTCGTCGCCCGCGGAGTGACCGAGAGAGTCGTTGATCTGCTTGAAGCGATCACAATTGATGAAGAGGACGCCGAAATGAGGGCGCCGGTCTGCATCCCGATGCAAGGAATTGTTCTCGATGAACTCACATATCGAGGTGCGGTTCGGCATCATGGTCAGCTTGTCCAGGCGTGCCGCCTCGCCGAGCTTTTTGTCCAGAACAGACTGCTCGCGCTGCGACTCAAGCGTTACATCGCTCACCATTGCCATCAGGTGGTTTTCGTCGAGCTTGAGCAAACTGACCGACAGGACCTGCGAGGAAGCGTTGCGCTTGAAAGCGCGTGGAACCGTGATGCGTACTGCGTCGCAGACAGGACCAGCAGGCGCCGTGTATTGCTGGACCATGCGCCGGAATTGCGGCGCTACCGCCTCCAGCACGTCGAACAGGTTGACGAGGTTTCCATCCGGCGACAGTGGCATCAGCAATCGCGCCGACATCGGGTTGATCATCTCGATCACCCCGGTCGCGGAAATCTGTAGAAGCCCTATCGGCGCCCGATACAGAAACTCCATCAACGCTTCGTTCACGGAAACGGAGTCGGCTGAAGGCTTAAGAGCCTCCTCCACGGGTTGCTCGCAATGAGCATCGTCGCTTCTCACGCCACGCGATGTGAAGGCATCGTCGGATTCGAGGCGTGATGCGGCCACGCCGTTGCATTGATCTTTACTCATTCTCATGCGTCGAGCTTTCTAGGTCCTCGACAACCAGAAAAACATGTCAGGAACGATTGCGCAGAGTGAGCGCACAAAAAATGCCTGCCCTTAACCCAGTTCCACGCGGTTCCGACCCGCCGTTTTGGCGGCATAGAGTGCTTTATCCGCTGCCGCGAGCAAGTCGTTCACGGAAGACGTCGAATCGGTCACGGATGCAATGCCCGCGCTCACCGTCACCCGTACTGGGCCGGCGCCTGTATCGATCTTGGCGTCCGCGATGGTTGCGCGCACACGTTCCGCGATGACAAGCGCCTCGTCGCTGGACGTACCCGGAAGCATCAGGCAAAACTCTTCGCCGCCGAGGCGAGCCAGCACGTCGATCGACCGCAGGTTCGCTTTTGCCTTTTGAACGATCTGCGTCAGAACGAGGTCGCCCGTCTGATGCCCGGCTGTGTCGTTGATCCGCTTGAAGTGATCGGCATCGATCATCACGCAAGACAAGGGCTTTCCCAATCGCCTCGCTCTCGCAAGCTCCTTCTCGGCGAGCTTGAAGAAATGCGCGCGATTCACAGCGCCGGTCAAGTGGTCGGTCGTCAGAAGGCGAGTGAGTTCGTCGCTCGAAATCTTGCGTTCGGACACGTCGCGTATAACGACCGAGTAGCCCGCAATCTCGCCGTTGTCTTCGCGCAGTACGGCAACCAGAATCTGCGCCGCATAGCGGCGGCCCTCTCTGCTTTCACACCAGCGCTCCTGAATGTGCCAACCTTCTTCGCGTGTCAGCGAAATGTGTTCGGGGCTGCAATACGAATCGACAGTCTCGGGCGCATAAAAGAGGTCCAGCGTATGGCCGAGCACCTCGTCGGCGCCGAAGCCTGTCAGTTGCTCGACGGACCCGTTCCAACTGTCGATACGGCCGGCCGAGTCGAGCGTAAAGAAGGCGAAATCGTTGACGCTCGTATAGATCCCCGCGAGCCACGATTCATGCTGTCTCGCGCGGCGCTCGGCCTCGACCTGACGGGAAATGTCGGAGAGCGTCATCATCAAGGTACTGCTGTTGACCTTGATGATGTTGCATGACAGTACCGTCGGACGATCGGCGCTCGGCGCAATCACGATTCGATGACCTTCGCACACTCGACCTCGCTCGGCCGAAAAGCTCGACACGAGATTGCGCAATTCCGGTGCGACGTTCGTCAGGCTCTCGAAGACGTTACCCACACCCATGCGCCCCGCAACCGGCATGAGCAGCTGGACGGCGACCGGGTTGAGCATGTCGACGTCGCCATTCAAGCCACTCCGAATGATGCCGATGGGCGACATGTACATGAACGATAGCAGCGCCTCGTGCTCCGCTTCGCAAACGCCGTCCACGGTAGTCATGACGTTCACTTGCTGCTCTGACGTTGCACGAGCAAGAAACGCGTTCCGCTGCGACCGGACTTCATGAGCCTCAGTTGGACCGGTGTCGGCCTCATGCGCAGCGTCAGGACGTACGGCACTACTTCGTCCAGTTCAGCTTCGTCTTCGAACCGTTGGGCCACCATGAAGTTGTTCATGCACGGCGCCACTTCTTCGAACAGATGCCTGCCGAGAACGCGCGTGGCACTCAGCCCGGCGCTCGATGACTCGACAGCGTTGTAATGAGTCACGGCATACGCCGCGTCGAACCCGATGACCCCGAACGCGAGTTCATCGAGCCCGGATTCACCGGCTGCAACGAGGTCGTCGAATAACACAGAATCGAAAGTACTCTCAAAGGTAGACTGGCTAGCCATTAGTCTTGTCTCCGCGTGAAGGATAGTCGCTCGCAATTTATAACGGCAGCAGCTTCGAATACTTTATCGTCCGATCCTTTTCAGGCGGCTGTGGTAGGGATCGCGTTGCGGCATGTCCATAGGTTGAGCGTCGTTGAGTTCGTGCGTTGCCGGCTACACGCACCAGTTCGAGTCCTTGCCGCAATCACTCAGAGGGAGCCGTGCACCGAACGTAAAGCTCTTTGGCCGCTCCGGCGCGGATAGTCGTGCCACTGTCCATCGCTGAAGGTCGATTGCAAGCCGTTCGACGTCTACACCCGCTGAAGGAACAACGAACGCCTTCAGCCGCGCACCCTCGCTCGGGTCCATTAAACGGACGGCGGCATCATCGACGTGAGGATGTTGCAGAAGCGCTTCACGCACGCGCGCGGGAAAGACGTTCGTGCCCGCCACCTGTACAGCGTTGTCGCGTCGGCCACTCACTATGAAGCTATCCTCAGTGATCCATTGCAGATGGTCTTGCAGCGTCACGCTTCTTTCACCGCGGTCGTGCGCGCGGTGGACGAGCCGAGTGGCGTCCGCAGCGTCTCGCGTCCAGAAAGGCATCAGCTGAAAATCGGACGCAGGTGCCTCGCGCACGCCGACGCCAGCCGTTTCCGAGCTTCCATATATCTCCAGCACGCGGTCGAAGGCGCCTTCGGCGGTGAGGGCTTGCGCGAGCTCCGCTGGACACGGCGCGGTCGATGTCAGCGCCGATACGCCCCGAGGAAGTGAGTCTGTGAAGCGGGCAACGAGCGCCAGGTGCGCCGGATGGCTGACGAGAACGTCGCCCGGTGCCATCATGCGCGGCAATGCCGACGGCGTAACATGCCGGACGTCAATGACCTCGATGCCGCTCAACTCAAACGGCAACAGCACGGTGAACAGAAAGCCGTAGATGTGATGCGCCGGAACCGCCGCAAGGACGCGGCGCGTTCCGGCCAGAATCGTGGCGAGGTGTTCGGCCTCTCGCTCGAGGTCCGCCAATGCGTGAGCACATCGTTTCGGCTTGCCAGTCGAGCCCGAAGTTCGGAAAACCAGTTGAGCGCTGTACTCCTTCAATCCACTGGCGGCGACGTCGAGCCATTCGCCGAAGTCGCGCTGGTTCAAGAGCGCTTCGTCACGTCCGCTCTTGTCGAGCTGAATCAGTTCGGAGAGAGATGTCGCAATGGAAAGCCGTTCGATCGAATCCAGACCGAGGCCGTCTTCTCCCATACTCAGTTCCGGCGACCAGGGAAATGGTTGGAGCGTCGCGCCTCCCGGCCGCAGGTGCCGCAGTTCCGCTGCAATGGCATCGCCGAGAAAGCGCGCCAGGACCCCCGGTGCTTCGTACCATTTGCTGTGATCGAAGTCCAATGCGGCAGACATCTCTGTATTTGCTTGGTGGAGTTTGAAGATAGCGGTAAAGACGGCGCTTCTGCGTGTGTGCGTCCATTCATTCGGC
Organism: Caballeronia sp. LZ062; assembly: GCF_031450785.1. NCBI lineage: Bacteria > Pseudomonadati > Pseudomonadota > Betaproteobacteria > Burkholderiales > Burkholderiaceae > Caballeronia > Caballeronia sp. LZ062. The sequence goes on from NZ_JARTWB010000001.1 coordinate 645,661, forward strand.
CGAGCGCCGACGACGTGTCAATGCAATTACGGCAAAGTGGCAGGAAGCTTTAGAACTGGCTGCGCACGTCATTATCGATGAAGGACGCCAGGCTTCGCGCAACGAGACAGACGACCATTTCTCTCGCGCTGAGAGCGAATGGCGGAAGGCAGCAGGAGTCGAACCTACCTGGGAGTGTCTGACACCCCCAACTGGGTTTGAAGCCCAGCCGCACCACCGGATACGGATGCCTTCCCCGGCCGAAGAAAAGAATGAGGCAACAGAACGAAGCCCTCGATTATAGCTGCCCAAGGCGAACCGCACGCGTCAGCGCGCATCGTCGCGCGGCCGGCCTGGCGTGCGTCGTCGCAGGAAGCGGTACGCGCAGTACAACAACGCAAGCAGCGCGAGCAAGTCGATCACGGTCGCCCCGTGCATCTGCAACTCAACGAGCGCGAAGTGCAATTGCCGCTGAAACAACGCGCCGCCCAGCACCCAGAACGCCGACCACGCCCCGATGCCCGCCGCATCCCACAGGAAGAAGACGAGCGGGGCAATGCGCGTCGTGCCCATCAGCGGCGGCGTGACGAGTCCGAGCCCCGGCACGAACTTCGATAACGCGATGATCGGGGCGCCGTACCGTTCGAAGAGTTCGCTCGTCGTGCGGATGCCGGAATCAACCGCATATGAGCGGCGCGCGAGCGCGGCCACGAGCCGCCGCCCGTAGATGCGCCCCGCCGAAAACCACACGCTGTCGCCGAGCAACGCGCCGCAGACGGCCGCGACGAGCACATGCCAGAGCGACAGCCGCCCGCTCGCGATCAACGTTCCGGCAAAGACGAGCAACGGCGCCGACGGCAGCGGCACGCCGAGACGCGTCAACAGCACGTTGCCGAAGACCGCGGCCGCGCCCCACTGGGCAATCGCCGATGGCGGAATTTGGATCAAGAGCGACCTCTGCGGTGAACGCATCGGCAATCGCTTCGGAAAATCATTGGGGCCTCGACTGGACCAGCATCACCGGCACACTGCCGCACCCCGCGCTGTTCGCAATTTCGATGCCGTGCCAGCTCGACGCGTCGCCGCGCTCGAACGCCATCGGATCGACGCGCCGGTCCGGGCGCAGCACGTTGAACGGCCAGGACGGACGCCGCAGCCGCTCGTGAACGACCGAGCCCAGCCAGATGGGCGTGGGCGCGGCGTCCGCGCGTTCTTTCAGGACGTAGCGCGTCTGCCAGAAACGCAGCACGTCACGCTCGTCCGGGCCGCGATACGAGCGCGTGAACACGAGCTTCGACGGCTCGCCATTGTTCAGGCGCGGCAGCACCGGCAGCGCGGTTGCGGGCGCGTTGGGCGAAACCACCGACATCACACTTTTCATGGTCAGCCCTTTGCCTTCCGCCCATCCCCGGCTGGCAAGCTGCGCGCGGATCTCGGCGGGCGTCGCGGCCCATTGCACGGTGATCGGCTCGCGGCGGTCGCCGTCCATGCTCGACCGGTAACAGGAGAACGTGCGCCAGAAGGTGTCCATCCACTGGATCGGCGTGATGACGACGGTGGCGGGCGGCGCGCTGTGCGCCTGCGTGTCGTCGCTCAACTGCAATCCGACGCTCGCGCAGATCACGGCGAGCACCGCGAAAGGCATCAACGGACGGCGCCTGGGCTTGCCGGGATGCCGCCACACGGCGGTCAGCGCGACGAGGAACACCCACATGGCGGCGAGCGCCGTGCCGCCGAGCGCATCGGAAATGGTGAAGCGTCCGAAGTAGAGCCCCGCGAGCGCGACTGCCGTCACGATGCCCGACGTCGCCGTCGCGATGCACACGCCGGTCAGCATACCCACGCGGCGCAGCAGCAGAAACGCGAGGAAGCCGTAAATGATGACGGTCGCCGCCAGATGCGGGCTCGGAAACGTGTGTTCGACCGGCGCGAACGAGAGCGGCAACGCGTGATGCGCCGTCAGGCGGATCGCCCCGACGAGCAATCGGGAGAAGACGACCGCGACGACCCAGTACGCGACCGTGCGCCAGCGCCGCTCGAAGACCATCCAGACGACCACCGTCGCCGCGACCGCGAGCAACGTCGGCGTGCTGCCGAGCGCGGCGGCGGCATCGAGGATCGAATCGGCCCACGTCGAGCGGAACGATTGCAGCAGCCGGTAGACGGAGACATCCACCTGCACGAGCGACGATCCGCGCGCCACGTTGGACATCACGTAGAAAAAGGCCATCGCCGAGGCGAGCAGCAGCACCGAAATGCCCACGATAAGCGCGGTCGCGGGATTGGCGGGATCGAGCGCGCGCGACACGACGCGCGCCGCCGCGCCGTCGCCGCGCTGCGCCCACGCGAGCAGCGCAGCGCGCGATGCGAGCGTCCAGCCCTTCGCGTGCCCCACGATCACCCGCGCCAGATTGAAGACGAGCCATCCGAGCGCCGTCACGGCCACGAGAATGACGACGAGCCGGATCGACACCGCGCCCGCCAGTTCGATGGACGCGCCGAACACCACGCCCGGCAAAATATGCAGCGGCGCCCAGACGAGCGCGCTCAGGACGTTGACGGCCAAAAAGCGCGCGGGCGTCATGCCCGACAGTCCCGCGACGACCGGCACCACGGCGCGCATCGGCGCAACGAAGCGCGCCAGCACCACGCTTTTCGCGCCGTGCGCGTGGAAGTATCGTTTGCCGGCTGCAAGCGCGCCCGGATGGCGGCGAAAAGGCCACATCTGCGCGATGACATCGGCATAGCGCGCGCCGAAGCAGAAGCTCGCGGCGTCGCCGGCAATGGCGCCTGCGATCGCGCAGACGAATACCCAGCCGAGGTTCAGCGCCCCCGCGCCGACGAGCGCGCCGGCGATGAACATCGCGGTGCTGCCGGGCACGAAAGTGCCGATGAATGCGACGGATTCGAGAAACGACGCGAGCAGCACGACCGCCAGCGTCCATTCCGGATGGCCCGACAGCAGATGCAGCAGCGCGTAGTAGGAATGCTCCATCGGTTCGCCTGGCGCAAAAAGCGCAAAGGGCGTGGCGGGAGCCGCTCAGACCGGCTCGTGCCAGCGGCTGTCGGTGCGCAACAGGTGCAAGTCGCGGTGAAAGCGAGTGTAACCAACCCGGTCGAAGAACTCCAAAACCTGAATTGCGCGTTTGCGGCCGAGACCGCTTGCATCGCGAAACTCCGCTGCGCCGATACCGCTGGCCACTCCATTTCGAGTGCTTGCGTGTTCGGCCGCAAGCCGCGCGAGTTCGGCGATGGCGACGCGCGAATAGAAGAGATCGCGCACGACCTGCAACACGTCGCCGCGCCGCGCGAGCTTGCGCAAGAGGCGCCGCATGTCGTCTTCCTGCGCGCCATGTTCGCGCGCGAGGTCGCGCACCCACGGCGGATCGAAGCGCCCGCGTTCGATGGACGCCAGCACCGCTTTGGCGAGCGATTCTTCGGCGGCATCAAGCGCCACCGTATGCGACGGCAGATGCAGCCACGGCCCGCTCCGCGCAACGGTCCCGCGCGCGACGGCATCGTCGATCAGGGCGCGCCACAGCGCACCCGATGCGAGCGGCGCGGCCATGCGGCGCAGACGCGCGGCGTCGGGGCCTTGCTCGTCGGAAAAGCGTTCGTGGAAAGCGGCGAGCGCGTCCGTGAGACGCGCCGCGAGCGCGTCCCAATGCGCGGCGGCGATGAATAGCGCGTCGTCGGACAGAGACACGCGGCGCAAGCCGTCCGGCAGCGCGACCGATTCCGCCGGCCGCCCGCACAAATGCTCCACGAGCGAGCGCGGCAGGCCGTACGGCGACTGGTCGAAAAGCGCATCGGCGCGGTTCGTGTCGAGCCATGCGGTCAGCGCGTCGAGCCACGCGCGGCGCTGCGGCGTGCGGCGCTTGCGGGCGGGCGCGAACGGATCGAGCACGCGACCGCCGCCGACGGTGCGGCTCGCCTGCGCATTGCGCACGATGAAGCGGTCGCCCGGCAACGCGCATACCGGTTGATCGAAGACGAGCTGCACGCGCGCCGACTGCCCCGCCGCCAACGTATCCGCTTCCAGGAGCGCGACGTGCGCCACGCGATGCGTGGTGCCCAGATGCACGTGCAGCGGGGTCCAGTGCGCGAGCGTGAGCCCGGCATCGGCAAGCAGCGTGAGTTCGACGTCGAGCCGCTCCGACGCTTTCGCGATGCGCGCATTGACGATCCAATCGCCGCGTGCGAGCGCGCCTTTGTCGATGCCCGCGAGATTGAGCGCGCAACGCTCGCCCGCGCGGCCCGCCTCCGCCGGGCGATTCTGCGCGTGGATGCTGCGCACGCGCACTTCGCTCGCCGATTCGCGCGGCGCGAGCGCGAGCACGTCGCCCACACTCACGCGGCCCGCGAACGCCGCGCCTGTCGCAATGGTGCCTTGCCCCGACAGCGTGAACACGCGATCGACCGCGAGGCGGAAAAAGCCGTCGTCGCGGCGCGTGCGCCAGTGCGCGGCGGCCTCGCGCAAATGCGCGTTCAGCGCGGCCACGCCGGGATCGTCGGCGGCAGTGGCGTTGGTGTCGAAGATCGGCGCATCGCAGAGCGGCGTCGGCGCGAGCAGCGTTCCGATTTGCGCGTGGACTTCGCGCACGCGGGCTTCGTCGACGCGATCAGTCTTCGTCAACGCCACCGCGCCCGTCGTCACGCCGAGCAGTTCGAGAATGGCGAGATGCTCGCGCGTCTGCGGCATCACGCCGTCGTCCGCTGCAATGACGACCAGCGCGAAGTCGATGCCGCTCGCGCCCGCCGCCATCGTATGCACGAGCTTTTCGTGGCCCGGCACGTCGATGAAGCCGAGCATGCCGCCATCCGCGAGCGCCACATACGCGTAGCCGAGCTCGATGGAAATGCCGCGCGCCTTCTCTTCCTTCAGGCGGTCCGTGTCCACGCCGGACAGCGCACGCACGAGCGTGGTCTTGCCGTGGTCGATATGCCCCGCCGTCCCGACGATCATGCGTCTTCGCTCCGGCCTTGGCCGTCGAGTTGCGCGATGAATGCGGCTTCGTCGGCTTCTTCGAGACAACGCAGGTCGAGCCAGAGCGCGCCATCCGCGATGCGCCCGATCACCGGCCGCGGCAACGCGCGCAGCTTGCGTTCGATGCGGTTCAGTTGCCCGCCCGCGCGCTTGCCGTTCGCGAGCCGCACCGCGAGCCCGTAGCTCGGCAGCACGTCCACCGGCAATGCGCCGCTGCCGATCTGGCTGAACATCGGCTCGGTGGTCACGGCGAACGCGTCGCCCGCCAGACGCTGCAGCGCGGGCTGGACGCGCTCGGCCGCAAGCCGCATGGCATCGGCGGGACGCGTGAGCAGGCGCAGCGTCGTAAGGCGGGTTTGCAGCGTCTCGGGCGTGCGATACAGGCGCAGCACCGCTTCGAGCGCGGCGAGCGTGAGCTTGCCGACGCGCAGCGCGCGCTTGAGCGGATGCTTCTTGATCTTCGCAATGAGATCCTTGCGCCCGACGATCAAACCCGCTTGCGGACCGCCCAGCAGCTTGTCTCCGCTGAACGTGACGAGGTCCGCGCCGGCTTCCACCGTCTCGCGCACGGTCGCCTCGCGCGGCAGGCCCCATTGCGTGAGATCGACGAGCGTGCCGCTGCCGAGGTCGACCGCGACCGGCAAGCCGCGTTCACGCGCGAGCGGCGCGAGCTCGGCGGTCGTCACTTCCTTGGTGAAGCCGGTCACGGCGTAGTTGCTGCAATGAACCTTCATGAGAAGCGCGGTCTTCGCGTTGATCGCTTCCTCGTAATCCTTCAGATGCGTGCGGTTCGTGGTGCCGACTTCGCGCAGCTTCGCGCCCGCGCGGCTCATGATGTCCGGAATGCGGAACGCGCCGCCAATTTCGACGAGCTCGCCGCGCGACACGATCACTTCTTTCCTCGGCGCGAGCGCCGACAAAGTCAGGAGCACCGCCGCCGCATTGTTGTTCACGACAGTCGCCGCTTCCGCGCCCGTCAGTTCGCAGATGAGCGCGTTGATCAGATCGTCGCGGTCGCCGCGCGCGCCGGTATCCAGGTCGAATTCGAGATTCGCGGGACGCGTGAGCACGTCGGCGACGGCGCGCACGGCTTCGTCCGGCAGCAACGCGCGGCCAAGATTCGTGTGCAGCACCGTGCCCGTCAGGTTGAATACGGTGCGCACGCGGCTTTGCGCGCGGCTCGCGAGCCGCAGACCGACGGCGTGGCCGAGCATCGTTTCCGTGAGCGCCTCGACGGATGCGCGGCCCGCCTGCGCGTCGGCGCGCCATGCGTCGAGCGTCGCGCGCAGCGCGGCAAGCGTCTGCGTGCGTCCGTAGGCGTCGATGAGCGGCTCGAATACCGCCGATGCGAGCACACGCTCCACCGACGGCACGCGCGCCATCAGCGCGCGCAGTTCGCTTCCGTCGCCGCCGGCCACGTCGCTCATTGTGCTTCGCCTGCTTCGTCCGTCGCGCTCTGTTCGGGCCACAGCCACGGATTCGGCGCGGGGCGTCGGAAGCCTGCGTCGCCCATCAGGAGATCGAGCGTCAGGCTCGCGAGATCGTCCGCGAACGGCTCGAAGTCGTACGCCTTCTCCTGATAGCCGATCTTGCGATACGTGCCGCATTCGTCGCACGACTCCGCTTTCAGCGGCGCGTTGCGCGCGCGTTCGGCGCGGGCTTGCTCATCTTCAGCGGTTTGCGCGGTGCTGGCTTCCGAGCCGTCCATCGCGTGATAGGCGATGCCTTTCGTTGAATCGCAATTCGAGCACTTCGCGCGCACGACGTGCCACTCCGTCGAACACAGCCCGCATTGCACGTAGCGATAGCCTTCGTGGACGCCGCCCACGCGCACGACGCTCGCCACCGGCATCGTGCCGCAGACGGGGCACACGCCGGACGTGTCCATATACGGCACTTCCGAGCTGCCGATGCGGCTCGCGATGTCCGTCCACACCACTTGCAGCGCCGCGACGATGAACGGCGCGGCGGCGGGCTCGATCTCCGCGAAACGCAGCGCGAGAATGGCGTCGGCTTGCGCGTCGAGCGCGGCGGCCGGCATCGATCGCAAATGCGCGACGAGTTGCGCGAGCGGCGGCGTGAGCGCGCCCGCGGCCTCGATGCGGTCGAGCAGCAGGAAAAGCACGTCGCGCCATGCGGGATCGCGCTCGTCGGCGCCGAGCGCGGGGACGATGGGCATCGAATGCTGCTGATTGATCGCGATGGATTCGCGCGATGGCATCGGCGCGCTGAAGTCCGCGAGCACGTGCTGCTGTGCGTCTGCGAGCGCCGCCATGAGGCGCAAATAGCCTGCGATGGGATGGCTTGCGTCCGCAAGCTGGCGCAGGCGCGCGGCGCGCGCGCTGAAGACCGTTGCGCGTTCAGGCATGCGCAGCCGTGGAATGGCCGACTGATCGAGAGCTTCGATCGATGCAGCGGATTCGAGTATGCGTTGGACCACTTGAGTTCGTCCTTGAAATGCTTTGGTGCTTCCAGTGCCGAGCAAGCGGCACACTGAAAAGAAGAATAACAGCTTGTCGGATAGCGTTCAGACGGCGCACGTCTGTGTGCGCTGTGTCGCGCGGATCGTGCTGTGCAAAGAAGAACCGCCCGGCCTGAACGAGGCGCGAGCGGTTCGAATCACTGCCCTGGCGTTTCGCGGAGCGACCGCGACGCCTACTTACCGATGATTTCCTTGAACCAGCGCGGATGGTGCTTGCGCGCCCATCCATACGTCACGGTTCCGCGCACCATCGCGCTGATCGATCCCTTGATCCACAGTCCTGCGTAGATGTGGATGATGATCGACATAATCAGCACGAAAGCCGTGGCCGCGTGCACGACCGCAGCGAGCCGGATGATCGTGATCGGAAAGTAGAACGCGAAGTACGCGCGCCAGATCACGACGCCGGAAGCGAGCAGCAACAGCAGGCTCGCCACCATCACGTAGAACACGAGCTTCTGACCGGCGTTGTACTTGCCGATCTCGGGCAGGCGGTCTTCGCGGTTGGCGAGCACGTCGTCGATCTGCTTCATCCACTGGATGTCGCTCTTGTCCAGATGGTTGTGATGCCACACGCGCAGCGCGAGCACCATGAACGAGAGGAACATCACGCAGCCGACGAACGGATGCAGGATGCGCGTCCATTGCCCGCCGCCGAAGATCGCATAGAGCCACGACATGGACGGATGAAACATCGCGAGCCCGGACAACGCGAGCAGCACGAAGCTGATCGCGGTGATCCAGTGGTTCGTGCGCTCGTTCGGCGTGTAGCGCACGATCAGGCGGTTGCCTCGCACGTCGCGCAATTCGCTATCGTGTTTCATTCGAACGCTCCCTCTCGTTGCGTGCGGCTTCGACCTCGCGCTGTGCCTCGGCTTCCTCTTCCGCGCTCACTTCGTTCGGACCGACACGCGTGTAGTGGAAGAATCCGGCGAGCGCGGCGAGCGCCATGCCCGCGACCGCGAGCGGCTTCGTGACACCCTTCCAGACCGACACGAGCGGACTGATCCGCGGATTTTCCGCGAGCCCGTGATACAGCTCCGGCTGGTCCGCGTGATGCAGCACGTACATGACGTGCGTGCCGCCCACGCCGGCCGGGTTGTACAGACCCGCGTTCTCGAAACCGCGCTCCTTCAGGTCTTCCACGCGGTCTTCCGCCTGCTGGATCATGTCGGTCTTGGTGCCGAACATGATCGCGCCGGTCGGACACGTCTTCACGCACGCCGGTTCCTGCCCGACCGCGACGCGATCGGAACAGAGCGTGCACTTGTACGCGCGGTTGTCTTCCTTCGAGATGCGCGGAATGTTGAACGGGCAGCCGGTCACGCAGTAGCCGCAGCCGATGCAGTTTTCCTCGTGGAAATCGACGATGCCGTTCGTGTACTGAACGATCGCGCCCGGCGACGGACACGCCTTCAGACAGCCCGGGTCCTCGCAGTGCATGCAGCCGTCCTTGCGGATCAGCCATTCGAGGTCGCCCTTCGGGTTCTCGTACTCCGTGAAGCGCATCACCGTCCACGAATGTTCGGTGAGATCGCGCGGGTTGTCGTAGATGCCGGTCGTGTGTCCCACGTCGTCGCGCAGGTCGTTCCACTCCATGCACGCCGTCTGGCAGGCCTTGCAGCCGATGCACTTGGACACGTCGATCAGCTTCGCGACGGTGCCCGTGACCGGCTCGCGGACTTGCGGCGGCGGCGTGGTGGTGGCGGAAACGCGCTTGATATCGAGCGATTGCAGAGCCATTCTCGTCTCCTTATGCCTTCTCGACCTTCACGAGGAACGACTTGAACTCGGGTGTCTGCGAGTTCCCGTCGCCCACGGAAGGCGTCAGCGTGTTGACGAGATAGCCCGGCTGCGTCAGGCCCTTGAAGCCCCAGTGCAGCGGCAGGCCGACGGTTTGCACCTTCTTGCCCTCCACGGTCAGCGGTTTGATGCGTTTGGTGACGAGCGCCACCGCGATGATGTGCCCGCGATTGCTCGACACTTTCACGCGATCGCCCGCGACGACGCCCACTTCCTTCGCCAGGTCCTCGCCGATTTCCACGAACTGCTGCGGCTGCACGATCGCGTTGAGCTTCACGTGCTTCGTCCAGTAGTGGAAGTGCTCGGTCAGGCGATACGTAGTGGCCGTATGCGGGAACTGATCGGCGGTGCCGAAAGCCGCACGGTCGTCCGGGAACACGCGCGCCGCCGGATTGCTCGTGACGTTCTTCTCATTCGGGAAGAACGGGTTGTAGCCGAGCGGCGTCTCGAACGGTTCGTAGTGAACAGGGAACGGACCTTCGTTCATGCCGTCGCGAGCGAAGAAACGCGCCACGCCTTCCGGATTCATGATGAACGGATTCATGCCGTTTTCCGGCGGTTCGTCCGCCTTGAAGTCCGGAATGTCCGCGCCGGTCCATGCCTTTCCGTTCCAGCCGATCAGCTTGCGCGACGGATCGAACGGCTTGCCGCTCACATCGCACGATGCGCGGTTGTACAGCACGCGGCGATTCACCGGCCACGCCCACGCCCAGTTCAGCGTCTGGCCGATGCCGGTCGGATCGCTGTTGTCGCGGCGGCCCATCTGATTGCCCGCCTGCGTCCACGCGCCGCAATAGATCCAGCATCCGCTCGCCGTGGAACCGTCGTCGCGCAGCAAGGCGAAGCTCGAGAGCTGTTCGCCCTTCTTCGCGAGCACCTTGGTCTTGTCGGTCGGATCGGTGACGTCGGCGAGCGCGCGGCCGTTGAACTCCATCGCGAGCTCTTCGGGCGTCGGGCTTTCCGGGTCGGCATACGGCCACGACATCTTCAGGATCGGATCGGGATACTTGCCGCCCTGCTCCTGATACGCCTTGCGAATACGCAACCACAGTCCCGACATGATCTCGAGGTCGCTCTTCGCTTCGCCCGGCGGCTGCGCGCCTTGCCAGTGCCACTGCAGCACGCGTGACGAAGACACGAGCGAGCCGCGCTCTTCCGCGAAGCAAGTGGTCGGCAGACGGAACACTTCGGTCTGGATCTTCGACGAATCGACGTCGTTGAACTCGCCGTGGTTCTTCCAGAACTCCGACGTTTCGGTCGCGAGCGGGTCCATGATGGCGAGCCACTTCAGCTTGGACAACCCGAGGCCGACCTTCGCCTTGTTGGGCGCGGCGGCGAGCGGATTGAAGCCCTGCGCGATGTAGCCGTTCATCTTGCCCTGCGCCATCAGCTCGAAGACCTGCAGCATGTCGTAGGACTTATCGAGCTTGGGCAGGAAGTCGAAGCCGAAGTTGTTCTCGGCGGTGGCGTTGTCGCGCCACCACGACTTCATGAAGCTCACGTGGAACGCGCGATAGTTCTTCCAGTAGCTCAGCTGGTTCGGCCGCAGCGGCTGCGTCGCGCGCTTCGTGATGTATTGCTCGTAATCCTGCTCGCCTTCCATCGGCAGGGTCATGTAGCCCGGCAGAAGGTTGGACATCAGGCCGAGGTCGGTCAGCCCCTGGATGTTCGAGTGACCGCGCAGCGCGTTCATGCCGCCGCCCGCAATGCCGATGTTGCCGAGCAGAAGCTGCACCATCGCGCCGGTGCGGATCATCTGCGCGCCGACCGAGTGATGCGTCCAGCCGAGCGCATAGAGGATGGTGCCCGCGCGGTTCGGCTGCGCCGTCGATGCGAGCATCTCGCAGACCTTCAGAAACTTGTCGGTCGGCGTGCCGCACACCTTCGTCACCATTTCGGGCGTGTAGGCGGCGTAATGCTGCTTCATCAGGTTGTAGACGCAGCGCGGATGCTGCAGCGTCGGGTCGACCTTCACGAAACCGTCGTCGCCGCGCTCGTAGTCCCAGCTCGTCTTGTCGTACTTGCGATGCTCGGCGTCATAGCCCGAGAACGTGCCGTCCTTGAACGCGAAGTCTTCGCGCACGATGAACGACATGTCCGTGTAGTTCTTCACGTACTCGTGCTGGATCTTGTCGTGCGTCAACAGATAGTTGATGACGCCGCCAAGGAACGCGATGTCCGTGCCGGTGCGAATCGGCGCGTAGAAATCCGCGACCGAAGCTGTACGTGTGAAGCGCGGATCGACCACGATCAGGCGCGCCTTTCTGTGCGCCTTTGCCTCGGTCACCCATTTGAAACCGCACGGGTGTGCCTCGGCCGAGTTGCCGCCCATCACCAGAATAACGTCCGCGTTCTTGATGTCGACCCAATGGTTCGTCATCGCTCCACGGCCAAACGTCGGGGCAAGACCTGCCACCGTCGGGCCATGTCAGACACGCGCCTGATTGTCGAATGCGAGCATGCCAAGACTGCGGACAGTCTTGTGCGTCAGATAACCGACTTCGTTGCTACCCGCCGACGCCGCAAGCATGCCCGTCGTGAGCCAGCGGTTGACCTTCTTGCCGTCCGCCGTCGTTTCGACGAAGTTCGCGTCGCGGTCTTCCTTCATCAGCTTCGCGATGCGGTCGAGCGCGTCGTCCCACGAGATGCGCTTCCACTCGGAAGAACCCGGCGCGCGGTACTCGGGGTACATCAGGCGGCTCGGGCTATGAATGAAGTCGATGAGCGATGCGCCCTTCGGGCACAGCGTGCCGCGATTGACCGGATGGTCGGGATCGCCTTCGATATGGATGATGCTGGCCTTCGCGTTCTTGGCGTTGTCGCCGAGACCGTACATCAGAATGCCGCACCCGACCGAACAGTACGGACAGGTGTTGCGCGTTTCAGTGGTGCGCGACAGTTTGTATTGCCGGACTTCGGCGAGTGCGGGTGCCGGAGAGAAGCCCAGTGCAGCCAGGCTCGATCCGGCGAGCGTGCTCGCGGAAACCTTGAGGAACTGTCGCCGTGACATTTGAAGCATGATGTCCTCGGCGCGTCGTGAAGTGGGGTGTTCTTAAGTATAGAAGCGCGCGTTCGACTGGTAAGACCGCCCGCGAGCAGCGTTCATTTTTTCGTGCCGCCGGTGTCGCCACCGAGCTGGCGGCGCGCAACGATGCGGCTGCGCCGCGCGAAGCGAACGAGCGTCCC